>JACPMA010000002.1 GCA_016186205.1 Candidatus Peregrinibacteria bacterium | reverse complement strand
TGGAGATATTCAAAACAGAGATCCTCGAGTTCTGCCCGGATTTCTCCGATACCGAGGAGATTTGCGATTGGAACGTAAATTTCGAGCGTTTCGCGGGCGATGCGAAGGCGTTTTTTTTCGTTGGCGATGAAGCGCAGACTGCGCATATTGTCCAGGCGGTCTGCAAGTTTAATCAAAATGACGCGCAAGTCCTGTGCGCTGTGAACAAAAAGTTTTTTGAGCGATTCTATTTGCCGCTGCTCCATCCGCTCGCGGTAATGCACTTTTGCAAGTTTGGTAATGCCGTCGACAAGATAGCCGATTTTTTGCCCGAATTTTTCCTCAATTTCAGCGACGGTGACAGGCGTGTCTTCCGGAACGTCGTGAAGGAAAGCGGCGATGAGCGTGTCTTCATCAACGCGGAATTTTGTCAGCGTTTGAACCGTGTGGAGTGGGTGGATGATATACGGTTCGCCGGATTTACGCAGCTGCCCTTGATGCGATTGTTTGGCAAATTCATACGCGCTCCGGATTTTTTTAAAATCCATATCCGGAGCATACCCGCGTATTTTTTGGAATATGTCTTCAGCGAGCTGATCAATGCCGGAAGTTGGAAGAGGCATAATTGTTGTATAATAATACCATATTTCCCTATGCGAAAGAAAATAAAGCAAAAAGTTGTTGTAGCGATGTCCGGAGGAGTGGATTCTTCAGTCACAGCTGCGCTGCTCAAGGAACAGGGCTATGAATGCATCGGTATGCACCTCAATTTTTGGACTGATACAGCAGAGCAGAATGAGGCTGCTAAAAATAAATGTTGTACACTTGGTGGATTGGAAGACGCGCGAGATGTATCTGCGAAGCTAGATATTCCATTTTACGTCATGAATGTTGTTGATGAATTTAAACAGCGCGTTGTGGATTATTTTTTGGAAACGTATTCGGCCGGCCAGACTCCGAATCCATGCGTGGAATGTAACAGACACATAAAATTTGGAGAATTATTAAAACGCGCTCAAGAACTTGGAGCTGATTTTTTGGCTTCAGGCCATTACGCAAAGGTTGCTCAAAATATTCAAACCGAAAAGTATGAGCTCTTCATGCCAAAAGATCGAGGAAAAGATCAGACTTATTTTTTGTACCATCTCTCGCAAGAAAAGCTGAAGCATATTCTTTTTCCGCTCGGCGATTTAATGAAATCAGAGGTATATGAATTGGCGCAAAAATTCGGACTTATTCGCGTTGCAGAAAAGCCGCAGAGTCAGGGCCTTTGTTTTTTTTCAGAGGCTACGCCGAAAGAATTTCTACACCGGTATTTGCAAGCAGGATTTTTGAAGCCCGGGCCGATTGTGGCTTTAGATGGACGTAAAATAGGCGAGCACAAAGGCCTTCCGCTTTATACGATCGGACAACGGCAAGGGCTTGGCATAGGAGGAATTTCCAACGAGCCGGAAGGAGAGCCTTGGTATGTTGTTCGCATTGAGCCGCGTATAAATAGGCTTGTTGTAGGACGAAAAGAAGATATTTATCACGATACTTTTGTTTGTGATGCATTATCATTCATTTCCGGAGAAATTCCAAGCGGCAAGCAGTCGGTTGAAGTTAGAATTCGGCATCGCGGAGTTTTGACGCCAGCGGAAATAGAAATGAAGGATGAACGAATTTTTGTGTCTTGCAAAATTCCAGTTTGCGCTGTTGCTGCGGGTCAGGCTGCGGTATTCTATAAAGGAGAACAACTTATTGGAGGGGCTACTATTTTAGAACCTTATGCAAAAAAAGAAACTTCGCAAAAAACGCGAGCACGTATACCGATTGCATATTGATGCTGCGCCGAATAAGCAACAGCCAGTTTCGAGTAGCCGGTATGCAAAAGTGTGGGCTTTTTTGTGGGATAAAATTCAATTTGTTCTTGTTTCCATCGTTGTTTTTGCCGTGATTTATGTTGTTATGAATTGGCAAGCGCTTTCACTGATTGCGAAGCACAATTGGGATGTTTGGAGAGGATATAAAAGTCCGCTCGAGCGGCTTGTGGCAGAGAAACCAAATGAGCCTGAAAAATTCAGCGTCACGCCGGCCCTTGCGCTTAAGCAAACGCCGGTTCCTCCACTGAATTTGGAAGTTTATCCTACGGAAATGCGCATTATTATTCCGCGCATCAATCAGAATCTTCCGGTCGTCGGCGTAAAAAACGAAAATCTAATTGCAAGAAGGTGGGAGGAGCTTGAATCCGATATTCAAAAAGCGCTTAAGAATGGCGTGATTCATTATCCGGGGACGGCTCTTCCGGGCGACAACGGCAATGTGGTCATTACAGGTCACTCATCATATTATGTGTGGGATCCCGGGCGGTTTAAGGATGTGTTTGCGCTTTTGCACGACGTGAAAATGGGCGATAGAATCGTGGTTTATTTCAATCAAAAAAAATATATTTACGAAGTGAATAAAATTAAAGTCGTACTGCCGAAGGACGTTGATGTGCTTGGACCGTCGCCCACAGAACAGCTTACGCTTATCACATGCACGCCGATCGGGACAAATTTAAAACGCCTGATCGTGCAGGCGAAGTTGGTCGAGAAAAGCTGATATTTTACAGGCGCAGGATTTCTTTCTTGACCTGCACTGCGGTGCGACCGAAAGGTCGAAAATCGGCTAAAAGCTCACATCGACGAGACTGGCTGCTCGCTTTTTTAACGCCGATTTTCGCCTCTTTCGGGTCCCGCATCCTCGTGACGGTCAAGAAAGAAATCCTGCGCCTGCAAAATCTTAAGAAACAACGCAGTAACACGTTATAACCCTTGAAGTTTTTTCAACAGAGTTTCTTCTTCTTCCTTTTCGGTTTTTTCCGTTGCGGTTTCTGCGGTTTGAAGTTTTTTGCGTTTTTCTTTCGCTTCGAATTCTTTCCATTCCGAAACGTGTTTGTCGTTTATGCGTTTTAATTCCTGTTCATATTCTTTGTCGAGCGCCGAGAGCTGATTTTTTTCATTCATCAAAATCTCGCGCAATTTTCCGACTTGTTCGTCAGTCATGATCGGCAGAATTTGAAACCAGTACTGCCGTTCATCGTCGTTCATGCTTTCGGTCTGGAGGATGAGCGGAATGAGATCCGGATATTGCTGTTTCACCGTGTCTGGAATGTCGAATTTTTCAAAAAGCCCAGGACCGCCGGTTGCTCCGCTTGCTGCGCCGGTTGCTCCTGCCGCTGCCGCCGAGCCTGCACTGGCCGCTCCGCCAGCAGCACCGCCGGTTTGTGTCCCGCCTGCGCGAAGGTCAATTGTTCCGCCTGAAGTTGGATTTGTGTCGTCTGCCATAAGCATTTATTTATTTTACGCTATTGCCCAGTCTTTATCCACCAGATGCGTTTCTATAAATTGCCGTACTGTTTGATTTGGATCGGTAATTTGATCCGCGCCATTGGTCTTGAGTTTTGCCGCGATTTTCTTCGCACGATCATCGTCTTTAATAAGATCTGGCAATGTACCGGCAGCTACTTCTTTTGCTTTTGCACTTTCTAAGGCGATTTTTTTATCAGGCGTCATACCCTCGAAGATTTTTGCAAATTTTTGATCAGGAGTTTCTGCTACGGCTGGTTCTGGAGCTGCTGCGGGAGCTGCTCCTCCGGCTGCGGTGCCGGCAGCAGCCAATGCTGCGCCCGGATATACTACGTCTTTCCATACATTTCCATTGCTCATAAAATCAACAAGCGTGTCATCACTCACAGCGCCGCCTTTGGCCTCTATATTATCGGCAAGCCTGCCAAGTTTTTGTTGTTGCGCTGTGTCTTTGGTAATATCAGCTGGTTTTTGGCGCATGAGCGCGAGCACTTCTTTTGTTTTTTTGCCGCCGAGACCCGGAACAAGATTTTCCGGTAATCCGAATCGCCGGAATTCCTGTTCTACTTTTACGGCTTTTGCAGCTTCCGCATCGCCGAATTTTTCTGCGAGCGTTCGGTTCGACATAAGCCTCCCACGGAACCATCCGCCGATCCATTTTGCAGTGCAGAGCGTTGCGAAAAACGAAGCTATACCAAGGGCCATTTTTTTCATAGGACCGTCCGGTAGAGCATCTGCCCAGCCTAGAAGTCTATCTCCAATAGGAGCATCTTCGTCAGCCGGCGGAGGAAGATTGCCGGCCTGGAGAGCAGCCTCTAAATCTTTTTTAGCTTGTGCAGGATCTTGACCTTCGCGAACTTTGGCGAGGATTTCATTCTTCCGTGCCTCCGGAATATCCGGATTTTCCGCGAGTTCTTTTAGGGCTTCCACCGCTGCGATTTGTGGTTCGAGAGTCGCTGCGGTCGCGCGATGGGTTTCTAAATGGGTTCCATCGTCATCGGCGATTTGCCCTTTTAGATCCTGTATTTGTTTGAGTAGTGCAGCAGGAACAATGGCTTGTGAAAGTACGGTAAGCCGCGCTTCAAGCTGCGATGCTACGCCGCCAAGTTCTTGTTTTTGAGCTGCAAGAGCTGCCGCTTGTGCAGCTTGCTCCGCCTGTGTTCGTTGCGTTTCTACTTCCGCTGCATTTTCTGTTGCCTCTTGTCCCGCGCGCTCCGCTTTCCATTTATCATACGCGACTTTATGCGGATTACCTGGTTTTTCGATCCATTGCTCAAAACTCCCGATCAACCCATTGAGTTCTTCTAAGGCTTTTTCTACGTCAATGGTTTTCATAACTCCCCAGGAGCCTTCATACGAGTTAATTTTGGTGACCATAAATTCTGTCATTGCCCTCCACCATGCATTTTTGAAATTTATTGGTGTATCACTTTTATCACTCTCAAAAATTAATCGGAGACCATCTCGCGCAGCTTTAAAACCAGCACTTTTTTCGAGATCTTCGTCTGAGTCTTTGAAATCAGAACCTTCGTCCTCAACTCTTGTCTTAAAGCGGCGAAGTTCCTGATCTATCGCTGTGCGTAAATCAGCAAGTGCGTCACGGGTTGTTTGCTGCACCTGTTCGCGCGCATCAGCTGCGGCTGGCGCTGCTTCTGGAGCAGGAGAAGGAGAAGGTGTTGCTGCTGGTGTATCTGCTGGAGGAGACATAGATTTTTATTTAGTAGCTGTCGACGCAGCTCCTGCTTGCGCAGGCGGATTAGGAGGATTTGCAGCCGGATTTGGATTTGCAGCCGGATTTGGCGTCGGCAAATAGCTTGAGAGAAGCGTTTCCGGATTGGTTTGCTTGCCGTCGTTTTCGGTGACCTGAATTGTTAGCACGCCGTCGTTGCCTACTGCGCCGATTTTAACCCCGGCATCGACAGCATTCGCATCGGTTGCATGTAAATCCGTCAGGCCAGAAAATATAATTTTTTTGTCTTTATAAGTTACTTCAATAGTTCCATTTTCTGATTTTGTTATTAAACCCTTAGCTATCATTACTACATCAGTGCCTTTGGCAGCCGTGATTTTAATACCATTTTTGCCGGTTTGATCAAATGATTGATTGACAGTTAGTTTATTGTCGCCCGTGAGAGCGATGGGCGATTGAGTCACTTTGAGTTCCGGCGCTTCAACTATTGCCTCTGGTTTTTTCAGGAATTTTTCATTTCCGAGCATCGGAGCAGGATCGATTTGTTTGTCGTCCTTGCCGATCATTTGGAAATTCAAAAGGTCGGTTTTCATAGTGCCGAGTTTCGCGCCTTTCGCAATTTCAGCGTCTTTTTGAACTGACGGAGTCAGGCCGGTGTAGATAATTTTCCCTTCGCCGACTTTGAGCGTGACGGAGTTCGCGCCAACTTCGAGCACTTTTCCGGCAGTCACAGCTTTCACTTCTTGCCCCGGTTTTTCCGCGCGCAGATTTATTCCTTGTTCATTTGCCCCAGGTTTTTCGAGCGTGTATTTTTGGTCACCGCCGATCGGAGATGTATCGAACTGGTTCGATTTCTTTGCAAACGCTTTATCAAGCTGTCCTGTAAGTTTTTCCATGAGCTTTGTGAGTTTCTCAATGAGTTTTTCAAGGAGTCCCATGAAGCCTAGCCCCTTGAGTTCGTCTGGAATTTTGTCTTGCGATTCAGCGACCCTTTGAAGGTCATCTAGAAGGGCTTTTGCGACCATGCCCTCGCGATAATTCATGGTTCCGTCGCCGACTGCATCCCCAATAGCTCTTGGATCCTTTTTATCAATGAGATCTTTAAATTTTCCATATACGGCTTGTTTTTCTTTAATAGTTGGAGGCGCTGTGATGGCCCATTCGATAATTGGTTTATCTTTTTCATCAGTGATGGCAGCTAGGAATTTTGCTTTATCGCCGTCTTTGATAAATGCGGCATACGCTGCTTGATACTCGGGTTTTTTGAAGAGCGCATCTACTTGGTCCGCTGAATACTGCGGATTGAGTTGTTTTTCGAGCGCCTGTTTTATTCTTTTGAAGTTTTCCTTAAAAAGATTTATCTTTTCATCAGCATTTTTCCAAGTGGCAGGTGGAATCGTTTCAAGAAGTGCTGACATAACGATAATATCGCGTAAAGTAGGCTCTTTTTTTTAATCTGGTTCAATTATCTTCTTCCAGTCGAGCACCCCATCAGTACTGAATTTCTTTTGAAAATCTAATTTTTCTTGATCGGTTACTGAAGAATTTAATACAGTATCCAGACGAAGGAGTTGTTCAGGATTAAATTTTTTCAAAGCGGTTTCAATTTGTTCAACAGTGATAGGAGCAAGGCCTTCCCTTGCTTCAATTGGTAGTTCATTCATTAATTGCCTCAGTACAGCTTCAGCTTCAGCCGGATCAGGCTGGCCAGCAGCAGATCTTTCCGCAACCCGAGCACTTCGTTCAGCTTGGGCAACCGCGGCTGCAGCTGCGTCAGCCGGCGGAGCGTCTGGTCTTGCTTCCGGTGGCGGCGGTGTTTCTCCGGCGGCCGGCGCTGGAGGAGTTTCGCCTGGACCAAGCCACACGAGCCGCGCCGGTTTGAATGGACCATGACATCCTAATTTTGAAAATTTTCTGCAAATCATAAAAAATTGTTAAGCAGTTTTTGTTGCGCCATGTTTTTGCATGGCAGCGGTGATTGAAGCTTCGGGGTTTTGCGTTATGCCGCCGCGGCCTTGCCACATGAAGTGGAGGTGCGGCCCCGTTGAGCGGCCTGTGGAGCCTACTTTTCCGATTTCCATTCCGGCAGTGACCGAATCGCCGACTTTTAAACCGTCAGTAAATGCCGATAAGTGAAGATATTTTGAGATTCCGCTCGCATGCCGAATAGCAAGATAATTTCCGCTTACTCTGTCATTTTTTACAATTTTATCCACGGTTCCGGCTTTCACAGAGAGTACCGGAGTTCCGAGCGCAGCCGGGTAATCGACTCCGCCATGGAAATCCATTTCATGTTTTATCGGATGCATGCGGCCGCCGTATCCGGAAGATGGCGCCGCACTCATGGCAATCGGCGGCGAATCAAATGCCGGCGCATTGGAATTCATCAAATCATAAACAACCGCAACTTGCGCAACGCGCTCGGCATATTTACTGCGCCGCTCCCATCCTTCTTTTCCATTCTGTATTTTGAGGAGAAAACGAGTATTTTTATTATCAAATTGATTATGATAAGCAACTGTTCTCGGATCATCCGGGCCGAAATTTTCGCGAGCATCCAGATACCTGCGCACAACGAGATATCCAAATTCACCGCAGTTGTATGACATGTAAAGATAGCGCACATCACTTCTAGTAGTGAGACGATAAGAGTCTGGGAATCCTTGCTGCGAATCTGATCGGTCGATGATTCTATTTACGCCGCGGATTTTTTGCACTATGTGCCAGCCCATAAAGTCGATGGCGGTCGCAGGTTCAGTAAGATCCGCAATAGCCGCAAGGCCAAGATTTGTATTTTCTTGCCGGAATAATTCATATTGAGATTTTTTGTAGTGAGCAATGCCGGACGGCATGGCTTGGGCTAAACCGGTTGCCGAGCTTTCGGGTTTTCCAGTTTCTGGATCAATTCCAGGACGCGAATTTGGATTGAAGCTCGATTCCATTTCTATAAACGTCACGAGCGTGGAAACCGGAATATTATATTTTCGGCTCGTGATTTCGATTTGCGCTTGCCATGTCGGATGCTCGGCAAGTTTCATGGCCGCATGCTCTGCGCGTTTTTGTTCCTTTGTCATATTTGGATCGCGTTCAAGATCCTCCGGCGTCAGTTGAATATCTTCGGCTGCTGCGCCCGGTTCCCGCTTTGCCGGTTCGCGAGCTTCTGCAATTTCAATAATTTTCTTCGTTGGAATTTTGAAAATTGCACCAACGACTGCACAAAATCTATCCCATTCTTTATCGAGGTTATCCCAAGAATCAGAAAGATCGCCAACCATGTCTGCAGCTGATTCCGGATTTTCAGCTACAGCGTCCCAATCAACTGACTGCCCGAGTTTTTCATCCGCCATGCGTCGAGATCCTTCCTCGATTGAAGTAAAAAGATTTTGGGCAGCATCAGCGCTTTCTGCGGGCGCATCAGGCTGCCGCGACATAAGCGTTTCAGGAGGCGCGCTTTTTTCAAATACCAATCGTGCCTCACCAATTTTAAAATTTTCATTTTGTTTTTTCATTTTTGATTTTTATATCACATATACATCTCCGCTGATTTCCTCAAGCCGCTCTTTTGTGAGTCTCACTTGACGCACGAGATTTTCAATTTGAAACGTTGGCTGATGATAAATTTTCCACAAATCATAAATATTGCGCAGAGTCGTGAGCAGATTTACAGCATCAAAATCAACTTTTCCCTGTTTGTCCGGCCCTAGCTCGTCATAGACTTTTTTATTTATGAGCGAGCTCGGCTGCATAAGGTTTATTTCGCCTTTTTCCACCTTCGCCACCACAAGATCAAGGAAAGACTGGTCTTCCTGCGAGATGCCCGCTGGTTTTGCCAGAGGGTCATTGAGCCTCTTTTGAGTTTGTGGGTCGATTTGGGTCTGTTCCATAAGGTAATTTAATCTTATAATTATACCAGAATTATGCAGGAGGTTCAAGCAAAGCATCGGATCGAAAAGCTCAAGGAACAGATCAAAAAACTGAATTATGAGTATTTTGTGCTGGATAAATCTGAAGTTTCAGAGGCGGTTCGCGATTCTTTGAAGCGCGAACTTAAAGAGTTGGAGGCAAGATTTCCGCAATTTGTCACTCCAGATTCGCCAACGCAAAGGGTTGGAAGCGCGCTTTTGGGAAGATTTGGAAAGGTCGCGCATCTTACTCCTAAAAAAAGTTTGGATGATGTTTTTTCCGAGGAAGAATTGCAAGATTGGGAAGAACGTATTGGAAAATTTGTACTGGGGCCAAGTCGCAACGAAAAAATTGCCTATATTTGCGAACTCAAAATCGACGGACTCAACATCACGCTCCATTATGAAAAAGGGAAGTTTGTGCGGGCTCTTACGAGAGGAAATGGTGTAGAAGGGGAGGATGTGACGCATACGGTGAAGACAATTGAGAGCATTCCATTGGAGCTCACCGAGGCGGTTGATTTGGAAGTTTCCGGCGAGGTTTATATGTCGAAAAAAAGTTTTGAAAAAATGAATAAAGAGCAGAAACGCGAAGGCGAGGAATCGTTTGCGAATCCGCGAAATGCGGCTGCCGGAACGATTCGGCAACTTGATCCTGCGGTCGTTGCATCGCGCGATTTGTCGGCATTTTTTTATGAACTTGGGAAAAATTCTCTGCATCATGCGCCAAGAACACAGGAAGAAATTTTAAAGAAATTTCAACAACTCGGTCTTCCGGTCAATCGTGAATTTCGGCTTGTGGACTCAATAGAAGGCGTACTCAAATTTTGCAAGCATTGGCATGAAAAGCGCGAAAAATTGTCTTATGAAATTGACGGCGTGGTGGTGAAAGTGAATCAAAAAGATTTGCAGGAGCGTATGGGATTTACTGCAAAAACGCCGCGCTGGGCGGTTGCTTACAAATTCCCGGCAGAGCAAACCACTACGCAAGTGCTCGATATAATCGTGCAAGTCGGACGCACCGGCGCGCTCACGCCGGTGGCGGTTTTAAAACCGGTTTTTGTTGCCGGTTCCACGGTTTCGCGCGCCACGCTTCATAATGAAGACGAACTTGGCAAAAAAGACGTACGCGTCGGCGATACGGTTATTATTCAAAAAGCCGGAGATATCATTCCGGAAGTGGTTTCCGTTTTGAAAAATTTGCGAACGAGCGAAGAAAAGAAATTTCATTTTCCTAAAAAATGCCCGGTTTGCAACGGTCATGTTGAAAAACCCGAAGGGGAAGCCATTACTCGCTGCATCAATCCGGGCTGTTTGGCAAAAGAGCGCGAGTGGTTTATTCATTTTGTCGGCAAAAAAGCGTTTGATATTGATGGGCTTGGAGAGAAAGTTGTATTGCAGCTTCTCGATCAAGGTTTTCTCGCTGATCCGGCTGATATTTTTACTCTCACCGAAGCGGATTTTCTGCAATTGCCGCTTTTTAAAGAAAAACGAACAGGCAATCTTATAGCGGCCATAGAAAAAGCAAAGGAAGTTTCTTTGAGCCGTTTTCTTTTTGCGCTCGGGATCCGGCATGTCGGAGAGGGGACGAGCCAAGACCTCGCAAAATTTATTCTGGGGGAAACCAAGGTTTCCCCCACGAGCTCGGTCTCGGCCTCGACAAGCTCGGCCTCGACACTCGCCCCCCTTCCTTTGGCAGCACTTGCTCGGGAACCCACGAGACCCGAGCTCGTGCTGCGAAAAACAAAATATATTAAACCCACCGAAATTTTTCTTGCCATGCATAATTTTTCGATTGATGAAATAAACGCCATAGAAGGGTTCGGAGATATTGTGGCGCAATCAGTGTATGATTTTTTCCATGACGAAAAAATGAAGCGTTTTTTTGAGAAGCTGAGAAAAGTCGGCGTGAGGATTTTTTCCGACGTCAGTGAGAAAAAGACCGTTTTGAGCAACAAAAAAATCGTAGTTACAGGCACGCTGAAAAATTTCACACGTGAAGAAATAAAAGATATCGTGAAGCGCAGCGGCGGCATTATCCAGTCCGACGTTTCGGCAAAAACAGACTATCTTGTGTGCGGCGAAGAACCCGGCTCAAAATTAGCGCGCGCCAAGGAATTGGGGGTAAGAATACTTACGGAAGAAGAGTTTGTGAGAATTACGAATTACGAATAATGAATTATGAATGAAATTCGAAATTCGAATTTTAAAATTCAGATTTTATTCGTCATTTTAAATTCATCATTCATCATTCCCAAATATTTCCATCGCCTTCTCAATAATATCCGCAGCCGGTTTTTTTTCTTTTGCCGGAGCGGTTTTTCGTTCTTGTACCGGCAAGGAAGATTCTTTTGCCTGTCCTTCAAAAGTACACGTTATTTTCCATTTCTTTCCGAAGAGATGCTCGAGCGCTTTTTCAATTTTTACGCGATTTTCAGCAAGATTAACTTTTTCCATATGAAACCGCGAATTGAATTTGAGAGCGATGTTCCCTTCGGACGGTTCGGATACATGGGCATCCGCGAGCGATCGCCGCAGCGAAGGCGGCTGAATGTGCTCTAGGACGCGCGGCCAATGTTTGCCAATGTCTCCCTTAAATGCTTCCATTTCAAATTCCTGTTTTATTTTTGCCGCGGTTTGAGTTTCTTCTTTTTTTGCATGTTCATCAGCGGCTTTGTCTGTTTCCATTTTGAGCGGAGTTTCAGTTGGAGCACCTTTTTGAACCGCAATCGGTTTATCTATTATAGTGTCGGATTCGCAGATTTTTATCGCCGCAATTTCAAGCGGAAGTTGCGGAATGACGGTTGATCGCAGCATGTCCCGCGCTTCTTCAAATCGATCGATCATGGCCAGCCAAAGCCCGGTGCCGATTTTTCCCTGCTGGATGTCGGTGATAAGGCGCGATCGAAGGCATTCAAGAATTTCGCGCACAAAAGCCGTGAGATCGTAACCTTCATTATGCACTTCATTAATTAGGTGTAGCGTCTTCGCGAGCTCTTTTTTTTCAAGAAGATCGATCAAGGTTTCCACGGTTGTATGGCCGGTGATGCCGAGGTGGCTTCTTACATGGTCAGCGAGAAGTTTTTTATCAATTGCAAGCTGCTCCAAAAGTCCGATAGCGTCGCGCAAACCGCCCTCAACATGTCGCGCAATCAGTTCGATTGCCGCATCCTCGGATTCGATGTTTTCATTTTGGGCAATAAAACTCAACCGCGTCATAATGGTGCGCACGTCGATGCGTTTGAAGTCGAATCGTTGGCAGCGGGAAATAATCGTTTCCGGAATTTTGTGGATTTCCGTGGTGCATACGATGAAATATACGTTTTCCGGCGGTTCCTCGAGCGTTTTCAAAAGGGCATTAAAAGCTTCTTTCGTGAGCATATGTATTTCATCGATTATGTAGATTTTTGTTTTCGCGCGCGTAGGCGCAAATTTTATTTTTTCTTTCAGGTCGCGGATTTCATCTATGCCGCGATTGCTTGCAGCATCGATCTCCATAACATCAATGAGGCTGCCTTCAGTGATCGTTTTGCAGAAATCACACTTTTCACACGGTTCACCTTCTGGAGATTTTTTTTCACAATTCAGCGCTTTTGCAATCAACCGTGCCGTGGAAGTTTTTCCGGTTCCTCGCGGTCCGGCAAAAAGATACGCGTGCGTGAGCGTGCCTTGCTGAATTTCATGGAGGAGCGTTTGGCGGATGTGATCCTGACCTACGAGATTGGCAAAATTCTGCGGGCGGTATTTGCTGTAGAGAGACATGCGGGAGGATTATACCACAGCAGGCACATGATTATTCATCCCCCGTATTGATACCGAACGCACCATGCGTGCGCTGATTGAGCCGTTTGATTTCCGCTGCAGCGATGGTCCTTCCACGCGTTTCAGTTGGACCGGCAGGGCCAGCAGTTTCTGCGTTTACAGCTGCGTCTCTTGCCGCATCAGCCATTTCCGTTGCAACCTGCGCTGGATTTTGTGCAACGTCATTGAGCCACAAATCCACCTGGGATGGCTTAAAAAAGCCAGTACCGAAAGCTGGCGCTGGGTAACTTGCCGGGCCTTTATCTGCAATTACTCCTAAATTGTTTAATTCATTGCGTGTTTCTTGTATTGCAAGGTCGGTTGCGCCGTATCCTTTCATCGTTTTAAGTGTTTGTAGCGCACCGGCCAATTTTTCTCCAAACGCCGTGCGGGCTTTTTCATAATCTTTATCGCTTTTAAAATTTGCGCGATCGAGGGCTTTTGCAATTTTTCCGAGCGCAGCCTGTATATCGCCGAAAGCCACAACAAACTGTTTTGCTCTTTCGATATCTCCGCGATCAGATAATTCTTTTACGGTTTTTTCGGTTTCCCCGGCTATCTCCGCCGCAATTTGGTCCGGCGTATCTTGTCTTGGCGTGTCTTCTGCACCCATAGTTAAGCAAGGGTTATTGGCAACTCTGCTGTGATTAGTTTTAAATTATCGGCAAATCCGCGGACTGCGGTAAGCGCCAAATCATCCAGCCGCTGGAATGAATTAAATTCTTTTTCCAGGATTTCCCGCAGCTTGGCGATTTTTTCAGGTTCAAGTGTGTCGACCCTTTTTAAAAGCTCCTGTTTTTCTTCAAGCGTGAGAGAACGCGAAAACAAGATAAGATCTTCAAGTTGGAGTTGAGTTTGAGCCATCATTTTATTATACCCGAAAAACGCCTATTTGAAAAGCGCTGATGTGCAATATGGAGCGGTTTTTTCAGTATAATAGTCTTTGGATATGTCTCGCAGATTTCGATTTTTTTGGATTGGCGCGGTCACTTTTTTACTCTTGGCTCTTCCGAGCGCATACCTTGTCGCAAAACACCTCACGCTCAAAAAGCAGCTTGAGGAGTTGCGCAAAAATTATCCGCAATTCACAGAGGAAGAAGTTGCTGTAATTGAAGCAGTTAAGCGCGCGCAATCTTCCGTGGTGAGCATTGTGCAGCGCAAAGAAGTTTTTGCACCGAGTGAAAAACTGCTTGATCTCGGAAACGGTTTTAAAATCGCAGTTCCCGGCGAGCTGAAGTCGCAAGGAAAGCAGGTGATCGGCCAAGGGAGCGGATTTATTATCCGCAATGACGGTTTGGTCGTGACGAATAAGCACGTTGTCGCTGATCGAACTTCAGATTACCAAGCGATTTTAAACGACGGGACAAAATTGGATGCAGCGATTGTTGCGAGTGATCCTTTTAATGACGTGGCGTTTTTGAAATTGACGCCAGATGCGCCGACAAGAAATTTTTCCGCGCTTCCGCTCGGCGATTCTTCAAAAATTATGATGGGCCAGACTGTAATCGCAATCGGAAATGCGCTTGGCGAATTGCAAAACAGCGTGACGAAAGGGATCATTTCAGGCCTTAACAGAGCCATTCTTGCAAGCGATCAAAGCGGGGGATTCACCGAGCGTTTGGTGAAAATTATTCAAACCGATGCGGCTATTAATCCGGGGAATTCCGGCGGGCCGCTTCTTGCCACGAACGGCATGGTGATCGGTATGAATACTGCCGTGAATCAAGGCGCTGAAAATATCGGATTTGCAATTCCGATCGAGGATATTCGTTTCGCTATGAAGAGCTATAAAAAGAACGGCCGGATTGTGCGGCCTTTCGTTGGCGTGCGCTATGCGGCGATAACGAAAGATTTGCAGGCGCGAATGAGTCTGCCGTTTGAGAGCGGGATGGTTTTGCTGGATGGAGATAAAGGCGAACCGGCTGTTATTCCGGGCAGTCCTGCTGCTGTTGCCGGTTTGAAAAGCGGAGATATTATTCTTGAAATGAACGGTACTGTGCTTGATGAAGAAAATGACATCGTGTCTTTGATTCGTGATTTTTCCGTTGGCGATAAAGTGCAGCTAAAGCTTTGGCAGAAGTCGAGTAAAGTGGTTGTGACGGTTGAAGTTACGCTTGCCGAAATGAAGTAATTTCTTTCATTTTTTCTACGAAAATTTCTTTTGAGAATTTTTGGGCTTGGCGGCGGCAAGCGGTAGGCAAGTATGTACTTTTCATGAGCCGCGCAAGGCCGTCTTCCATGCTTGCAACCGTAGGCTCTGCGAAAAATTCTCCGGTGACTCCGGCGATCACCGATTCTTTTACGCCGCCTTCTTCGTAAGCAAGCACGGGTTTTCCGCATGCCATAGCCTCTACCGGCGTTATCCCAAAATCTTCTTCGCCGGGAAAAATTAGCGCACGGCAATTTTTTAAATACTCTGCCACAGTCGTATCATCTTTAATCCCAAGAAAATCAATCGTATCTCCGGCAATATTTTCAAGATATTCTCGCTGCGGTCCGTCACCGATAATAACTAGCCTGCGCTGGATTTTATTAAAAAGTTCAATAGCCAAGTCAATCCGTTTATACGGCGTGAGCGTGGAAATTATTAGAAAATAATCCTCCGCAGTTTTCGATATTTTAAAGCGCTCGATATCGACCGGCGGATAAATTATCGTTGAATCTCGTCGGTAATATTTTTTGATTCGGCGCTGCACGTTGAGAGAATTTGCAATGGCGCAATCCGGCCGATCCGCCGCAGCTTGATCCCACATGCGGATTTTTTTGAGTAGAGCGGCGCTAGCCGCTCTTTTTATAAATCCAATTTTTTGTTCTTTTATATATTCATGCGTCCAGTCCCATGCAAAACGCATGGGAGAATGAAAATAGCAAAGATGCCGCGTTTTTTCCGGCGTCAGAATGCCGTGAGTAAAAGCGCTGTTTGAAGAAATTACGAGGTCGAATTTTGAAAAATCCCATTGTTCCACCGCGCGCGGCATGAGCGGAAGAAGATATTTATGATTTTTCCGCATGAAGGCTGGAAGCCGCTCCAGCGAGGAGGTTACGATTTTTTCTTTTGGGAAAACTGCGCCGACTTTGAATTCATCATAAAGGAGAGTATAAATGCTGGCCTTTGGAAAAATTTCCAAAAGGATTTTTAAAACCCGTTCTGCGCCGCCGAGCCGAGTAAGAAAATCATGCACCAACGCGACTTCCATGATGCCATTATACTGTTGAGGCCTCTGTGCGGGCAATCACCAGGCCGCGAATGTCTTTTGCGCCATGGCGAAATAATATTTTTTTGCATTCTGCGATAGTGGTTCCGGTGGTGGATACATCGTCGACTAGAAAATACGTAATGGCCGGATCGAGTTGCTGGAATTTATTTTTTATAGAAAATGCGCCATGAAGATTCGTGAGGCGTTTCTGTCTCGGCAATTCGATTTGAGGTTGGGTATATTGATGTCGTTCAAGAAAATCACATACTTGCGCGCCTGTTTTTTTGCTTATTTCGTGAGCTAAAACGGCGCTTTGATTAAATCCGCGAATATTTTTTCGCCGCCAATGTAGCGGTACGGGAATGAGAACGCTTTTTGGAAGAAATTGGAGAGGCGGCAGTAAATCTGTGAGCCGCGGCCCAATGTCGCGTATGCCATCGTATTTAAAGTAATGTATGAGTTTTGCGAGGAGGGAATTTTCCACGAAGGGCGCGCCAGCTATGAGTGATGTTAAAGTTGATGCCTTTGGGAAACGTGGAATTTTCTGAAAGCATTTTTCGCAGCAATGCGTTTTATTTTTTCCGCAGCCGAGGCAGCGGATAGGGAAGAGGAAGTCGAGGATTATTTTCATAGATTGCCAGAGTGGGGGAGAAAAATTCTCCCGCCGAGTGTGCGGCTGCTCATGCGACTTGAAAAGTCCCACTCCGGAACTCGGAAGAGAGTGGTATCACACTCACATGAAATTTTTCTAAACTTTTTATTACACAAAAATCCACCGCAGTGGATTTTTGTGCTTATAGTAAACAAAAATGCTTTATAGAGATTTTAGAAAAATTTTAAATGCGTCATTTCGATGGTTGCGCCCTTCTACGCGGGTTGCAGATTAAAATTCACTCACGTGAGTAAACAAAAATTGATATATTGATTATGTCTATAAAACGAGCAGCTTTGCAGGGAAGGGCTTTGTGCCTATTTGCTTAATTTATAAAGACATCTTCGCTCATCTCTAAAATAACCCACTCGCTTCCATGACAGGGAACGCTCGCGGCTTATTTTAGGATTCGCTTGCTGTCTGGTGGGCGACACAAGATTCGAACTTGTGACCTCTGTCGTGTGAGGACAGCGCTCTAACCAACTGAGCTAGTCGCCCTATATAGCATGTGCTGCGTTTTTAAGAGTGGCTGTGATAAATCGATCATCGCGCTGCGCTTATTAGTAGAGCCGCAGGCGCTCCAGCTGAGCTAGTCGCCCATGGTGGGCGGTATAGGATTCGAACCTATTGCCTCCTCGACGTCAACGAGGCGCTCTAACCAAATGAGCTAACCGCCCGTGAATGAGAACCTAAAATCCCACCTATTATAAACTATAAAAAGCCCTTCTCAACTCAAAAATTTTGTTGTAAGCTATCCCTTAGTTATGGATGATCCATTTTCCCCAGGTGGTTCTTCACAGCCGCCGCCACCTCCTCCTCCACCACCACCGCCACCTCCTCCGCCAGGGCAATCGGTTCCAGGTGCAGGCAGCACGCCTACGCCACCGCCTCCTCCGCCTAAGCCAAGCAAACCGGCAAACTTTCAGCTTGGTGCAATGCTCGGGCCGGTGTTGCGCGTAAAAGTTCCTCCGCATACGCTCCAATTCGACGAGCAGTATTTTCTGCATCTTCTCGCAGGATCTATTTCTCTCACTAAAGATGAAAAGGCTCGGATTGTAGAGTCAATTCCGAAACTCAAGCAAAGCCAGGTTGATGAGCTGATTCGTATTTTTGAAGAGGAACGCCGGAAATTTGCAGAGCTCGGCGATGAGCATGTGCCGCAACTCGAAAAGCTTGCTAAACAGCACTACGAAGATTGGGTTGATATTGAGTTGAAGCAGGAACAATCATCCAAGGCCGATGAGGATGCAAAGAAGGCTGAAGAGATCAAAAAACAGCTCGGACTATGAGAAAAACAATACTGCTCGCGCTGATACTTTCAATCGTTTTCCTCTCCGGATGCTTCGGTTTTTTCAAAAAACAAACGCCGCAAAAGCCGGCTGCAGATGAACAGCAAGCGCAATCAGCGCCATCCGCGAAAAACAGCCAGGCGCAAATTCCAGAACCGCCGAGTTTTCAGGATGGCGATTACTATTTGCAGGCAGTTGCCGCGAGAAGTGTTGAAGCGTGCGGTAACATTAAAAATGAAAGACTTCAGGCAAAATGCGCATTTGATGTGGATGCTATTCTCAAACAGCAATAAAAAGGCCCGCTGTTTGGCGAGCCTTTCTTGCATTTGCATAAAATCCTTCCTTTTATAAATCCGTTTTGTTGCCTACGGATTCCGATGGCGCACTTCTGTCAGGATTGAAACAAATGGCTTGAGTTTGGATTACTTTTCGCGATGCAGATGTTTGTTTTCCGAAAGTACTACATGTGTTACCACCCCCAATGAGTGTTCCTGTAAGTATTTCAGTACTGGAAATATTTCCATTGCATGAAACGATTATGTCTCCGGTTCCGCATTTCACTTGGGATGATTTCTCTCCTGTCGATGCAGACTGCGAAGTCGCCTCGAGCATATAATAGGCTCCGATTGTTGCGGCGGTTACATTTCCACTGACGCTCAAATCTCCGTTGCCAACTACAAGATTTCCACCGTTGAATGTCAGACCATTGGATACAGTAAGGTTTGCTGCTTGAACGTTTCCAGCAACTGTGAGATTTCCTGTAAGAAGAACATTTGAACCGAGATTTATAGCATCTCGTCCGGGTGCAGCCACGATTTCTCCATTAATAAAGACATTCCCAGGCTCTCCACCATTCCCATAAACATATAAATCATCGAATATATATACCGGATTCACCGGAGCCGGTGCTCCCTGAATTTGCTGCATTTGTTGAATCAGAGCAGCATTTGCCTGAGGAATAAATGAGCCGAAGAGCGTTACCGATTCGTTTTGTTCTGATGCTGGACGGTATGGAAATAATTCGTCGTCGGAGCTGAGAACAGAGTTAAAACCGAAACCACCAGCCTCCAAAGCTCCATGGATAGCCGGAGCGCTAAAACCAGTTAGATTAAATGTAGGTATAGCAGGCGTTTGGCCGCTGCAAGAAGCAGGCGTTGTAAATTCTTTTATTGCAGAATGTTCGCCGGTCTTCGGGTAATATATGCGGGTTTGGTATTTTGTTCTGAATGCTAAATTAGCAAGGGGTCCTGGAGCCGCACCGCCGTTTTCATTGAATCCACCTAGGCTGTATGGAGCAACTTTATTGTTTTGATTAAGGCTAAATGTTGCGGCGCTTGTATAATTCGCAGATGTGTTCCAGAAGCCATTTTGGCCTGCGCCTGTTCTGAAAGCATTTGCAGTCACAGCTTCATTATCAAAGTCAGTCCAGAAGCCGGTGGCTGTATTGATATTGTCTCCTTTTCCAAGGGTTTGCCATGCTATATCAGCATATAATTTACCGCTTGAACATTTATAACTCACTGTCGGCGCTGCCGGCGCAGGACATGCCGTGAGACTGCGCGCCACCTGCGCAAATGGAGCTCCCTGTTTTATAACACCTGCTTCTCGCAGAACAACATCATCAACAGCTTCTATAATGTGATCTTCAACAGTTGCGCTGCCGCAAACAACATCACCGGTTACTTTAAGTCGAGTAGCAGCCGTTGTAACAGATAAGAGGTTAGATGCAGATGACAAAGTATATCCGAACGAGTAAGCATTTTGACCGCGCACCGTTGCAGAATCGGCAACAGAATCGAGAGTAGTTCCGGTGGTTGAATTGACCAGTTTCAGATTTGTTATTTTGCCGCTGATTCCTGTTTTTGGAACTATAAAGAGCTGCCGCAGATTGGCCGTTCCAGTATTTATTTGAGCATCGAATTCAAGAAGGGTTACATTGGTGCCGGTTACCAATGCTGAACCAGCCGCTGGAGTATTTTGGCGAGTGAGAGTGAGTGTTGGCGAAGGAGCCTGAACAGTAAATATATTTCCTAATGCTGAGCCAGTAGGAGTGATGGCCGCACCGCTGCTTACCGCAGTGGCCGTTACATCGTTCGCCGGATTAACACTTAAGGAAAATGTATTCCCAACTGCAGCCGAACCTTTGACATCCGTTTTGATTGACAGCGTTTTTGTTGATCCTGCGAGAATCGTGAGATTTAAGTTGGAGAAAGTGAATTTCCCGCCTGAAAGTACACTGCTTATTTGAGTTGCTCCATCAACTAATGTGACGTTGAGAAGATCAGAATCCGCGGATATTCCGCTGCGTGTTATTTTTATACTTGTCACTTGCACATCGCCGTTAGCAGCCGCAAGCGTGAACTTTGTTGTTGTGATTCCTATAGTACCTGCCTGCACGCTTTGAGCAGCTGGATTATCAGCCGCTAACGCTATTGCAAGCGCTGGCGTTGGCGCAAGTGCTATATTAAATGTTTGTGGCGCAGTACAATTATTATTTTCGTCTATTTCGCCGACAGTTTTATTTATATCAGCGCAGACTTCAAGAGTATGGTCTCCTTTAGTAGCAGTCCACGCCCATGATTCTGATTCTGTGGCGTTTATGCCGAGAGCGCCTGTATTAGCATTGCTTGCTATTGTGACGCCGTCAATTTTTGCATTCGTCGTTGAAGCAGTACCGCTTATCAATCCTTGGTTTTTAACCGTAGCAGAGAAGGTCACGGAATTTCCTTCCAGCGGCGCTGCCGGAGTAATTGTGATAGGCGTGGTGACTATAAGATCTGGTCCGCATGCCGGCGCAGCTATTGAAGCTGCTGCATTCGTTTGCGGAGCGACATTTGGATATTTTGTTAGAATCGTATCTCCACCGCAGCTCACGCGCAGGTCATAGGGTACACTTGTTGTATTTTCTAATCCAAGATTTATTGTTTTTTGGAAAATGCCTGTATCTGCGCCAGTTTCAGACAGATTTGCCACGAATGAGGAGCTATTAGACGAGACAGTTACAGGGATTGTTTCAATTCTATCTACATTTAGATTCGCTGCGATTGCTGTTAAGGTTATAATTGCTTCTGCAGTTCCGCCGGATGCAACCGTATAAGAAGTTTTATCAAATACAATAGAGGCAGAAGGTGGAGCCGGTGGAGCCGGCGGCGCCACAATAGTTCTGTCTATTCCAGTCGTCGGAGTGCCGCTTACGGTTAACGCAAATTGTCCAGCGTTTGCTGGATCAGCAGTTAAACCAGTGATATCCATATGAAACATTCCGGTCGATGGCGCCGCAGCGACATCGGCTTTTATTGTAAGCGTTTTTGCGATGCCGTTCGCTGGAATAGTCCAAGGGTTTGTCGGTGAAATAGTTGCAACTGCAGTAGTTGTATTGAGTATAGGAGTAAGATTTACCGTGGTGCCAATTTGATTTCCGGCATCAAACAATTTAACATTTCTAATTCCAGTACACGTTCCGGCACAGGTTACTGTAAGGCTCGAAACGTGTACATCGCCTGCAGGCGAACTTGGATTTGTGAAATCTATGGTTGTTACATCTATATCGGTTGATCCTGCGGTAATATTGCTTGATGGAGAACGTGCATTGCGTGCAACAGTTAATGTTTTTGCAGGAGCCGGAGCCGGACCGCCACCACCACCACCACCTCCTCCTCCATCGGGCGCTCCAACAGCGCCGTTATTAATGAGTCCACCTTTCACTTCCGTGAGACCGAAGATAATGAGGTCATCCACTATTTGGGCTGGTCCCTGTGTGCTTACCCATACAGGCGAATTAAGAGCGGAAAAATGCGGAACCGGCTGCGATGGCGTTCCGGGCGAAGCGCCAGGAGTATTATTTCCAACAGTTACGCCGCTTGAAACGTCAACCGCGCCGCCTTCTACTGCTATTGCGGCTCGTTCGCGTGGATCTGCTGGACGATGCACTGTAGCAGCATCTCCGCCTGCAGCTCCGCCAGAATTATCTTCACCAACATCACTTTGCGCTGAAGCGTTTCCCCAAAGATTTGCTCCGGCAATAAGTCCGACTATAAAAACCGCTATCAGAATACCGTACCATTCTTTAAAGCGAGGATGCGTGCCCATAAATTTTGTTTTGTTAAATTTTATTTTGGTTTGTTTGCTTTAAACTATTATATCATATTTTTTTCTTATTGCAAACCATTTTCTTCATCGCGGATCACGAATTTCACATTATCCGCAATGTTCGGAATGGTCGGCGCCCAGATCGGCCATGTGGTGATTTCCACCCGCGCAATTTCATCGGTTTGCTGCTGAAGATATTCCATGGCGTCCTTTACGCGCGCACCAAGTATATGGTCGGTGATTTTTTTGATGAAACGGTGGCCGTTTTCTTTTTCAGGATCAAGTTCATAGGCTTGTATGGCGCGCAGCGTGGCAGTAAGCCGTATTTTGCCAGCCGCTGTATCTTCATCAAGAAATTTGTATGTGATATCATCATCGGCGATTTTCATGATTTTTTTGTCGGGGTCAGAGCGCGCAAGCAGGCGTTTTTTTAATTCTTCAATGAGTATTTGGCGGTCGAATGCAGCGCCGCGGAGTTCATACGATGCGGTGACTTCGAATTGATCAACTTCTTTTCCTGCGAGATTCGTTGGAATATCAATCCGCGGTTCGCCGATTTTTATCGCATGGCGGTCTAAAAGAAGCGAGAAATTCGTTTTCTTTACAAGATTCTGCTGTTCAAGAAATTGCTGGAGGTCGGCTGTCGCGCTTTTCGCAATTTCGCGTTTCGCGAGTTCTTTCGCCGCGGTTATATCTTCTTGGCTTGCGATTTTTACGGTTCTCGTGACTCCGCCGGCCATTGGATTTTTGTTTTCTCCATATAATTTTTTCTGGTTTTCCGGATTTTTGAGGCCCGGCAGGAAAAATTTTATCGGCGGAATATTTCCGCGCTCGCCGATCGTCTGGCCGTTGGCATCGAATTCATCAGCCGTAACATTCACGTCGAGCGTCCCAGGAATATTTCCGCGCGCCGGCGGCACGCGCACCGGCTGGGAAATGCGGAACACAAGTCCGTTTTGAGTTTGAAAGCGCGTCCGCGCCGCAAGGTCCCACGGATTGCCTGAAAGATTTGTAACGGTAATCACCCCGCGGCTGTTTTCGCCTTTGAATATTTTTCCAGTGGCAAAGTGGGTGAATTTTTTCGTAAAAGGCGGAGGCTCCACGAGATATGTCGCAACGATAATGTTGTTCGAAGAATTATTTTCAATAAGGTCGCGATTTTTATCAAAATCCAAAAAGGTGATGTTGAAAGAAGGATCGAGGATCGTTGATTTCGGCGTGATATAAATCGTGGCGCCAGGCAATGCGATATAGGCAATGGCCAAAAGAAGCAGAACGCTTACGAGAATCAGCGTGAAAAGCGCCTGTTTATTTGGTGCGATAAAAACGAGGCGTGTTTCCTGCGAAGCTGTTTTTTTCTTTTTCCAGCGTTCTTTTATGCGGTTGATGAGCGAAGAAAATATCGTAGGTTTTTCCTGCCGTATGATTTGCGAAAGAGACACTTTTTCCCGACTCATGCGCAGCGGGCGTTCGCCGCGATGCAAAGCGGCAGTCGGCGGCGGCGCATCGATAGGTTCTTTTTCAAAAAGTTTTTCTATGGCCGGAATGCCGGCTTTCAGAGCGAGTTGCATTCCATTTAAATCCGTCGTTACGATAACGACTTCTTTTTCAAGCTCATCGATTTTCTTTTTAAGTATTTTGAGATTGACGATGCTTTGGAGGATGATGGCTCGCCTCGGAATGACGAGCGCAACCCGCTTAACCCGCAGCCTTTTGAGCCTGTCGAATACATGGGTGATTTCGTCGTCAATTTCGACATAGATCACTTTTTCTGGCGAAAAATCAACGGATTCTTTTTCATTTTCCGGTCCGCTTATCCGGTGTTTTTGAATTTTAAAGCGCGGTCTTAACGGTTCCATTATATCTGCATTAATCGTATCACTTTCTTGAGGATTTTACTCATGAGATGTTCTTCGCCGACGAATTCCAAGCCCAAATTGGCGAGCGCCATTGGCGTTATGTCTTGCGGATCAACGAGCGACCGCGTGAGGTCTTTTACATGGGGAATTTGTTTTGGCGCGAGGATAGAAACGCTCGGCGGTTTTGGAAACGATAATTCTTTAGCCCATGATTTTGTTTCGAGCGCTAATTTGATTTCCGGCAAATGACAGCCGCCTCCGCAAAGCAAAAGTCTGGAAGGGAGTATGTCGAGATTTGTAAATTCAGAAAGCGTGAAAGCCACGCCTGCAAGCCATACTTCCGCATCCGACTCCATTGCTTCGCGGACGATTTTTTCGGATTGCCGTTCAAGTTTCCTCGCCGAATATGCAAGCTTGATATCCTCGGCTTCCGTGAAGGAAATATTGAGTGTTGATGCGAGGCGTTTTGAAAATGTGCGTCCGCCGATTGTGAACATTTTTGTGCCTTCGAGCGATCCGTTGCGCACAACGGCGATATCCGTCGTGCCTCCGCCGATATCGATAAATACAGCGCTCAATTGGCTTGTTTCCTCGCTTTCAAGGCATCGCGCCACAGCATACGGTTCCGCCGTGATCGCGAGGAGATTGAGTTCGAGTTCCGCAGCAATGGTTTGGAGCGCGCCGAAATGCACGAGCGGCGCAAAGTTTCATATGCCAATTGGCTCCGCGTTTCCTCAAACGATTTCCATTGCACTTTGTGGATAATATTTTTGAGTTCACTTAAGTCGATTTTTGTGTCCGGTTCTTTGCGTACATAAGCAGTGCGCGACGTCATGCCTTTCACAAGTTCGCCTGCAATTCCCATTATAACTTCCGTCGGATATCCGTCGGCTTGGCGCGTGGCTTGTTCAATGGCTTCGCTGCAGTTTTGAATAACGGAAGCTATATCCATAACCGCGCCGGATTGCATGTCGCCGAGTTTCTGCCGTTTTTTTCCAACGCCTCGCACAAGCGCGATATTTCCCTCTGATTCGCACACGAGAGCTTTCACGAATTCGGTGCCGATATCGAGAGCAAGAAAGAGCTGCGGACGCTTTGTTTTTTCGCGGCGGAAGATTTTAAACATAAGAAGCCTCTGATAATTATTTATACCAATTACTTCCGCTCTCAAAGCTGTATTTATTTTTCTGTTTTTCCCGATGTCGCTTCCTCGCGAGTTCAATAAGCCGATCCAGAAGCCGCGGATAGCTGATTCCGGAAGCTTCCCACAGCTTCGGATACATACTGATGGAAGTGAACCCCGGAATCGTATTGATTTCGTTGATATAAAGTTTTCCGGTTTTTCGATCCATTAAAAAATCCACTCGCGCCATGCCGCTGCATTGAAGAGCGCGGTATGCCTGTACGGCAAGCCGCTGAACCTCTTCATTTTTTTTAGCGGTGATTTTTGCAGGAATAAAAAGTTTAGAAGCATTATCCACGTATTTCGCAAAATAATCATAAAATTCCCGGCTCGGCACAATTTCACCCGCAATGGAGGCAAGCGGTTTTTCATTGCCGAGCACGGCGCATTCGATCTCGCGCGCATCAATTCCTTCTTCCACAAGAATTGAGCGGTCGTAGTTTGCAGCAAGAAGAAGGGCAGATTCCAGCTTTGCCGCACTTTTGACTTTGGAAATGCCGACGCTTGAACCAAGATTAGACGGTTTCACAAAACATGGAAATCCGAGTATTTTTTGCACAAGCTTTTTGACGCTGGAAAAATCTTTTTTCACATCCTCGCGCGTGAAATTGAGAAATTTCGGCTGCGGAAGCCCATGCGTCTTAAAAATGATTTTTGTCATATATTTGTCCATGGCTGCGGATGAAGCGAAAACACCGCATCCTACATATGGCACATTCGCCATTTCAAAAAGACCTTGAATAGTGCCGTCTTCGCCAAACGGTCCATGGAGTACAGGAAAAACCACATCAAATTTTTTCTGAAAAAGCGCAGCAAGGCTTTTAAAAGGCTGCCACTGGCCGGTTTTAGAAATTTTAATCGGCGTGACAGAGTATTTTTTTCTATTAAGCGCTTTCATCACCGATCTTGCCGATACGATCGACACTTCATGTTCCCCGCTTCTCCCACCGAAGACGATAGCAATCTTGAGTTTCATATCGCATTCCATTATAATGATATGATGCAAAAAATCGTAGAAGAAATTCGCGGCAAGCTCGCTCCCTTCACAGGCGGCAAAAAACTGGATACATCATGGTATCCGGCATATATGCCAGAACCCGGTTTTGGGCGTTTTATTCGCAAAATCCCTCCACAGAATTACGAAAAACTTCCGAAAGCCGTGCCGATCAGTTGGCTGTAAGGCGAGAACGGTATTTGCCTCCGCTCGCTCGGAGTCGGGCCATCGGATACATGATCCTCCGGCCCTCTTCCGGCAAACGCTCGCTTCGGCAAACAACCATTCTCGCCTTATAAATTTTTAGGCAACGATAATTCTTTGTATTCCTTCCCGAATTCTCGTCGTAATTTCATAATTGATCGTCCCTGCCCAATCGGCCATCTGCTCTGCCGTAATTTCTTCGCGACCGTCTTTGCCTAGCAAAACCGTGGTATCTTCAACTCGCGCCTGCGGAATATTTGTTACATCAACCATAATAATATTCATGCATACGCGCCCGCGCACCTCCGCGCGTTTTCCGTGAATCAAAACATGCGCTTTATTTGATAGCCCGCGATCGTATCCGTCGTAATATCCAACAGGCAAAATCGCGATCCGCGTACGGCGCGAAGTTTTATATGTGCAGCCGTAGCCCACAAAAGCGCCTTTTGGAATTTCTTTTATCTGCGCAATCCGCGTCTTCCAACTCAAAACCGGCTCAAGAGAGATAAGCCTGTGTTTTTTTTGCGCGACTTTTTTCACTTCTTCAGACGGCCAGAGTCCATAAACCGCAATGCCGGGCCGCACCAAATCAAAATGCGTTTCTGGAAAAAGAATCGTCGCAGCGGAATTTGCGCAATGCCTAATCGGAATTTTCACGCCGATTTTCTTCAGCCCATCAAAAGCCGCCATGAAATTTTTAAGCTGGTAATGCGCATAACTCGAATCCGTCGTATCTTCGATATTCGCAAAATGAGTCGCAATTCCTTCAATTACAATTTGCGGAAATCTTTTCGCAAAGCGCACAAAATCTTCCAGCTCATCCATTTTAACGCCCTGTCGATTATTTCCGGTTTCCACTTTTATATGGATGAATGCTTTTTTGCGCAGCCGCCGCGCCGCATCAGCAAGCGCTTTTATGGTTTCATGATTATAAACCACAAGCCTGCATTTAAGCTTTACCGCTTCAGGCAGATCTTTTTTTAAAACATATCCCATAATATAAATAGGGGATTTTATGCCGGCTGTCCTCAATTGCCGCGCTTCAAAAAGCGCATTTACGCATAGCCAATCCGCGCCGCTTTTTAGCACGATTTTTGAGGTTTTAATAAGATCATGGCCATAAGCATTTGCCTTTACAGATGGCGCCAGAAGGACTTTTGGCCCCACCAGTTTGCGGAATACCTTAATATTATGGCTTAAGGCCGATTGATTCACTTCAACCCATATAAGTAGGCCACGCTTTATGTTTGACATAAAGTCTATTTTATATTACAATTTAAGAGGAAGATCAAAAAAAGAAAATCAAATCAAATATAAACTTTTTAATTTTTAAAACAAACATCTATGGGAAAAACAAACAATGGAGTTAAATTTTCTTTATTCGCCGTAACGCTCCTGCTTCTTTCCGCTGCGGTTGTTCCTGCTTTGGCGCAGTTTGGCGGAGGAGGATTCGAAGGCGGATTTAGCGGTGGATTACAAGGCGGTTCTGGTTTTGGCCCGCAAATGGGTCCGCCGATGGGAGGCGGTTTTGGACCACCGATGGACATGGGTGGATTTGATATGCAGGGAGGTCCTGGTTTTGGTCCGCAAATGGGCCCGCCGCCCGGAGGTGACTTTGGTCCGCCAATGGGTGGATTTGGAGGCGGAGATCCATTCGGAGGAGGAGGTGGTGGCGCTGGAGTACGCGGCGGCGTCAGGGGCGGCATGCAGGGCGGTCAGCAGAATCAGCAAAAAATGATGCGTGGCGCTCCACAAATGGGCCCCCCGCCAATGATAGGTCCAATGGGGGATCCTGGGTTTGGCAATAGACCAAAAGGCAATCCTTTCAGCAATATTCGCGTAAATGTAAACAATATAAGTGGTTCCCTCGATATTATGGAAAATATGTGTGATATATCCGGCATAGAGTGTTCAGAGCTCGATGGTATTGCTGATTTTCTCGATGATTATGAAGAAGCGGCAGAAGCCGCATGCAGTGAATACGAAGATAGCTATCTTGATCCGAGCGATCCGGCTGACCGCGCAGAGCTTAGAAGTCTCAAAAAAGTTTGTACAGCTGCGCGCAGCAGTTTGAAAAAAGCCCAACGCGATCTTGCCAAGAAAGTAAAAAGTTTGCTGCCGGTTTTTAAGCAGCGTTTTAAAGAAGTCATGCAGACCGAAGCTGCACAAGAAAAAGCAAGCCGCGAGGAACATTTAAAAGAACGCGAAGATAGACTCAAGGCGATTAAAGAAGATGATGCGATGCGTCAACGCGAATCGGAAATTCGCATGCGCGAATATCAGCAAAGCGTTCAACCACAACCAAGCATTTCGCCTGCGCCGTCGGTCGATGCGGCGTCTCAAATACCAATGCAATAATCATGTTTATTTTATAATTTTATTTATTATCTAACCCAAATATTTTATGGGACACAATAAAAAGGTTTTCAGAGAAGCGGTTTCAGAAATGAAACATTTTCTCTTGGGCGCAGCCCTCGTGCTGACGCTCGTCGCCGTTGTGCCGGCTTTAGCACAAGATGGAGGCGCACCGCCGCCACCACCCCCAGACGGAGGAGGAGGCGCACCACCGCCACCACCGCCAGATGGAGGAGGAGGCGCACTGCCGCCACCGAGTGGAAGCACTGGAAGTTACCAACCGCCTTCTGGAGGTGGTAGTTGTCCGCCAGGAGAAACCGGCACGCCGCCAAATTGTTCAGGAGCTATGGGTGGCCAGGGCGTGGACAAGGCAAAGGCCAAGGACAAGGTCAGGGTCAAGGTGGACGCCGGGGTAGCGGTCAAGGCGGCCAAGGTGGCCAGGGTGGTCCTGGTGGCAATCAAGGATTTGGAGGTCAAGGAGGTCAAGGCGGCCCAGGTGGCTTTGGAGGCGAGGGCGGTCAGGGTGGTCAAGGCGGATTCGACCAGGGTGGCGGCTTTGGTGGTCAAGGCGGCCAAGAAGGCGACCAGGGCGGCAAAAGAGGTTTTGGTCCTCCGGGCGGACAGTTTGGTCCACCGCAAGGTTTTGAATCACGAGAGCAATACCAAGAACATTTTCAGGAACAATTCCAAGGCCGCGACGAAGAAATGAACGCGCGTCAGCTTAACGAAATGAAACGCGGCATAAAAGGCGCTGAAAAGGGCTTAAAAATGTTCTTGAAGATGATGGCTAAAGCTGTTGCCAAGGGAGTCGCTGTTCCGGAATCCATGACTACGGCAGCGAATAAGCTTCAAGAGATTATTGATGCAGTGAATAATGCAACGACATTGGAAGAAGTTTTGGATGCTCCAATGGATGAGATAGGAGATATTTTTGAAACTCTTCAACAGGGGGAGCATGCTCTTCGTGCTGCTACGGAATTCCCGAAAATTCGCAAGCAGATAGATAGGCAATTAAAAGGTCTCAATAAACAGTTAGCAAAAGTTGTTAAGGCCGCCACGCGAGCAAAAATTAATGTTTCCGGCTATGTCGAAGAGATCAATAATCTTATAGAGGCAAGTATCGTTACTCCGCTTAATACTCTTGCAGAGCAGATAAAATCAGGAGAAGTTGAGCTTGAGGATATTTTTGGAGAAATGCAGACTATTCAAGAAGCTTTCCCGGAAGTTATGGATAAAATCCGCGTCCTTGAGACTGTAGCGAGAAGCACGCAGGAAGTGAAACGATTTACGCGTTTTGTAACACAAGCTAAACGCGACCTGAAACGGCTCGAACGTTCGGAAGATGTTGATCCGGATGCACTTGCAGCTTTTGAAACGGCTCTAGATGGCCTTGTAGATAGCCTCGCTGCGCTGAAAGATACGGATCCAAGCGACGAAGATGCATATATTACAGCTTTTGAAGAATTGATTGATGCACAGGAAGCCGTTGAAGATGCGAAGGCAGAACTTGAAGGCCGCGAAGCACCAGATAGAGGTGGAGAATTTAATTTCTTCGGGCCTCAGGGTGGAGGACCTGGTTCCTTTGAAGGCGGGCTTCAAGGATTCGATGATTTTATGGGCGGTCCAGGCGGTGGTCCAGGCGGACCTCCTCCAGGTGGAGATTTCTAAACCATAAAATTAAACTCGAGTAAAAATTAGAAAAAGGGGTATCCGTTCTTGCGGATCACCCCTTTTTTCTTGGAGGAAAACGTAGTTTTTCCCCACTTACGCTCACCACTCCTTCCCCCTCGACAAGCTCGGGGTCAGTCGGGATTCGCGCCTCCTTTCCTTGTGCGCTTCGGTTTGGGACCCACAAGACCCAAACCTCCGCTTTTGCATCTTGTAGAAGAAGTCCATTTTTGGTATAATATAAAGATAAAATTTATCTAATTGTGAGTATGGAACGTAGAGGAGTTTATAGAAAAGGTTCTGCCGGCCATGTGCGCAATGTTGGCGCATATCGGCTCGCGCGGCAGAATTTTAAAAAGTGGAGAGTTCCGCTCACGGCTTTGCTTGCGCTTATGTTTGTTTTTGGAACTGCGCCAATAGTCGGCGAGGAATTGCAGACTTCCCTTTTGACAGCGGAGCAGACGCAGCGTTTTTCGCAGGCTGATCCGGAGGAGCTCCGCAAGGCTTTGCTTGGAGCGCTCAAAACTTTTGTGAATGATTGCGATCGGTTTTTGCTTGATGAATGTAAAACGCAGGGCGATAGGTTGATGAGCCAAGTTGCGGCTGCGCCAAAATCCGACGTGCAGAAGTTCGTTGCCGCCGCAGAAAAGTTCGCGAGCCAATTTGAAGAAACGGTTGCGTTAAAAGCCTGCAAATTTGATTTGGGAAATGTGTTTGTTCAAAGCAAAGGAATGCAAAAAACAGTTCAAGAATTTTTGGGAAAATACGGGGACATGCTGGATCCGGCGAAGTACGGCGCTTTTGAAAATCACATGAATTCAGGCATTTCAGAACTCAAAAAACTGGTTGAATTTTGCGCAACACAGCTCGCAAAGTAGCGCGTTTATCATTATAATATCCGCGCATGCTTACTTTTTCCGTCAGCGCGATTCTTGGCAAGCAGCAGGGCACGGTCCAGCGGTTTGATTTTGACGAGGCTGTGATATGGGATGGAAAGGATGACCCTTCTCTTGCTGAAAATATTTCCGGTTCGATTCAACTTCTCAAATTGCCGCATGAGATTAATGTACAAATTTCGCATCTTCATACGGCTGTTAATGATGACTGTAGCAGGTGCCTCAAGCCGATAACATGTCCAATTAATATTGATTTTGCAGAGCGTGAATTTATCATCGATCTTCCGGAGCGTGATTTGGAAGCAGGGGAAGAAGTGAAGCGTGTTGATCTTTCCGCCAATAAAATTGATCTTAATGATATGATTCGCGAGGAGATCCTCTTGCATTATCCGTTCATTCCGGTATGCTCGCAGAGCTGTAAAGGACTTTGCAGCAAGTGTGGGATCAACTTAAATGAAAAGACCTGTAATTGCATCCACGAAGGCATGCTCCGCATCTCCCCATTCAAAATTCCTAAAGCCTAACACCTAGCGCTTCGCACTAATGGCCAAACATCCAGTTCCCAAAAAGAAAGTTTCACAAGCGCGCACCGCCAAGCGGTATGCCGCGTTTGCTTTTAAGAAACACAGAAAACTCAAAGGGTTTGTAAATGTCGTAATTTGCAAATCATGCGGGAATCCGGCGTTAAATCAGCAAGCGTGCCCTAGCTGCGGAATATACCGCGGCAGAAGCACGCGGGATATTGGAAAGGTGGTTGAGAAGATCACAAAGATAAAGGCCTAGTAACGAATTACGAATAACGAATTATGAATGATGAATGAAATTTAAATTTTAAAATTATAATTTCGTAATTCATTCAAAATTCATCATTTTTAATTCATTCATTCGTTTGTTCTTTCACACTTATGCCAAGTTCGCGCCACTTGAGCCGAGCGATCGTCCTCCAAACATTGTTTGCTTATGAATTTCACGGAGGCGATCCCGAAGCCGTTTTAGAGTATATCGCCAGAGAGTTTGAAGGCAAGATTTCGGATTTAAGTTTTGCCTATGAACTCTTGAATGGCGTGCTGCGGCACCAGAAAGAGATCGATGATTTGATTGTGAAGCATGCGCCTCAATGGCCTCTTGAAAAGATTGCCGGTATAGACCGCGCGGCGCTCGAATTGAGTATTTTCGAAATACTTCATTCGAAAGATGTACCGGCCGTGGTTGCGATTGATGAGGCGATTGAGCTTTCAAAAACCTTTGGGAATGAAAATTCACAGAAATTTGTTAATGGTGTTCTAAATGCCATCCTCCAATCTCGCGGATCTTCTGATCCTCGAACAAAAAATAAGAATTAAATTCAAAAACCGTTTGTTGTTTGAAACGGCGTTTATACATAAGTCTTATTTAAACGAGCATAAAGCTGATACGCGGAGCGACAACGAACGGCTGGAATTCTTAGGCGATGCGGTTCTTGAATTGGTGACTACTGAATATCTCTATGAGGCGTTTCCGGAAACCGGCGAAGGCCAGCTCACGAGTTTCCGTTCCGCTCTCGTGAAAGGAAAGCATCTTGCGGAAGTGGCTCGAAGCCTTGGTTTGGGAAAATATCTTTTATTGAGCCGCGGAGAGGAAAAATCCGGAGGGCGGGAGAAGAATTATATTCTTGCGAATACGCTGGAAGCCCTTATTGGAGCTATTTATTTGGACCGCGGTTTTTCCACGTCGCATAAATTCATCAGCCGTTTTATTCTTACAAACCTCGGGGATATTTTAAAAAAAGGACTCCACGTGGATGCAAAGTCTCGCCTTCAAGAATTTTCACAGGAGAAATTCGGCGTCACTCCTGCGTATCAAGTCTTGAGTGAGAGCGGGCCGGATCATAATAAAATTTTCGAAGTAGGCGTGTTGCTTGGCGAAAGATCGGTGGGAAAAGGGACCGGATCGAGCAAACAAAAAGCTGAAGAACAAGCCGCAATATCGGCCTTGAAAGAGTTAAAAGTGGTAATTTAACTTAGGAGCCTTATACCGTTGCTCTTGCCATCGGTTTGAAACTTTCGTCCACTGGTTTCCGATCTGAAAATCCGCGATCAACTTCATGCCACGACGTTATGGTTTTTTCGCCGAGCATCCAGCAGAGGTAGATCACGCGGCCGGAGTAAAGACATGGAAAATCAACGAGGCCGAGGGTTAGATCTTTGAAAAGCGCGCCGACGCTTTCGAGTTCTTTCATGTGGTATTCGACTTCATTCAAAAGTTTTTCCGCATGGCGCAGTTTTTCGAGCAGTTCAACTTCGTTGGTCTGCGCAGATTCGCGCTGTATTTTTACTTCTTCGTGAAGCCGTTTTGCTTGATTCATTTTCGCCACAATATCGCTCGCGATAGGCGAGACGAGCGCAAGGGCGCGGTTTGCTTCCTCAACGGTGAAATATCGTTCCATATCGTTATTATACCATTATTTTTTCCATTGCTATACGTGCTACCTTCCCAAAAATCATTTCTAATTCTTCCATTTGAAAAACCGGCGGCATGCCTGCGTCGCAAAGCGCCGTTATTTGTTTGCGGAGAGGAATTGAGCCGAGTAGCGGGATTCGCATTGTTTCCGCCACGCGAGCAGCGCCGCCTTCTCCAAAAACTTCGCCGCGCATATTTTCTATTATGCCGAGTATTGGAATTTTCATCGCAAGCGCCATATTGATTGAGCGTCTGGCATCCAGCGTCGAGAGCTCTTGCGGCGTCGTTACTATAAGAACGCCGTCAACCGCGAAATTCTGGAGAATGGTGAGAACTGCGTCGCTCGTGCCGCTTGGAAAATCTATAATGAGCGCATCAAGTTCGCCCCAAAGCGTTTCTTTTAAAAGCTGTTGGATGATTTTTGAGACGATCGGTCCGCGCCACACAATCGGTTCGTCTTCCGCGGAAGATAGGCCTGCCATGGAAACGATTTTGATGCCGTATTTTTCAGCAGGTTCAATTTTTCTGTCCGCAGTCGGAACGATTTTCTGCGTAACGCCGAAAATTTTAAAAATATCCGGACAGCTGATATTGGCGTCGAGAATGCCTGTTTTTTTGCCAAGCTTTGCAAGCGTGGCGGCAAGACAGCTCGCGACAAATGTTTTTCCAGTGCCGCCCTTGCCGGAAAGCACGCCGATGATTGTTTTTACGCCCGGGAGTTTAATTCTTTTAATTTCCATGCGTTAGTTACAAAGAAAATGAGGGCTAAAGTTCCGCCGATTACAAACCACCATTGGAGCGGCAAAAATATCAGCGTCAGTATAGCGAATCCTTGGCCAATGAGGTAGGGAAGCGTGTCGCTTGTGCGGTAAACGGAGATGAGTTCCACTTCGCGTTCCGGCATTTGGCGGAAAAAATATGCGTCGCGCGTCATCTCCAAAAAGGAAGTTCCTACGGCAGCCACAAAGAAAAAGGTAATAAACCAATGGAGGTTTGTTGTGAAGCCGAGGAGGATGGTGAATACGGCCGCCAAAAAATAGCCGACGATAAAGATTTTTCGTTCGCCGGTTTCTTTATCCGCCATGCGGCCTATCGGGAATTCAAAAATTGACTGCGGCACGCCCATGAGAGTTTTTGTCATGCCGATGATAGGAATTGTGGCGCCAAACGAAAGCATGAGGAGGGGCAAAAAATCCCAAATGGAATAAATGAAGCCGAGGCCGGCGTTATTGATGTATGTTTTGCGGAGATTGGCGTCTCGGAAAAAACGATGGATGTTTTTAGCGAATGATTGCGTGTGCGGGAAGTGAATTTCTTCCTGATCCAGCCGAATAAAAAAGAACGTGATGAGGGCGATGAGCGAAACGGCCGCAGAGAAAAAGAAGACCATCTCAAAGCCGAATTTGTCTGCGAGGAGGCTGCCAAAAAGCGGACCAATGAGCCAGCCGATATTACTGAAGGAGCCCAGCTTGCCTTCGGTTTCCGCGAGCGTTTTAAAGTTGGAATAGTGCTTGATGTATAGGGAAATATCGAGAATAAAAAGAGAGAGGATAAATTGATAGAGAGCAAAGAGGATGAGTACAACGGCGGTGTGATTGACGATTGTAAACGAGGCGAAGAGGATGGTGAGCAAAACTAGGGCAAGGATGAGCGATTTTCGTTTTTTTAGATGTTCGATGATATGGCTTGCATAAAGATTTGAGAAAAAAGCCGCGAGGTATCCAGCGAAGAAAATCGCGCCGACCGCCGCATCGGAATCTACGAATTGTCGAAAGTAGAGCGGCAAAATGGCTGTAAGCGTCGCTGCTGCAAGATGCCGGAAAAAATTAATTTCAAAAATCACCCATAGCGGGGAAGGGTGGAGGCGGAGGCGGAGAAAAATAGATTTACGCATCACTCCGTATAATACTGCGCCGCAATGGTATCTTCAAACGGATAGGTTGGAGGAATCCACATTGCTCCCCACTGGCCGCTGGCTTTAAGTTCGTCTTTTATAGCTTCTACGCGTTTGAAATATTCTTCTTTGGGATATTTTATGTTCAGAATTTCATATTCCGCGTGATTGCGCGAGATGCAGCCGAAGCAATCATGCGAGTTAAATACGAGTTCGCAGTAAAGACAGTTTTGAGAAAACCAATTTACATTACAGCAAATCAGACCGTAGCTGCCTGTCACGCCAAGCGAGCTATAGAGATCTTCAGCCATGGTGGCGGCGATATTATCCACATCCATCGAATCTTTGCATTGATTAATATTCGTTCCTCCATAAATAATGTCTTCTGCATTTTTCACGCGAAAAGAAAAGAGAAGATTCCGGCAGTTGCGCAGTTCAGAGCCGAGACAATTTTCGCAATTTTTTTCAAAAGTCGGCCGCATCGGCGTTTTTTTCTTGAGGTCTTCTAGCATGGTGAGCAATTCTTTCGGCGAATTTTGTTTGAGGAGAAATTTTCGCTGCGTTTCATATTCCTCTTTGGAAAGCTGTTTGTTGAGGATGCAGTAGGATTGATTTTGGAGGCATGCGGAAATGAAGCAATTTTGGCAGTTCGTGAGATCCCAAGAAAAGTCGCAGTTAAAACAGTTGATGAGATAGGCGGAATAATTGCAGTTATAGCATTTTTCACAGAAAACGCATTCGTAGCAAAGTTCGGATTTTTCTACGTCGAGGCAGTCGCTGCAGGAAGTTAAGCCAACGCAATATTGACTGTAGTAAATATCTTCGCTGTAATGCGTTCCGGAAACAAGGTAGCAGTTTCGGTTGAAAGTTGAGTAATTCGTGTACGCGGAATTTTCGCTGTTCGTGTTAATAATTGCAAGGCGCGGCGTGCGTTTTTGGAGGGCGATAAAATCGTCTATAAAGGACATATTATTTTGATTTCCACGGAATTTCTTTTACACGTTTTTCAAAATTATCTTGTCTTGCAAGCATAAAGAGAAGGTCCGATAGGCGGTTTAAGTAAATGACTATTTGTTCGTTTTGCAGGTTTTCTTTTTCATTCAAGCGGACTATGCAGCGTTCAGCGCGCCGGCAGATAGCGCGCGCAAGATGAGCATGGCTGCTGAAAGACGTGCCTCCCGGTAGAATGAAATTTTTGAGCCTAGGCAATTTGGCTTCAAGCTCATCGATATTTTTTTCGAGCAATTTCGTACGGCTTGCATCAATCCGTTTATCCACATATTTTTTTTCAGGATCCGCAATTTCCGCGCCAATCGTAAAGATGTCATCCTGAATTTGCCAAAGGATTTCAGCCGCTTTTTTCAGCGGATTGAGCGTCAAAAGCACGCCTAGCGCAGCGTTGAGTTCGTCGAGGTTTCCGATGGCGCGAATGCGAAGGCTGTTTTTTGACACGCGCTTTTCGCCGAGCAATCCGGTTTGTCCTTTATCACCCGATTTCGTATAAATATGGCTCATTCAATAGGAAGCTCTTTTCTCTGGAGGTTTGCGTCATATTGATACAGCTTTTCTTCAGATTCATCGAGCGTGAGTTTATGCGAGCCGTCGCAAAAAGGCTGCGTTTTCGCAAGGCCGCACTGGCAAATCCAGAGATTGTCTTTCGGATTCCCTACTTGTTTTGGGCCGTGCGAATTGTGTTGAACAAGGCGGGGCATAAAGAATGGATTATATGATAAAATGCAGATGAATTATAGCATGTTCTTTGATTCGCTCGTTGTCTGGGGCTCGTAGCTCAGTTGGTTAGAGCAGCTCCCTCATAAGGAGTTGGTCCCTGGTTCAAGTCCAGGCGAGCCCACCAAATTCAGCTAATTGGAATATAGGTTCATTCGCCACCTGTTTTCCACACAAGTAATCCAGCGGTGCCGCAAGCTTAGCCGCAACTATGTGTTTATTTTTGATGGTAATTCGTTCAAAGAAGACCTTGGCCAAAAGTTTTTTAAGGTCATAGTCGGCTTGCGCATAAGCTCGGTTACAATCTTTTGCCAAAGATAGAGCGATTTCCACCGTACGTACAACGCCCGCGATACGAAATTCCACCTCTTTGAGTTTTTGCTCTTCTTTTGTGATAGTTGTTTTAAGTTCAACGTTCATTTGCGTATATAATTCGTCGGCGATGGTGCCATCAAGTAATTTTTCAAGAAGCACTTTTTCTTTTTGCTTGGCGCTGTCAATTTTTTGAAGAACGGCCTTACGGCCCTCCTCGTAAAGTGCTTGTTCTTCTTGGAATAAACTTTTCAAGCGGTTTCTAAGTCGATTTACAGTACTATCCGGTATTTTCACTTTTTCAAAGAGTGCACCGAACGCACTATCAAGGATTTCCACTTTTTGATATTGCTGACTGCATTGAACTCTTGTTCCATGTTGAGCTTTTTGACATCCGTAATACCAAATCTCATTACCTACGGATGTGACATGTCTTTCACCGGTAATCCGGCTGCCACATTCACCACAGAAGGCGATGCCGCGTAACAAAAAGTTGTGCTTTCGTTTTCTGGAGGTTTCCCCGCCACGAGATTTCATGATGGTTTGAACTTTGTTAAAAGTGTCGGTATCTATAAGCTTTGGATGAGTTCCTAAAATTTCTGCACCCGCCCATTTATAGATTCCAATATAGAATTTTTTCCCCAGTAGAAAAGCAACGGTGCTTTTTTGCAAAGGCTTTTTATTACGTGTGGGGAAACCTTCTTTATCAAGCAAAGTCGCTAATTCAGCAATAGAGTAGTGGCCTGTTGCATAGAGGTCAAAGGCATGTTTTACCCAGTATGCTTCGGTTTCATGAACTTCAATCCAAGCCTTCACTTTCCCTGTACTGATGGCCTCCTGAACATTCCTGTAGCCGAATGGAGCTCGTGAAGGATAGGTTCCGTCGCTTGCCTTCTTATTCATGGCTAATTTTACCTTTCTGCCGTCCTGTAATGAGCGAAATTCAGCAAAGGTTGCAAGAATACCTTCCATCAATTGGCCTTCAGGCGACTCATCAATCGGTTCTGATACGGAAATCAACTTTATGCCGTTTCTTTTTAATTCCACTTTTACATAGCTGTAATCGTCTCGGTCTCTCGCCATACGCGAAACGTCATACATATAAACGATTCCTATAGTCCGGTCGGTTTTGCACCTATTGAGCAGGTCTAAAAGGCCGTCTCGGTGGGTTGTACGAGCACTTTCACCCTCATCCGCATATTCTCCAACGATGGTAACTCCTTCCGCTTTGGCATGTTTTTCAATTGCTTCGCGTTGAGCCGGTATCGAAATGCCTTTTTCAGCTTGTCGTCCGGTAGAAACCCGTAGATATGAAAGCGCATTTGTTCTCATATATTCTCATTTTCATTATTCATATGTGACTTCTTTTCTTGAGCATATAAGGAACGAGCCATAGCCGCAAGCACGTCGGCAATGCCCTCTATGAGAGCATTTTCCAGTTCTTCCTCGGTTTGTGAAATAGTGCGATTCATAGTGGCTTTCAATATCTAGGCTTTCCATATCGGTCAAAGGGTAAATCAATATCACCACCTTTTTTATTTTCCTCTAGTGTGGTCTCCGCTTCTTTAACCTTCTCTAGTCTATTCTGGTCTAGAGGTTTACTAGAGGAATCATAGAATGACCTATGAGGGTGTTTGGTCAGGTCTTCAGGGCGTGAAAAGTAGTTAGATGGTTTCGGGTAAACAGAAGGCTTATAGAGCTTTTTATCGATGAACTGTTTATCCCACCACTTGGATATTTGGATATACTTGTCACCCTCTTCGCTTGTATAAATCTCTATGAAGCCTTCTATATCCAAATCAGACAAATCCTGCTGCACTTCTTCTGTCGTAACTACGTCGTATTCGTGAAAGAAGATACGATTTTGAATTAAATGTGCAGGTAATATGCCATCGTCATCGGCAAACAGCGTTAGGCCGCAGTACAAATAACGCTGACGTACAGATAAATGTAACCATTTTGGTGATTCAAAGTCCGATTTTAATATCATTCTGCGTGTAGCCATATTTATTGTGATTGGTGCAATTTGTCTTTTAGCGTACGTACAGCAAAAACCATCTTCCGTGCGTCGACCATCGCTTCTGGGTGATTCTCTTTGCCAAAATTAAAAACTCCAAGAAGTGCTTCTCGCTCTGGGGCATCAACAAAAACAAAGTTGCACCTTTTTGGGTCTGTTTTGTCTATATTGACCAGTTCGAAGCCTCTGGCAAAAAGGAATGCGGCAATATAGAAGGAAGCTGTTCTAAAATACTTATCGTTCATATCTATTTACAATCACATAAAAAAATGAGCCTTACGAGCCCATCTTTGCATTGAATAGGTGCAAAATGGAGAGACGCTATTTTTGCATTTTTGGTGTCCTTATTCCGATATGTTTTTTATATCGAGTTAAACATGTACCGATATCTATTTCGGACATATCACGATTGAATTTTCTTTTTAACAATCTCTGTATCTCCTTGTAACCTTTTCCTTCCCTGGAATGCCACCGATAAATCGTTTCATACATCTCCAAATTTGGAATGCCCAACTGCTTAATTGTCCCATAGTCGTAAAGTTTCGCCCGTAGTTTTTTGAACTCTAATCTAAATAATTTGGACCTAAAATCTTTAATTTTAGTATCTGCAAAAGTTTCTATAAAAAGCCGTTTTCTGCCCGTATTGAGGTCATAACTTAATTCTGGACGAGGCATATTTCTTTCAATTGGGAACCACTCCGGTGGTTCTTTCAGAATTAAACAGCGCTCAACAAAAGCTTCATAGCGTTGAGGTATCTTTAATTTTGTCATTATGGCACTGATGTAGTACTCAAATTTGAATAGCGGCTGTTGTTGCTGCATTTTTAATCCCCAAGCACGAATATCTGAAAAAGCTATTTTCTCGTTTGCCCATTGCAATTTTTTCTTTCGCATTTCTTTTTTCATTCCATTATATTTTTTGCTTTTCAAAAAATGATTGGTTGCTTTTATCAAAAATTCGCTACGCCATTTATTGTAATCTCCATTCGCAGAAAATCCTTCTATCGGCAAACTCCAGTCGAGTCGGAATTTTTTAATCCACCCAGATTTTTCTAATCGCTGGTAAATGATACGAGAATCTTGGGCGTCTTTAGGAAAATGTTTTTCCCAATCTTCATCTTTTATACTCATATTAGGCTTTAGTATACCAATTTATAGGGCGTGGCAGCAGTGGAATGACAATGGTATTTAGTAGCCACGTGTATCGGCAAAAGACGCCATCCTAGCATATAGCTATAGGCTTTAGAATGGACTGGCATCCGGTATCTACTCAAACTTGAGCAGCTTCCAAAGTGGAACCCCAAAACCATCTGATATCTTCTGTAAGTACTCCAGGCTAAGATTTGGCGGGGTTTTACCTTCAATTCTCTGAATGTATTTAAGGCTAATTTTTGAGCGACCAGCCAATTTTTCCTGCGTCAGTTTATATCTCTTGCGAAGAGCACGTATTTGCCGCCCCAGTTGATGTATGACAGTTGGTTCCACTGGAGACATCTTCCTTCGTACACCTCCTATTGAGAACCAACTATTGTTGGTGTATAATTAATAGAAGGCATTTATCGCCTTGCAACCACGTCGTCCTGTCTTGCGTGTATGTAATAGTTACTATGAATAATGTATTTTCACTTTTGGTTTTCGCCTCGTTCATCTGTTTAATCGTGGGCTTAGTCAAACCGACCGCTTTTTCGCGATTTATCAAAGGCGAAATTACGCGAAAGAAAATCGCAATAATTTTTGGCATCGCCTTTTTGTTTTTTTCGGGCTTATTGGGGTCGGTAACGAATCCAAACTCCGGAAATCTTTCCGAGACCGAGAAAGTGGCTGAGCAAAAAATAGAAACGAAAACTCCTGCCAATCAATCACAACAACAAGTAATCACCCAAACACCAAAGGCGGTCGCAGTTTCATCGAAGGCAAGGACTCAATTCGTCTATGACATCCCATCGCTTTTAGACAAAAACTATAATCAAATCAAAACGAAATTGGGAAAAACGACTAAAGTCGTTCAAGCCGATAACCAAGCAGATGCATTGTTTATCAAGCAGGGGTTCGAATTCTATGTCACGTACAATACAAAGACCAAGGAAGTGATAGAATTCTTTCTAGTGACAGATGACCCGTCAGGCAAAACACAAGACATTAACCGCTTGATGGACATAGGCAATCTTTCAAAGGACGATGCACGCTATACAGTCGAGTTTACAAGACCAATTGATGATAAATCGGCATACACGGGTATCACGGTTCGGACCGCTGTTGCGGCTAAGGCAAAAGCAGACAGAGCAAAAGCAGTGAAGGATGCTGAAAAGTATAATGTATACGCCTCGGTATGCGCCAAGATGGAGGTCGAAGCTATGCTGAAAGCGCCTTCGACGGCGAAGTTTCCCAGGGGTATTCCGGATAATATCCTATTCTCACCTGAAAAGAACTCCTACACTGTCATCTCCTACGTTGATGCGCAGAACAGCTTCGGTGCGATGATTCGCACGAACTACATCTGCGTCGTTGCTGACCGTCCTGATACCATGTGCGATGCACAGTGCAAATTGGAGTAGTAATTAATCCGTTTTTTACTGGTTAAATCGCAATTATGAAAAAACCAATACAGGGTCAATCTCCAATCATCATTCGCCGCCTAACTTTTGTTTTTGTCATAACAATAATTGCAGGGTTTTTGATTTTCGGGAATGGAAGACAAATAGAAGCCCGACAAGTCGCATTAGAGACTGATAAACAAGAAACCTTTTCGGTAAAGCGTGTGGTTGATGGCGATACGCTGGACGTAATAATTGAGGGCAAAACCGAGCGGTTGCGGCTGATTGGCATTGATACACCCGAAACGGTAGACCCGCGTAAGCCCGTTGAGTGTTTTGGCAAAGAAGCCTCTAAAAAGGCCAAGCAACTCCTAAGCAATAAGACCGTAAAACTGGAAAGCGACCCTACGCAGGGCGAACGCGATAAGTACGGACGGTTATTGCGGTATGTTGTACTCCCCGACGGACAGAGTTTTAACAAACTGATGATTAGCGAGGGCTACGCCTACGAATACACCTATTCCACCCCCTACAAGTACCAAGCCGAGTATAAACAAGCGCAGAAGGAGGCCAGCAGCGCCAAGCGTGGCCTGTGGAGTTCGTGCCCTGCTAAAAAAACTCCAGCGGCTAAAAAAACTTCATCTCCGGTTACTACACCGGCATCCGTCCCAGCACCGCCTTCTTGCAATATAAAAGGAAATATCAGTGATGCCGGCAAAATTTATCATCTTTCGAGCTGTGGTTCTTACGTCAAAACTAAAATTGATGAGGCTCATGGAGAGCGTTGGTTCTGTACCGAAAAAGAAGCGGTAGCGGCCGGCTGGCGGAAAGCAAAAAATTGTCCTTAAAGAAGGGTGAATTATTTTCTTGCCTCGGTCAATTTCATCAATCGACGCGAAGTTTTTTCAAGATTTTTATTGCTCAATTCCTTCTCCCGAACCCGTATCACCTTCCAGCCGAGCCGTTTGAGTGATTTATTCACCGTTTTGTCTCTCTTGATATTTTGTTCGATTTTCCGATGCCAAAATTTTTTATTCGATTTTATGTCCTTTTTGGTTTTTTCCCATCGGTAACCGTGCCAAAATTCGCTGTCGAAGAAGACCGCCGTTTTCTTCGTTTTATTGGCGGCATCCGGGTGTCCGATTACGTCTTTGGGATGTTTGATAAATCTAAACCCGATTTTTTTCAAAATAATCCAACCCTTCTCTTCCAAACCGGTCCCTCGGCTCTTTATTTGAGACATGATTTTGCTTCTTTTTTTTCTTGAGAATATATCGGCCATAAGTTATTTCTGATTTAATGGAAAATACGGTAAGATGTTCATATGTCCGTAGAATTAATAGCACAGAAGGGCGGCGTTAAAAAAGAAGCCGCAATAGGAACAAGATTTCAAAAAGAATTTCCAAAAGGTGACATTGAAACCTTACTGCAATCGATTCAATCCGGGGTTTTGGAATATGCCCGAAGAAATAAAATGAAAACTCCGGGGCAAGGAGCCTTTAACAACGCAAGGGGAGATTGGTTGGAATTGATTCTATCGGCTTATTTTTGGAATGCAACCATCGGCCTGAATAAAGACATTTTGGTGGTAAGACTGCCAAACGTGATGAGAATGTCTTTCGTTGAACTGTTTGATAAAGAATCTCAAAAACTAATCGATTTGGGTCTGATGAAGACGCTCGATAAACACGGGGCACGATTGGATATGTCAAATCCGGATATAATCGGGGTTCACATAAAAAGGAGTGAATTGCCGCCCGTTTTTCATAAAAAACTCGACCGACTCGGCGTAAAAGAAGCTTCAATGCTTTTCGATGCATATAAAATTTTACTCGGAAAATGTTCTTACAACGGCATTCTTTTCGGTCTTTCGATAAAAACTTCCTTAAGAGGAGACAGGCGCTATCAAATCGTTCACGAAGGCAGCATTGTGAAAGCCTTTATCGCTCATTTACAGACAAGGTATTGGGACACGTCTTTCGAGACAAAGTTCTATGGAGCCGTGACGGATAACGTCAGTGAACAAGACCATGAGATATTCAAAACGGCGGCGACTCACAGTATAGTGAATGTTTTTTCTCCTTCAGTTAAGGCCGTGGATAAGGTTTATCACATTCCCACAACGGATGATGTTGAAGAAATGATAAGCGCTATCTTGAAAACAGCTTCGACCTTGCCTCAAGTAAGCAAGGCTTAAGAGATTCTCCAATCGCTTTTGCCAACAGCGGCGGAACGGCATTACCGATTTGAGTTCCGACGTCTTTTAGGTTTCCTTCGAACACATAATCTTTTGGAAAAGATTGCAGTGACGCCATTTCGAGAGTATTCAATCCTCTGTTTTCTTTGGGATGAATATATCTGCCTTTTGTCGGATTATAAGCACTGGTTCTTATGGTTATGCTGGGTTCTTCAAATACCAATCTTCCAAACGTATCTTGACCTTGGTGTTTTCCTTCCGTCCAGCATTTTGGTAGAAATTTTTTCGGAACATTGTGAAAATTACCGCCCGGCGGAACCATGGCCATTCGTTTTTTCATTTCAGGAGAATGGTTCATCCCAAGACAATCGATT
>JACPMA010000014.1 GCA_016186205.1 Candidatus Peregrinibacteria bacterium | reverse complement strand
AAAATGCATCAACAAGAATAATATTTGCGGTATCGTCGCTCTTCTGCATCTGTGCGATAGGCAGATAACCCACGCCTTTTTCAACGCGGATTTCCATATTGAGCTTTCCGCCTTTGTCGAGCGTCGTAATATAAAGATCCGGATTCAAAACCTCCACATCGCTCGGAAATTGTATGTGCTTAGCAAGCACCACGCCTTCTTTATTCGTTTTTAGCACTGCCATCGCCGGCTCTTTAGAAGCCTTTTTCAGCTGAAGCAGTTTGAGGTTCAAGATAATGTCGAGCACACTTTCTTTTACCCCTTTTATCGTGGCGTATTCATACGTAATGCCGTCAATTCGCACGCCGGTCACTGCTGCGCCGGGCAAAGAAGAGAGGAGAACTCGCCTGAAAGCATTTCCAATGGTCATGCCGTAGCCGGTTGGCAGAGGACTGACGGTAAATACGGCGTGATAATCGGAAATTTTCTGGATCCGAATCTTCGGAATACCGATTTCTTCTTGGATGTAATGCATAAAAGGGGGAGTAAGAGGTAATAAGTAATTTTTAGCGGGAATAGAATTCGATAATCATTTCAGGCGCGATAGAACCTTCAAGATCTTCTTTTTGCGCTTTGCTGATGACTTGGCCGTTTAAATTTGCCACGTCAATTTTCAGCCATTTTGGCGGAGTGATTTTTTTCTGCGCAAAATGTTCAAAAAGCGGCATAGATTTATTTTTTGTTCTGACGGTAAATGAATCGCCTTCTTTCAGCGGAACAGAAGGGATATTTATGCGTTTTCCATTAAGCGTAAAAATGCCATGTGCGACGAGCTGTCGAGCTTGGCGGCGCGTGGAAGCAAATCCGCATCGAAAAATGGCGTTATCGAGACGGTGTTCCATCTGGCGAATGAGTTCAGTGCCCGATTCTTCCATACTCGCCACGGCTTTTTTGTAATAGCGCTGAATTTGCTTTTCAGAAACGCCAAAAATTCTGCGTGCTTTCTGCTTTTCGCGAAGCTGTTTCGCATAGTCTGATTTTTTTCCATGCGAGTCTTTGCCGTGCATGCCCGGCGGATAATTTCGGCGTACGCTTGCGCACTTATGCTTATCGCACAGCTTCACGCCTTCGCGGCGGCAGAGACGGCAGATTGGTCCGGTGTAACGACCCATAAGATTAGTAGTGGATAGTAGTTATAGTGGTGATAGTAAGAGATGGTGGCTATACTCTCCGTGCTTTTCGAGGACGGCAGCCATTGTGAGGAACAGCTGTTCTGTCTTTTATTGATTCAATAGAAACGCCGCTTGCATTTATGGAGCGCAGCGCTTGATCTCGGCCGGCGCCTATTCCTTTAATAGAAATATGGACACGTTCAACGCCGAGCGCTTTTGCTTTATTCATGGCATTTTCTGCAGCAATAGAAGCTGCATATGGAGTTGCCTTGCGCGTTCCTTTAAAACCGCATGCGCCGGCAGATGCCCAGCACACGACATTGCCATTCGGTTCGGTTACCGTAACGATTGTGTTGTTGTAGCTTGCTTGGATATGAACGTATGCTTCGACTACAGAACGTTTTTTGCCTTTCTTCTTGCGTTTTTTAGGCGCAGCTGTTTCTCCTTCAGCGGCAGCAGTCTTTACTTCGCCCTCCGCCGGTTTTGCCGCCTTTTCTTCCACTGGTTTTTTTCCATGCTCGGATTTTTTTGCTTCTTCAGCCATAAAATTATTTAGTTACCTGTTTTTTATTCGCCACGGTCATGCGCCGTCCTTTTCTTGTGCGAGCATTGGTTTTTGTCCGTTGGCCGCGCACCGGCAGACGCCGGCGATGCCGCAGACCGCGATAACAGCCGACTTCCTGCAGGCGTTTAATATCAAGTTGAACTTTTCTTTTTAGATCACCCTCAACAGGAATTTTGCTAAGGTACTCGCGAATTTTATTGATATCAACTTCATTCAGATCGCGCACCTTCGTATCCATATTAATGTTGAGATCATGGAGAATTTTGCGTGAAAGCGATCGTCCGATGCCATAGACCATAGTAAGGCCTGCTTCAATGCGCTTTTGATCCGGAATGTTGATGCCTGCAATACGAGCCATTTGATTATTAGAAATTAGTCATTAGTCATTTTTTCTTAGCCCTGCCGTTGTTTATGCTTTGGAGTTTTACAAATAACCCGTACCACGCCTTTTCGGCGGATCACTTTACATTTATCACAGATGGTTTTTACAGATGCGCGTACTTTCATAATCCTTTAGATTTTTAGCGCCTAGCGCCGCTGCCATTGCTGTTGGCCTTGGCGCGGATCGATTTCTTTATAACGATAGGTAATTCTACCCTTGGCGATGTCGTAAGGATCGAGTTCAATCTTCACGCGGTCGCCAGGAATAATTCGGATGTAATTCATCCGCATCTTTCCCGAGATGTGTCCTCGGACGATAAAATTTTCTGGATAGTTCGGATCGGTTATTCTAATTTTGAAGCAAGCGCTAGGAAGAGTTTCTATAACCACGCCGTCGACTTCAATTTTGTTGCCCTTGGGCATTATTTATCGTAAAATGATATTTTTTAAGGAAGCAGAGGGATATTAGCTAAAACATACCTTATCTGCAAAGAGAAAACAAAAAATCTATTGCGGATATATATTGTTTATGTTGTTGTTGTATTTTGTGAGAACTTCGTAACCTGATGGCGTAATTGCAATGGTATGTTCAACTTGGCACGCCATTGAACCGTCGCGCGTTACTACCGTCCAACCATCAGCAAGAATGTCAACAAAACGACTTCCCATATTAATGATTGGTTCTATGGCTATAACCATTCCGGGCAATAAAACGGGTCCTTTTCCTTTTTTGCCGCAATTCGGCACTTCCGGTTCTTCATGAAGCTGCTGGCCGACGCCATGACCGATAAAATCCCGTACCACGGAATATCCATGCGATTCAATCCACTGCTGAACCGCAAAACCTATGTCGCCGACGCGCGCGCCTGGTTTTATCGCGGCAAAAGCTTTTTCTTGCGATTGCTGCACGGTTTTTACAAAAGTGCGAATTTCCGGTTTTACGTTTCCAAGCATAATCGTCACTGCTGCATCCGTATGAAATCCTTTATGAATTACTCCGCCGTCTATGCTAATAATATCGCCGTCTTTTAGGACGCGTTTTCCGGGAATCGCATGCACGACCTCTTCATTTATGCTTGTGCAAATGACAGCCGGAAATCCGCGATAGCCTTTGAATGAAGGCGCGACGTCGAATTTTGCCATCAGCGTTTCAGCCTTGAGGTTCAGTTCTTGCGTTTGCATGCCGACTTTAGTGACGAGCGCTAGCTCATGCAAAATTTCCGCGAGAATCTTTCCGCCCTCCCGCATGGCCGCAATTTCCTCCGGCGTTTTGATATTGATCATACAGAAAGTCTTGAAAATAATTCTTTCGTAACTTCTGTAATCGGCGGAGCGGCGTTTACCGTAAATATTTTATCGGCCGTGCGCCAGCTTTCTACGATCGGCAAAGTTTCTTTAAAGAAGATATCGAGGCGCGTGCGGATGGAATCGGCGTTATCGTCAGCGCGCGTGGCGAGTTTGCCGCCGCATTTTTCGCAAGCAAGCGCTTTGGAATAGTTGGCAGGATAAACGGTTTTGCATTTTGAGCAGATGCGGCGCTTGAGTAGGCGATTTTCGGCCTCTTCGCGCGAAAGTTCAAAATATATTCCGGTGTACGGCCGGTTGAATTTTTGGAGCAGGGAAGTGAAGCTCGCGTTTTGTTCTTTGTTGCGGGGAATGCCGTCCCATATAATCGGAGTAGCTGTGTCTGTTCGGCCTGCGCGCTTTATAAAATCTTCCACAATTTCCATCACCACTTCATTTGGAACAAGATGTCCGGCATCGATAATAGATTTTACTTTCTGCCCAAGTGGCGAATTTTCCGCTGCCAGCCGTCGCAATTCTCCGCCGGTTTCAAAGTAAGCCGCATGAAGTTTCTCTGCGAGGATTTTTCCCTGCGTGCCTTTCCCGGAACCCTGAATGCCGAAGAGAACATAGTCCATAAACAGGGTATAGGGTATAGGGTTGAGGGTAGAGGGTCAAATCCTGCAGTAATGAGCCAAGAGGGATTTTGCGATGTGGAGGCGGCATTCTGCTTGATCGAATATTACGGAATGCGCGCCGTCCATGACTTCATCGGTGACTTCCTGGCCTCGGTGCGCCGGCAAACAGTGCATAAAAATGACATCTGATTTTGCCGTTTTCAAAAGCTCATCTGTGATTTGATATTCCGAAAAATCTTTAAGGCGTTTCGCGGTTTCTTCCTCCTGCCCCATTGATACAAAAGTGTCTGTATAAACGACATCGGCTTGTTTTACTGCTTCGCGCGGGTCAGTAAAAAATTCAAGCTGCACACCGGTTTTCTTAGCCATATCAATTGCTTTTTCGCATTCATTTTTTGGAATTTCATATCCAGGCGGCGAGGCGATTGAAAAATGCATCCCGACAAGAGCGCATATTTGCATGAGCGAAGTGGCAACATTATTTCCATCTCCGACAAAAGCCACTTTCATTTTTTGCCATGCGGGCTTATGCCACATGATTGTCATAAAATCAGCAAGGGCTTGCGTGGGATGGTGTTTGTCGCATAGAGCATTGATGATGGGTTTTGAAATAGATTGCGCTAGAATTTGAATGGTTTCGTGCCGATAAACTCTCGCGATGATAAGGTCCGTGAAGCGTTCGAGATTTCTCGCAATATCCGGAATGGATTCCCTGCCTTGCTCATATCCGCCGCTCGCAAAAATTTGTCCACTGGAAAGAAAAACCGGAATTCCGCCAAGAGAAGTCGTTGCGACTTCAAACGCAACTTTTGTTCGCAAGGACGGTTTTTCAAAAACGAGAGCTACTCCGCGGCCGTCCAAAAGATTTTCTTTGCGCACACCGGTTTCAAGTTTTTCCTTAAAAACAAAAGCTTGCCGGACTATGCCGAAAACTTCTTCTGCCGTGAGATCAAAAATTTGCGTAAGAGATTTCATAGATGTGATGGATAAGTAGATAAAAGTCCCGTATTTTTCGGAAGATCAAACATAAGATTCATATTTTGAACCGCTTGCGCAGCAGCTCCTTTTCGCAAATTATCAATCATAGCAATAACTTTGATTACTCCCGCTTGAACAGTTGCGGAAATTTGGCAGAGGTTCGTTTTTACGACATCGTTGATATTCGGAATGTCTCTTAAATATTGAATGAGCAATTCGCCGTCGTACATATCGCAAAATATAGCATGAATTTCTTCCGGAGTGAGTTCGTGTTTTGGAGTAAATACAGTATGAGTTTCAAGTCCCCGTTCGACATCATCATTTACATGCGGCGTGAAAGCAAGTTTGATTTGCGCGCCAACGTATTGCGCACAAGCTTGAACCATTTCCGGCCGATGTCGATGTTCGTCAACATGGTAAGCATGAATTCCACCAACTGGTTTATATGATTTTCCTTTTCCTGAATATCCGCTTATAGCTGTAATGGAAATTGTTTGGTCGGTATCAACTAGATCATGATTAAAAAATGGCGCCATTCCTAACAAAAAGGCTGTTGGGTAGCAACCTGGATTCGCAACGAGATATGCCTTTCTAATTTTTTCAGCAAATAATTCCGTGAGTCCATAAACTGCCGACTGTAGATTTTTACCATCTCTATTTGCATATAACTTGAAAGCTTCAGATGGATCTTTTGATCGGTAAGAACCTCCGAGATCAATGAATTTTTTCCCGGCATCGAGGACGACTGGCACGAATTGCTGTGAACTTGATTCATTACCACAGCCGAAAACCACATCGCATTGCCGTGCCATTGGTTCTGGTTCGATTTCTTGCCCGAGGGTTTTACTGTGATGTCCGACTATCCTTGCATTTGGGTGATTTGCGAGCAAAGTTTTTAGATCTTCCGCCGTATAGCCGCTTCCGACGATGCCAATTTGTAATATTGAAGGTTTTGTCATAAAAAAATAAGTTAATAAAAAACACCCCTGAAATTTCTCTCGAAAGGGTGCGTAGATAGCTTTCTATTTTTGTAAATTTAGCTACGACGACGCAACCGTCTCAAGAGAGCGGTTGTGCGACGGCGATTCAGAAAATTTGCGTAGCTATGCATAAAAGCTACAAGATAATAATTGATTCTATAGTATTGTCAACAAGATTTTTTCAGAGCTGCGTTTTACAGAAGTTCCCTAGACGAGCTTATCGTAATCATGCATAACCAGCTGCGCATTGATCTGCCGCACGAGTTCGAGCACCACGCCCACCACGATAATCATTCCAGCGCCGGAAATAAGGCTCGGCACAGAACCGATCCGCGAGCCCGACATCAAAATTTGAAGAAGAATCGGCGCTACGGCGATCATGGCAAGAAAAGTTCCGCCGAATAGATTCAAGCGGTTGGAAATTTTTCCGAGATATTCCACGGTTTGGCTGCCGGGCCTTATGCCTGGAATATAGCCGCCGCGCTTTTGAATATTTTCCGCGACCTGTTTTGAATTAAAAGTAATGCTGACGTAGAAATACGTGAAAAGGATTATGAAAAGAAAATACATGACGATATATAGAGTGGAATTCGGCGCAAAATTCACAGACAAAAAGTCGCCGATGCTTTTCACCCACGGTGTCGCTGCCCGCTGCATAAAACTCGATATGAGATTTGGAAAACTCACAAGCGACACGGCAAAGATAATCGGAATCATGCCTGCTTGATTGATGCGGATCGGCAAAGCAGACTGTTCACCGCGTCCCTGAAATTGGTGCCCGGCATAAGTGATCGGTATTTTCCGTTCCGCTTCGGTGACCAAAACTATGATCACCAGCAAAATCAGCGTAAAAAGAATTGTTGAAATAAAAGGAATAAGCGCTTGCGTATCGGTTTGGCCCAAATACAAACTTTGCGCAACGATTTGCGGCATGCCGGCGATGATATTCGCAAAGATGATTAGCGAAATGCCATTGCCAATACCTCGTTCGGTAATAATTTCGCCGAGCCACATAAGCCAAATGGTTCCGGTGGTGATTGTAAGCATGACCGGAAGAATAACACTCGGATCTTTGATATTATCCAGAATCGGTACTTGGGATTGAGAATTTAGCAGGAGGATTGTGCCGTAAGATTGGAGAAAAGCGAGAGGCAGCGCTAGCCAGCGTGTGTATTTATTGAGGATTTTTTGTCCTTGTTCGCCTTCTTTAGAAAGCGCTTCCCACTTCGGAATGATGACTGTGAGCAATTGAACAATGATGGAAGCGTTGATGTATGGAGAAACCCCCATAAGAACAACGGAAAAATTTTCCGCGCTTCCGCCTGTCAGAGCCGAAAAAATGCCGAAGAATGAATTTTGCTGAAAAATAGCCCGGATGGCGTCTATGTTAGCGCCCGGAATAGAGATTTGCGTGGTTACCCTGAAAACAAGAAGCGCGCCAAGAGTAAAAAGGATTTTATTGCGTAGATCTTTTGAGCGCCAGATTTGGCTTATGTACTTAAACATCTTGTTTTATTTTACCAGGAGCTTTGGTTGCGGGCAAAGTCGGTAGCAAAACTTCTCCTCCTTTTGCCTCAATTTTTTGCTTTGCGCTTACGGAGCATGCATCCGCTTTAATCGTGAGTTTTTTCGTCAATTCGCCATTGCCTAGAATTTTCACAGGCCGGTTTTTCCGCGAAATAAGGCGGTTTTCGTAAAGCACAACGATATCCACGGTTGAACCGTCTTCAAAATCATTGAAACTCTCAACATTTACAGTTTGATAGGGGAGACGATTTGGATTTTTAAATCCTTTGAGTTTCGGCAACCGGCGAATAAGCGGAGTTTGTCCTCCTTCAAAACCTGCTTTAATGTTGCCGCCGGATCTTGCAGTTTGACCTTTTCCTCCGTGTCCGGAAAATGAGCCGTGGCCAGAGCTGTCTCCGCGGCCTAAAGAACGCGAGCGTTTTCGCGATCCTGGATTCGGCCTAAGAGAATGTTGAGAAATCATAATTATTTTTCAATTTTTCCAATCGGCTTTAATTTTCGCAGAGCAATCATAGTTGCCTGCGCGTTTGTGAGGCGATTGGAGCACCCGAACATTTTACTAAGCATGTTTTTGATGCCGGCGAGTTCAGCAATTTTTCTTACTGCTCCGCCTGCGATAATTCCGGTTCCGGGCGCAGCAGGCATCATAAGAATCCTTGCGCTTTTGAATTTTATGAAGATTTCGTGAGGAAGAGTTCCGTTGCGCATCGGCACGACGAGGAGGTCTTTTTTGGCTTGATGAATGGCTTTTTGAATGGCGCCGACAACTTCATGGGATTTGCCGATGCCAATACCTACTTTTCCATTTTTATTACCGACTACCACCGTAGCTCTGAATCGCAGTCTGCGTCCGCCTTTCACCACGCGCGTTACGCGGTCAATTTGAAGCACTTCTTCTTCGTATTCGGATGGTTCTCGGGAACCTCTGCCGCCACGACCTCCGCGTCCGCCTCCGTCGCGTCCACTGCCACGTCCTCCTCCTGCGCCTCTGCCGCTGCCTCCTCTTCCGCCACGAGAAGGTCCGCCCCCTCTGCCGCCTTGCGGTTTTTGTTGCACTGGCGGCGCTGCAGATGGTGTTGCAGATGGTGCTGCTGGAGCCGGTGATGTTTCAGGTTGATTTTCCATATAGGTTGCCCCAATTAAAACTTAAGACCGCCTTCTCTCGCGCCGTCTGCAAGAGCTTTTACGCGGCCATGATATTTATATCCGTTGCGATCAAAAACACAAGCGTTAATGCCTTTTTCAAGAGCCTTTTTTGCAAGTTCAGCGCCTACCGTTTTGGCGCGCTGCGATTTATTTCCAGTTTTTGACGATACCGCGCCGTCGCTTGCCGCTGCGATCACTTTTCCGCTCGCATCATCTACAAGTTGGGCATAATTCTTTTTAAGACTTCGGAATACGACGAGACGCGGCCGATTCGCTGTACCTGCTAATCGTGCTCTAATGCGTCGATGCCGCGCTTCCCTCCGGATTAATTTGCTGTTTTTCATAGAGTTTGACATTTATATTTATGCTCCTCCTTTTGCAGCGGTTGTGGCTGCTTTTCCGGCTTTACGTCTTACCGCTTCACCAACGTATCGAATTCCTTTGCCTTTATACGGCTCCGGTTTTCGAAGAGACCGTAAGTTCGCCGCAACCTGCCCTACAAGCACTTTATCAATGCCGGCAACTGTAATGATATTTTTTTTCTCTTTATCGATTTCAAAACTGATTCCTTCCGGAGCCGGAAAATCAACTTGATGAGAGAAGCCGAGCGAAAGCTGAAGTTTTTTTCCTTGCACAGCCGCGCGATAACCCACGCCCTGAATCTCCAGCTGTTTTGCGAATCCTTTCGAAACTCCATGGATCATATTGCTGATAATGGTGCGCGTCATTCCATGCAGGCTGCGGTCGAGAATTTCATCACTTTTCCGCGCAACAACAACGGTCTGGCCTTCAACTTTTACATCCATCCTTTGATGCGGCGAGAAATGAAGAGTTCCTTTGGTTCCCTTTACGGTTATGGCGCCATTTTTGATATCTATGGTGACGCCGCTCGGGATTGGAATGGGTTGTTTGCCTATTCTTGACATAAAATGAGCTTAATATATTTCACAAATATATTCGCCGCCGATTTTTTCTTTTTTTGCATCTTCGCCGGAAAGAATTCCTTTACTGGTCGATATGACCGCAATTCCCAAACCGTTTCGCACGCGTTTAATTTCGTCATGTCCGACGTAAATTCGTTGGCCGGGCTTGCTGATGCGTTTTAGTTCCAACGGGTCGCGGTCAACGCGCAATCGAATAGCAAGTTCGCGGGTGTTGCCGTCAGTAACTTCTTCAAATCCTTCAAGAAAGCGTTTTGAAGTGAGAAGTTCTGAAATCGCTTTTGTCATGCGCGATGCGCGAACCGTGAGCTGTCCGCGTCTGGCATGGCTTGCGTTTCGAATGCGGGTGAGAAAATCGGCAATTGGATCTGTCATCATAAGAGCGGGGGATAATGTGTTCTACCAAGAACTTTTTGTGACGCCTGTAATGAGGCCGCGGCTGGCGAGTTCACGGAAGCAAATGCGGCAGAGGTTAAATCTTCTCATATAGCCGCCGACTCTTCCGCACAGGCCGCAGCGATTATACAGTTTTGTGGAGTTCTCCGGTTTTTTTCCAGCCGCGAGTGCGCTGAAGAATTTTTCTTTCACGCGGAGCTGTTTTACTTTGAGTGCTTTTCGAGCCATAGAGTTAGTGGATAATTATTTCTTAAATGGGAAGCCCAGGGCTTTTAGAAGCGCGTAAGCTTTTTTATCATCATTGGCATCAGTCTGCACTGTAATTTGAATGCCGTGGATTTTACTGACATCCTCTGTTTGGATTTCCGGGAAAACCGTATGCTCGCGGATGCCGATGGAATAATTTCCGCGGCCGTCAAAAGATTTTTTGGAAATACCGCGGAAATCCCGAATCCGCGGAAACACAACATTAATGAGTTTTGAAAGAAAATCATACATCCGTTTTCCGCGGAGGGTCACCACCACGCCGGAAGGCATATTGAGTTTCAGCTTGAAATTCGAAATAGCTTTTCGTGAATGCGTTACGACCGGTTTTTGGCCCGTGATAAATGTTACGTTTTTTACAATATCTTCATGATCTTTTCCTTGCGCAACATAGCTGCCGATACCGACGTTGATTCGCACGGCCTTGAGGCGCGGAACTGCATGAAGATTAGTTACCTTCAGCGCTTCTTTCAGCTTCGGCACGATTTCTTCCCTGTAAACTTGTTGTAATGATTTATGCATCACGCGAGCGCAGCGAGCGCTTTATAGAAATAAATTTACTTTTTCTTCGTCCGTTTCCTTTCTACCGGCTTATCCAAACTTTGCGAGCATTTTTTACATACACGCTGTTTTTTTCCGGTTTTGAGCCGTATGAAGGAAACGCGGGTAATTTTTGAACAGTGCGGGCATATAACAATGACATTGGAAGCATCAAACGGAGCTTCATAGTGGATTTTTTGCCCAGCTTGGCCTTGGCGTTTTTTAACATGCTGCGTGCGGATATTGACTTTTTCAACAACCACACGATTGGTTTTTTCCGAGATACGCATGATTTTTCCCGTTTTACCGCGGTATTTTCCGGTCGTCACAAGCACATTGTCATCGATTCTAAGTTTCATATATTTATAATACTTCAGGGGCTAAAGATACAATTTTTTGGAAGCCGCGTTCGCGGAGTTCGCGTGCAATTGGTCCGAACACGCGCGTTCCTTTCGGTTCGCCTTCTTTGCTCACAATCACACAGGCATTGTCATCAAAGCGTATATAGGAGCCGTCTTTTCGGCGCACTTCTTTGCGGGTCCGCACGATCACGGCGCGTTCGATGGTTTTTTTGCGAACCTGTCCGCGCGGGAGAGCCTCTTTCACCGAGACAACGATGACATCTCCCACTGTGGCATACCGGCGTTTAGAGCCGCCGAGCACTTTTATGCATTTTACGAGCTTGGCGCCCGAATTATCTGCCACGATGAGTCTGGTAACTTGTTGGATCACAAGGCGTAGTGAGGCTTCGCCGAACGGAGCCTCTTATAAAATAAAAAATTTATTCAGAACTTTTCGTCGGTTCTGTCACCGTCCACCGCTTCAATTTCGAAAGCGGTCTCGTTTCATAAATTGTAATGGAATCACCTTCTTTATACTTATTTTCCGGATCGTCCGCATAGAATTTTTTCGACACGCGCATGAGTTTTTTATACTTTTGATGCGCTTTTTTGAATTCAACGCGCACCACGACGGTGTTTTTCATTTTGTTACTGACGACAATTCCTGTTTTCGTTCTCATAGAATTATTTGGTTACGGCGCTTGTGGGATTTTCTTTAATTTGCTCGATTTTGAGCATGCGCTTTAAGGTTTTAATACGCGCGATATATTTACGCAAGAGTTTTAGCTTCGATGTTTCCTTTGTTTGCCTCGAGGCGACGCCGAGCCGAAGCTTCAAGAGATCAAGACCGGACTTCCGGAGTTCTTCTTCCAGTTCTTTTTCAGTCATTTTTTGGAGTTCATCTGTGGAGACCATGAGAGTAGTTTTAATGGTGGGAGAGTACGAAGCGGGAGCGAACAGGCAGTTTGCTTTTTGCGAGATAGAGGGCTTCGCGGGCAGTGGCTTCCGGGACGCCTTCCATTTCTATGAGCACATGGCCTCTTTTTACTTGAGCGACATAGAATTCAACAGTTCCTTTTCCGGAGCCCATAGGCACTTCAGCAGCTTTGCGTGTAATCGGTTGATGTGGAAAAATGCGTATCCAGATTTTTCCTCCGCGCTTGAGGCAGTGTGCTACGGCTTTTCTGGCAGCTTCCAGCTGGCGGGAATTCATTTCGCCGCCCGTTGTAGCTTTAAGGCCGTAGGAACCAAAAGTGAGTTCTGTTCCGGACGTAGCAACGCCATACTGCCGATTGCGTCTGCGGTGCCATTTTCTGTACTTGGTTTTTGCCGGCTGGAACATAATAGATTAAAATATCTCGCCTTTATAAATCCAAACTTTTACGCCTATGGTTCCGTAAGTCGTCATAGCGCGGAAGTAAGCGTAATCAATATCGGAACGAAGGGTTTGAAGCGGAATTTTTCCCGCTGCAAAAAATTCACTCCGAGCGATTTCAACTCCGTTCAAGCGTCCGGCAACGTTGATTTTTACGCCTTTTGCGCCGGATTCCATAGAGCGTTCAATGGACATTTTGCATGCGCGTCTGTATGGAATGCGTTTCTCGACTTGTTTTCCGACCAGCTCTGCAAGAATCGCCGCATCCTGATAAGGCTTTTTAATTTCCTTGATATTCAAATTGAATTTTTCATGGAATTTAGATTCAAGTTCCCGCCGGAGCGTTTCGATTGCCGCACCTTGGCTGCCGATAACGATTCCTGGCCGCGATGTGTGGATATTGATAGTTACTTGATTGGCATTACGCAGAATTTCAATTTGCGATACGCCGGCTTCCTTTAATTTTTCAAGGATTACCTTGCGGATTTTAATGTCGTTGTGGAGGATTTTTGCATACGAGCGTTTTGTCGCGAACCACTTGGAATCCCAAGTGCGATTAATGCCGATGCGAAGACCTATAGGATGTACTTTTGAGCCCATAAAGGATTTAGGGTTGAGGGTTTAGGATTTAGGGTTGAGGGTTTTCTTCGCGGTTTTTGGAGATTTAGTTTGCACTCCCAATTCCACGGTAATGTGGGAAGTGCGTTTGCGGATTGGATGAGTGCGGCCGCGCGATACTGGCCGGTGGCGTTTCAGCGTTGCTCCTTCATTAATAATTATTTTGCTGATATAGAGATCTTTTTGCTGCTGTTTAAAATTTTGCACTGCATTTGCCGATGCGGATTTAATCGCTTCCATAAGGGGTTTTGCGCTTCGTTTTGGTGTGAAGCGTAGAAAATTTATTGCAGCTTCCACTGGTTTTCCTCGCACAAGGTCAGCTACGAGGTTGACCTTTTTGGAGGAGATTCGGAGATGGCGACGAATTGAACGCATTAGTACGCGAGCGCAGCGAGCGCTTTTTATAAATTAAGGAAGGATTGAATTACTTTGGTGCAGCCTTAGCGGCCGGTGCTGCGGCTGGCGCTGTTCCTGCGGCTGGCGCTCCGGCTGCGCCCGACGCTGCAGCTGCTCCTTCAGTGCCTCCGGAAGTTGCCCCGACTTCGCGAGCCAAGCGTCCGCCATGGCCTTTAAATTTGCGGGTCGGAGAGAATTCACCGAGCCGATGGCCGACCATATTTTCGCTTATAAAAACCGGAATATGCTTATTGCCATTGTGTACGCCGAACGTGTGTCCGACAAATTCCGGCGGAATTTGACAGGCACGCGCCCACGTTTTCACGATTTTTTTCTGGCCGCTTGCATTCATCATCTGAACTTTTTTCAGAAGTTTTGCATCAATGTATGGGCCTTTTTTTGAACTGCGGTGTGACATAGTTTATTCCGTTTTTATTAATTGTTTGCCTTTTCTCGTTTTAATAATAAAGCGGCTTGTCCATTTATTCCGTTTGCGCGTTTTAAATCCAAGCGCCGGTGCGCCCCATGGCGTTTTTGGATGCACAAGGCCGATTTTTGTTCCGCCTTCGCCTCCGCCGTGAGGATGATCAACCGGATTCATGGCTTTTCCCTGAACTTCCGGTCGCAGCCCCTTCCACCGCGCTCGCCCGGCCTTTCCGAGCGAAATGAGATTATGATCAGGATTGCTCACGCGGCCCACCGTAGCATAACAATCCTTGCGCACAAATCGAATTTCCTTTGAAGGCAATTCGACCTGGGCGTAAGTGCCTTCCAGAGAAATAAGACGCGCGCTCGATCCGGCTGAACGGATGATTTGGCCGCCTTTTCCAGGAATCAATTCAAGATTGTGGATTTCAAATCCAATCGGAATATTTTGGAGCTGGAGTCTGTTGCCGATACGGATTTTCGCTTTCTCTTTTGTGAGAATTTGGGCGCCGACTTTTATTCCGTCAGGCGCAATATGATAAAGTTTTTCGCCATCCGCGTAGATCACAAGCATGATGAAACACGTGCGGAAAGGATCATATTCGATCGCCGCAACTTTTCCGGGTATGCCGATTTTTTTCGTATGTCTGAAATCAATAAGCCGGTAAAGCACTTTATTTCCTCCGCCGCGATGGCGCACAGTGAGCCGCCCTTGATTGTTTCGGCCGGCATGTTTTTGGATGCGTTTGCGCAGCCGTTTTTCAGGACGGTGTTTTGTGAGCTCTTCGTAGGTCAGGCTGATGCGGAATCGCTGGCCCGGAGTAACTGGTTTGAATTTTTTGAGCGGCATAAAGAATTTATACTTTCATCTTTGGTTTCATCACGTCGAGGGTTTTTCTGCCTTTCGTTGTAATGATTACTTTTTTAAATTCTGCTTTTTTCATTACCGGCCTGCGGATCCTGCCGGCCCGGCTTTTTGAAGCTGTGCGCATAATATTCACTTTTGTAACCACAACCCCGTAGAGTTTTTCGAAAGCTTCTTTAATGTCAATTTTCGTAACATCCTTGCGGACGAAAAATTGATATTTGCCGTCTTTTTCATTATCCGTGGCTTTTTCAGTAATCACCGGCCGTAAAAAAACATCAAATGTTTTCATATTAGAGCTTAAAAATTTCTTCGATTTTTGGCAGAGCCTCTTTAAAAAAGACGACATCCTGATATTTCAGAACATCGTTGAGATTTAAATAATTTACGAGAATAGTTTTTACTTTAGAAATGTTGCGGCTCGAGCGCGTAACGGCCCCGTCTTTGCCGGCGAGGACAAACAAAACGGTTTTTTCAAAAGGCAGTTTTTTGAGCATGGTCGCAAACGCCTTTGTTTTCGGCGGATCCGCTGCGGTGTATCCTTCAAGCGCGGCCACATGTCCGTTTTGCAATTTGTCGGAAAGAACTCCGAAAAGCGCAATGCGGCGTTCTTTTTTCGGCGCACGCAGCTCAAAATTTCTCACATTTCGCGGGCCGAACGCCACGCCGCCGCCGCGCATGTGAGGATTCGTGGACGATCCTTGTCTTGCCCGCCCGGTGTGTTTTTGCGCATGCGGCTTTTTTCCTCCACCGCGAACTTCGCCTTTTGTTAGCGTATGCGCAATCGGATGCCTTGCGTTCGATAATTGCCGAACAAGAATCTTGTGAATGAGAGCTTTATTGGCTTTTACTCCAAAGATTTTTTCCGGAGCCGCAATTTCTCCTTTTTTCGAGCCGTCTTGTGAATACAATGGAATTTTCATAACGCCTATTGATTGCTAATAACGTATTTCTACGAGGCCGCCTTTTGGCCCCGGCACTTGGCCTTTTATTGCCAGGAGATTTTTTTCCGGATTTACATCTATGAGAGGAACGTGCTTCAGGCTAACTCGCTCAAAGCCCATGTGGCCGGCCATCTTTTTCCCTTTATGGATGCGGCCCGGCTTGGAACGGGCCCCAATAGAGCCAGGTTCCCGTTTGTGGTGGCTTCCATGGCTGCCTGGTCCGGATGAAAAGTGATGCCTTTTAATGAAGCCCGCAAAGCCTTTTCCTTTTGAAATTGCGCTTATGAATACCTCTTTTATCTCCTTCAATTTTTCAACAGTGACTTGGTCGCCGTTTTTATACTCTTCAGGTTTTTCAACGCGGAATTCTCGAAGCGCGCGGTATTTCTTCGTCTTGCGCGGCTTCTTTAATGCATCAAAACCAAGGACTATCGCCGGATATCCGTCAGTCACAACTGTTTTTATCTGTGTCACCGTGGAAGGTGGACAGGAAATCAGAGTAACCGGGATCACAGAGCCATCGTCTTGGAATATACGGGTCATGCCGAGTTTTCGGCCTAGGAGACCTGGCATAGGAGTATGGGTTAGGGAGTATAAATTCCTCCTGCAACATCAGGACTTAAAGCCCTTTTTATGGGGGCGCCCGAGATTACATGCTAACGTGCTTTTTAGCGAATTTTCCCTTGAAAGGAGATGCACTATTTACTTAGCCTCGCTATGGCTCGACCTCGCAGAGGAAAACTACAGATCGCTCATCTTAAAGTCAATGCTTCGATAGATTCGCTCCATTGATTTGCCTACTTTCCCTTGACAAAATACCGCAACCTCAATATAATGCATTCTTGATTTTTAACCAATTTATTTTATGGCTAATGAAAAGGCAAAACTCTTTGATCCGGAGACCACTGGTATGCAGGGACTTTATCTCGATATCAATGAAGTCGAGGAAGCTTTAAAGGGGGATGGTCAAAAACGCGGTCCTTTATTTCCGGTTGATCTTGAAGGACGTATACCTGAAGTGCAAGCGCGTGTTGTGGAACTTTTTAGGGCCGGTCTGATAGGAGCTAGGTTAAAATTAGCCGCGGGTACAGGAGAGGTAGCTGAAACAGGTTATATCCCTGGAAAAATAAGCCCTTGGGTTTCAAAGGAAAGATTGGCAAAGATGCTTGCCGATGCAGGTAAACTTATCCCGGATGCAAGCGATCCTAATTTTGAAGAAGCTGTTTTACATCGTTCTATTGGCGCTATTGCATTGCTTGGCGAGTTGATTAATGCGGCCTATGCGTCACAAGACGCCAGATCGGTTGCAGAACTCCTTGAACTTCTTACTGCTGATATTGCGCCGGGTGTCGGTTTAGATAAGTTGCCGTGGGCTGGACAGAGAGGATCTCAAGGCAGAGGCGATGTTTTAGCCAAGAGATTTTATGAAGCTCCGCAAGGAGGAATGTCTTTGCAAGATCGCATCATGCATGCAAAAAGTCTTGCAAGATATCAAGCGGTTCTCAATAGGTTTGGAACCGGTACTGAAGCCGGTAAACAATTTGTGGCATTTGTGACTAAATATTATGAGACGTTTAAGAGAGTAACTCCTGGAGAAAAGTTCAAAGAAAAATCTTTATATAATAAAGAACAATGGCTGGAAGTTCTTCTCGGAAAATTTGTCTCTATCCCGGCTGAAAACTTTATGATGGATGAGTGGATGGCTGGATTCGAAGCATGCAAGACAACGGATGATTTAGTAGCTTTTATCGGTACTTTTTAAAGGCTCGCGCTTATGCGCGCTCGCCTGCTTGTTTCGGCAGTTCCGGCGTAATCATTTTAATTTCAATGTCCACGCCGGCAGGAAGACTTAAGCTCGAAAGCGCATCGATCGTTTTTGGAGTCGATTCTGTAATATCAATCAAGCGTTTATGCGTGCGCATCTCAAATTGCTCGCGGCTGTTTTTGTGAACGAACGTAGAGCGGTTCACAGTGAATTTTTCAATGCGCGTCGGAAGGGGAATCGGGCCTGCCACAATAGCTCCGCTCTTTTCTGCCGTATCAATGATAAGTTTTGTAGATTCGTCCGCGACTTTATGATCAAATGCCTTAATCTTGATGCGGATTTTTTGAGCTGATACGGCCATCACGCGAACGCAGTGAGCGTTTTATAAAATAACTATTCTATAATTTTTGTTACTGCACCCGCGCCCACGGTTTTGCCTCCTTCGCGGATGGCAAACCGAAGTCCTTCATCCATGGCAATCGGCACGCCGAGAGTAACAACAAGTTTTACAGTGTCGCCGGGCATAACCATTTCTGCTCCGGCCGGAAGCTCCACATCTCCGGTCACATCCGTAGTCCGCATATAAAATTGCGGTTTGTAGCCTTTAAAGAACGGGGTATGTCGGCCGCCTTCTTCCTTCGTCAGCACATAAACTTGGGATTCAAACTTCGTATGCGGTTTAATGCTGCCCGGTTTGCAAAGGACTTGGCCGCGTTCAATTTCTTCTTTTTCAATGCCGCGCAGCAGCACGCCGATATTGTCTCCGGCTTGACCTTGATCAAGAAGTTTTTTAAACATTTCCACGCCGGTAACCACGGTTTTACGCGTGGCTTTGATTCCGACAATTTCAATTTCTTCATTAATTTTTACCACGCCCTGCTCCACTCTTCCGGTCGCAACTGTTCCGCGGCCTTTGATGGAAAATACGTCTTCCACAGGCATAAGGAATGGTTTTGCGAGCGGACGTTCCGGAACAGGAATGTATTTATCAAGCTGTTCAAGAAGTTCGAGGATTGGTTTTGAAGCTTCGGGATCATTAGGATTTTCCATAGCTTTGAGTGCTGATCCTTTTATAATCGGCGTTTTATCGCCAGGGAATCCGTATTTTGTAAGAAGTTCGCGGATTTCCATTTCCGTAAGCTGCGCAATATCCGGATCCGCCATATCCATTTTATTCATGAATACGATGATGTACGGAACGTTCACTTGGCGGGCAAGCAGAAGATGTTCGCGCGTCTGCGGCATTGGTCCGTCTGCAGCAGATACCACAAGAACAGCGCCATCCATTTGAGCGGCGCCGGTAATCATATTCTTAATATAGTCGGCATGGCCCGGACAGTCGACGTGCGCGTAATGGCGGTTTGGCGTTGCATATTCCTGATGGGAAGTTGCAATGGTAATGCCGCGTTCTTTTTCTTCCGGCGCGTTATCAATTTGATCGTATTTCACCGGCTTGTTTGATGGACCCGGCCATTTTGCCGCGCATACCATAGTGATGGCTGCTGTGAGCGTGGTTTTTCCATGATCCACGTGACCGATGGTGCCGACGTTTACGTGAGGTTTGTCCCGTTCGAACTTAACTTGATCTGCCATAATATGAAAATTAAAGAATTATGAATTGACGCGAGGGTGATTCTAAAGGAAGAAATGAGCTTTTGCAAGCCATATTGATTACACCTTATTTTGCTCTCGCCGTTCCTGTTCCGCGGGCCTCCTTAATCTTTTCTGCAATATTATTCGGCACTTTTTCATAATGGCCGAATTCCATGGTATAGGCCGCCCGGCCTTGAGTCATGCTTCGTAAATCCGTTGCATAGCCGAACATTTCCGCAAGCGGCACGTATGCCTTGATATATTTCGCCATGCCTCGATCGCCGCTTTCATAAATCTGCCCGCGCCGCGAACTCAAATTACCCATTACATCGCCAAAGAAATCCTCCGGCGTCACAACTTCCACATTCATAATCGGTTCAAGAAGATGCGCATCGCCGCGCTTTGCAGCTTGCTGGAATGCGAGCGACCCGGCGATTTTAAAGGCGAGTTCGGATGAGTCAACATCGTGATAGCTGCCGTCGTAAAGTTCAACTTGAATATCAACAAGAGGATAACCGGCTACAACGCCGCGAGTGAGCGCTTCTTTGATACCTTTATCAACCGCCGGAATAAATTCTCTCGGAATTCTTCCGCCGACAATTTTATCCACAAATTCATATCCTTTTCCGCGCTCCAGAGGACGAACTCGTAACAATACATGGCCGTATTGTCCGTGGCCGCCGGTTTGTTTGACATATTTTTCTTCTCCTTCGGCTTCGCGCGCAATAGTTTCTTTATAAGCCACCTGCGGCGTGCCGACATTAGCCTCAACTTTAAATTCCCGCTTCATGCGGTCGACAATGATATCGAGATGCAGTTCGCCCATGCCGGAAATAATCGTTTGGCCTGTTTCTTCATTGCTTTTTACTTGGAAAGTCGGATCTTCTTCAGACAATTTTTGAAGCGCAATGCCCATTTTTTCCTGATCAGCCTTGGTCTTCGGTTCAATGGCGATGGAAATGACGGGATCCGGAAATTCAATGGCTTCGAGCACAATCGGATGGTCCGGATCGCACAGCGTATCGCCAGTGAAAGTTTGTTTTGGACCGATGAGCGCCGCGATATCGCCAGCTTGAACTTCTTTGATTTCCTCGCGATGATTCGCATGCAAGCGCACCATGCGGCCGACGCGTTCTTTTTGCTCGCTCGTAGTGTTGTAAACGTAACTGCCTGTTTCCATGCAGCCGGAATATACGCGGAAGAACGCCAATTTTCCCACAAAAGGATCCGTGGCGATTTTAAAAGCCAGCGCCGTGAATGGTTCTTTTGGATCAGAATGTCTTTCTTCTTCTTTGCCGCTCCGCGGATTAAAGCCTTTCACGGGCGGCAGTTCAAGCGGAGACGGAAGATAAAAACAAACAGCGTCGAGCACGAGTTGCACGCCGATATTTTTAAGGGAACTTCCGCAGAACACCGGATAAACTTGGCCTTTCACGGTTCCGCTGCGAAGGCCGCGATGAATTTCTTCTTCCGTCATTTCTTTGCCTTCCACATATTTTTCCATGAGCGCATCATCAAACTCCGCGGCTTTTTCCAAAATTTTGTGGCGGTATTCTTCAACTTGATCTTTCATGTCGTCCGGAACAGGAATTTCGATGATTTTTTCTCCATTTTCTCCTTCAAATTTGAATGCTTTTCGGCGGATGAGATCAACTACGCCGCTAAAGCTTGACTCAAAACCTATGGGTAGCTGAATCGCCACCGCATTTCTGGAAAGGCGTTTATGAATGGAGTCGAGGCTCATGTAAAAATCCGCGCCGGTTTTATCCATTTTGTTCACGAAAGCGCATCGTGGAACGCCGTATTTATCAGCCTGCCGCCATACTGTTTCGGATTGAGGTTCCACGCCTTGCGAGCCGTCAAATACGACAACGCCACCATCTAGTACGCGCAAACTCCGTTCCACTTCGACGGTAAAATCTACGTGGCCGGGAGTATCAATGATATTAAAGCGGTATTTTTCGCCGCCGACCGTAGGCTGCCAATAGCATGTGGTCGCCGCAGCCGTGATCGTGATGCCGCGTTCTTTTTCCTGTTCCATCCAATCCATTTCCGCAGCGCCTTCGTGAACCTCGCCGATTTTATGTTTTTTGCCGGTATAAAAAAGTACGCGTTCGGTGGTCGTTGTTTTGCCGGCATCGATGTGGGCGATGATGCCGATGTTTCGAGTGAGGCGTAAATCTTCAGCCATAAAAAGCAATCTTTAAAATTGCCTCGTGTATTATAAGGATAGCATTTATGAAGTCAAGCAAGGCGTTTCAGGAGGCGTTTCTGAATAGCTCCTAGATCGAAAACGGATCTATGATTTTCAATTCGCGAATTTTTGCAAAATGTTTGTCTCTCGTAACAAGCGGCAGCTTTAACAGATGTGCCGTTCCAGCCAGCACGGCATCCGGAAAGAGCAGTTTATATGTTCTCTTAAAACGCGCGGCTTCTTGTGCAGCGCGCATATCAAAGCTTACAATAGAAAAATTATCCAAGAACGATTGCAGAAAAGTGAGTTGTTTTTTGGTGAGATCCGCTTTTGCCAGTAATTCGGTTACGCTGATGACGGGAATCGAGGCCCTGGAAGATTTTTGCATTTTTACAAAATCGCGGACCTCCTTTCTTCCTTCCAGATAATAAATCAAAATATTTGAATCAAGGAGATACATATGGATTTACATAATTCTTATTTCCACTCCGCCCGACTTTTTTTTTGAAATTTGAGTCCATCGCCGAATATTCCCTTTCCTTTGCCGAAATAGTGTTCCGTTTTTTCATCCTGAATTTCTTCGAATTCACCGTCGCGCCTCTGCATATGAGATTTTAGGAGTTTCTCAAAAGTTTTCTCATCCAGCAGTACGCCGGCCTTTTTGCTGTTTTGAAGGATGAAAACCGGCTCGCGCGTTTCTTCTACTTCGTGCAAGAGCCGTGTGGCATTTTGACGGAGTTCTGTGATGGAAGCTGTTCTGGGAGGAATATTCATAGCGTTAATACTAGTATATATGATTATTTTAATAATAGCAAATACTATTAAAAAGTCCAATCTGTAAAAATTTTGTGTGCACAGGCCTAGTATTTTGCGAAGTGCGCGAACGCTTTGTTTGCTTGCGCCATGCGATGCACGTCGTCGCGTTTTTTCACTGCCGGGCCGGCGCCCGCGGCAGCTTCCAATAAAACGGAAGAAAGTTTTTTTGCCATTGGCTTTCCTTTTACGCCGCGGGCCGCAGCAATAATCCAGCGGAATGCGAGAGAAACTTGGCGGTTTGATTTTACTTCAACCGGAATTTGATATACGGCTCCGCCGATGCGTTTTGGTTTTACTTCCATAGACGGTTTTACGTTTTCTATGGCTTTTTCAAATACGCGTTCCGGATCCTGTCCCTGCGCGCCCACTTTCCCGATTTCAATAAACGCATCGTGCAGGATTCTGCGCGACACGGATTTTTTGCCCCTCATCATCATCGTATTGATGAATCGCTCGAGAAGGGGAGTGGAACCGTCTGGAATGTAAGTGGATTTTTTCATCACGCGAGCGCAGCGAGCGCTTTATATAAATTAAGAGAGTATTGTATTACTTCGGCCTCTTTGCTCCATATTGCGACCTTCCTCTTCGGCGGGCTGAAACGCCCTGGGTGTCGAGAAGGCCGCGAATAATATGGTATCGAACGCCAGGCAAATCTTTTACGCGTCCGCCGCGGTGCAGACGCCGCGTTTAATTGGAGACGGGAGCGGCGTATGCCGATTTTTGAGAGAATTCCATCCAAATTGGAGCACCGGCGCCTTGGATTTTTTCTTCTGATTCCTTCTGGGTTTTCGGACGAGTTGATTGATGGTTGGCATCAGGCGTAGCGAGGCATTGCCCGGCGATGCCGAGCGGAGCCTTTTATTAAAAATAAATATATTAGGGAACCTAAGCTTTCAACGCTTCCGGGTGACGTCGGCGATAAGTTTCGCCAGTCGGGATAAGCTTGCCGATGATAACGTTTTCTTTCAGCCCCTGCAAGAGATCAACGCGCCGCGTTGTGGAAGCTTCCACAAGCACGCGAATAGTTTCTTGGAAACTCGCAGCAGAAAGCCATGAATCCGTATAGAGCGCGATTCTCGTAAGGCCGAGAAGGAGGCGTTCATACGTGGCGGGTTTTTTCTTATGAGAAGTAAGTTTGTGATTTGTTTGTTCTATAGTAAGCACACTTGTCACTTCGCCGGGCAGAAAACCGCTGTCTCCGGGATCAATCAATCTGGCTTTTGAAAGCATCTGCCGCGCAATGATTTCAATATGTTTATCATTGATATTCTGACCTTGTGAAGCATAGATGCTCTGCACTTCCGCAACAATATATCGGAGTACAGTTTGAATGTTTGTAAGATGAAGGAGTTCGCGGAGATTAAGGTGCCCGGACGTGAGCGCATCTCCTTTTTTCACCGTTTTACCGCTGTTGATCTTCAAGCTTTTCCCGAATGGAATATGATAGATTTTTTCAACCGGCCCGTTGCTCATTATGGAAATTTTATTTTCCGTGATCGCCGCAACCGTGCCGTTTTCTTCCGCGCGCACGACATTTTTATATTGCGTCGATTTTGCAAGCGTCTGTTTTTCCTTCACTTTCTCGCCGACCTTCACAAGAATTTGATCGGCCGTATCGAGGAAATACACGCGTTCAACCGGCCCATCCGACATTAGTGAAATTTCCGTTTGTAAGCCTTTCCGGTGGATTTTTACGGTTCCGTCGATTTCCGCAAGAATCGCCGGCGACTTCGGCGCGCGCGCCTCAAATAATTCTTCAACACGCGTAAGGCCTTGGGTGATGTCTTGTCCTTCTGCCACGCCGCCCATATGGAATGTACGCATGGTGAGCTGCGTTCCGGGCTCGCCGATTGATTGCGCTGCAATAATGCCAACGGCGGTTCCCACTTCAGCAGTGCGATTGGTTCCAAGATCGCGGCCGTAACAATGCTGGCATATGCCGTTTTCCGATCTGCATGTCACAATGGAACGTATGCTGACTTGGTGGATATTGCGCTGCAAGAGAAGGTCGGTGATTGTTTTGTCGATTTCAGAGCCTTCTTTTACGAGCACCTCGCCGGTTTTCGGATCGACGACCGGTTCCGCAAGTACGCGTCCGTGAACTCTTTTTTCAAAACTTTCTCCGCCGAAATACTGGGAATCTTTGCGGTAGATAACTGTAAATTCTTTTGAATCGCATTCTATATTTTTAATGATGATATCTTGCACCGCATCCACGAGACGCCGCGTAAGGTAGCCTGCTTCAGCCGTTTTAAGAGCCGTGTCTGATTTTCCTTTGCGTCCGCCGTGCGTGGCAATAAAGTATTCCAAAATGGTAAATCCTTCTTTTAGATTTGATTTGATCGGCAGTTCAATCGTGCGGCCGGCAGGATTCGCCACAAGGCCTTTCATGCCGCAAAGCTGCGTAACTTGACCCCAGTTTCCGCGTGCGCCGGAGTTGATCATGTAGTGAAGATCATTTTCTTCGGTGATCGCATGCACCATGGCGTCGGTAACAAGCGATTTTGCATTCGTCCAAACTTTAATAGTATGGACATAGCGTTCCTCGTCAGTTACAAGGCCTTTCCAATATTGGCTGTTAATTTTTTTGATGACTTCAGAAGCTTCTTCAATGATTTTTTCTTTTTCTTTCGGCACCACCATGTCCGTTGCGGCGATAGTCAGTCCGGATTTTGTCGCAAATTTAAATCCGATACGCTTGATTTCATCCGCCATGCGCGCCGTAATTTCAGAACCGCATACATTATAGGAAAGCGCAATTAGCTCGGTGAGTTCTTTTTTATCCATGGCTTTATTCAAAAATCCGATTTCTTTCGGCAGGAAGCTGTTGAAAATGAGACGGCCGACAGTTGTTTCGATAAGGTCAAGGCCGCCTTGAGCATTAGCAATCCGAGTTTTTATGGCAGCCTGTAAATCAACATGATTCAGACGCTGCGCGCCGATCGCTTCATTCATATCCGTAAAAATCATGCCTTCGCCTTTTCTTCCGGTAACGAGTTTTGTGAGGTAATAACAGCCTAAAATCATATCCTGGCTTGGAGTGATAATCGGTTCCCCGGCCGAAGGTTTTAGAAGATTTCGATTCGAAGCTATAAGTTCTTTTGCTTCGCGCTGGGCTTGAGCAGAAAGAGGAACGTGCACTGCCATTTGGTCCCCGTCAAAGTCAGCATTAAATGCCGCGCACACAAGCGGATGGATTTGAATGGCTTTTCCTTCGACTAGAATCGGTTGGAACGCCTGGATTCCAAGACGGTGAAGCGTCGGCGCGCGGTTCAAAAGCACATAATGATCTTTCGTAACGTCTTCCAAAATATCCCATACTTCTTTTCTATTCGCCGAGATTAATTTTTCAGCATTTTTAATATTGTGAGCATAGCCGTCCCGAATAAGCCGTCCTATAACGAACGGCCGGAAAAGTTCGAGCGCCATTGTTTTTGGCAGACCGCATTGGTGGAGCTTGAGACGCGGACCGACGACGATGACGCTTCTTCCGGAATAATCCACGCGTTTGCCGAGGAGATTTTGGCGGAATCGGCCCTGTTTTCCTTTGAGCATGTCGGAAAGCGAACGCAGCTTGCGTTTATCGCCAGTGTTAAATACGGTTTTCCCGGCACGCGCGCTGTTATTAAGGAGAGTATCAACCGCTTCTTGGAGCATGCGTTTTTCATTGCGGCAAATGACTTCCGGCGCGCCGATGGACATGAGTTTTTTCAAACGGTTGTTGCGGTTAATGACGCGGCGGTAGAGATCGTTCAAATCGGACGCTGCAAAGCGGCCGCCGTCAAGCTGCACCATCGGCCTTAAGTCAGGCGGGATTACAGGCAAGACTGTCATAATCATCCATTCCGGTTTCATGCCTGATTTGAGGAGCGAGCCGGCGAGTTTGATGCGTTTGATGATTTTTTTCTGCTTTTGGCCGGAAGTTTTTTTCAAATCCTGCTGAAGCTGTTCAATAAGTTTTTTGAGGTCGAGCGCAGCGATGATTTCGCGGAGCGATTCTGCGCCGGTTCCGGCGCGAAACACGTGTCCGAATTTCATGGACATGTCGCGGTATTCAAGTTCAGAGAGTACGGTTCCTGTATTCAAGCTTTCAAGCTCCTCGCGTGCTTGATTATGCTGTTCGGTAAGTTCCTCGATTTTTCTGGCCATATCTGCTTCGCGCTCCGGCGCAGCCGATTCTTTTCCATCTTTTTCTGCCGCTCCTTTTTTAGCTTTCGCTTTTTCCTTGAGTTTCTGTTGGAATTCTTCCTGGATTTTTTTCTTATAAGTTTTAAATTCCTGCGAGAGTTGTTCTTTGGCTTCGCCTTTTGTCTTTTCATCAACGAACGTGACGATATACGCTGCGAAATAAACAACTTGCTCAAGCGTTTTGATCGGTAAATCAAGCAGAAGGCCGATGCGGCTCGGCGTAGATCTCAAATACCAAATATGAGTCACGGGAACCGCAAGTTTAATGTGTCCCATGCGGTCGCGCCTCACCGAAGAACGAGTCACTTCCACGCCGCATTTTTCGCAAATTACGCCGCGGTAGCGGATGCGTTTGTATTTTCCGCAGTAGCATTCCCAGTTTTTTGTAGGGCCGAAAATGCGTTCACAGAAAAGGCCGTCGCGCTCCGGTTTTTGCGTGCGGTAGTTGATGGTTTCCGGTTTTTTCACTTCGCCATGCGACCATGAAAGCATTTCTTCCGGCGACGCAATGCCGACGGAAATCGCATCAAAGTCATTGACGTTCGTTTCGTTTGGAGTATTTGGAGGTGGAAGCATAGGATATTTAGGGTTGAGGGTAGAGGGTTTGATTCACAATGTCAGCGGATCTTCCATGGTGACCGTTGGCTGGAGTTCTTCGACAGGTTCATGCGGAATTTTGTCTAGCGTTCCTTTCGTCGGTTCTTCATGCGATTCTTCGTGTGCCGCGCCGGCGCGTTTATCAAGCATGATGAGCTCTTCAGCGACAATTTCCGTGCGGAATCGTTTTACTCCGCTTGCATCGTCCCAGCTGCGAGTTTTTAAATAGCCTTCTATATAAACCGCTTTTCCTTTTTTTAAATATTGGTTCGCAATTTCGGCGAGCCGTCCCCAGCACACAATGTCATGAAATTCGCTGGAAGCTTGTTTGCGGCCGTCTTTCGTCATCCATTCGCGATTTGTCGCCATGCCGAATGTAGCGACATATTGTTCATTCGGAGTCCGCCGCATTTCCGGATCGCGGGTGAGATTTCCGATGAGAATTACTTTGTTGATGCTCCGCATAAAATAAAAAATTATGGTTTTTCCGCTTTCGCTTCTGCGGCTTTTTCAGCCAGGTCGCTGGCTTTCATTTCTTCCTCTGATTCAAAACCTTCAAGCGAGCCTTTTGTCGGCACAGTCGCCGCCATATCATGGGCTATTTTTCCATGAATTTCCTTTTCCAATTTTGTTTCCTCTGCCGCTATTTCCTCTTCCGCAGATACATATTCTTGTTCTTTATCGACCATTTCATCAGTCTTGAGTTTTAAAAGATTTACTGACAGTCCAAGGCTTTGAAGTTCTTTCACAAGCACATTGAAGCTTTCCGGCGTGCGCGGTTTTTTAATGGGTTCGCCTTTTACGATTGATTCATACGATTTGGCGCGGCCGAATACGTCATCGGATTTAATCGTGAGCATTTCTTGCAGCGTGTGGGAAGCGCCGTAAGCTTCGAGCGCCCACACTTCCATTTCTCCGAAACGCTGTCCACCATGCTGCGCTTTTCCGCCGAGCGGCTGCTGTGTAACTAGCGAATATGGTCCGACGGATCTCGCATGAATTTTATCTTCAATAAGATGGCTCAACTTCATTATGTAAGTTATTCCGACCGTCGTTTTATGATCGAACGCTTCGCCGGTGAGCCCGTCATAAAGCTGAATTTTGCCGTCTTCCGGCAGATCGGCTTTTTTGAGCATGTCGATTATTTCTTCGGTTGCGATGCCGTTTAAGGCCGGCGATGCCATTTTTATTCCTACTTTCGACGCTGCCCAGCCGAGGTGCGTTTCCAAAATCTGGCCGATGTTCATGCGGCTCGCAACGCCGAGAGGATTTAAAATAATATCCACTGGCGTTCCGTCCGGCAGATACGGCATGTTTTCTTCCGGAACAATGAGCGAGATGATTCCTTTATTTCCGTGGCGTCCTGCGACTTTGTCGCCTATGGAAATTTTTCTTGTTTGAGCGACTGAAACGCGGATTTGTTTATTGACGCCGGTCGGCAATTCATCTCCTTCCTTGCGCGTGAAAATTTGCACGTCCACCACTTTTCCGCTCGCGCCGCCGGGCATGCGCAAACTTGTGTCTTTTACGTCGCGCGCTTTGTCTCCGAAAATGGCTCGCAGCAAACGTTCTTCAGCAGTCAGTTCCGTTTCGCCTTTCGGCGTGATTTTACCGACGAGAATGTCGCCTTCTTCCACTTTTGCGCCGATGCGCACGATTCCTTCTTCATCCAAATCTTTGAGGCGGTTTTCGCCGACGTTCGGAATGTCGCGCGTGATTATTTCCGGCCCGAGCTTCGTATCGCGCACGTCGACGGTGTAATTTTCAATATGCACCGAATCAAATACGCCGTTGCGCACGAGTTTTTCATTTATAATAACGGCATCTTCAAAGTTGTAACCTTGCCAAGACATGTACGCGACGAGGAGATTTGCGCCAAGCGCCAGTTCGCCGTTTTCTGTTGCAGCGCCGTCAGCCAGCACATCGCCGCGTTTTACTTTCTGCCCGGGAGTAATGCGGACAAGCTGATTGATGCATGTGGCTTGATTTGAACGCACATAATTATAGAGTTTATAAGTTTTTTTCCGGCCGCTTTCGTAAATGACGGAAATTTCACGGGCATCGACATAAGAAACCGTTCCATTTTCTTCCGCAACAACAGCTTGCCCGGAACTTTTTGCGACCATTTCTTCCATGCCTGTTCCTACTACAGGCGCCTGCGGACGCACAAGCGATACGGCTTGTCTCTGCATGTTTGATCCCATGGAAGCGCGCGTATTGTCATCGTGTTCCAAAAACGGAATGAGCGCCGTGGTTTCAGAAATAATTTGTTTTGGAGAAACGTCGATATGGGTGATTTCGTTGATGTGGGCCAGTTGCGGTTCTCCGTTGTGGCGGGCCGGAATTCTGCTTTGAACAAATTCACCCATTTCATTTATCTCCGAATTTGCTTGAGCGATTATGATCGTGCGCTCCACGTCCGCATCAAAATAAGTCACGCGGTTCGTGACATACGGCCTAACCTTCACAAGCGGTTTTTCTTTAGTGTATTTTGAAAGTTCTTTTGCCAATTTTTCATCGATCGCCGCGCCTGCTTTTGCAATGGATTTTTTATTGATGGTTATATCTTCATTCAATTTTCGCCCTGCGAGGTCCCGTATATTATTCTTCGCAGTGTGTGCAACTTCGCAGAACGGCGTTTCAATAAAGCCGTATTCATTCACGCGCGCATAGGATGCAAGATGCACTACAAGTCCGATGTTCGGTCCTTCCGGCGTTGCAATCGGACAGATGCGTCCATAGTGGGAAGGATGCACGTCGCGTACATCGAAGCTGGCGCGTTCGCGAGAAAGTCCGCCCGGGCCCATGGCCGAAAGACGCCGTTTATGGGCGAGTTCTGCAAGCGGATTCGTTTGATCCATAAATTGCGAAAGCTGCGAACTTGCATAAAATTCCCGAAGCGCCGCCGTGATCGGGCGTGAATTTATAAGCTGTGTTGGCGTAACCGTATCGATATCCATAACCGTCATGCGGTCTTTGGCGATGCGGTCAGTGCGAAGCAATCCGACGCGGAATTTATTCTGTACAAGTTCTCCCACAGCGCGAATGCGTCTATTGCTCAAGTGGTCAATATCGTCCGGACGCTTTTCTCCGTTGTTCAGTCGGATGAGATATTTGAGAATTTCTGCAAGATCGGAAACCTGGAAGGTGTGATATTCTTTTGTGTTCGGCGTAGAAAGTTCAAAACGCCGATTGAGTTTATAACGCGCTACAGCGCCCATGTCATATTTACGATAATCAAAAAACATTGAAGTCACGAGCGATTTTGCATTTTCAGGAGTTGCAAGATCGCCCGGACGGATTTTGCGGTAAATTTGCTGATAGGCTTCATCAACGGTTTTTGCCGGATCCTTTTCAAGCGTCGCAAGGATATAATCCACGTTAGGATTCGCATTCACGCCGGCAAAAAGATTCAAAATATCTTTATCGGTTTCATAGCCGAATACGCGCAGCAAACTCGTAATGTGGATTTTTCTCTTCCGGTCGATTTTTACGGTAATAATGCCTTTTTTATCCGTTTCAATTTCAAGCCACGCCCCGCGTTTGGGGATGATTTTCGCATTATGGCAGTGCTGATAAGTGGAATTTCGCGAGAAAAACACGCCCGGCGAACGCACGATCTGGCTCACCACAACGCGTTCAATGCCGTTGATAATGAATGTGCCGCGTTCAGTCATTAGCGGCACTGCTCCCAAAAACACATCCTGTTCTTTAATTTCGCCGCTTTCCTTATTAATGAGCTGGACGTGGACTTTGAGAGGCGCTTCATAGGTTAGGTTTTTATTTTTAGAGGTTTCAGGGTCATACTTCGGTTCGCCGATGGAGTGTTCAAGGAAGTGGAGTTCAAGTTTTTTGCCGGAGAAATCGCTGATTGGAGAAACTTCATCGAGGAGTTCGCGAATACCTTCCTGCAAAAACCATCGATAGGAATTAATTTGAATTTCAATAAGATTCGGAAGTTTGCAGCTTTCTTCTTCAGCGTGTAGAAATTTGCGTTTAGCGCCCGTAAGAATAGTTTCCTGTATGTCGGGAAGATATGTTTCTACTCGCGTCTTTTTGAGTTTTGGCGGTTTGATCGCTTTGAGCGAAACGGTTTTTACTTTTACGCCTTCCGGAAGCGCTTTCTTTGATTTAGAAACTTTCATTACAGGCTTTACCGCCTTATATTTTTTTATTGGTTTAGCCTTAGGCGCCTTTTTGATTTTTGCCTTTTTTAAAATAACCTTCTTGGCTTTTTTTGCGGCTTTTGAAGGTTTTGCTTTCTTAACTTTCTTTGGCATAGAAAAATATTGTGAAGGAAATTATGTCAGGCTGAGCTTGTCGAAGCCTGCACCGTTCCTCTCACAACTCAATCAGAACAGAATACGATGCTTCTACTATTTTATTCAGAAAGTCTTCTGCGTCAATTTAAAATAACACAAAATCAAAATTTGGGTTGACAATCTAATAGTTTTATTTCACAAATAACGCTCTTGGTGATTTTTTAAGGGTACCTATAATAGGTATCCCGGAAGCAAGAGCAGTCAGCAGCGGCGTTATAAGAAACAAGCTTATTATGAGTTTTGGAGAGGCAAGGAAGATTTTCTCGATTGAAAGCGAAGCAAGCGCAAAGTTTTTCATAAGAAGTTTTTGAAAAGTGAAAATAGCCGTTTCTCCAACCGCGATGCCAATGAGGGCTCCGATGAGTCCAATTCCGATTGCTTCGAGGAAGAATATGCTGCTTAACGTAAAGCGCGTGGCGCCGATGGCTCTTAAAATGCCCAACTCTTGGCGGCGTTTTAGAAGTTGGGCCCAAAATGTGTTGCCTATCAATAATAGAGCGACGGCAAGAATCACGGCGCTTAATATAAAGAAGATAATTTCCACGTATTTTAGGCTGCGGCTCACGTCCTGAAATTCTTTCTGGAGCGATGTGACTCGATATCCGTCGCTTTCCAGCTGTTTACTGACGGTTTCTACGCTGCGCGGCGAATCGAGCGTAAGAAATACCTTATTATATGTATCGGTTATTTTTCCTTCGCTGGCATTGAAATTTCGTACTGTTTCAATAGGAACAGTAATTCCTACAAGATCCACGCGATCGGAAAATCCCACTACACGTCCGTTCAAAATTTTCTTTGGTTTTTCTTGGTTTGCAAAAAAAGAAGAATATTCAGGATAGATTTTTATATTTTTCCCCTTAAACATTTCTTCCGAAAGATTCGGCAAACCCGCGCCTGACGCAAGCGATAAATTATAGAAATCAATAAGTTTTCTCGAAACAAGGACAGGAATGGCGTTTGCGCCGGCAGAGCTTTCTGCGTTTTCCCACGGTTCATTTGCCGGAAGATCGTTTTCAATCACCTCGCGCGGCATCCCGAAAATAAGCGTGTCTGTTTGGAGTGTTTGGCCGAGAATTTCAACCTCCGTACTCGCTAGGTTTTGATAAATCATGTGCGGAAGGGCGCGTTTTACATGCGGAAGTTTTTCAAATGTTTGAAGCGTTTGCGGATCCAGTGTTTTTTGCCGCGATGCGCCGAGCAATTTCAAAAAAGTTCCGCTGCCGCCGTACACAGTGATTTCCGCAAGAGGATTTTTCTTTTCCTGCGCTTCAAAAAGCGTTTGTTCGATGCCGATGCGCAGCGCAAACAGAATAAAAACCGCGCACACGGCAAATCCGACGCCAAGAATAACGAGCCACAATTCTTGTGTTCTGCGCGTGAGATCTTTCCAGATAAAAGAGGAGATGTGCATATAATAGATGGCAAGTTATTTCATTATTTTTCCGTCCTGGATATGAATGATCCGCTGGGCGATTTTCGCAATGTGTTCATCATGAGTCGCTATTACAAAGGTGACGCGATGCTGTTTTTCAGAGGTTCCTTTGTGGAGTTTCTGAAAAAGTTCCAAAATTTCCGCGCCGGTTTTCGTGTCGAGATTTCCAGTCGGTTCATCGGCCAGCACGAGTGAGGGATTTTGCGTAAGCGCGCGGGCAATACATGCGCGCTGTTTTTGTCCGCCGGAGAGTTCGGATGGTTTATGATGGCTGCGATTTTCCAAACCAATTTCTTTGAGTAATTTTTTCACTCTATCACTACTATCACCACTATAACTACTATTACCACTAAATATAATGGGCAGCATGACATTTTCCTCCAAAGTTAAATGCGGCAAAAGAAGAGGATCCTGAAATACAAATCCCATATTGCTGCCGCGGAACCGGCTCAACTCGGCATCTCCCATTCCGCCGATATTTTTGTTGCGGAAAAACACGCTGCCGTGCGTAGGGCGATCAAGCCCGCCCATAATTTGCAGGAGTGTTGATTTCCCGGAACCCGACGGCCCCATGAGCGCGACAAATTCACCCTCGTGAATTTCAAGCGAAATATCTTTCAGCGCGTGAATGCTCTGATGATCGCTTTTGTAGATTTTTGAAATGTCGTGCAGTGTCAGCATAAAACTAGAATTTTTCGCTTGCATTTTAAACTGATTTTGCTATTCTGTAGATAGAAAGTCAGAGTGCTGTTACATAACAGCCTTCTCGGGTGTCACAGGAACTCTTCCGCAAGGAAGGGTTTTTTGTTTAAAACGAATTTTTCAGCGGTTCAATAAAATATAAAATTTTTTATAGAATTTGAACCGGCTATTTTTGTTTGATAAAAGCGCAAAATCCGCCGCGGTGGATTTTGCGTTGTAATAAAAAGTTTAGAAAAATTTCATCTAATTCTGTTATACGGGTGACGCCTGGTGTAGTTTGGGGTTGTGGCGTAACGGTAACACACTCTGGCTTGACACCCGAGAAATGCCGGTTCGAATCCGGTCAACTCCACCAGGTTTTTTTAATCCACCCTAAAAAACATTAGGGATATTCTATTATATGCGTTCATATTTTTCCTATTCTTCCTCCTTTTCCGTTCGTACTCCTGGGAGCGCTTCAATCTTCACGTAATAATCCGTGTAAAACTTTTTGCACTCCGCCAAATTCTTCAGCACTTTTTCGTGATCGCCCGCGCGCAAAAATTTAGGATGGATTTTGAAAGAAATTGCCCCGCGGTAACCTTCCTGCTTCAGTTTTGTCAGAAAACTTTCCAAAGGCAAAATCCCTTCATCCGGCATTGCATAGCCTTTGCCTTTTTTAACATTGGAAACATGCACATGTACAAGGTATTTCCGCAAAATGTTGAACACGCGGATCAAATCGTCTTTTTTCTGCGCCACGCGCGTGGTGTCGAGCGCGGCATGTTTAAATTTTCGAAGTTCATTTAAATTATTGAGCGCATGTTCTGGAATAATTCCGAGGAATGTCTCCGATGAAGCATTTTCCAGCGCAATGGAAATTTCCTCGCGCTGACGGATTTTCGGCACCTCGTTCGTGAGCCACTTTATATATTTGAAATTGAACATTTTCGGTGGCTGCACGACGATGATTTTCGTTCCGATTTTTTTTGCCATAGCCACAGCCTCTACGACATTTTTTGCCGTGGCATTGTTCGAGGTTTGAAGAGAGACGACCGGCAGTCCGAATTCATCAATAAGTTTTTTGATGTAGTCGGCATCTTGCGTATCAAAATCTTTCGAATCAATATACAAATCCACGCCGTCATAGCCCGCCTCTTTGATGAGCTCAAAAATCCGGTTCAAGCCGTAGCCTTTAAGAGAGTCTGTGGATAAGGTAATCATATTTCTTTCAAGTTATTATACCACAAAAATAGGTGAGGAGGCAATCGACCAGGAAAGCCAATATGCTATACTTGAAAAAATACTGGAAGTTCCTTATTTCTTAACCTTATATTTATGCATGGAACGTTAGGCGGACTCAAATGCAGAGGGTTTGTCCTTTTTGTATTTGGTGTCCTATTTTTTCTAGGAACGCTCGGCGTATGGCCGGAATTTACGTTTATGAAGTACTGGCCGCTCCTCCTCGTGGTAGCCGGTTTACATGACCTGTTTTGTAAATGCGGCGGGAGTATGGCTGGCTGCGGGTGCGGCAAACAATAGGAATAAATCCTTTTACCGATAATGATTGGTGATTTTCACGATTTCCGCTGATTTATCTTCGTGTACTAAAAAAATGACCCGATATTTTTTATCCAGCCGAAAGCTGTAAAGAAGATTTTCTTTCGGTTCCAAAAGTTCGGTATTCAAGGATGGATGCCGTGGATTATTCTCGAAAAGCTTGCGCGCTTTTTGCCATTTTTTCGCAAGCGCATGTATACGAATATATTCCTCTATATCTCGGCGAAGAGGGATTATACGCATAATATCAGGAATATGGGGATGATTTTTTCAAACCATCCTCAAGATCATCAAGGAACGCTTTTGAATAAAGTCCGGTCCGCTCAAAGGATTCGCGGATCTGATGAGGAGAAGTTTTTCTATGAGGAATAAATTCTAAGTCTTCAAGCGCTTTTAATTCCCCGTAGCGTTTGATGCTCATAATGACTATTTTTGGTTCATTCCGCGTAACCACAAAACTTTCTTCTGCGCTTTCGGCCACTTCCCGGATAATTGTGGCGGCGTTGCGCTGGAGCTCGCCCGCTCCGATAAGATTAGGAACATGTTTTGGCATACTGAAAAAATTATGAATAAATACTAACTATCTTCAGTATAAATGATGTATATATAAAAAGCAACGTACGTATTTAACCGATAAAGCCTTTTTTATACAACAGTTCGGCGTTCAAAATTGCCGCGCCGGCTGCGCCACGGATGGTGTTGTGCGAGAGGAGAGCGAAGCGGACATGAAAAATATTGCACGGGCGGATGCGGCCGATGGTGACGGCCATGCCTTTATCGGTATTGCGGTCAGCGCGGGGTTGCGGTCGATTTTCTTCTTCGGTGATATGTATTGGATTTTGCGGCGCGAAAGGCAGTTTGAGTTTTTGCGGTTCAGCAGTAAATTGCGCCAGCGTTTTTTTCACGGCTTCGACCATTTCTTGATCCGAAGCGCCTGGTTTTCTTTCAAATTCTATGGAAGCGCATTCAAGATGTCCGTCTTGCACATGCACGCGGTTGCAATGAGCGCTTAAAATCATGTCGGAGTTTATAAATGTATTATTTTTCAGGTCGCCGAGGAGTTTGCGTGTTTCCGTTTCGATTTTCGGCTCTTCGCCGCCTATGAACGGAATGACATTGCCGATGATATCGAGGGATGGCACGCCGGGATAGCCTGCGCCGGAAAGCGCTTGCATTGTGGTTACAAAAACCCGTTTTACGCCGAAGGCATCGTGAAGCGGTTTGAGCGCGATAACGAGGCCGATAGCTGAACAGTTTGGATTTGTTACTATGAAGCCTTTTTTGTAGCCGCGATTTTTTCGTTGATGATTAATAATATTGATGTGATCCGGATTTACTTCGGGAATTAGGAGTGGAACATCCGTGTCAAAGCGATGATTTTTGGAGTTTGAAATTACGGCAAAGTCATGGCTCGCAAAATTTTCTTCAATTTCGCCGGCGACTTCCGCATCGAGGCCGGAAAAAACAAGATCGCAGTCGAGCTGCGTTGGATCGCAGGGTTTTACAGTCATATTTTTAACTGACTGCGGCATGGGTTCGTCGAGGAACCATTTTACGGCTTGGTGATAAGATTTTCCTGCGCTGCGTTCAGATGCCGCAAGTTCAGTGAGTTTGAACCACGGATGGTTTTGAAGTTGTTGGATGAAGCGCTGACCCACGGAGCCCGTAGCTCCAAGAATTCCCACTTTTATCATAGAGAAAAAGTTAAAGTTTTAATTTTGCGAGACGTTGACTGGCTTCGGCAACGCGTTTTTCGTCTTCTACAAGGGCAAAACGGACGTAATATTTTCCTGGATTCGTGCCGTCAGCAATTGTATCGGAAATCCACTCGCCGGGAGTTACGGCAATGGCGCAATCTTTTTCAAGCAGGCGTTTTGCAAACGAAATGGAATCATATCCATCCGGTACGCGCTGCCAAATATAAAAAGTTCCCTCGGGTTCAAGCACGCGCAGTCCAATTTTTCGCAGTCCTTCAAAAATAAGCTCACGGCGCCGGTTGTATTTTTGCCGCATTTCTTCAGAATGGCGGTCATCGTTCAGTGCCGCTATCGCCGCAGCTTGCATGAAATTTGGCGTGCCGGAATCAATGTTGGTTTTCAATTTTTTAAATGCATTGATGATTTCGCTGTCGCCGCACACAAATCCAACACGGTAGCCGGTCATATTGTTCCGTTTTGAAAGCGAATGAAACGCGACCACGCCTTTTTTGCTTATTTCAAGCGCCGAAATCGCTTTTTCTTTAAAATATAAATCAATGTAACACTCGTCCGACGCAAGGATTATATTGTGCGACTCACAAAAATCCACCGCCGTTTCATAAAATTTCTTCGTTGCAAGTTTTCCAGTCGGACTATTGGGATAACAGAGCCACAAAATTTTCGCGCGTTTTACGACTTCCGCGGGAATTTTTGAAAAATCCGGATAAAAATTATTCTCTTCCAACAGGGGATAAAGAAACGACTGCCCGCCGGCGAAAAGTGTGCCGCGCGAGTAGGGAGGATAACCGGGCGTTGGCATAATGACGACGTCTCCCGGATTTATGAAAGCCTGCGGAAAATTAAAAATTCCTTCTTTTGAACCGACAGTTGAAGTGATTTCTGTATCTGGATTTAATTCAACATTAAATCTGCGTTTATACCACGCGGCAATTGTTATGCGGAATTCAGGAAGACCGATGTAGCTCGGATATCCGGCGCTTTTGTATTCTTCTATAGCCTCCGTCGCCGCATCGCGCACGAATTTTGGCGTTTCATCGCGCGGATCGCCGGTGCCAAAGTCTATAACATCGACGCCTTGGTTTTTTAGCTGGCCTACCAGCCGATCCATTTCCGCAAAAGCATAGGGCGGTAGAGACTGAATTTTTTGGGATGGAATAATCATAATCAAAGCGTCGGTTTACAGCGCAAAAATAAATCTTCAATTTTTTCCGCTTCACGGATGATAGTTGCACGCGAATCGTTTATCAACACTTCCCGTGCGCGAGGCCGTGAATTGTATTGCGAACTCATGGAAAACCCGTATGCGCCTGCATTGCAAATAGCGAGAAGATCGCCGCGTGCCAGTTTCGGCAGAGGCCGCACTTTGGCCAAAATATCGCCGCTGTCGCAAATGGAACCGCAAATATTTATGGGATATTTTGCGGGTTTTCTGAATTTATTTGCAACGACGATGTGATGATACGCGCCATACATTTTCGGCCGCACGAGATGGTTAATTGTTACGTCTACGCCGGCAAACCGCTGGTAGCTTTCTTTTATCATATGAACTGTTCCGATTAATACGCCTGCATCGCCTACAAAATATCTTCCAGGCTCCACCATAAGCGTAACATTGCCAAGTTTGAATTGATGGCATTTTTCTCGAAATATTTTTGTCACGAGTTGTGCGGTTTTTTCAATATCAAGCGGTTTTTCTTCGGGCCTGTACGGGATTCCGAATCCGCCGCCAATATCAATAAATTCAAATTTGATTTTTAGTCGGCGTGCAATGCGTCCCGCTTCATCCAAAAGAATTCCGGTGATTTTTTCAAAATAATCCGGTTCAAGCACACAGGAACCTGTCATCATATGCATGCCGAAACGTTTGATGCCGGCTTTTTTCGCCGCCGCATAAGCTTGCATGGCTTTTTCAATGGGTATGCCGAATTTGGCTTCAGGACCGGCAAAAACATTCGTCTTCACCGAGCCTTTCCCAATTTTTGGATTGATGCGAAAACTCAAAACTTTCGGTTTGCCGAATTTGAGCAAGCGCGGCAAAAGCGCGATGTCATCTAAATTTATCCGGTCGCAATATTTTGCGCCATACGCCAGTTCTTCGTCCGTGCAGTAATTGCCCGTGTAGAGCGTTTTGGATTTTGGCATGCCGAGGTGGCGCGAAAGCCAAATTTCCGCCGGATTGCATACATCCATGCCAGAGCCTTCATCAGCGAGAATTTTTGCGATCGCCGGATTATTATTCGCTTTTACCGCATAGAGAATTTCAAAATTCGGATAGTATTTTTGAAATGCATTTTTAAGGCGCTGAAAATTTTCGCGGATGCGATTTTCACTATAGACGTAAATTGGCGTTCCAAAGCGCTGCGCAAGAGACTCAACAGAAAAATTTTCTATCGAGAGTTTATTGCGGCGGACTGAAAGCGGCGGCGGAATATACATATCAGGCGAGCTCGCAGAGCGAGCCTTTTTAAATTAATTGCAATTCCATTAAAACCTTTTTGAGTTTTTCAATATTTGCAGGTTGCATTGGGACGAGCGGTAGGCGGAAAACCGGTTTGATTTTTCCCATGAGCGCAAGCGCCGTTTTTACCGGCAGGGGATTCGTTTCTATAAAGTTTACATTCATGAGCTGGAGAATTTTAAAGTGAAGCTGTGATGCTTTTTGATAATCACCCGCGAGCGCAGCCGCTATCATCTCAGAAAATTCGCGCGGTGTCTCGTTCGCCACCACAGAAATACATCCCGTTGCGCCGAGCGGAATAAACGGAAGCGTCACCGCGTCATCGCCGAGGAGTAAGACAAAATTTGGAGATTTCCATGATTGGGTTCCGGCAGCGATTGCGCGCAAAATTTCCATAAATTGGCCGGGATTTCCAGACGCCTCCTTAACAGCAATGACGCCTGCAATTTCTTTCGCCAACCGAATTACAACTTCCGGCGAAATATTTACACCGGTTCTCCCCGGAACGTTATAAACAATTATGGGATTGCCAACTTCCGCGACGGCTTTGAAATGCTGGAAAAGGCCTTCAGCAGGCGGTTTGTTGTAGTATGGAGCGAGAACGAGCGTTGCATCGACGCCGAGATTTTTTACCCACTGCGCTTGGCGTACCGCTTCAGCGGTATTGTTTGATGCGATGCCGCCAATGACCGGAATTTTAGAAGCACATTCTTCAATGGCGATTTTGATCACGCGCTCCCGTTCTTCCGTTGTAAGCGTGGCATTTTCGCCGGTTGTTCCGCACGCGACAATGCCGTTGGTGCCGGCCTGCAGATGCCAGCGGAGAAGGTTGCGGTAAGATGTTTCATCGAGCGAGCCGTCTTCATTGAACGGCGTTACGATGGCTACAAAAGAGCCGAAGAGTTTTTGTGGAAGCATATAAAGGGGGTTAAAGTTTTAAAAGATCATTTAAATAGTCCTCCATAGTGAAAAATCCGCGCTTTCCATGAAGCCACTGCGCGGCTTTGAGCGCGCCTGCGGCAAAACCGGCACGGCTCCGCGCCGTGTGGCGAATTTCAACCGTATCCGCTTCGCTATCGAAAAACACTTCATGAGTGCCGGGAATATATCCTCCGCGCGTGGATGTGAGATGCAAGCGTTCCGCTGCGATTTTTTCATGCGAAGTATCGGCAAAAATTTCTTTTTTCCGCGGCATGGTTTTGAGGAGCGCTTTTCCAACCGAAAGCGCTGTGCCAGAGGGAGAATCCGCTTTCTGCCGGTGATGAAATTCATGTGCAAAAACATCGTATTGATCGAAGGCGCTGAACAGTCCGCCGGCACGTTCAACGATTTTCAAAAATAACTGTACGCCTATGGAAAAATTGCTTGAGTACAAAAAACCAATGCCGGCCGCCTCCGTCATTTGTCGTACTGCACTTAGCTGGTCATACCATCCGGTTGTACCCATAACGATATTTTTTTTGAGTTGCGCCACCAATCCAACATTGCTCAAAACCGCAGAGGGATGCGAAAAATCAATCACCACGTCCGTATTTTGGAGCGCTTCGGCAGTCACGGTTTTGTGTGTAGCTTCCGGTGCCGTCGGATCGATAATCGATACAATTTTGTGAGTTGGCAGAGCGAGGGATGAAATGATGCGTCCCATTTTGCCGAAGCCGAGAAGAGTAAGGTTCATAGGGTAGGGGGTTGAGGGTAGAGGGTAGTTAAAAAAATTTGGAATGCAGGGCGCGGACTGCTTTTTCGCAGAATTTTTCCTCGATAATACATGTGAAATTTATCGAAGAAGCGCCTTTGGAAATCATTTCCGTGGGAATTTTTGCCAGTCTAAATACTTCAAAAATATGCGCTTCAACGCGCGGATCGTTTTTGAGTCCTGTTCCGACGAGCGATAGAATAACATGGCCGTGCCGAACTTCCACCATGCCAATTTTTTGAAGAGCTCCTATAAGTCCGGCATTGTATGTTTTATCCTCAATAGTCATGGAAACGCTTACTTCCGATGTTGCCACCACATCAATCGGTACGCGATGAGCGGCGAATATCCGAAACAATTCTTCTAAAAAGCCATAAGGCCCAAGCATTCTTAAGGATGATATATTCATTATAGTAATGCCTTTTTTATATGCAATCGCCATCACCGGCAGGCTTTTGTCAGCCTGAGCCTGTCGAAGGCTGCTCTTGCCATAAATAATTGTTCCAGGATTATCCGGCGCAAATGTATTCAAAATGCGCACGGGAATATTTTGCGCGACTGCAGGATGAATGGTTTTTGGATGGAGGAGTTTTGCGCCAAAATAAGAAAGTTCCGCAGCTTCTTGGAAAGAAAGTTGCGGAATGATTCGCGCGGTTTTCACAACGCGCGGATCCGCAGTCATAAATCCGGGAATATCTTTCCAAATTTGGATTTCTTTTGCGTGGAGGCAAACGGCCGTGATTGCCGCTGAATAATCCGACCCGCCGCGGCCTAAAGTAGTGGTATTTCCTTTATGATTTCGGCCGATGAAACCGGTGATAACCGGAATAATTTTTCGTCGAAGGAGCGGCGAAATTTTGCGCGCAAAATTTCGCCGCGTTTTCTCAAAATCCACTTCTGCAGCGCCAAAATTACTATCCGTGACCACAAGTTCTCTGCTGTCTACACGCTGCGCTGGAATTTTTTGCGAAAGAAGCGCGCCTGTAAGCAGCCATGAAGAAAATCGCTCGCCAAAAGATGCCAAAAGATCTAAATCTTTTTTCGTAACATTGGATTTTTGAAGCAGCCGTGCAGCAAGCCGTTCTAACTCTAAAAATTCTTCAGTAAGCAGCGGTTCGATTTTTGCCTGTATGTGCGGTTTAAAACTGCGCAATACTTCCCAATGCCGTTTTTTCAAATCGCGGAGAATTTTTTCGACCGCCACTTTTTGCCGAAATTCAGCAATGGACAAAAGCAAATTCGTCACATGCGCGAGTGCCGATGTTATAACCACCGGATTTTTTGGAAGCGTGCGGCGTATTATGCCGACAACTTGATTTATTGCCGTTGTATTCGCCACCGAAGTTCCGCCGAATTTTAGGATTATGGACATAAAAAAACCTTCTCTAGGAAGGTTAGGTTGCATTATATTTTAATCTCGCACTATGCATCAAACCTTCCCTTTTTAAGGGTTTTCTTTGCCTTCTTATTTTTCTTTAATTGAGAAGGAAGATTCATATGCAAGGCACGCAGCGAAGCGAAGTGCTAAACAATAATATTTGCGAAGCAAATAACTTATTTGGGCTTACTCTAGCGCGCGGCTATACATCCAGTCAAGCATTTTTTTGAGGATTTTTCTGATATAATCTCTCTCGATGAAATTCAGTGTACGATTTTTTCTTTTGATCGCTATTTTCTTTGGTAGCGCCAGCGCGGTTTTCGCCGTGCCGCCGCCTGATTTTCTTTTTAATGTCGGTTCGCAAATCGTACAGTTTTTTTCCATAGCAGTGCTTTTTTTATCAGCGGCCGCAGCGTCTATGAGTCAATTTGCAAAAGTTTTTTTCGCGCGCATACAGCACAAAAAATTATTCTGGACCGGCATTGCACTCGGCGTAGTCCTCATTTCATTCGGCGCAGCGTATTACTACGGCCAAGTTGAACAGCAAAAAGCTTATAAAAACTGGATTCAAGAAAGCGAAACTCAAAATAAAAACATCGCCGCGACAGATACGAGCCTCGATCAACTTAAAATTGACGAACAAAAACTGCCATCGATAACTCAAACGCCGCCTCCATCTCCGCCGCCGCCGTCGCCGGTCACTCATCCGCCCGAAGACAAAAATATTCAATTCATTCGCGCATATTATCAAAATATATCAACCGGGAAAATCGCCGAAGCTTACGCGGTTTCTAAAAAATCGGTTTCTTTAGAAACATATAAAAGTTGGTATAAAGATCTTACTTCTCTTACAATCGACAATCTTCAACCGATTGATGAAAAATCATATTCTCTTCGATTAACGCTTAATGAAAGCGGAAAAATAACACAGTACGCCGTTTTTGATGGCATTGGCAGAAGACGCAATTGGCAATCTCAAAATCGCAAGTTCGGAAGTAAGGACTCTTTCTGCGCCGAAAGTAAAAATTATAGAAACAGCCACTGCAGCTACACCGCTTCCACCAAAAGTCCCGCGCCGTCGAATTGTCGAGAATGATATCCAAGAAGACGAAACATTTTTTGAGAAAAATAAAAATCTCAACCTTGCCGTATCAAACGAAGAATTTCAGCAGATTACGCGCGATAATCCGCAGGCATATGTGCTTGATGCGCGCGAGGACGAGGAATTTGAAATCGGTTATTTTCCCGGAAGCAACCACATGCGTTTTGCCGATTTGCTTGCCGGAGAATGGATTCGGCTGCCGACAGACAAAGTGGTGTATGTTTTTTGCTGGTCCGGAATTCGCGGAAAGGAAGTCGCTGAATTTTTGCGATCTAAAAAAATTCTCGCAAGATATGTAGAAAACGGCGCGGATAAATGGGTGGCGTTCGGCGGCACATGGACCGGCGGCATCAAATTTTTGTCGAAATATACGGAAGACCGATACAAAGTGGTTTTCACGCTTGAAGAATTACGGCAGCACATGGCGGACGGTGCCTTTATCGTTGATTCGCGTATCAAAGCCAAATATGACGCATGGCATATTTCAGACAGCATTAATATTCCTATTATTTATACGCCGTCAGTGCGCATTGAAGAATTACTCGCCAAGGTCCCATCAGGCAAAAAAGTCATCACCATATGCGATGATTTTATCAGCTGTTTTGATGCTAAAGTAACCGGCGTGAAGTTAGAAAAGAAAGGGCATGAATTCCTCGGCCGATATAATAAGCCTTGGGAATATCGCGCTGCGCAGTAATTATGTTAGAGCACGCAAAAGATCAAATCGGGCCAAAAGCCCAGAATCTCAAGCGACTCATCGATGCCGGATTGAATGTGCCGCAATTCAGCGCGGTTCCTGTATCAACGGTTCAGCAATTTATAAATGAAGGTGGAGAAATTATCGAAAAGCAAATCCAAAAATTCATTCACGAAATTCAGGAAAAATTTCCGCGCGGGCCGTGGATTATACGTTCGAGCGCTCTCATAGAAGACAGCGAAAAAGAATCTTTTGCCGGTCAGTTTATGACGCAATCCGCACGCAATGAAGTTGAGCTTTTTGAGGCTATTTGCGCTGTGCTTTGCCATGCATTTGAATATCTTCATGGCGATCTTGGACAGTTTTCTTTTATCGTTCAGGAATATATTGATGCTGATTTTTCCGGCATTACTTTTACGCGAAGTCCGCTTGGCGGAAGGGAAATGGTTATAGAATATCATCATGGCATCGGTGAAGATGTTGTTGGTGGACGCATTAAGCCGCAGAAAAAAGAATTTTACTGGCACCAGCAGGATATTGATATGGATTTGCCGAATTTTCATGAGGCATTTGAGAATTTCAAAAAGATTGAACAACTTTTTCAGAGTCCGCAGGATATTGAATGGTGCATAAAAGGCGGCGTGTGGTATTTTTTGCAATCTAGATCAATTACGACCATTACGGCCGATCAATACCGCCAATTTTTATTTCTCGACGATGCGCTCCCAAAAAATGCGAAGTTCTTTTTTGAGAAAACAGAAATATCGGAAATTGCTCCGCGCCCGACGCCGGCTACATGGAATTTATTGGAACGAATATATGCCAAGGATGGCCCGATTCAGCGAGTTTACAGCCGTTACGGCGTTCAATACAACTCGCAAAATTTTTTAAAGAAGATAGGCGGCGAACTTTTTGTAGATCGGGAATGCGAGATCAAAACCCTTTTGCCATCGTACAGCTATCTCTCAAAAAATGATTTTCAGCCGCGTTTTGCATCGTTGAGAGGTTTTTTTCAGACAGTACGAAATATTATCGCGCTTAACAGAATTCCGACAGCCGGTTACAAAAATTTACTTTCCGGCATCCGTGAAAAACTTAATGAACAATTTACCAAAGAGGAAAAATTTGAAGAAGCCGCAAAAGAATTCCTCCGCAATTATGAACTCGTTTTTGAAATTAACTTTCTCGCGCAGAAAGCGGTCAAGCGGCTTCTACAAGCGATTAAAAAAGAGCCGATTTCCACAGCATATGTTTTGAGTTTCTCTGTGGATGAACTCGACATGGAATTTGATGACAGTGATTTTGTAGGAAATTCGCTCGAGATAGCCGATGAATCTCCATTTGTGAAATTTAAGTCTTCCAAGTCAAATAGGAAGGAATTTCAGGATTGGTTTGATTCATTGCCTGCATGGAAGAAGAAATATTTTGCGCCTTTCATAGAATCGGCGCAGCATTTTAATAAACTTCGCGAATTTGGACGATATATCACGGTGAAAAATGTAAGCCGATTGCGACGGGCTCTCCATCGTGAAGGAAAAAGCGAAGTTCTCCAGCCGCAAGACAAGAATTTCCAAAATTTACCATCTCGTCTCACAAGTTCTCCTTTGTTTGCCGCTGATAAACCGATTGGGGTTTCACGCGGAAAGGCGCATGGAAAATTGATTGATGAAAGCCAAATCAGCCAGCATCCGGACGGCATTCTCTATACAAAAATTCTCTCCCCGGATTTAACAAAATATTTCGGAGACATAAAAGGCATTGTTTCCGAAAGTGGGGGATTGCTGTCGCATCTTGCAATTATGGCTCGCGAAAAAGGCATCCCAGTAGTGGTGAATTTTGATCTGTTTCACGCCAAAATAAAGCTCGGCGATTTTATCGAAATAGACGGCGAAACCGGATCTGTGGTTTCACTTCAACAAAAACGGCTTTAAGCATTTCGGCACTTCCACGCTGCCGTCTTTCTGTTGATAATTTTCCATGAGCGCCACGAGGGTGCGTGCCATCGCCACCGCGGTTCCGTTGAGCGTATGGAGGATGTGATTTCCTTTCGCGTCTTTGTAGCGGATGTTGCAGCGCCGCGCCTGAAAATCCGTGCAATTGCTGCAGCTCGTGAGTTCCCGAAACCGTTTTTGCGACGGAATCCACGCTTCAATGTCATATTTTTTCGCAGCCGGCGCGCCAAGATCCCCCCCGCAAATATTCACCACTTGGTAATGAAAACCGAGTTCTTGCATGATTTCTTCTTCAATGCCGCGGATAAATTCGTGTTCCTCTTCGGATTTGTCCGGATGGCAAAAACTGAACATTTCAAGTTTATCAAATTGATGCACACGGAAAATTCCGTGTGTGTCTTTACCATAACTGCCGGCTTCGCGCCGGAAACAGCTCGAAAATCCCACAAATCGTTTCGGCAACTGTTCTGCGGGAATAATTTTGTCCGCATAGAGCATACAAAGCGGTACTTCGGCCGTTCCAACTAGATACAAATCATCATCTTCCGGATTCACATGGTAAATTTCATTGCGGTCAGCTGGGAAAAATCCAGTGCCGAACATGGCGCGTTCTTTTACGAGCACCGGCGGAATGATCGGCGAGAAACCTTTTGCAATAAGCTTTGCAAGCACGAATTGCAAGAGCGCAAATTCCCATTTCACCGCATCATTTTTCAAATAATAAAAACGCGTACCGCTCATTGCTGCGGCGGATTCAATATCAATAACATCAAGTTTTTTCCCGAGCGTCACGTGGTCCAGCGGTTCAAATGAAAACTTCGGCGCCTTGCCGATGGTTTTCACCACTTTATTGTCTTGTTCTCCTTCGCCCTCAGGCACCGAATCAAGCGGAGGATTTGGAAGCATCTTCAGCAAATTATTCAAATCCTCATCCAGTTTTTTTGCCTTTGGTTCAAGCTCGCCTGCGCGCTCTTTTACATAAATCATCTCGGCAAGCAATTTTTCTTTTTCAGCGCCTTTTAATTTTGGAATTTCTTTTGACGCTCTATTCCGTTTCGCCTGCAATTCCTCAATTTCAGAAATCAGCCGGCGCTTTTCCGCATCGAGAGATACGATATTATCAATTTGCACCGGATTAACATGCTTCTTTTTGAGAGCTTTTTTAACCTTTTCCGCCTGTTCCCTGATAAGTTTAAGATCGAGCATATCAGATAGCAGAATACCCGAAACGAAGTATACGGTCGATCTTGACTTTCGGCTAATATAAGCTATAGTACTGGCCTATGAGCCACAGACCAAGAGAGGATGATGCAACAGAAGGCGGTGCTTTAGGCAGATCGCGTAGAGGAATTTCTCGACAAAACCGTCCCGATGATCATGTTGGAGTAAAAGAACATGTTGTGTATGCCTTAAGAGTCATTGCTACCGAGCCTGATCCTGATGAAGCCGCAAGAGAATTGAGACGAGGAAAAATTCGCCGCGGGCTTAAAAGAGTACTTGTTGATGGCCAATTGCCGCCTGAAGAATAAATTTCTAGGGAACCTAGCTAGCCAAATCCAAAATGCCGCGCGACGCTTGATCGTCATTTTTGCCGAGCCGCGCAGAAACCCCGCGGAAAATTTCAAGCAGCGGTTTATTTTCGCCGGATTTTATGGAATTTAAATATTGTTCGGTTACCATCCTTACAAGATTGCGATCCACTTGTTGTACTATGGGAATAGCATCAAGTCTTTCATGCCGGTCAAATTCGCCTCTCTTTATAAGCATTTCTTTTAAGCTTGGCAGAAAAACAAATTGTCTTTGGTTGTGGCCTCTTTTCCCAGCAAGCACTTCGGCATCTTGGGATGTTGTGAGATCTACTGACCACCATCTTCCATCCTCGTCTTCTGCCACAAAATCCGATCCGCAAAAAAGATCTTCTTCCGGCGCAGACTTTAAAACGCGCTTGAGCTTGGGATCTATGCGATTTTTAATTAGATTAAGCAATTCCACCACTATATATTCCACAAGATGTGCAAAACTGCGGTTTCGAATATAGTGTTGTGCACGCGCCGTTTCTTCTTTTATGCATTGTTCAGTGTAATAATATGCATTACTTTCAGCATAATTGAGTGGAAGCGGAGGAAAAGATTGTCGTTTTGTATCCGCAATGCGCTTAAGCCTCAAAACTTTTGTGCGGACAAACAAATCAAACTGCTCTTCACTTGAAGGAACTTGAAAATCACGCTCCATGCGCTCGAGCCATGCTTTAAGCCGCGGATTTTCTCCGCGAAAAACCTCATCTGCAAGCCGTTCGCACGAATTAGGAAAAATCATCTCGCCTTCAACGTGGGCGATTCTACGATCCTCTGGAGTGTACGGAAAATACGGCGGTTTGGCGCGCTGTGGTGTTTTTTCTTTCGGTTTTTCTTTTGGCTGTCCGCTTTTTTTAGGCGCAGGCTGTATGTGCGCCTCCGGTTGGGTCTCACCAGACCCAACCTCCGGCGTGTTATCCGGATGTGCAACAAGTAGGGTGGCTGCCTGCTGTAACTGGCCTGCGGAAAGAGCATCAATAATTTCAAGTTTATATTTGTCCGGTTCGGTTCGAAAAACATCCCCCATCGTCTCGCGCACCTGTTGTTGCACCGAACGAGCCATTTTACGCACGTCATTCGGAAGCGCTTCAAAAGCTTCTCGGTAGCGTTCGTCTATGACAAGTTCCTGAATTTTTTCCGTATCAAGATTTGATTGAGGTTCTGGCTGCGGCGCAGAAGCATTCATTTTTATTTTTTTATTGGATGTAAAGCACGGCGATTTCCCGATTATTGTTTTCGTTCGCTTCAACCACGGTTTTTTCGCTGTCGCCACGGCACGCCACAATCACAGCGCCTGAATTTTCCGGAATAAAACTGCCTTGCAGATTTAATTTTTCTCCCGGCTTCAAAGTTTTTGTTTGCATTTGCGCCAATTCTTTTTGCGGCGTGCGTATCACAGAATGGAAATTTTTCACGGTTTTTTCCGAAGCGTTTTCTATGGAACAGGAAATTTCGATTGATTCTCCGCGGCGAAAACGGCCCCACAAGCTTTTTGTTTTTATAGAAAAATTTTTTACGCTTAAATCCAAATCGCTTACGTCTAAGTTTTTTTCAAGCGCCGCCGGCTTCACGCGTTTCGGTAAAACGCTTATTTTTTCAGTAAAAAATCCGCCTTGGAGGATTACAAGATTAACCACTGCCATCAATGCGACAGGAATAAGCAAAATAGCGGAAAGTTTTATTTTTGTTTTTGAGTCCATAAAATCTAATCATTATACCTGAAAAATCGCCTTTCAGGAAGCCCAAGGATATGTCCCAAAATGGCCGCGCCGGCTTCTCTGCCAAGAAAAACTTGACCTATAGCTTAAAAAGGCGTAATATAATAATAGGAGAATCCATAAAACAAATATTTCTTTAACCAAAATACATATGGCTTATGCTCCAGTGCTCTCGAAAAGAGAGAAAGTGCTCGCCGTTATCGGCGGGGTTTTACTCGTAGTGCTCGTTGCGGTCGGTTATGCGAAAGCGGAAGAAATGTCTCCGCCGCCGCCGGAAGAACCAAAACCGGTTTCGGCCGACGATACTCAAAATCAAAGCAGGCAAATTACCGAACGGTCGCGTTATGCAAAAGATGTTCGTAGGGAAATTACGGATATTAAAAGAGAGGTGAAGCAAGGCTTGGATACAAGCGCTTTAGAAAAATATTTGGGAGACTTTGAGGCTTGCATACAGGGCTTGCAGTCGTATGTCGGCACCCAGGATTTTTGGAATAACAATCGCGATTGCGATGACAAAAGCCGGATATTCGAAGACGAACTTAATGCCAATGTCCGCCCCAAACGCCAATGCGGCAATTTTACGAGCAATGTGAAAAATCGGCGCGACGAAAAAAAGAGAAACCTCGAAACGCAGCTCAAAGACATTAAGAGAAATGATAAAACCGCAGACACTTCAGCTTTGGATGCAAAATTGGTTGAGATTGAGGGGTTGCTTGCCAAACTTGAAGCAGTAGCAGCGGCGTGTAACGCTGACACTGTAAACGATGGCAATAGCTTGCAGTCCGATATCGATTATGCATTCCGCGATTTTTATGATCTTGCGAATGAAATCAGCCAGAAAGCGAATACGTCCCGCCAGATGGTGGATAATCAGCGGGATTTTGATAAAAATATAAAGCGGCAATGCGAAAAAGATTATGCGCGAGAGTTGAAGAATTTAGAGAAAGATGTTGCGCGCGCCCAGAAAATCGCCCCGCTTCCGGCAAATGCTCAAGCGGCTTATGACAAAGTAAAACAAATGTATAACGATGCGTGCGTAACGCAGATTGCCGCCATGCAAGATGCTTTAACAAAAGGCGACATGGATGCCTTTAATGACGCGCGAAATGTGTTTAATGAATACAACAGGGATTTCTGGGATACGCTGAATGAAGCCCGAAATTCCATCAATCAACAGCAACAGATGAAAGATGTTTTGCGCGAAATCAGCCAGCGCGAAAAAGAGTTAGTAAATGCGAAGAAAGAATATGAACGCGCCGTGAAAAAAAGCGGTTTTGAAAATTCTGAAGCAAAACAAATTCTCGCAGATTGGGAAGCGCTGTTTGTGAAAGCAAAAGAAGAAGTGGCTGCAGATCCGCAAAGTTGGTGGAATGGCGGTTATCAGCAGGACATTAATGATAAGCAGAATGAATTCTGGAATTCATTCCAGAAAGTTCAGCAAGCGGCTGATACGCAAAGATGGTTTAAAGATTTGGAAAAAGAAGTGATAAATCGCGAGCGCGATCTGAAGAATATGAAACGCGATAAAGGATTAAATCCGGAAGTGGTTAAAGCGCTTGAAGATATCCTCGCTCGCATGAGGGATGTTATCGCACAAGCAAAGGGGCAACTTATGGTTGATCCGGAAGCCGCGCAGGAAACATTGAAATCCATGGATGATCTTCGTTTCGAATGGGATGAGACCACAAGATCAATGTGGGAAAAGCAGCAGATGACGTTTGAATTTGATAACATGCGGCGCGAAATTCAATTTGCCATACAGAGAATTAAAGAAATGCTGCGATTCGGAAAGATTTCCCAAAACGAAGCCGATGCTTGTTTAGGATTTGCAAAAGAAGTGGAAGGAAACCTTGAGCAAGCCGCGCGAGGAGATTTCGGGGATCCTGAAGAATACTTTGAAAGCCTGGAAGAAAAAGGCCGTGAAGTTTGTCCGGTCTTTGATGAAATAGGCGACGCGCCCGGCCCGGATCAAGAATATTATAGAGATTTTATTGGAGACAATGTCCGCGGTCTTGATAAAGATTTGGCTTCAGATATGTTTGAAAAAATGAGTCAAGATATTGCTTCAAAAGTACTCCAGAGAATGCTTTCCGATCCGACCGTTGTACAGAATCTGCTTCAATCAGCCGGCGATCGCTATAAGCAATCAGCTGCAGGCGCGCTTGAGGCAGCCACATTCTATGACGATTCGGCGCAGCGCGAGCTCATCCAAAAGAAAACCGAAATTTTGGAACTGACGAAACAGCTCGATGCTTTGACGTCAAAAGTGCAGGCATATAAAACTCAACTGGAATCTCTACAAAATGAAATTGCAGACTACAACTTTTATGGAAATGCAGGAGATAACATGAGAAATTACATGGAAAAATGCGTTGAAATCGCGAAAACCGGCGATAAAGCAACCGCTCAAAAATGCGTTGAGGAATTGAAAGTCAAGAAAGATGAAGCCATTGCACAATCAAAAGCGGCTAAGTTCGAAGCGAAAATTATTCCGTTCTACGATACGGAAGATAATGTGTGGTACACGAAATATGTCGCGCCGCTGGCAAAACTCGGCATTGTGCGTGGAGGAGGTGATGGCAAGAATTTCTACCCCAGTTCTGAAGTTACGGTTGCAGAAATTCTGACTATGGCATTCCGTGTTTCAGGCGACAAAGAGTCGAGCAAGAACAGTGAGCTTTGCAGCGGGAAATTTGTGAATCACTGGGGAAATAAATTTATTGCATGGGCAGAGTCGCGCGGCTTGAGCGTCGTTGCAAAATGTACGGATGTTAATCGTCCGGCGCTTCGATGGGAAGTTGCGCAGATTCTTGCAGAGACAGAAATTGGCGGACAGGTTCCGGTCAGCAAAGAAGTTTGTTTCAAAGATGTGAAGCCGACCGATCAGCCCACAAATTCCGTGGTGTGTTGGGCTCAAGCTAAAGGCGTTGTAAAAGGCAGCGACGGCAAAGCAAATCCGTATGGCAGGATTATCCGCGCCGAAGCCGCAACTATGGTGAAACAGGCTGCCGAGAAACTCTTCGGAATTCAGTTTGAAGTTAGTGAATCAAAAGTGCGTCCAGGCGGCGACGAAGATTTCGACGACGAAGGCGAATTTGATTTTGGTGAAGAGGAAGATTTCAGCGATAAAGCATCGGCCGGCGAGCGGAGCCGTTGCTATTGGGATGATCAGTGCCAAGATCTTGTGAGCTCTCAACGCGTAACAGAAGATGACTGCAAAGCTGTTGGCGGCGAAAGCTGGGGTCCGGATGAAGATAAGTGTAAAGATATCTAGTCAATTGCGAAAACGCAGTATGCATATGAAAGGCCCGCCAGCCAAACAGGTGGGCCTTTTGAAATGTCGCGCATTATCCTACAGCTTGGCCAGCAACAACATTATTTTACTGGCTCGGTTTTGCATCGACGTCCAGCCAAGCTGCCCAGCCCAGCTCATGCCGTTCTGTTCGTCAACCACGCCATCACATCTACACACATCATTGCCACTGCTGATTGGCTTTCAGCAATCCTTTTTTGCCATGGTCGCTGTTTTTTCATCCCTATATACATTAACTTTTTGATCAATGCGAAATTTTGGTTCACGCCGATCAGGCTCTGCAAGAATTCGCCAAAGCGCAGGATTTTTGTCTTCATGATTGATTAAGCCGGCGTGCGCTAATCGTTCATGCGAGGAACAAAGTGGAACTATAAAGTTCGGATCATGGTTTTGCGCAAGCCCAAATCGCCGCGTATGGTGATAGATGTCAGGCGGCTTTCGGCACTCGGGATAAGCGCACCAATAGTTGTAGCGTTCATCAACAATTTTTTTAACATCAGCCGGAATATGACGGCTCACCGCGCCCATCTGGGCTGCTTCGTTTGTTTCTTTCTTTACGCAGTCAGGACAAATGGTAATTGTAGTTGTTTTTCCTGATGTTATAGCGCTGCCCGTACCGCTTCCTTTTGCAGCATACCCTCTCAAAAGTTCTTGCATCACTTCGTTCCAAGCCAAAGTTTGGCTGCGTTCTTTTTCTAATTTTTGCTTGAAGAGTTTGAGCTCGCGTTCAAGCTGCATTGAGACAGGAAATGAGAGCCGGACCGGCGGCATATCGCCAAGCGGCGGAGCACCTTGCAACATTGGCATATTATTTGATCCATCACTCTTAAGAGTGAATCCTAACCTGTAATTTTTACCGTCCGGCATTGCATCTCCACTTAGCTTCGCTGTCTCGCTCTGCTGTTTGCGAAATTCCTGGACATATACTTCAAGCGCCCGCTGCGTAAGGCTGCTTGTTTTTTTCGCCCAAAATTCATCAGATTCTTTTGTGGCAACATAGGCTACTTTTTCAATTTTGCTCCAGCCTTCTTCGCCGGCAACGAATTTTTCTTTCAGGGTCGGTTTATCTTCTAACTTTGCAGCGATAGATAGAATTTTGTCAGTTGTATAATCGCTCATGCCAGCGAGTTTTCTGGCAAATTCGTGGAGCGAGGCATACCCGCGGCGTTTATAAAGTTGACGCCGGTTGACTTCGGGTAAAAGTCCGGCAAATTTTCGAAGCCATACACGCGCATTGAAACCGTAGGTTTTGCATTTGGAGTAGAGGAGTGCATCGCTCCAGTTTTTAACGCTGTCGGCAAGCGACGGTTTCGCCACGGATCGCGCGATAGTTTGTATTTCTGACTTCGCGATTTTGGGCGGAGCTGATATAAGCATACGCTCATAATATATGTATTCTCATTGCCTTTTGCAACTTTTTCCTAATGCAGATTTTTGGCTTTATGTTCAAGCAAATTTCGCATAACAAGTCAAAAAAGCGTCTTATGCGAACTCACAAAATTTCACTTTTCGCTTAATGCCACCTTCACTCCCAACAAAATCAGCAATCCTCCGAATGTTTTATTGAACGCTCCTTGGAATTTTTCAAAAACAGACCGGATGCGTTCCTGCGTGAAAAATATTGCCACAAGCGAAAACCATAAAATGGCATTAACGATCATAATAATACTTACCACTGCAATAATATATGCCGGGGTCGCCGGGCTCATGACAAATGTAAAGAGGCCCAAGAAGAACAAGGTTGCTTTTGGATTTAATACATTTGTTAAAAAGCCGATTTTGACTGCTGCAAACGGCGCGATGTCAGATTTTTTTTGATGTTCTCCAACTTCAAGCAATGAGGATTTCGAAGCGCACGACTTCAAGCCGATATAAATCAAATATCCCGCTCCAAGAAATTTTATGAAATTAAAAACGAGGATTGATTTTGAAATGATGAGCGCAAGTCCGGCCCAGGAATAGAGTATATGTACTGCCATGCCGAGTCCCAAACCTACAGAGGTCCAAATTCCCGTTTTGCGTGAATATGTAAGTGAATTCCTTACAGTCATAATAAAATCCGGCCCAGGACTGATGACGCCTAAGAAGTGAATAAATGTTACGGTTCCGATGAGAGCGAGGGATGTCATATGGTTTTTATTCTTCCTTCTTTTTCTCATCCACTACTTCGCCCTCAACGGCTTCATCTTTGCCAGCCTTGCTGCCAGCCTCCCCGCCAGCCTTGCCAGCCGCCCCTTTTGAGGCATCTTGCTGCACATTTTTATACAGCTCGGTGCCGATTTTCTGAAGTTCCTGCGAGAGCGCTTCAAATCCTTTTTCCATTTCTTCAACCGCCGCATCTTTATTCTCCAAAATTTTCTTTAGCTCGGCGACTTTCTCGTTGATAGGTTTTTTGACTTCATCGCTTAATTTTTCGCCATGTTCCTTTAAAGTTTTTTCCGTCTGGAAGATGAGCGAATCGGCTTTATTGCGCGCCTCTACTTTTTGATGTTTTTTCTTATCCTCTTCAGCGTACTGTTCAGCTTCTTTGCGCATTTTTTCAACCTCGGTTTCCGTCAGACCGGACGAACCGGTGATGGCAATGTGCTGTTTTTTGCCGGTAGCTTTATCATGCGCCGTGACTTTTAAAATTCCGTTTGCATCAATATCAAACGTAACCTCCACTTGCGGCACGCCGCGAGGCGCAGGCGGGATGCCATCCAAAATAAATTTCCCAAGCGACTTATTGTCGTTCGCCATGGGGCGCTCGCCCTGCAAAATATGCACTTCCACCGACGGCTGATTATCGCTTGCTGTAGAGAAAACTTGCGATTTAGCCGTTGGAATAGTCGTATTGCGTTCAATAAGTTTCGTGCTCACGCCGCCAAGCGTTTCGATGCCGAGTGAAAGGGGAGTTACGTCGAGCAAAAGCACATCTTTCACCGTGCCTTGCAAAACACCGCCTTGAATGGCGGCGCCGAGCGCAACGACTTCATCCGGATTAATGCCGCGATGCGGCTCTTTCCCAAAAATTTCTTTTGCCTTCGCGAGCACCGCCGGCATGCGGATCATGCCGCCGACCATCACCACTTCGTGGATGTCGCTCACATAAATTTTGGCATCTTCAATGGCTTTTTTGCATGGCGCCACGGTTCGTTCGATTAAATCCGCGCACAGATCTTCCAGTTTTGCGCGCGTGAGTTTTATAGTGAGATGCTTCGGACCGCTTGCATCCGCCGTGATAAACGGAAGATTGATTTCGGTTTCGTGCACCGTGGAAAGTTCGATTTTCGCTTTTTCAGAAGCCTCGCGGATGCGCTGGAGCGCCAGTTTATCTTTGCTTAAATCAATCCCTTGGTCTTTTTTAAATTCGGCCATGAGCCAATTCATAATGACCGCATCAAAATCATCTCCGCCAAGCTGCGTGTCGCCGTTTGTGGAGAGCACTTCATATACGCCCTCGCCGAGTTCAAGAATGGAAATGTCGAATGTTCCGCCACCAAGATCATAGACAGCGATTTTTTTGAGTCCGCCTTTTTTGTCGAGACCGTATGCAAGCGCCGCAGCCGTTGGTTCATTGATGATGCGTTTTACGTCGAGTCCGGCGATTTTCCCCGCGTCTTTCGTGGCTTGGCGCTGTGAATCATTAAAATATGCCGGCACGGTAATAACGGCTTCTGTAACGGGTTCGCCGAGATAAGCCTCGGCATCAGCTTTAAGTTTTTGCAAAACGATCGCGGCAATTTCAGCCGGCCGCAACTGCTTCTTTCCAATTTCAAATTCCACTTCGCCTTTGCGTCCTTTTATGACTTTGAAAGGCATGCGTTTGGCAGTTGTTTCACATTCGTCATATTGCCGGCCGATAAACCGTTTGGAAGAGAAAATGGTATTTTCCGGATTGATGATGGATTGACGTTTTGCAGTCACGCCGACAATTCGTTCGTCGCCCTTAAAAGAAACGACCGAAGGAGTCGTTCGTCCGCCTTCAGTATTAGGAATAACAAGAGGTTCTGCGCCCATCATGACTCCAACGCAAGAGTTCGTTGTTCCAAGATCAATTCCGATGATTTTTCCCATAAAATTGAGGTATTAAATAATTAGCACTCAATATTTTAGAGTGCTAACGGCGGGAGGTCAAGGGGGATTTTTCAGATCACTAACACTCCGTTATCAATTCGTACCTTAATAGTTCCAAGTTCTTTAGGTATGCCAAGTCTTTGCGCTGCTTTGGTCGTGAAGCCAATTGTACTGCCAGAAGGTACCATGACGATTTCATGATCAATGCCGCCGATTCGCACTCTTCCTTTACTAATAGAGAGAACTGTTGCTTTTGCCGCCGGATTTGGCGAAAAACCAAGTTCTCTTCCAAGTGCCGTTGGCACAGTAATATAGTCTTCCGGATCCATATCCGGGAAGCGATTTCTAATAATCCCAGCGCGTCGTTCATGCTGTTCTGCTGCTTCAATTCCGTAGGAAGCAGACAAATTAATTTCTCGTTCAGATTTTTTTACAGCCCTTTTTACGGTCACCGTAGCGCCAACGCCAACTCCATTGGCCGTAAATTTTTCTGATTCAAGTAAAAGGTTTTTTGATCCTGTGCCGACAGTAAAAATACCGAGGCTTTGTCCGGCACCATCCATAAGTTCTACACTTGATCCAATTTCAACTTGTAACTTATCGCGTTGGCCTTTGTTTAAGCCGACGTAATTTCCGTGAGGATTGTTGCATGCGCCTGCTACTGTCAAACTCATTTCCGGAACTACTTCCGTTGCTTCAGGTTTAGGTGGAGTACCGGTGGTTGTACTTGGAGCTGCGGCAATAGCTGGTGTGGGTTCAGTCGCTTCAGCACCATCTTCTGGTAGACCCATACCTAAATTATATCACATTAGATGTGTACGTACAGACGTAAATTGCCACATTATTCTATAAAGTCAAAAACCGTCCTGGGACGGCGTAGGGTTGCCATCACCAACCTTTACCTTCGCCGGACGAATGACTTTATCGCCGAGCATATAGCCTTTTTCAAATTCTTCAATCACCGTGTCTTTTTCGCCAGGACCGGTTGCGATGGCTTCATGGATTTTTGGATCGAGCGGTTTGCCGATTGAAGAAGGAATTTCCGTTACGCCTTGCTTGCGCACAATGTTGACAAGTTGCTGTTCAAGCAAAAGCGCGCCTTTAAACCACTCGGTTTTTGAAATTTCTTCCGGAACCTGCGTAAACGCGCGATTGAAATTATCCAAAATCGGCAGAAGCTCGAGCAAAAGTCCGGCATTCGCAAATTGCACAAACGCCGTCTTCTCTTCCTCTACGCGCCGCCGATAATTCTGAAGATCCGCGAGCGCCCGTTTGGCGGTTTCGGTAAGATCTTGGATTTGCTTATTGGCTGAATCTAAATCAGCCTGAAGATTGTCTGAAGCAGCAGGAATTCCAGCATTTTGATTTTGATCATTGGTCATTGATTAGTCATTAGGTCAATTAGAAATTAGTAATTTTACTTTGTTTACCATCGCATAATTAAAAGGATATTGCATGCGCGTGGGACCAAGAATACCGAAAAAACCTTCGAAATGCCCGACGCGATAAGGGCTCACCACCATCGCGCATGATTGAATTTGAGGGAGTATATTTTCCTTTCCGATGAATATCCTCGTTTGATTATTGAGATCGAGCTGCCGGAGGATTTTTACAAAATTATCAGTATCTTCCAACACCTCGACAACTTGCGAAGCCCGCATGGGATCGCGCGCAAATTCCGGCTGCCGCAAAACATTTGAAAGGCCTAAATAAAAAGTGCGCTGATTATCGGGCAAAGTTGCAAAACTTGCATTGCCCGTAGCGTGTGCGAGAATCCTAACCGCATCATAAATTTTTTCCCGAGCTTTTGCAGTGGCATATTCATGCAGGACTTTTTGCAGCGCTTTTTCTGCTTGTTTTTCAGCTTCTTCAAAATCCGCGAGTTCATCTACATAGAGCCGATAACCCGTGTCCGTTGGAATTCTGCCTGCCGAAGTGTGCGGTTGGAAAATCAGTCCTTCATCTTCCAAATTCACCATTTCATTGCGGATGGTCGCCGGCGAAACAGAAAAATGGTATCCGACAACAATCGCGTGAGATCCGACCGGCTCGGCGGTCTCAAGAAATTCACTGATAATGGCATTCAATATGGCGCGTCGGCGATCCATAACATAGGGCCTTAAATGGCTTTACAAAAACCAAACTGGCACTCTGGATTATACAGTGCCAGAATGTCTAAGGCAAGTCCCGCGAACTAACGTCATGGATTATCCAGCCACGCCTGCTCCTGTTATAGCAGGCTTCATGCGTTTTCTTTCCGCAATCATTTTTGAAATGCGCATGCTTGCATGTGGGCTGTTGTCTTCATGGGCATAACCGGCGGTTCCGCGGATAATGTGACCATCTTCAACTTCTAAAGTATCTAGGAACATAATGCCTGATTCGCGGCGTCCACGAATAGTAGAACTTGCAATTGCCACAGGATTTTCTTCAACGCGAAGCACTTCAGGATGTTCTCTGCCAAAAATTCGATATGCTTCTAAAATATCATCTTGCGTAAAATCGCCGTCTGCTTCTACTCGAAAATCGAGCGTTGCGGAATCTTTCGGAGGCACGCGGGTCGCAGAAGTGAGCCGCGTTTTTTCGACAAGCTCAGCAATGAGATCTTCTTGTGCTTTATACCTCGCAAATGTTCCGTGGCGCAGTGCAAGAAATCGTACAAGTTGCGTAAGATCACCGGCGCTTCCGGATTTCGTCCGGATAAAATCTTCATCGCCTGGAAGTCCGCGCGGCATATCTTCCGGCCGGAAACCGCGGACAAGCTTTTGATCGCCAGTAACTCCGTGAATTGTTGAGAATTCTATGCGCTGCGGCCTCAAATTTTTTACTCCGAAAAGAGGATCCATAACTGCACCAAAACACTGCAGGGTGCAAGCCCCCTCGGCTATCGCTCTATGTTCAGCAGGCCGAAAGCCATCATCAGTTACACCGGCCACCCAGAGAAAATCAAAACCACCACCTTTTGCCGGCGCTGTTTTTACCGCTTGCGTTACTCTTCCGCGAAGATGTTTACGAATATCATCTGCTGTGACTATTTGTGTAGTTGCATCAACAACATGTCCAGCTGGATGTTCGCCATCGCTCCATGGAATTTCTTGCGGATCCTTTATTGCATCCAGTTCTATAGTGTCATCACGTACTTCATGGAGAGGATCGACTAAGTATCTTCCATTATCTGGATGTGTAACATAATTATCTACTACAAAGCGAAGTCTATTTCGATGTGCTTCAATAGCTCTCACCACCGCCATACGGCGTGCACTCGTTCGAATCGGTTCATCTAAAAGTCGTCTTCCTTGATTGCCGAATTCTGCAAGATAACGGGCAAAATCCCTTACAATATCTTCATCAACGCCTCCTTCAGGCCCATTTCTTTTAAAGACAAGATCATTTCCTCTCGTTAAATGTAAATCCGGATCGTCATTCGCGAGCATATATTCCACTGCGGCATTTATTCCGACTGTTCCGGCAATTCCATTTAGGCCAACATTTTCCTCGCGCTGTGTTTCTGCACCCATAGCAAAAAAGGTTAAAAATTAATTTTTAGACTTCATCTTAGCGTCCTCCCATTTTTGCCGCAAGTTCAATCGTACGCATGGAATACCCCCATTCATTGTCATACCAAGAAAACACTTTGATGAGGTTTCCATTAACCATAGTGAGCGCGCTATCGATAATGCTGGAATGAGGGTTGTGTTTAAAGTCGACTGACACAAGCGGCGCATCTTCGACATCGAGAATATTTTTGAGCGGACCGGCTGCGGCTTTGCGCAAAAGTTCATTAACTTCTTTTGCGTCTTTTGGCTGACGTTTTACATTTACCGCAAGATCAACGAGTGAAACCGTTGGTGTTGGAGCGCGAATGGACACGCCATCCAGTTTCCCTTTGAGATGAGGGAGCACTTCGCCGATGGCTTTGGCAGCGCCTGTTGTGGTTGGAATGAGGGAGAGCCCTGCTGCCCGAGCCCGCCGCAAATCTTTATGCGGAAGATCAAGAATTTTTTGATCGTTTGTATAAGAATGAATCGTTGTCATAAAGCCGTGTTCGATTCCATAAGTTTCATCGAGCACTTTTGCGAGCGGCGCGAGACAATTCGTGGTGCAAGAAGCATTTGAAATAATGAAATGTTTTTGCGGATCGAACGCGCCGTCATTTACGCCGATTACAAACGTCGCATCCGGCGATTTTGCCGGCGCAGTGATAAGCACGCGTTTTGCTCCGGCGGCGAGATGTTTGCTTGCGCCATCGCGATCTGTAAAAACGCCTGTGGATTCAAGTACAACATCAATGCCAAGATCTTTCCATGGGAGCTCCGAAGGGTCTTTTTTATTGAAGACCGTAACTTTTTTCCCATTCACCACCAAATTTCCTCCATCGGTTTTTATGTCATCGGCAATCGTGCCGTAAGTGGAGTCATATTTGAGTAAATGCGCATGCACATCGGCCGGCGACAGATCATTTACGGCGACGATATCTACGAGGCCGCGCACTAAATTGGCTCGGAACATCATACGTCCGATTCGTCCAAAGCCGTTTATTGCAACTCGAGGTTTACCCACGGTTCCCAAAGTAACGGAAATCAAAAAAATCTGCAAATGTTACAATGGTTTAGTGAAAAAAAGCCTTCAAAAAGCGCTTAACAAGCTTCGTACAGGCGGCGTCATCGCGCATGCAACAGAGACGTGTTATGGTTTTGCGTGTGATGCTTTTAGTAAGCGAGCGCTCGTGAGCCTTTATAAAATAAAAAAAATGTCTTTGCAAAAACCGGTTTCGATTATGGTGCATAGTCTTACCATGGCGAAAAAATACGGTGTGTTTTCGAAAAAAGCCCTTATTTTTGCGAAAAAATACTGGCCCGGGCCTCTCACAATTATTGTGAAACGAAAAAACACGCTGCCAAAATTTTTCAATCCCGGCATAAAGACGATCGGAATCCGCGTTCCGGCGCACGCGCTTTCCATTAAGCTTATAAAAGCTTTTGGCCGGCCCCTCACTACAACGAGCGCTAACATCTCCGGCCAGCCGCCGCCATATTCGGTTTCAGCGATTCAAAAACAATTCCGCAGCCGAAAATTAAAACCCGATTTTATTCTCGACAGCGGCCGCCTCAAAAAAAATCCACCTTCCACAATCATTGATATAAGCCAAAAAACGCCAAAAATTATTCGACACGGTAGCTTCCATCTCTCTGAAAAAATCTTCGGTTGTTAATGACTTTCCGAATTGATCCGCGCAGCCATATCATCCTGGCTAGTATTTGCTGAAGCGGCAAAATTTGTCCGTTTTCGAAATGAAATAAAGATGCGAGAGCTGGAGCACCAGCTAAATCACTTAAAAGATTTTGAAAATCAGCAATATGAACGAGGTCGTGAACTACCTGCGAAGAGCTTTCCGGAGTTATTGTTACAGGTTTGCCATTGAATTTTCGTCGAACTTGTTGAGCTTTGACGCCGAGAATGCATCCTTTTACAGCAGCTTCAATAACCATCGCGAGATCTATCAATCTCATAAGGACAAGAACGTCTAATTTTTGTATTTCAGCATCGATTTCCTCGCCGCGAGGAAAAACTTCTGTTATCATAAGAGATGATATATATAACAGTTTTTTAGAAAAAATACATCCTCCGTTAGTAAGCAAATGTATTACGCCCCTGTTTCTCGAGGCGATATCCATTTTCCTCCAGAAGTAAGCGGCAGGTTTTTTCTTCTTTTTCAGACATATGCTTATGTTCATAGAGAATCATGATCGGGCGGATATAAGAAAAATCAAAATGCTGTAAAAGTGTGTAATCATAGCCCTCGGTGTCCATAACAAGGAGATCGATTTTCGTTACGTGGTATTTTGCAAAAAGCGTTTTAAAGGATAGGCATGGAACCGCGTTGGTGACGATATTGTTTTTTAATCCAGGCCGCCATTTGTGTTTCAATAAAGTATTTAGAGAAAATGAACTTAAACTCCCGCCAATAAATCTTAAGTACCAATTGCGCGGCTCTACTTGGTAAAGAGTTTTTTCTCCATCGATTTCTGCTATGGCAGCGTTTTCAAGTCGAATATGGGAATGATGGTGATATGTTTGTGAAAGCTTCTGAAACCAGTATTGAGTTGGTTCCACGATAATACCCTTCCATCCATAGCGGATTATATAAGGATAGATCGGATCGCCTCTTTTGCCGTCATTTCCTCCAATTTGGATAAAAAAGAAATCCGGCGTTTGTTGGATTTTATCTAAAAGAGCCACATTAATGATTCAGAGAAAAATGCCACGATAATGCCGGCTCCGAGCACGCCGAGCGAGATAGATCCAAAAGCCAGCCAAAATGGAATATTAAAAAGGTAAGCTAAAAGTGCGCCTGTCCATGCGCCGGTTCCGGGTAAGGGGACAGCTACAAAAATTGTCAAGAAAACCGCGCCGAGTTCATTGAATTTTACGCTGTGTTTATGATGGAGTTTTTCAAAATATTTTTTTGCGTGTTTTTCAATGAAAGAAAAATGCTTAAAAAGGAATTGGAATACCGGATTTAGTAAAATGAGAAGAAAAGCCACCGGTGCGATATTGCCTGCAATACTCCATAGAAATGCAGGCACAAGAGGCATCTTGAGTACCCCAAGCGCATAAGGAAGAGATCCACGTAATTCCGTCACAGGAAGCATCGATAGAAAGAAAACGACTAGTCCATCGCTTATCCATTTTAACCACATAAAATTATCTTAACATACATAAACATACGTGAGCACAAAAATTATCCAACATATCGAAAAAATCGCAACAGAAAGTCATAAAACATGATTTTTGGCTTATAAAAAACAAAAAAATCACGTTCAGCTTTAAAAATGAACACAAAAATTGAACTTTAGACGGTTTTTAATAAAAATATATTTGACACGATTATCTGTTAAAAGTAGATTTTTAATACAAAGTGATCAAAAAAGTTATACACGTTTTGTACACAAGTTTTGAACGATATACACATTCCGGTCCTTACCAATAAGATTCTTGAGTATTTAGAACCGGTTAAAAACAAGATTTTTATAGATTGCACACTCGGTTCGGGTGGTCATGCAGAGGCGTTGATTACCCACGGAGCAGAAGCTGTTTATGGAATAGAAGTTGATGAACGGAATTTGGAAAAAGCCAAGGAACGACTCAAACAATACGAAAATGTTCATTTTATTCACGACAATTTTGAAAATCTGGAAACGATCGGAGCAAAAATCCTCAAAAAGGAAAAGAGGATTCACGGAATTCTTTTCGATCTTGGGCTTTCCTCGCTTCACGTGGATGAGGCGGTAAGAGGATTCTCGTTCCAGCATGAAGGTCCGCTCGACATGAGATTCGACACGAGAACTGAAGTGACCGCAGCCGATATTGTAAATACATATACCCTTGAAGAATTACTTTTTATTTTTAAAACATATGGAGAAGAAAAATCTTCTTACAGGATTGCACGGGAAATTGTTCAGCACCGCAGGCAGCATAAATTTGCGACAACATCGCAGCTTGCGGATTTTATCGCAAACATTTTTTCGAAGGGAAAGCCAAATTTTTACTTCAAACGACACCCGGCCACTAGAATCTTCCAAGCCCTACGAATTGCCGCCAATCGGGAAATAGAAGTGCTGCAAAAAGGGCTTGAAGGAGCCGTAAAAGTTCTTTCGATCACAGGTAAGCTCGTCGTCATCTCCTATCACTCGCTGGAAGATCGTCTCGTGAAAAATTTCTTCCGGCATCAAAAAACGCTCGGCTCGCTGAAAATTCTAACAAAGAAGCCTATAACGCCGGATGACGAAGAGATAAACCGGAATCGGCGCAGCCGCAGCGCAAAACTCCGCGCTGCCGAAAAACTCTAAAAATTTATTCCGTGGCCCGTTGTGCTTCATGCACCGGGTCACGGAAAGCCAAAATATATGGCACAACTCATCCTCACACACCGTTCTCAATTCCATCGAGCCATCCATACGCGCTCCGCATTTCCTCTGACGCTGCGCGTAGGCCGATTCTTTTTGCTTTTTTCCATGACTTTGATGATCGGGCTTTTGAGTTTTGTGTACCTTATAAAATTCACTGAAATTCACACAAAAGGCTATCAGTTGCGCAAACTCGAGATTGAACGCGATCGCCTCATGACTGCGCGCGAAATGCAATCAACCGGCATCGCGCGAATGAAATCTTTAAATGAAATTCGACAAAGCGATGTTACATCCCGCATGATCCCCGCGCGAAACCCCGTTTTTATAAAAGCCGACGGGAATGTCGCGCAGCTTCCAGTTTGGAAGCCTTAACGTATCTCCTTATTGAAAGGGTTAAGAGATTTTTGAAAGGATTGGGACCAAAAGCATAGCTACCCGATTATCGGCATTACGTCCATAATCAAGTTCTATCGCTTCCCGCCTTCAAGATTCTCTCCCTTTCTTTATTTATAAGCTCAACTTCGCTAAGAACTGGCAAAGCCAGATTCTTCGCTCGTTTCGCGCTCGGCCCGTGGCCTCGCAGCAATGAAGAACTTATTTATAAGCTCAAGTTTGCTTCCAGCGCCGCGTCGTATTTGCCAAGCGTGGCGAGGCTGTTTAATTTTGAGCGCATGACTACCGCTTTTTGCGCGCGATCAACGGCCATGCGGTCTTTTGCCCAAATTTGGAGTGCGGCGGATTGGATGGCGCGGCCGTAAGAAAAGCTTAAAGGCCACGGAAGTTTGTTCGCGCCGCCGGCAGCAGCAAGTTTATTCATGGCATCCAAATGAGCGGTCGCTTTTTCGTCGCTCTGGCCGCCGGAGAGAAATACAATGCCGGCTAAATTTGGCGGCACATTTTCTTTCAAGCATCGGATCGTTTCCAGCGCCACTTCTTCCACGTCAGACTGCGTGGGACAAGCTTTTCCGGAAAGCACCATACTTACCTTCAAAATAGTTCCTTCCGGCAAAACGCCTTGCTCTTTTAACTGTGCAAAAACCGTTTTCAAAGTTAGCGCCGTCACTTCATAGCATTTTTCAATCGTGTGATTTCCATCAATTAAAATTTCCGGTTCCACCATTGGAACGATGTCTTGTTCTTGGCATAACGCGGCATACCGCGCGAGCGCATGAGCGTTTCCATAAATACATGCCATACTTGGAATTCCCGCTCCGATAGTGATTACAGCGCGCCACTTCGCAAATCCGGCGCCGAGCGCTTTATATTCAGTTAATCGCTCACGCAAGCCATCCAGACCTTCTGTGATTTTTTCTCCAGGATGCAGCGCGAGATCAAACGCGCCTTTATCCACTTTGATTCCAGGAATCATTCCTTTTTTCTTTAAAACTTCGGCAAACGCCACGCCACCCTTCGTTTTTTGCCGCAGCGTTTCATCAAACAAAATCATGCCGCTTAAAAACTCCTCGGCTCCGGGCGCCGTAATAAGGACTTCGCGGTACGCCCGGCGATTTTCTTCCGTGCATTCAATGTTGTAGGCATCAAAGCGTTTTTTGCACGTTGAGTGGCTTTCATCAATAGCGAGAATCCCTTTTCCGGGCGCCACCATGGCTTTTGCGGTTTTAGAAAGAATATCTTTATTCATATGTTAGAATTGGGTTTGTTATGAAACTGCTCGAATTTTTGCAGAAATCCGGCTGCGAAGCAAATCTTGCGCGGCTCATGGGAGAGATAATTCCTCGCACTGTTGTAAAAATTAGTGATGCGATTGGAAAACAGGGCGGAGAATTAGCAGGGAGTGAAAATGTCTACGGCGAAAAGCAGCTTGCGCTGGATGTGCAAGCGAATGAAATTGTCGTTGATGAATTGAAAAAGTCCGGCCTTGTTGAGCGGCTTGCGTCGGAAGAGCTGGAAGAAGCGGTGGCAGTGAAATCTTCGGGGCAATTCACCGTTGTTTTTGATCCGCTGGATGGCTCTTCGTTAGTTGATGTTAATTTTGCGGTCGGTTCGATTTTTGGCGTGTATCCTGGCGGCAATCCAATTGGGAAAACCGGTGATGATCAAGTTGCCGCAGCGTTTGCTGTATATGGCCCGCACACGACGCTTGTTATAACTACAAAAAAAGGCACGCATGAATTTAGACTTGCGGATAATGAGGAATTTTATCTCACGCGCGAAAATCTCCGCGTTGCCGAGGATTCAAAACATTTTGCGCCGGGAAATTTACGCGCGGCCGCCGAGCGCGAGGATTATTTAAAGCTTGTGAATGAATGGATAAAAAATGGCTTAACACTGCGATATTCCGGTGGCATGGTGCCGGATTTAAATCATATTTTTCTAAAAGGGAATGGAATTTTTACGTATCCGGGTTATTCCAAGGCTCCGGACGGCAAATTGCGATTGCTTTTTGAATGCAATCCCATGGCGCTTTTAATGGAGCAAGCCGGAGGCGCATCCAGCGACGGCAAAACCCGCATCCTTGCAAAAAAAATAACCGAACTACATCAAAGAACTCCGATTTATATCGGGTCGAAGAAAACGGTGGAACAAATTGAAAATTATCTGTCTTGATCCGCGCTGCGAGGCCACGGGCCGAGCGCGAAGCGAGCGAAAAGATCTGGCTCTGCCAGTTTTTGAGCGAAGCTGAGCTTAAAAATAGAACAAGGAAAGAGAGATTCAATGCATTTCATACGGTCTTCGGACGGTCGGCAGAGTTTCCCCCACCGACCGCCCGAAGATTCGCATCCCTAGGCCGTCGCGCCGGCCGGACGCACCAGGGTCACCGCCGCCTTCTTCTTCTCCGCCGCCGCCTTCCCCACGTAGTGCAGGGCAAGCAGCAACAGTCCGAACGACACCCAGTCGTACACCGTCGGCCAGTTCTGGCCGGCGACGGCGATCGCGAGCGCGCACGTCGCGATTGTTCCGGCGATCAGCGTCACCACCCGGTTCAGCAGCGCGCCGAAGGTTCCCGTGCGTCCCTTGAGCATCATCAGGAACACGCTCGGCACCGCCACCAGACCGAAGAAAATGCCGCTCACCATCGCCCACCCGTTCCAGTGTTTGAACGCCTGCTGCGCGTCGACGAGGCCCGGAGCCGTCGAGGACGAGAAGCAGATGTACACCGCGACCGCCACGAGCGTCGCCACCGCGAAGAGCTGCTCAACCGCGAAGAAACCGCGGTTGTCCTGGGCCGCCTCTCCCTTCTTGTGCTTCCAGAGCTGCTGGATGAAGAGGCGGATTGCGTATCCCAGGAAGATGTACGCGAGCAACGTCGGCAGGATCTCCGTGAAGGTCGCTGCGTACTGTCCCGGCTTGAGCGGCCGAGCCGGAGCGAAGATCGCCAACGCGATGGCCGCGAGCGCGAAGGCGACGCCCTTGTACTGGGTCCGCGTGATCTTCGTCGTGCTGAGCCCACGCCAGATCATGATGCCGTCGATACCCAGCATCAAGATGATGACGCTGCCCCGCATCAGCACCTGTGCCACCATCACCGACACGCCCTTGAACGTGTACATCAAGGTCGTCGTCACGATGACAACAGCCGTGCTGAAGCCGGACACGCACGTCATCGTGCCCTCCCACGGGATCGTCCGCTTGAAGTGGCGGAGCCAGCCCAGTCCGAAGACGATCAGCAGACCGACGATGATCCCGCCGGCCGTGCTGAAGATCGCGTACTGGTTCTGGCTGACTTTGTCGACCCCGCCGAGTCCGTACGTGAAGACTTTGGGCATGACGCCCGTCCCCACGTATGCCAGGAACAGCCACGTTCCCAGGAGCCACAGATTTTGGGTCCAGTCCTTTCTCATGTTTCTCGAGCCTCCTGTACGAATGGTTTGCGAACTTGAAATCTCTCTTTCCTAAACGTTGCCCCCGACCTCCACGGGAACAAATGGTTGAGGTGTTCCGTGAAGATACATTCGAAGCAACATTATATAAAATGCGCCGACTAGCCCCTGGCATTTTGCATAATGTTGCCTCGATTTGGGCATTGTAAAAGATCGCACTAAAGGAGTGGATGATACTCGCTGATATATATATTTGCAATTTGCGAAATCCCGATTTTGCCCCCAATAGAGGAATTCAAAACCGGGACTGAAGAATGCGAATTTTGAGCACCAATATATACGCCTAAGAATGAGGAATGTTACAATAGGCCAAGCAGCAATTCCATGAGCCGATTTTTTCTATTCCTCACCGTTTTTATCACAGGCATGGCCGTTATGGCCGTAGAGTTAACAGCATCCCGTTTGCTTGCGCCGTACTTCGGCGCGTCGCTTTTTGTTTGGACGAATATTATCGGTGTCGTTATGGCCGCGCTTGCGCTTGGATATTTTGTCGGCGGAAAACTTGCCGATCGAAATAACGGTGCAACCGCGCAAAAAATTCTCTATCCGATTATTCTCGCAACGGGTGTTTTTATTACTCTTATTCCTTTTGTAGGCAAGCCGGTGTTTCTTTTTGCGTACGGCGCCATAGAACGCCAAAACCTCTCGATTTTTCTTGGTTCTCTCGTCGCAACGCTCGTTCTTTTTCTTATTCCGTTTTTTCTCCTCGGCATGGTGAGTCCGCTTGCAGCGCGTTTGAGTTTCAAAAAAATGGACAGCGCCGGATCCACAGTCGGATCGCTTTATGCATTTTCCACGCTCGGAAGCATCGTCGGAACGTTTCTTCCGGTTCTCGTAACCATTCCTTTCCTTGGTTCCCGCGAAACATTTTTTCTTTTCGGCGGCATGTTGATAATGCTTGGTGTTTTTGGTTTAAGAAAAGCCATTCTACTCGGTTTGCTCATTCTTCCAATCGCGCTTTTTTTCATTCCATCATCCATACACGCGCATCCGGATCTTATTTATGAAGGCGAGTCAGTTTATAATTATATCCGCGTTTTTGAGGATGATTCCGGCGCGCGCGCCCTTTTAACAAACGAAGGCGTCGGCGTGCAGTCGCTGTATCATCCGCGCAAAAATCTGACCGGATATTATTGGGATGCAGCCGCATTTCTGCAGGCAATAAATCCAAACGGCAAAAAATTTTTAATTCTCGGAACCGCCGGAGCGTCCAGCGCACGCATTCTCCATCATTTTTATCCGCAGCTTGAACTTGCCGGCGTTGAAATCGATCCGCTCATGATTCAAACCGGCAAGCGTTTTTTTAATTCAGATGAAATTCCGATGCAAATTCATGAAAACGACGGCCGCATGTTTTTGGCTAATACAAAGGAAAAATACGATTTTATAATGGTTGATGTATATCGCGATGAACTCTACATTCCGTTCCATCTCGCCACAAAGGAATTTTTCGAACTTGTGAAGTCCCGTCTCGAGCCAAACGGCAGCATGATGATGAACATTGCTTCTGTTTCAACCGATTCCGAACTTTTAACGCTTATTAAAAATACTGTAACGGATGTGTTTCCTTTCACGTATGAATTAAGAGAAGAGAATTCTTATAATTCGCTTATTTTTGCGTTTAAGGCCGCGCCGGATTTTTCCACAGTATCGCTCGATAAATTTTCACTCGAACTCCAATCGCTCCTTTCAAAAATTCTCCGCGGAATCACACTGATCGCCAATAATCCAAGCGGAGAAATCGCTCTGGATAATCGATCGCCGGTTGAATTTCTCACAGAAAAGATGGTACTATCGGAAGCCATATAAAACCTCTATGCAAAGCCAAAAACCGCAACTTACTGATCCTGAAATTGAAGCTCTTGTCGGCAAATCGCAGCGCGGCGACAGCGAATCTTTCGGCAAAATTTATGATCTTTTTGTTGGTCCGATTTACCGTTATCTTTATTATCGCGTCGGCGCCGAAGAAGCGGAAGATCTCACGGAACTCGTTTTTTTAAAAACGTGGGAAAGTATCCGCAGTTACCGTCCCAAGCGGCGTTTTTCCGCATGGCTTTTTAGGATCGCGCATAACATCACGGTGGATTTTTACCGCTCAAATCATTTTAAAGATGAATTATCCGAAGATATTCCCGATTTACGCATTGAGGCGAATAGCATTGAACGCGCGCATCGGCATTTTGATCAGCAAATTCTCGGTCAAGCCATGAAAGAGCTTAAAGATCATTACCGCCAGATCCTCATTTTGAAATATATGAATGATTTATCAAATGAAGAAATCGCCCAAATTATGGGCCGAAGCCAAGCCGCGCTACGCATTCTTCAGTTTCGGGCTCTGAAGAGTCTGAAGAGAGTACTTGAAAAAATGGGCATTTCCGACTTTTAATCTGTAACAGAAGCCATTTTTTATCGTTGTAACATATTGGTCCCATGAAATTTCTAGATAGATTGCTTCAGAAAAAAATAGCGCCATACGCCGCGCTTGAAAATAAACTAAAACAGTGTTCTAATATATCTCTTCCAAGAGAAAAACAGGCTGGCATGAAACGGCTTATTATGGCTTCTCTTCAGGCCCAAAAGAAGTCTTTCCACGAAGCTTCGCTCGCAGATCTTATAGAAAAAATAAAAAATCTTGCCTCTCAAATTCATCCTTCGGCCGCTTTTCAAAGTTTACTCAAAGAGAAACTCATAACCGTTGCGGAATTTCACGCAAGGCGGTTTTCGTTTATTCCATTTTGGATTAGAAATCACCGTCGGTTCTGGGCATCGATCGTGGCAGCAGTTTTTGTTTTCGGTTTGTTTTTTAATTTCACATTCAAAATTCCGAATGTGGAAGCATCATTTGTGACTTCGCTTGGCGAAATAAACGGAGACGTGACGGTTATGCGCGGCGAACAAGTAATCCTCGGCGCGCCGAATTTTTTACTCAAATCCGATGACGTTGTGCGGACCGGAGCGAATTCTAAAGCGGTGATCCGGTTTTTGGATCAAAGCGTGAGCCGGCTTGATGAAAATACGGAAGTGAAAATATCGAAACTTTTTATGAATCCGGCCAACAAGACGGAAACCGTTGTTGAACTTGTGCTTCATCGCGGCCGGTTGTGGTCGCGCGTCATCAATCTCATCAATAATTTCTCGCGTTTTCAAGTAAAAGCGAAAAACACAGTGGCTGTTGCGAAGAAAAAAGCGGCCTTTGATGTTTCTGTAACGGCAAAGGGGAAAGCAAAAGTTTCGGCTGTTCAAAACAAAGTAGATCTTGTAGTTGCGACGGACAAAAAAATCATTGAGACAACGCTTGTAAAAGGTTTTACGGCAGAAGTAAAAACCGATACCCCGCTTGCTCCGCAGATTCGTCAAGAACTTCAGCCTGCAGACCAAAAAGACCAGTGGGTGGCTGAAAATCTTGCTGCGGATAAACAGTATATTGAAACTGTAAAACAAGAAAATCAAACACAGATAAATTCACAAGTGCAGGTTTTGCCGGGCAGTCCTTTCTATGGCATGAAAGAGCTTTCTGAAGGAACAAAAATTGCGCTTACACTCGACGATTTTGCCCGCAGGAAAAAAGTATTTTTGGCAGCGCAGGAAAAATTTGCCGAAGCGCAAGTTCTTTTAACAAAAGGAGAAACCGAAAAAGCGCGCGTCTTGCTAGATGCATTCAAAGTTCAAGTGCAAAACCTCCTTCAATGGATTTTGGATCACGAAGCTGATGATCCTGTACAGATATTGACATTGAAAACGCAGATTACCGAGGCGTTGAGCGCTTACGAAAAGCAACTTTCTTTGTTGCTGCCAACCGACCCGCTCTATGCATTAAAAGAAGTAATCGGGCAGGTAAAACTTCTAACAGCGACTGATCCGCAGCAAAAAACCCAGGAACTTGCTTCACAGGCCGGCGATAAATTGCTTGAGGCGCATGACCTTGCCGAGCAGGGCGATACTGAAACGGCTCAACAGCAAGTAAAGGAGTACAGTAAAGCGATTTCGGAGGCGGTTTCCGATTTAAAGCAGTTGCCGAGCGATGCGAAGGAGCAGGCTGTAACAACGCTTTTGGATAATAAAGCGGAAGATTTGAAGATTTTGGAAGCAATTGCCGCAGGGACCACAAGCGTTATTGCGGACGGCCTGCAGATTGCCGTTACAGACGCCAAAACCGACACCCTCACGAAGATTGGAGAAGCTGTGCTTAATGTTCAGCAGACCGGACCGAGCAGCGAAGTTTTGAAAAAACTTGAAGGCATTAAAAATATCGACGTGAACGGAAAATCAGTTGTAGATGTTACTTTGACGAAAGATCGTGTTGATATCAAAAGCGACGGCGCTGTGATCGCGGTCACCGGTACCACGACTCTGCCGGCAGCATCAGCATCTAAGGAACCGCTGAAAAACTCTCTTTAAGCTGCAAATTACAAAATTCGGCTGCAAACTTTTCACGCCTCCTCGCCGTATCAAACCTGATACGGCTTCGTCGGCCTTCAAAGTTTTCGCTCGAATTTTGTAATTTTCGCTTTTAAACATAGTTTTTCAGCGGTTCCTTACGCTCCCGACATCAAGTTCAGGCCAGCCTTTTGCTTCAAAATGGTGATGGAGCGGCGCAATAATGAAGATTTTTTTGTTGAACCATTTTTTCCATAAAAGCTGTGCTAGAGAAGAGAAAGCCTCAAGTACAAAAACAAAAGCTATGAACGGCAGAATGAGAATAGAGTTGGTTAGCATGGCGATAACGCCCATGGTTGCGCCTAGCGCCAGAGCGCCGGTATCGCCCATATAAAAGAGCGCCGGCGGAATGTTAAACCACAAAAAAGCGAGAGTGGCTCCGACGATGATTGCGCAGAAAGCCGCAAGTATAACGAGTCCCTGAATATATGCGATGATGCCGAGCGCTATAAAGCTGATAACAATGAGGCCGCCTGCAAGGCCGTCAAGGCCGTCGGTGATGTTTACTGCATTGGCGCTCGCGACGATAATGAACGCAAATAAGACGATATACCATGCGCCGATCGTAAAATTTCCGAGGCCGGGAATATGGATGAAGTCGAATCCGAGCTTGAAGTGGAACCAAAGGCCGCCGAGAATTCCAAAAAGCGTTAGCCAAAGAAATTTCGGTTTTACCCGAAGACCTTTTGTTTTTCCGTTCATAATGTTGAGGAAATCGTCGGCGAGTCCGAGGAGCGCACAGGCAAGTAGCGTGAAAACCGGAAGATACGTTTCGTTGCGATTAAAGAGGGAAAATTTGGTGATGCCGAATTTTTGAGCCAACGGTGAAAGGAGAACGATGAATGCAGCCGTGGCCCAGATGAGAATGCCGCCCATAGTCGGAGTGCCCTCTTTATCTTTATGAAGTTTAAGAAAAATCGGCGCCGATTTTCCGTCAGCAGCTTCCGTGCGCAGCCTTTTTTTGAGCTGGAAATGATTTAGGAAGCGGTAAAAAGGAGGTGTGGCAAGCGTAACGACGAAAAAGCTCGTTATAGCTAGGCCGAAAATAAGGGAAAAATGGCGGAGCGCGGTGCCTATGTCGATAGAAAATTCAAAATTCATAATTCCGCAAGATCCAGTCTATCAGAATCTTTGTTTCCTTGAAGCGGCTCGGGCTGTCGAGGACGATTGTAAGAATATTGCGTCCATTCGGTCCCTCTGCAAGGGCCACAAATGATTGTCCGGCTGCAGGCGTGCGGCCGGTTTTGAGTCCGACGACTTTCCAATAAGGATTTTCGAGGAGTTCATTCGTGCTTTCGAGAAGGTGTTTTGTTTTTCCGCTTGCAGAAGTCACCGTTGTTGTTTTTAGAGCCACGGTTTTTCGGATAAAAGGATAATTGAGCGCCGCTTTTGCAAAAATAGACGCATCATAGGCCGTGGAATAATTTTCCGGTTCATCAAATCCTTTTGCATTGGAGAAATGGGTGTCTTTCAGGCCGAGTGAGCGCGCTTTTTCATTCATTTTAAAAACAAAAACGTCTTCCGAACCCGAATCAAACTCCGCAAGCGCTTTTGCCGCATCGTTGCCGGAAGCGATGAGCATGCCCATAAGGAGATTTTCCACAGTTATTTCTTCGCCGGTCTTGAGCCCCATTTTAGATCCCTGTTCCTCCGCGGCATTTTTACTGACAATTATTTTTTCATCGAGTTTATGGCGGTCGAGAATCACCATGGCCGTTATGAGTTTTCCGATCGAAGCGATGGATCGCCGTGTAAAAATGTCGCGCGCGAGCAATGGAGTATCCGTTTTGAGATCAATGGCGTATATGGATTTTGCTTCAATAACAGGCACCAAGCTGTCTCCTCTTTTGCGCGGCGCCTTCTCGGTTTCCGCAGCCGTCGAGATATGCGCCGGCACAAATTGGACAAAGGTGCCGTACGAAGGCTCAATGGTTTCAAAGAAAAGAGAAAAGAGAAGAGTGGAGAGCATAAATATTATTCATTTGTTGTAGTTCCAGCCGCAGGCGCCTTCAGTTCCACAACATTTTTAAATATATCTAATTTTTCGATTACAGGCATGGCATCGGCGCCGAGCTCAAGAATGATTTTTGCATCGGCGAATTTCGGATTTTGCCGATATTCTTCCGGAACAGCGGTTTGAATAGAGCCGGGGATCAATTTTTGTAGAAATTCAGCGAGCGGTCCGGCGTCCGGAGAAACAGGATACCAAGTCGTTGTTGCAAGAGTTTGAGTCCGAGCATTGCCGAGCGCGGCAAATTTTATTCCAAATCGATTCAGGATATTGCGAGCTTTAGCGGCCAAGCCGGATGTTTCAGTGCCATTTAGGACCGCAAGCGGAAACCGTTCGATATTTCTCGGGCCGTAAAATATGAGCTGGATAAAATATCGAAGAGCATCGTACGAATCGCCGGCCGGAAGCAGCACATAAGCCCCGCCGAATCGCTCACGCAGCGGCGGATAAAGCAGGCCGCCTCGGAAAATCGGTTCGTCGCTCAAGGTGGCGCTTGTGAATTGATCCGAATTCCATCGTGCGGCAAAATCTGCGAGCGTAACAAGTTCCCGCAGCGAAAAATTTGTTTCCACGTGGTCGTTTAAAGAATAATAAAGTTCTTTTAAGAAACTTTTCTTTCCTAGTAAATTTTCCTCTTTCGCCTTTTTCTTAAAAGCCAAAAGCGCTTCATGCTGCCGTCGGCTGCGGTCAAAATCGGAACTCGAGTGGCGCGATCGCACATATTTAAGAGCCGTTTTTCCGTCGAGATGCTGAAGTCCTTTTGAGAGATAAAAAGGTTCAAATTCATAAGTGCCGTCGCGCGGATATTCCGGATCATTGATATTTTGCTCGACATACACATCAATACCGTCTACTGCATCAATGATTTCTTCAAAAGCCTCAAAATCAACTTTGATGCTGTAGTGTATTGGAATATCAAGGACTTCTTCGAGCGTTGCGCGCGTAAAATCCAGCCCTTGTTCTGATCCCCATTTATCTTTCCCTTTTTCATAGAGCCGATTCACGCGACTTCCGCCCAGCGTTGACTCAACATACAAATCGCGCGGAATTGAAAGCATGGAAACCCAGGAATTTGTTTGATCTATGCTTGCGACAATGATTGTATCCGTAAGATCTTTGCCTTCATGCCCCTCGCCGCCGACGCCAAGAAGAAGAATATTCGTGTGATTTTGTTCATCAACAAGGAGATTTTTGCCGACCATGCCAGAAAACCATCCGAGGATTCTGGAAGAACTCAATTTGCTCAAGAGGCGGACACCCATGATATAAAGCACCAAAACGACCAGTATCAGGATGATTGCCGCGGCGATGTTGTGTTTTGCCTTTTCGCTTAATGGTTTGCGAGGCGGCCGAGACCGAATTTTTCTACTGCTAAAATTATTCACACGCAACTATAATACTACCAAATTTCACGGCGTGTAGATAACAGGCATGTATATAACGGAAGTGCAATATGTATCTTGAACTTATGGAATGAAATCCCGCAGGCAGGTTCCCTCCGCGGGACCGTCTCGGCAGTGCCACCTTATAGCCTATCACCATCTTCACCTCGCCTTAATCGCGACCGGCTGATCAGCAAAAAACTCACCCTTCTGCAGCCGGTCGCTCATGTCCCGCTTCGGGAGCCATGCCTGCGGGATTTCTCTTGCAATCAGTGGGCAGGGATTTTTTTGTAGACCGTCCCGAGGATGTGTGAACCGAAAGAGGCTGAGCGCCGCGTTAAGAAACGCTGAAGCTAGGAGCGAAGCGACCGATTCAGCGTTTTAGCGAGCGCGAAGCCCTTTCGGTCACACCGGAGGGCAGGTCAAGAAAAAATCCCTGCCCACTGATTCCTAAAATTCGTGAAAAATTACTCTTTAAGTTTTTTTTTACGGAGTATATATAACAGTTGCGAAAATTTCACCGGCTGAATTTATTGCTAAGCCGATGCCGATTTTGAGGTTTGCGCTTTCCTTTAATCCTCCCTGCTTTAAAATTTCGGGTTCCAACTGCGTTTTTTGCCCGACTTCAACGATGTAGCTTTGAATGGAAGTGTCGATGCCTTGGTTGCGGAGCGTATCAATGAGTTTTTGTCCGGATGGACTCGAAACACCGAAAAAGTTTTCGCTGACCATTTGTTTCGACCAGTTCTGCGCAGAACTTCGAAGTAGAGAATCGTGGCTTAACGCGGAAAGATTTGAAGCGGTGCGCTGGCTATTGGCGGCCGTGAATAATTCATTTTCCAAATTAGGAAGGTCGCTTGCCAAAAGCGGCATATCCGCAAAATTTTGCGTTACGAAATAATATCCTTCCGAATTTTTCACAATGCCTAGGCCGACCCGTTTCATTTCCGGATCGATGATAGCCGCGCGGTGAATCGGGCTTCGCATAAGGCCAAACTCCACGAGTTCAAGCGAAGAAGCCTTTCCGAGATTTTCGCGGATCGGCGTTGTGATGCCTGCTTTTTTCCGGCGGTCATCCGGGCTGTTGCCGGCTGGATCAACGTGGCCGAAGAAATTCAGATTCACCATGTTTCGTGCGTGGTTTTGTGCGATACTGTTAAGATCACCTGCAAGACTGACAGCAGTTAGTCCGTTTTCCGCGCGATCAGCATTAATAAGCTCCAAAAGTTTTGTGCGGGCTTTGCTTAAGTCTGTAAGTAAAGACGGATCAAGTTCCGGTTCATTGAGCGCGAAATAATCAGGAATAAGCGGAATGGCTGTGCCGACATAAATCGGCACATTAACCACCGCAGAGCCCTCCGGATTATTCACTTCGAAAATATAGGTTCCGGTTTCCGAAAAATCTTTTTCAAAAGCAATGGATTGCCCTTCCGAAAAATCCTTATCGTTTGCTGAAAATTCTTCAACTTTTCCGTTTGGCAGCGTTACGGCGATTTTTTTAGCAACCGGTTTTTTGGCTTTGCCGCTGAACGTGAATTTCCCGGGAGTCGGAAGCACTTCCGGCATGCTTAAAACTTCAATGGAATCATCCTCAATTTTCCGTAAATCCTGGACGGTGACTGTCATGATTTGCGGTTCGCTTCCTGCGCCGTCGTGTTCTATAAGCCATCCGGCAGAACCTTTTTTGAAATCCGCAAAGTCAGCTGAAGGTATGGTAAACGAAGACGGCTGTTGGCGGAAAAAGTAATCAACCCGTTTTTCTCCCTGATAGATGAGAAGATGCGTGAGCGATCCCTGGCCGTTCCAATGAAAAACCGTGTTCCCCTTTTGATAGCCGATTGAGATATTTGTCGGAGCGGTACCGGTCGCTGTCGGAGCAGTGAATTCCGGCAGTACTGATATATTTTCCACGCGGCTTTGGCCCGAGCGCCCCGGAATAATGCCGATTTGAAAATTGCCGGTTTCGCGGAAAATCACCGGAATGCGAAAATGTCTGCCGTCAACTTTTTCAATAAAATTGATGGATTCATCGCAACCTTGATTGGCGCGGCAGAGAAAAGCGAAAACTTCGTCGTCCGTGGCGTTAATAAGATCTCCATCAACAAAATACACTTCGTCTTTATAGAAGCGGTTCGGCATCGGCGCAGAAAGAACGATATTTGCAAAAAAGTTCGTGCCGATCGTGCCTTCAGGATTTGGTGTGAAATCAAGCGATGCAGCTGCGCGAGGCGGAATTTCATCAGACGTTATTTCAGTAATAGGTTCAGGCAGTACAGTAGCTGTGTTCTTCGGAGCTCCTGCCTCAATATTTACAAGCTGTGCAAGTTTGCCCTTCGGGATTTTTGTTTTTGTATTTTCCGGAAAGTTTTCCGGAAAACCGTGTTTTTTTGCATAGGTTGAGCACGCTTTCCATGTTTTTTTCACAGTCCAATTTTTGGCTTTACAGATACTCGTTACTGCAAATTTCCAAGTCGTTTTTGCTGTCGGCGAGAATTTTTTTGTCTTTGAAGAGAAAACGCCGGCTTTTTTTAAAGCGCAGATGAATGGCGTTGCACTGTCGGATTTTTTCAAATCTTTGTAGCACTTTTCTTTTTTTCCCGGCGGAAGGTTTATGGCAACCGCTAGTTGCTTTGCGAATGTTTTTTTTGAAACGAATTTCGGCGTATTGCTTGATTTTGCAAAAGCCGACGGGAGGAAGAAAATCCCCATAATCGCGAGTACCGCAGCAGCTCGCCAAAATATGTTTTTTGTTTGCATAGGTTTCATATTATTGTACCATATTTTTCTAAAATAGGCGAGGGGTCGTTTTGGACATTGCAGTCTACTTTATATACTTTAAGGCCGAGCCGCAGCGAGGCTAACAAATAAAGTTTGCGAAGCAAACACCTTATACCTTTAAAACGGTACTTTATTACATTTCTACTTCATTTATGAAAAAAATTGTTTCGGCGCTTCTTCTTGTCACGGTGTTTATTTCAGGCTGCAATCTTTTTAAAAAAGATCCTCAAAAAACCGTGAATGATGCGGTTGGCAAGCTTGCTGAAGTCAAAAAAATGAGCACGCTTGTTGTGATGAGCGGAACCATCCAGGCGCCTGGAGAAACGCCGAGTAAAGTAAAATTTTCCATAAATGTTTCCGGCAAAACCGATACTTCGGATAAAGATTCTCCAAAAGTCGATACTGTGCTGAAAGCGGAAGCTGATGTTGATGGCCAAAAAGCATCAGGTGAAGTTTTATTCCGTTCCGTTGATAAAAAAATGTATGTGAAAGTTGGAACTTTAAATATGCCCGGCGAGGCTGGTGCAGCGCTAAATACTCAACTTGCATCAGTTCTTAATACTTGGTGGTCTTTGCCTGCAGGAAGCGAAAATCCGATCGGAAAATTTGGTTCGGAGCAGCAGGAATTGCAAGAAGCTTTTAAAACGACAAAATTTTTCACGAATGCGCGCGAGGCCGGAGAGGAAGATGTGCAGGGAATGAAAAACGTGAAATACACCGTGGATTTGGATAAAGATGCTTTAAAGAAATTTATCCTGGATGCTGCGCGTTTGACAGAAAATCAAGTTTCTCCGGAAGAAGAGTTGGCCATCGGAGACAGCTTGAAAGATGTGGAATTCAGCGGCGCTGTGTGGGTCGGCGATGACGATTATCTCCATCGCGTAAAAGGAACCGTGGCAGTGCAGCCGAAGCAGGGTCCGAGCAGTTCGTTTGAAATCGATTATTCAAGCTGGGATTATGGAAAAGATGTTGCAGTTAGCAAGCCTTCGGACTCAAAAGAGTTCAATCCTTTGATGCTTTTGCCGTTACTGGGCGCATTTGGCGCTTTGGATGGCGCCGGCGGCGGTTTGCCGGCAGGGGATTTGCCGCCAGGAACACCGATTGATAATCCGCTGGGTGCCGAGCAAGTGAAATAGGGGAAGCGCAAAATTCGCCGCTAAAAATTGGAAATTTTCGAAAATTCGGATGTTCGTTTTTTGTTTTTTATAAAGCTGCAATCCGCAGGAGCGGATTGCAGTGGTCATAAATTTGTCATAAAAATTTCATAAAGTTGTGCTAGAGTGGCGCGTCATGGAGACGGTTTTGAACGCGCTTCGGCAATTCTTCATCGATCGGCTGGATTCGCTTTTTCCAGAGCCTGCAGCGAGTTTTGCGGCCGGCATTTTGCTCGGCGCGCGGCGGAGCATACCTTATGCGGTCTTGGAGGATTTCCGCCGCGCCGGCCTTACGCATATTTTGGCGATTTCCGGTTATAACATCATTATCCTTATCGTATTTGTTACGGCGGTTTTTTCTTTTTTGCCGCGAAAAATTTCCACATGGATTTCGCTCGCGGTAATTTTACTTTTTACTCTTCTTGTCGGCGCGAGCGCCTCGGTTGTCCGCGCAGCCATTATGGGATCGCTGTCGCTTTTTGCCCGTCTCGTGGGCCGAAAATCATCCGGCATGCGGGCACTCGTTATCACAGCCGGCATCATGATTCTTTTTGATCCGAGCATTCTTTTTTCCGATATTGGATTTCAGCTTTCTTTTGCCGCCACCGCCGGTATTTTGCTTTTCAGCAAACGTTTTGAATTTTTTCTAAAAAAAATCCCGGAGAATTTTGTTATCCGTACTTCTCTTGCAACCACGCTTGCAGCTCAGGTTTTCACAACCCCGCTCATTTTTTGGCACTTCGGCGGAATTTCTTTTATCGCTCCATTCGCAAATGTTATTGTTTTGCCGTTCGTGCCGCTACTCATGCTCGGCAGTTTTTTGGCTTTAATTGGCGGAAAAATCCTCGCTGCGCCAACATGGATTCTATTTACTATCGTTTTAAAACTCATTCATTTTTTCGCCTCATTGCCATTCGCTTTTATAGATTTCGGAACTTCATAGACAAAAATGCGGCCGTAATGGCGTTTTGGATCCCTCGGTTCGGTATACACCGGCGTCCATCCGTCAATTTCAAAAGCATAGGAAACTATGCGCGCGCCGGGCCGAAGTTCCATTTCAAATTTCGGACGCATGACTTTAAGGATGTCCGGCAAAAGATAAAAAACGAGCGCTTTGGCATTTCGATAATCGATTTTCCGAAAATCCCGCATGAGAATTTTTGATGAAGAACGAAGAAAAAAATTGCGGACTTTAGCCCACGCATAAACGAGTGGCGATAATTCAAGTCCCACAGCGTCGGCTTCATAATGTTTTGCCGCAAGATGTACTAGTCTGCCGTCACCGCAGCCAAGATCATACACGCGCTCGCCGGGCTTCAAATCAGCAAGCTCCAGCATGCGTTTTGCGCGCGGCATGGGCGTCGGAATCCACGGCGCGCCCGTAAAGAACGCCACGATTGTTGGAATAAAAATGAGCGCGAAGATAATGAATTCAATTGCAAACCAAAGCTGATATTCGGTCATATTTTATACACATACACCGTCGGCGTGCCTTTAGGCGCGTCTTTGGCGTAGATGCGATAAGGTTTTAGGCCTGGAATATGAAATGTATTACTTACAATACGCGTGCCTTTTTTGCATTCGCGTTTTATTTTTGCAGCCAAGCGCGGCATGACATTTGGAATGAGGTAGCAAAAAATCACATTCGCTTTTCGGAGATTCGCGGCAAAAAGGCTTTTAAAACGAATTTGAACTTTCGAACGGGCTATGATTTTGCGAACGAGCGCAAGAAGAAATACGAGCGGAGCAATTTCAAATCCAATGGTTCTTGTCTTTTGCTTTTCCGCCATAAGAAGAAGCCGGCCGTCCCCGCAGCCAAGATCGTACACGGTTTCTTTCGGCTTCAATTCCGCCGCCGATATCATTTTTTTAACCACCCGATTCGCGCTCGGCACATAAGGAACCAAAAAAACCATATGCACGAAAACCGTCACCAAGAGACTGACGAAAAACAGCAGGAAAAGCATTAACGCAATATCGATTATCATAAAGCTTTCTTTCTATTATACCATATTATTGGCAGCAAAGCTTTTGGCTGCCGAATTGCCTTGTTCGGACCGGCTCGGCCTACTGCGTACAATATTCCCAGCAACTTATCTCATAACCTCGCCTCGGTTCGCGGCAGTTGGTCAGCCGTAATTCACTGTTACTGCAACTGCCGCTCAACGTCCTTTCAAGGCAACCACGGCAGCCAAAAGCTTTAGTGGTACGAAAAATAAATTTATTAAAAGAGCCGAGGGGCGGGTCTCGTGGGTTCCCGTTCCGAGGCGTACTAAGGAAAGGGGGCGCGAGCGTACGACTGTAAGCGAAGCGCTACTTGTCGGACCGAGCGTCAGTGGGGGAAAACGTAGTTTTCCCCCAGATCAAATAGCCTCCTAGGAAGTATAAAAGAATATTGCTGCTTACGGTTGAGAAATTGACGCTGTGGAAGAGGAGGAGCGAGAGAAAAGCAAAAAACACAGCTGCAAAGCGGAGATCGGAAGCGCCGGAGCTAAAAAGAAACCGAGCTCCCTTTGTTAATAAAGCAAGAAATAAGCCGACATATCCGATAAAAGCAAAAATACCGCGCGTCGCCAAAATATCAATTAATTCACTGTGCGTGCGATCTATAAAAAAAGCTTCATTGGCCTTTAAATGATCCGGCAAATAAGGCTCGATATTGTATCTTATGGCGTCTTGGCCGACTCCTGTAAGCGGCCGTGTAAGAAAAAGTTTCAAGCCCGATTTCCAGAGATATAAACGTGTTTGCATAGAAGTGAGATTTTTACTCTGGATAGAAAGCCGTTCAAGCCCAAGAGAAGGCCGCGCTTGCTGAAAAATAATGCCGCCGATCCCTAAAAGAATTATTGCAAGGGTTATTGCGAGCATGGCAAACCCATGTTTTTTTACGGCCTTTAGAGCGCCCCATAACAAAAATCCGATTACAGAGGCAATCCATGCACTTCTTGCGCCTGTGAGAAAAAGCACGATGAGAATAAATATAATGAGGAGCGCAACGATGAATTTTTTCAATCTGCCGCGCTGAAAATTTTTCCACGCGACGAGAAAGGGAAGTCCGGTAATCAAAAAAGCGGCGAAATAATTCGGATTTCCAAAAGTGCCGTACACGCGATCAAAGAAAAATGCCGGATGGAACCAAAGGAGAAAATTGTCGCTTTCAAAAGAAACGGCATATGGAAGAAGGGCGATTACAGCGCTTGCGATAAGCGCTCCAATGAGTGATAGAAAAACCGCGTCCGTTTTTTCTTTTGGATTTCTGCTGAAGAAAAAAAAGACCGTGCACAAAAATACTATAGAGTGCAGCGACGTGAGCAGACCTTGAAACCTGAACGGCGCGCCGGCAAGAGAAATATGCCGGTTTGTTGAAAAAATAAAAGCGAGTATCTCGCCGGCCAACATGATGATGAGAAAAATAAATTCCTTTGGCATTTCCCGCCATTTCGGCGCAGAACCAATGGCAAATTCAACGATAAACGTAATGGCCAAAAATCCAGTAAATCCAATAAACATGATGAGTTTCGGAAACTCAAAAATATCATTGGCAGACCACGGATTTACCAAAAGCGCCGAGCCTATTACAAGCAGACTCAGCGCTGAAGTTTGAAGGAGAGAAATGAGTTTCATGATGCCTCTTATGGCAGAGACGGCCCTGTTTCCGTTTTCGCTTCTTTACAAACCTGTTTTCGATAATCGCGCACCGCCTGAATTTTCTGTTTAATGTCTTCTTTTGATAAATGGAGGCTCAAGCCGACAGCGCGGATATCTTTTATTCTCTGTCTGTAATCTGCTTTAGCTTCTTTGCATAATTGCCGCGCAGAGGTGAGCGGCGGCGGATAGCCGTACTTTGCCTCGAAACATATTCTATTTCTGTAATCTTTAATCGCATCAATTTGATATTTGATTTCTCCCGGCGGAACCTGCGAACTCAACCCCTTTGCACGAACGGCAGCAACATCAGTTTTGTAGTTTGCCCTGGCATTTTTGCAGAGATTCTTTGCCGTGTATGAAAGCGGCGTTTCGTCGCTCTCCATGTCCATTTCTTGCGCGAGCGCAAAGGCATTCCAAAGGGAAAAAATCGACATAGACAGAATAATCATGGAAGCAACCAAGCCCGTGATGAATTTTTTAGACATAGATTTTGGGTTACGAATAAGTTAATTTAAAGGTACTCTTCCATATTCCGTATGTCAATTTCCGCATGGTTTAAAAGAAATCTTTTCTTGGTGAGTTTTGTATTTTTAATAGGGCTCATCGGCTTTTTCTTCATTATCCCTTTTTTAAAGGAACAAAATTTTTATCGTTTCCTTAATAAAATACAGCGCAGTTCGGATTTTATTGCATCCGAGCTTGTTGTGGCAGCGCACTATGAAGGGGATGCGGATTATCTTGTAGATTTTAACGCTTTAAAAAGAATTCATCCCGGATCAAACTTTAAATTATTCACCGCCGCGGCAGCGCTGCGTTATTTAAAACCCGATTTCCGTTTTTCTACAAAGCTTTTTAGAGATGGCAGTGATATTGTTTTTGTAGGAGGCGGCGATCCAAGTTTGCAGCAGAAAGATTTTGATGAGTTTATTGCAGCGGTGAAAAAATCCGGAAAAATCCGCGGCACTCTTTATTATGATGATTCTTATTTTGAAGGCGAACGATACGGTCCCGGATGGGGGCATGATTGGTTTGATCAATATTTCGCCGTGCCCATTACAGCTCTTCAAATCAACGATAATCTTTTGTCGATTTTGGGCTTACAGAATGAGAAAACGAAGCGTTTTGAAATAACAACTTCGCCGCTCGAAAATTACAGTCCCATTGTCGATCGCATGGAATATTTTGAGCGCCCGGAACAAATGAAAGATGCTGTCACCGCATCGCTGAAGGACGACGGAAGCATTGAACTTCGAGGCGATACCATGCGTCTTTTGCCGTTTCAAACCTCCGCGGTTATGAAAGATCCGAGCCGCATAACCGCGCTTGTTCTCAAACAGCAACTCGTGAAGGCCGGCCTCATGCAAGCGCAGGCGCCAGCCAGCAAGTTTCGCAAAAAGTCTTATGGGAAACTTTTGGCAGAGCATCAGTCGTTGCCGCTCAAAGATCTCGTTTATCGCATGCTTAAGTTCAGCAAAAATAATTATGCAGAGACGCTCGTTCGGACGCTCGGAAAGGAAGTCGTTGGAGGCGGGAGTCAGCAGGAAGGTGTAGAAATATTGCGCGAGTTTTTTGATGAAGTCGGTATTCCGGAACAAGAAATCAGTCCGATGGATGGATCAGGATTATCGCCCGAGACGCGGATTTCTGCCGCTGCCATTCTCAAGCTTTTTGTTTATGTGAATGCACAGCCGTGGAAAGATGTTTTTTGGGATGCTTTGCCGGAGTCTCAAGTTGATGGAACATTAAAACAGAGATTTAAAAATGCCGGCTTGCATAATCGCGTGATCGCCAAAACCGGAACCCATGGATTTTCTTCAAGTTTGTCAGGGAAGATTCTTCGTGAAGGAAATGGGCGCGACATTCTTTTTAGCATTCATGTTTATAATCATCATTTTTCCACAGAAGAAAGCGTTGCGCGTGTAATTCCGGTCATCGACAAAATCGTAACGTTGCTTGACCGGCAATTTTAACGTCCTTGCCAGGCAATCGCTGCAGCCAAAATCACCTGGTGGAGTTGACCGGATTTGAACCGGCATCTCCTGGGTGGCAAACCAAGGTGTTTTACCATTAAACTACAACCCCAAACTTCACCAGGCGTCACATGCATAGCAACAATAGATGAAATCTTTCTAAACTTTTTATGACACAAAAATCCACAGCTGTGGATTTTTGTCCTTCCAATAAACAAAAAAACTATATCTAAATTCTAGAAAAAATTCCTTTTTGCAAAAACCAGAGAGTATTTTATGTTTGAAGTTTCACTTTATTATACAGAAAAACCCTTCACAAAGGAAGAGTTTCTGTGCCACCCAGGAGAGCTGTAGTTAACAGCTACCTTGATTTTTACATCAACATAATATCAGAAATATTCTAAAAATCAATAGATTTTTAAGCCGCCACCTTCAACAAATCCACAGTCGGATCGATTTTTTCGGCTACGCTGCGGAGTTTTGATGTATCAGCTCCCGGAAGTCGTTCCTGTGCGAGCGCGATCCACGCCGCAAAGAGTTCCGCTTTTTGATGATTTTCAACAAGTTCCTGAAATTGTTCAGCGGTCACGGCTTCTTTACGTTCATTCAAAAGCGTCATATTCGTGGCGCGCGAGTCGGATTGCTGTTTTGGTTTTAGATATTCTTTCAGTCCAAAACGCGCTTCACCGTGCTGCCGCAGTTCCGTGAGATAAATAACCTGTGCTTTATCAACTTTGCCGCCTTTTTCCGCGGTTTTTTCCGCAATGACGTCGGTTTTTTTGGCGTCGGTTGAAATTTCGGCCCTCCTACGCAAAACGCGCGACCTTTTAAGCATAGTGAGTAGCAAGCGGGATTGCGTCAGGGATGAATCTTGTAAAGTTGTTTGAAGAGTATGACGTAGGGCTGTTTCCGAATATTTATTTCCTTGAGCTTCTTGAGTTCCAGCGGCTTTTCCAAGTTTTCTGCGGAGCTCTTCTAAAAGCGGTTTTCTGCGGTCTAAATCGTAATTTCTAAAGCGCAAATCCCAAGCCCCGCGTTCATTTTCCGGCAATTCTTTCTTGAGGCCATTAAAGCCGTCGCGCACCGCAATGCGTTCATTCATACGTAGAAAAAGGTCTGATTTTTTGCCGCGCACAACGCTGCGTAATTTTTCCAGAGAAAGCGTTTTTGCCCAAGCCATATTTGGAGGAATGCTTAAGGCAGAAAAAAGATTGTCGCGCACAGCATCCGCCATTTGCGTTTCGAAATCATCGAGTAGTTTCTGCCGTTCATTTTTTTCATTCGTTTCTTTTTGTTCCCCCGGTTTTGCGGTTTTGAGCGCTGAAAGCAGCGCCGCGCGGTCGCGTAGTCCGCATGATTTGAATTGTGCGCGGTATTTTTCCTGCAATTCCGGCGGAAGTTTGAGGAAATCAGCTTTAAGATTTTTATGCTCGGCAATAAGGCCTTTTACAAGCGCTTCGCGGGCTTGAAGATCGCTGCGGTAAAATTCGTCTTTATGTTCTGCGCGCACAGCCTCCGGAATTCGTTCATTATCAAGCGTACGTTTTCCTAAAAAGACATCCAAAACTTCCTTCCGTTTTGGATTATGAAGATCGCTGTTTTTCCCTTTTACGTATTGCGCTTTTTCCGAGTAAGAAAGGTCCCTGAACCATTTGAGATATTTTGCCTCGCTGCCAGACGCAAACCGTCCTGCCGTGATTTCATCTTTAATTTGCGAACCATATTCTTGCTCCAATCTCTCCACGCTTTTCTCCGCTTCATTAAAATGGGAGATGAGCGTTTTAAGCGTATCCGGATCAAATCTTTTTGTATCGCCCTCAAGGAATTGCAATGCGCTTTTTTTATCTTTTTCGCTTAAATTTCTGCTTTGCCAAACGAGCGCCCGGTATTGCTGCTGCAATCGTGATACATCATTTTTTGCATCGGACTGTTCATTATTTTCCTGCGGAGTCGCGAAAGATTCCATAATTTTAGGAGCAGCCGCTTGTTTCACCGCATTCCAAACATTTATAGCACGCGCCGTTGCGGACCATCACTATACCACACGTCCCGCACATCGGAGCATCTTCGTTGTTGAGCGCAAGGACTAGATTCGTTTGTACTTTGGCAAGCTGTTCCTTTGTCTGCGGCACTTTTATGGCCGTGTGTGCGCGTACAGAACTCTTCGCCGGCACTTCAAATGGTAATTTTTGGAGATGCACCGGATTTGTTTCCGCATAAGCGCGGTCAATCAATTCTTCATTATGGTATTTTTTCGCGATTTCCTTTGGCAGAAATTTGAGCGCGAGATACCGGCCGATATAATCCACGATTGATTTCACAAGCGGAATATTTCTATTTCCAGTCATGCCGCTCGGCTCAAAACGCGAATGGCAGAATTTCGCAACTAAAACTTCAAGAGGCACGCCGTATTGCAGACAGAGCGAAATTGTGAGCGCAAAAGCATCCATAATTCCTGAAAGCGTGGATCCCTCTTTGCTCATTTTGATGAAAATTTCTCCGGGCGCGCCTTCGTCATAGAGTCCGATAGTGAGATAGCCTTCATGATTTGCCACAACGAATTTATGGGTAATGGAATGGCGTTCAGCAGGCAGTTTCCGGCGGATCGGACGCGCAGCGGCCTGCGCTTCTATCGCTTTCTGAACCGCCGCTTGATTTATAAAAGGCTCGCTGTCGCTCGCCTCTTCATCAAAACTAAATAGAGCCGCATACGTTGGATCCGATGCTGAAGTATTAAGCGGTTGGGAAAGTTTGCTTCCGTCACGGTAAAGAGCCACGGCTTTAAGCATATATTCCCAACTTAGCCAATATGCTTTTTTCACATCTTCGAGCGTGGAATCTTCCGGCATATTTATGGTTTTGCTTATGGCGCCGGTGATAAACGGTTGCGCTGCAGCCATCATGCGAAGATGCGCTTCCCAAGGAATAAACCGTTTCCCTTTTTTTCCGCAGCGGTTCGCACAATCAAAAATCGGATAGTGGATTTCTTTGAGATGCGGTGCGCCTTCAATAGCCATGGTGCCGCAAATATATTCATTTGCCGCTTCAATTTGCTCAGGCGTAAATCCAAGGAGTTGGAGAATATCGAGTTTCGGATCCGCCAGGATTTCATCGGTAAATCCAAGTATGTTGCGGCAAAATTCATCTCCAAGAACAAAACGATTAAACGCAAAGCGGAGATCAAAAATCGATGCGAGTTGCGTTTCAATTGCAAGAATTTCTTTTTCAGTAAATCCGTGTTCGCGAAGTGATTTTTCATTTATGTGAGGACATCCCTCAAGCGTGCCGCGGCCTTTCATATAATTTTCAATGTCTTCAATTTGCGCGTCCGTATAGTCAAGCGCTTTGAGCGTTTTATTAACCGATTGATTGACGATTTTCATATAGCCTCCGCCAACAAGTTTTTTGAATTTCACGAGCGCAAAATCAGGTTCAATGCCGGTGGTGTCGCAATCCATCACAAGCCCGATGGTTCCAGTAGGCGCGATGACCGTGACTTGCGCGTTTCTGTATCCGTATTTTTCGCCCAAATTTAAAGCTTCATCCCAGCACCCTTTTGCCGTTTTTAAGAGGTATGCCGGAGCGTATTTTTCCTGAATGCCGTGGGGAATTGCAGTTAGTCCTTCATATTCTTTTTTCGCCGCATTATACGCCGCGCGGCGGTGATTTTTGATTACGCGGAGCATAGATTTTTTATTGCGCGCGTATTTTGAAAAAGGACCGAGAACTTTTGCGAGTTCAGCGGAAGTCGCATAGGACTGGCCGCAGAGAATAGCCGTTACCGCGCCGCAAATCGCATACGCTTCCTCGCTTGAATACGGAATTCCCATTTGCATTAGGATGGTTCCGAGATTCGCATATCCCAAACCGAGCGTCCGGAATTCATATGATTTCTGCGCGATTTCTTTTGAAGGGAATTGCGCCATCAAAACGGATATTTCTAAGACGATGGTCCACAACCGGCTCGCGTGTTTCAAGGCTTCCGTGTCGAGCAGCGATGTTTTCGGATCATAGAATTTTGAAAGATTAATGGAAGCCAAATTGCACGCTGTGTCATCGAGGAAGGCATACTCGCTGCATGGGTTTGTTGCGTTAATACGGCCATCTTCCGGACATGTATGCCATTCATTAAAAGTTGTGTCGAATTGAATACCTGGATCCGCGCAAGCCCACGCCGCATAAGAAATAGTGTCCCATAATTTTTTTGCCGAAACGGTCTTCGAGATTTTTTTATCCACGCGATTCATTAGGTTCCACGGTTTGTCATTTTCCACCGCTTTAAGAAAATCATTCGTAATGCGCAGGGAATTATTCGAATTTTGGCCTGAAACCGTGAGATATGCTTCAGAACGAAAGTCGGTGTCGTATGTCCGAAAATCAAAATCCTCCGGCTGCACGCCTTGAGACGCAAGCATCAGGACGCGTTTTATGTAATTGAGTGGAATATGCGCTTCGTGCGCAGCCCGGATAAGTTTTTTGAGCTCCGGATTTTGCGCCGGATCAATACCTTTTTCATGAGCGCATGTGAGAATTCGCCTTAAATGTTCATAGCAAATGTATGAGCCTGCATGTAGCGCAGCGACTTTCTGTTCCTCGATGACTTTCCAATTTATAAAATCTTCAACTTCCGGATGATTAATATCGAGGCAGACCATTTTTGCGGCCCGCCGCGTTGTTCCGCCTGATTTAATAGCGCCGGCTGCACGATCTATTGTTGCAAGAAAACTCATTAATCCGGAAGATTTTCCGCCGCCGGAGAGATTTTCGCTCTTGCCGCGGATTTGCGAAAAGTTTGAACCGGTTCCGGATCCATACTTAAATAAACGCGCTTCACGCGTCATCAAATCAAAAATTCCGCCTTCATTCACGAGATCGTCTTTTATGCTTTGTATAAAACATGCATGGGGTTGCGGATGCGTATATGCATCGCTAGATTTTTTTATTTCGCCGTCGTCCGGATCCACGTAATAATGTCCTTGAGCTTCGCCGGTAATTCCATACGCCCATGCCAATCCCGTGTTAAACCATTGCGGGGAATTCGGCGCTCCCATTTGATGAATGAGCATGTATTTCATTTCATCTTCAAAAGCCTGCGCATCTTCTTTTGAGGCAAAATATCCGTATTTTTCACCCCAATATCTCCATGTTCCGGCGAGCCGCGTCATCACTTGTTTTGCAGACCATTCGCTTCCGCCCCGACCGCCTTTTTCATCCGGCACGCCTTTTTTGCGGAAATATTTTTGCGCGAGAATGTCTGTGGCAACTTGCGTCCAAGAAGCCGGAATTTCGACATTTTTCATCTCAAACACAACGGAGCCATCAGGATTTGTGATGCGTGAGGTGCGCAGTTCATATTGAGTAGTTTTGAGCGGATCAGCGCCTTTTTTTGTAAAACGACGGGTTATTGAAAGACCTTTTTTACCGGATTTGCCGGAGTTTATTTTGGTTGCCATTGAAAAAGGGGATTAAAAAGCCAAAAACACAATAGGTTGTGTCCAAACATGAAATTTACCCCTATATATTGTGGTTCACAATGTGTCTATACCAAAATCCGGTTGCTACATTAGGTTCAATCTGTTCAAGTTAATTTAACAAATTTTGCGAAAAAGTATGTATTTGCCATCAGTATAAGAAAAACTCTTCTTGTCATAAATTGGCAACAAACTGCACGCTCGGCGCTTAGTTATATTGACTTTCGTAAATTTTATGTCAAGACATGCATCTTGAGTCTTGTTTTTTTGTTTTATAAGTACTTGAATGGATGAAATTGTTTTTATGAAGCATTTCGACATCGATATAGAAGAGCCTCCGCCTGATACTATAGGCAAGTTCAATCTACAAGGAAAAACCATTCTTCTCGTAAACACCGGTTCCCCGAACAAACGGTTTATTTTTGAGCGCTTAAAAGAACTTGGGTTAACAATAGTCGTACTGCATTGCGAAAAAAATTGGGCGCAACCTTTTGTTGACCATTGGATTCTTGCGGATACTTATAATCATCGAGAATGCGTGGAGCAAGTGAAAAGATTTTTGCTAAGAAATTCGAACGTTAGAATTGAAGGAGTGACGACTTTTTGGGAAGATGATATTCCGCTTGTTGCAAAAATATGCGAGGAATTTCATTACTGCGGAAACAGTACCGCCGCGGCTTTGCATACGCGGAGTAAATTCCATATGCATGAAGTTTTGTGCGATAATGGCCGTCCTTTTATTCCGCAGCGTCTGCTTGAGAATGAGAATGATCTTGATGAGGCTATGAGATCCGTAGGGTTTCCTGCAGTTATAAAACCCAAGTTTGGTTCAGACAGTCAATTTGTCGTTTACGTCGCAAATGAGACGGAGGCGCGCGCAGGATATCAATATGTCCGTGAAAATTGCACGGAGGCCTTTGATCCGATTTATTATTACAATAAAGGAAAATTTGTTTACCAGAAATTTGTTCGAGGACCGGAGTTTAGCGTGGAATGTTATGTGCAAAACGGCATCCCTCACGTTGCTGGCATTAATGAAAAAACCGGCATGGAATTGCCGTTTTTTATGGAAACCGGGGATTATTGCCCGGCGCGGCTTTCTGATTTTCAGAGACAACAGCTGGAAGAAGAGGTAAAAGCCGCCGTGTGCGCGCTTGGAGTTGAAAATAGTCTTGCGCACGTTGAAATTAAATTAACAAAAAACGGTCCGCAAATTATCGAAGTCGCTTCCCGCATGGGCGGAGTTTACATCTATCAAAATGTAAAACAAGTGTATGGATTTGATTTGATCCGCGCAGCCTGTGAAATAGCTTTGGGAATCAAGGTAACCGAAATACCGTTGCCGCCGCAGAAATATATTTTGGCCAAATTTTTTATTCCAAAAGTTTCAGGCATTATCGCAAAAATGAATGGATTTGGAGATTTAAAGCGGCATGCGGGAGTGGTTGATTTTTACATCGGGAAAACAATAAACGATGCTATCCTTGTCCCTCCGGACGGTTACGAAACGCTCGGGTGGGTTATTGCAGAAGGCTCTTCTTATAAAGAAGCGCGTCGTATTATAGACCGCATCATGGGCGCTACGGCGCTTGAGCTTACTTTGCCAAATATCGCGCCTTTGCCTGAAGCGCGCGGCGTTCTCGCAAAAGTATCCGTTCCTCTTTTGTCATAATCCATTATGAAAATTACGATTAGGCGGTATCGCACAAGCGATCGAGCATTTCTTGTGGATTGCATGAACGGAATGCAGCGGCATATTGCTTCCATAGATGCTTTAAAAAAAACGCGTCCTGTTTCTCAATTCAGCGTGGAGCGATGGGTAGACCTCATCTTAAAAAAGATTAAAAAATATAAAGGCGCGATTTTTATTGCGGAAGGAAACGGAAAATCGGCTGGATGCGTCGTCGGTATTATTAAAGAGTCTACAAAAATCGACTTAATAGATCTTTTTCCATTTAGAGACGGAAGAATTATCGAGTTATTTGTCGATCCTTCCTTTCGAGGAGAAGGAATCGGGTCATTGCTTTTGCGCAGCATGGAAGGATTCTTTCGTAAGCAAGGATGCAAGACGGCGGAATTGGGTACATTTGCGACAAATGTGCGCGCGTACGAATTTTACAAAAAACACGCGTATGCAGATCGCAATATCGATATGTGTAAAAAACTTTAGGAGCCTATAGGTTATGGAACCTAAGCGCCGGCTTTTTTATTCTTCTTGAGATAAAGTCCGATTCCGATGAAAAGTATGCCGAGTCCTGCGAATGCGAGTACGGGCGCCATCGGGAATTTTTTAGTCTCGCCATCTCCGCGGATCGGCGCTATTGCAACCGGTCTTTTTGTCTCTTCGCTTCCGGCTGATGCTGCGTTTGCGGTTTGAATAATGCTGAATCGCAATTTTACCGGCGGACTCTGCTCGGATTCCTCCGGCTTGGTGGCGTAAATGACCACTTCGTGATCGCCGGTTTCAAGCGGCCGCGGAGAAACAACTTCAAATGAACCGCTTTCCACATCGGCCAGAATGGCGGAAGTGAAAACCGCGCTGGAGAATGTGCCGATGACCATTGTTGATATGTCAGAAAGGCCTGTTACGCGCACTTTTCCATCAGCAGTCGCTGAAATTTTTATGTCGCGCAGATCTGCTACGTCGATTCCTTCGATGCTTTGTACCACAGGCTGCGGAATGTCGATATCTTCAACAACTTTCACAAGCACCGGATCGGATTGAATCGGTTGATCGCTTTCGCTATTCAAGGCGCTTGTAAACCATGATGAAGGCAGAAATCCGAGCGGATGAGTTTTTTCTTCTTGCAATTGAAGTACAAAATCGCCTGCGTAGAATAATTTTTTATTCACGACATAAACAAGTTTCCCATTTTCCGACGCCGGTTTTGTTTCAATCTTTGTTTGTTTTCCTGCTCTGTCGACAGCCACTAGATTGAATGATTTATTTTTCGGACACGCGGCAAGAATTGTAAATCCAGCTGTAGGCAGCTTATCTCCATTCGCAATGCTCATTGAGCATTTTTTCTCAAGCGCTGCCGTATCTTTTATGCGCAAAAGTTTTTTCTCCACAGGCAGAATGGCAGCTTTTGGCGAAACGACTTCCCGCGGATTTATGCCCAGCAAAACCGCCACCTCATCGGAAGTACCCCATTTTTCAACGCCTTGTTTTGAATTTTTAATTTCAACGCCTTTTTTCTTACTTGCTTCGCGAATGGCGCTCACTTTATTCTCCGCCTTTTTCTTTTTGAAAACTTTCGTAACAAAGTCGCGAGCTTCTTCCGGCCTTTGTCCTTGTTCTGTGACGAGTTTTTGTTCTTGCACTTTTAGGTCGGCTTGGAATTTTATAAGTTCTTCATCAACTTTTTTCGGCATTACTTCAAAATTATCAGGAATGCCGTTGTTGTTGAAATCTTCAATGAGCGGAGCCACCGATACGGGCGGCGCGACAAATATCTCTTCAAAAACAGGCGTTGCTTGTACGGCAGCCTCAAGAACTTTTTTCCTTTCTGCTTCCTCTCGAATTTTTGCGGCCAACTCTTCTTCTGCTTTTCTGCGCGCTTCTTCCTCGGCCTGTTTTCTAAAAAGTTCTTCCTGTGCGAGTTTTAATTCTTCATCCGCTTTTTTCTGCGCTTCCTCAATGAGCCGCTGTTTTTCTTTTTCTTCTTCAGCGGCTTTTTGTGCAGCAGCTTCGGCCTTAGACTTTTCCGCTTCGAGCGCTTTCTTCTGTGCCTCTTCTTCCAGTAAGGCTTTCTTGATGGCCGCTGCTTTTTGCGCTTCTAATTTTTTAGCCTCTTCATCTTTTTGAACTTGCGAATCCGCTTTCTTTTTCGCCTCCTCAATAAGTTTTAATTCCGAAGCTTTCTTAAGCGCTGCCGCCTTTTCTTCTTCTAATTTTTTCGCCTCCGCATCTTTTTTATCTTCCGTTGTCTTTTTTCCATCGTCGATAATGGATGGAACTGTCGGTTTTGCCGCCTCGCATTTTTGGCTTGTTGTAGGTTGTGGTGTTGTTACATCCGGACAATCGTCTAACAGCTTGCAAGTTCTTTTCTGTACGCCGTCAGCCGAACATGCTGTCCACGTGTCGCATTTCCATATATCTTTTTCGCAAACTTCTTCTTCCGGGCATTCTTCTTCAGAACAATCTGTGCCATCTTCGTCTTCATCGTCTTCTTCTTTCTCTGCCGTTGGAGCTATGAGTTCAGGTTGCAGAGAAAGTGGTGCACCGAGCGTATATGAAATAGGAGAAGAGAGCGTCAGTGCAACGACAAGAATGCCGACCACAACAAGAAGTTTTTTCATAAAATATTTGTTTATGTTTTATTTTTGATTTTGTTCTTCTATTTTAGCATATTTTACTTAGTTTTGTAAAGAGGCTGTGCAGTCCCTAAAATACAAACAGCGCTTGCTCCTTTATGTTATGGAAAATATCATGATGCAGCTGCGACACTTTCTTTTTCAAGCGTTCTTTGTCAATTGTCCTTATTTGATAGAGTAAAACTATGCTGTCTTGCGGAAGATGGGATGTTTTTTTATCAAGAAAATAAGTAGTGAGATACCCTTTGGCTTTGAGATTTGTCGTTAACGGGGCGATTATAACCGTGTTGAGATTTTTGTTGAGCGTGTTGTTTTGCAATACAAGTACTGGACGGAATCCCGCTTGTTCGTGCCCTTTTACCGGATTTAAATCAGCTAAATATATATCACCCTGCAGTATAAGTTTCATGAGAGGCAAGAAAAATGATGGTCTGTGCACAGGTCCTAAACGGATTGCACAGTGAGCCATTCATCCTCCGAAGGAAGATCGTCAAACTTAATTTGAGATAGCGTTTTAGTATCTTCATCCAGCTTATTTTGTAAAAATTCCCTGATTGCTTTTTCCACCAAGGCGCTTTTACTTACGTCTTCCTGTTCGCTTAACTTTGCGAGAGAATCGTCGATAATCGGAAGAATAGTTATTGATATCCGGCGTTTTACAGTTTTTAATGTTTTCATACAGTATGCTTAAATAGTATTACTAATATAGCATACTATCTGTTGGATGCGAAATCAAGCCCCTCTGACATAAAAAAGAGCCGCTTCGCATGCGTCCTTTAAGATTTCACCAAGAATAGGATGGCTGTGGATGTTTTCCGCGAAATCTTCAAGAGTGAGTTTATACGTAATCGCGAGCGATGCTTCTGCAATAAGTTCCGTGGCTTTTTCGCCTATAATATGAATGCCGAGAATTTTGTGTGAAGATTTTTCAGCGATGATTTTTGCGAATCCGTCGCGGCTGTCCACAATGAGCGCTTTTGCATTGGCGCTGTAGGGCGCTTTTCCTATAATAATATCCATGCCTTTTTGGCGCGCAGCCGGTTCGGTGAGTCCGATTGAAGCAATTTCCGGCGAGGAAAAAATAGTATTTGGAACCGTGGAGTAGAGGAGCGGTTTCGGTTTTTTGCCGAGGATGAAAGCCGCTGCAATATCCGCTTCGCGTTCGGCGCTGTAGGCAAGCAGCGCTTTTCCGGCAAGATCGCCGATGGCGAATATTGCAGGAGCGCTGGTTTGGAAAAAATCATTCGTTTCAATAACGCCGTGTTCGCCTGTTCGAATTCCGGAGCGTTCCAAACCAAGGCCTTGCGTTACGGGTTTTCTGCCGACTGCAACAAGCACGCAGTCATAATCGGTAATTTGTTCGGGCGTAATAAGCGTTTTTGTTTTGATGATGATGTTTTTGCGCGCAAAAAGCCGCGCGAGTTCCGCGCTGACATCCGGATCTTCGTTTGGAATCAGCCGATCGGCCATTTCCGCAATCGTTACTTGGCTTCCGAGGGTGCTGAAAATAGAAGCGAATTCAACGCCGATTGCGCCGCCGCCTATAATAAGGAGCTTTTGCGGTACTTGAGGCAGATCGAGAATTTCGCGGCTGCTGACGATTTTTCCTCCAGTCTCAAAGCCTTTCGGCGAGACAGCCCAAGAACCTGTGGCGAGAATAATATGAGATGCGGAGAGGGTTGAGGGCTCCTGGTTGAGGGTTGAGGGTTGGGTCACTGTAATTGTACTGGCATCCTGGAGGGCTCCCGTGCCTTCTATAATTTTCACGCCTGCGCGTTCGAGCGTGAATTTTAGTCCCTTTTTTAATTTTTCCACGACCTGCTTGCGGCGCTGTTTCATGGCTTCCCAATCGAGCTTTATTTCCGTAGTTTTAAGTCCGAAATTTTGCGACTGCGAAATTTTTTCGAATAATTCCGTGGTCCATAAGTAGGTTTTTGTAGGAATGCAGCCGTAATTCAAACATTCTCCGCCGAGCGTTTGCGAAATGAGCGCCACGGATTTTCCAGCCGAAGCGAGAACATTCGCCGCCCTGCAGCCGCCCGGACCGGCGCCGATAATTATAACGTCAAAAGACATATGGTTTATGGAGGCTATCTTTTTTTATTCCAAGCCTCCGCCCCATATTTCTCCTTTTTGAGCTCCTCTGCAAGCGTTTTTTCGCTCTCCAGAAGCTCGCCCGGGACAAATTCTATATTAGGAAATTCTTCAGAAAAACCTTTTTGAAGAACCCCTAGCGCTTCATCAAATTTTACTTCTCGATTTAGCGCAGCGCTTAAACTCGACACGCGCTGTTTCACATCTTCAATCAATTTTCCTTTCAATTTTTCATTCGGCACCTTAAGGAGCGAAAACATTTTATTCACATCAACTTTTAATAAAATCGTGCCGTGCTGAAGTATGATTCCTTGTTTTCTCGTCTGTGCGTTTCCAGAGATTTTTTTGAGCCCGCCGTTTACTTCAAGTACAATATCGTTCAGCGGAACGAATTTTGCGCTCAAGCCGAGATGTGCAAGTCCTTTTAAAATGCCTCCGCAAATTTTGCCGTAGGATTCGAGAATTCCTGCCGGAACTAAACCGGCAGATTCCGGTATATGAATGCTATATGTAATTTCGTGTTCGTGCAGCACCGCGCCGCCGCCGGTTATGCGGCGAACATAATCCACGCCGAGTTCTCTGCAAGCGGCAAGATCCACTTCTTCTTCCAAACTTTGAAAATAGCCGATGGAAATCGCATTCGGCATCCAGCCGTAAAAACGCAGACTCGGTAGCGATTCGCCGCGAGAAATATGGATTAGCACGGCTTCATCTATAGCCATATTGTCTGCCGCGGACTTAAAACCGGTAGCAAGAAGACGAAACTTCATAAAAAATTATTGGGCGCTTAAAATAGTAGATATAAGCGATTCGGCATCGAGGCCGAAAAAATTCGTCGGCGTCGTGCGCAAAAATTCATCAATTTTTCCAGCAAGCGTTTCTTTTGATAATTCGCATCCGGCAAGCGCCATTTCCAATTTTTCAATATTTTCTTCCGGGTAGGTAAAAAAGTCGCCGGTGATTTTCACGCTGCGGATTTTTCCAGCATCAGCATCCAAAAAAATCTTCAATAATTTTCCGTTCGGCACTTTATAGATTGCTTTTTTCATGGAGCTCTTTAATATATTTGAGGAGCTTCCACTATAAACTATTATGCCAGAATCACAAAATTCTAAATTCAATCCGTGGATGATATCAACTTTAGTGCTTGCCGGAGTAGTGGTTGGTTTTGCAGCAGCTCAAATTCCAAATTTGAAATCCGGCAGTAAAAATTCCCAAACATCTACAGTACAGCAGCAACCGCAGGCGCCAAAAGCTCCGGAGCCGGTGCCTGGTCCAGAGCCTCTTTCAGCTGATCAAATCGCGAAACTTCCTGATGATGATCCTGTTTTTGGGCAGACGAACGCGCCGATCACCATGGTGGAATTCAGCGATTTTCAGTGTCCTTATTGCGAAAAGTTCTTTGAATCCATATTGCCGCTCATTGAAGAAAATTATATAAAAACCGGAAAAGTGAAACTCGTATACCGCGATTTTCCGCTTGATAAACACCGCCAAGCGCTACCAGCCGCCGAAGCGGCAAACTGCGCCAATGAACAAGGAAAATTTAAAGAAATGCACGATATGCTTTTTAAAAAGCAGCAAGAGTGGGCAGAAAATGAAAAAGCAGCTGATGTTTTTAAAGAATATGCCCGCACGCTCGGCCTGAAGACAAAACAATTTAACGAATGTTTTGACACGCATAAATATCAGCTTGAAGCGAAAAAAGATTTTATTGACGGCGCAGCGGCAGGCGTGGACGGCACGCCGGGATTTTTTGTGAACGGAACGGCAATTCCAGGCGCTCTTCCGTATGACAGATTTTTCCAGCCGATTTTTGAGGCGATTCTTGCAGGCAAAAAATGGGAAATTATTTATAAACTTGATTCCTATGGCGATCCGTACCCGGCGGATTTAAAAATTCATTAATTTTTTTTAAACATTTATGGAAGAACAACAACTGTCAAAACATGAGAGGCGTGAATTAAAACGGCAAATGAGAGCGGCTAATATGGCAGGTTTCTCACGGCGGCAAAAAATTTCCTCTTTTTTATGGACCGCCGGTTTTATCGTTGTTTTAGGTGCGCTATTTATATATATCATGTGGGATATTTTCAAACCGCTTTCCGGCACGCAAGTCGAAATCACTGGGCGTGATCATTTGACCGCAGGCGAAACTCCGCCAACGTATACTTCAAATCCGCCCACATCCGGCAAACATTCGTCGCAGACCGAAGAATGGGGGATTTCAAGTACGCCGCTCGCCGTGGAAAAGCTAGTTCATAATTTGGAACACGGCGGTATCGTCATATATTACAACTGTGAGAAATGCGATGATTTGGTTGTAAAATTAAAAGACCTTACAAACAGTTTGGCTGCAAAAGACCGGAAAGTTATTTTAACGCCGAATAAAAATATAGATGCGAAGATTGCGCTTAGCTCGTGGGGATATTACGACAAAATGAATGAATTGGATGAAGCTCGCATTTGGAAATTCTTTGATGACCATATTAATAAAGGACCAGAAAGAACGTTTTAAAAGTATTTTTAACCTGTAAAAATCGTTCCATAAAGCCCTTGACGCATATTTATAAAATGTGGTAATATATAGATGTAAAGCAAAAACAGAAATTTCATTTAGCGCTTGGTCTCACGGGGCCTCGCGTTTCTCCCCGGAAGTAATTCCGTAGAGGATGGGGAAACTCTCTGGTGATTTTCTGCTCTTCTGCTTTGCACCTTGAAAATTTGGGTGGCTGTTCCTTGCTCACGCAAGTGGGCGTCGGAACGCTTGAAATAAACTCGCGTCATCGTGAGATGCCGCGTGGTATCGAAGGGTTTCCTTCTTTCGTCCTTGCGATGCAAGAACGAGGCTCGGTTGTTTCCGGTCATGCCTTCCCAGACTTCCAAGCGGATAACTCGCAAGAGTGTCCGGAAGAACCATCATTGTAGAGACTAATCTCTTCTATAGGATGGTTTTTTGTTTAATATTTTTTTCTTGTTGCTAAACCCTGACAGCATCTTTAAAATGAGGGCCATGCGGAAGAAAACTGTACATAAAAAAATCGCGCACAAAATTACAAAAAAGACTTCAAGAAAAATTGTATCCCTACGCACGAAGCGAAATGGAGTGCGCCTTAAAACAAAAGAATTTGCGTCAGCGAATCCAGCAGCAAATGTGCCAATAGCGCATGCATCCTTTTCCAGCATTCGCCAAATCATTGTTTGGACAGTGATCGTGGCTGCCATATTCGGCATTCTTTCCGTTATTTCTTCTTATTCCCAGCCATCCGACAATAAAGAGCTTTCTTCATTCCAAAAAAAACTTGAGCAAGTCGCGACATTAAGTCTTTTAAACGACGACGATCCGGTGACGCTAATTGCCACGGGTGATATTCTTCTTGCACGTTACGTTGAACTGCGCATGCGGCAGCTCAATGATTATACTTATCCGTTTCAAAAAATTGCGGATTTTTTAAAGAGCGCGGATATTACTTTTGGAAATCTCGAAACGCCTCTGCTGCCCGGCAGAAATGTTCCAAAAGATTCCATGACTTTCCGCGGCGATCTCAAAGGCGTGCAGGGACTTATTTTTGCCGGCTATGATGTGCTTTCCATTGCCAATAATCATACAATGAATTATCAAATTCCAGGACTCACGAGCACTTTACAGACCTTAAAAGAGGCCGGCATTTTGGCTTCCGGAGGCGGCAAAGATCAGGATACGGCATACACGCCCGTCATTATTGAAGCGAAAGGAAAGAAAATTGCTTTCTATTCTTATATAGATTCCAGCATTCCGCCCGGTTTTCACGGTGAAGCAAAAGACGGCAAACCCGGCATTGCGCGAATGGATATTGAAGCGGTTAAGAATGATGTGAAAAATGCGCTTGAAAATTTGGGCGCGGATTTTGTCGTTGTTTCCATGCATGCCGGTAAAGAATATAAATGGGAACCGACGAAATTCCAGAAAGATTTCGCGCATGCGGCGATTGATGCAGGCGCATCCGCGGTTATCGGAACCCACCCGCACGTTATTGAACCGGTGGAATATTATGGGAACGGCATTATTTTCTACAGCCTCGGAAATTTTGTATTTGATCAATTTTTCTCCGAGGATGTGCAGAACGGACTTATTACAAAAATAACTTTTCCCGAAGAATCAGGTGAAAAAATAACTGCTGAACTTTTTCCAGTGAGAATCGAAAAAGGCCAGCCGCGGCTCATGGAAGGCGCGGAGAAGGTTGCAATTTTGAAGAAGCTAGGTTTATAGTGTACAAAAGTATCAAGCAAGTTTCGTTTATCAATAAGTTCTTCCTTGTTGCGAGGCCACAGGCCGAGCTTATAATATGAATCACGGGAAGCCGCATTCCAAATTTTGGCTGCTTTGTCTTGGCGCGCTCGGCGTGGTATATGGCGATATCGGGACATCGCCGCTTTATGCCATTAATAAAATTTTCTTCGGCAGCGGCGAAATAAAACTCACGCCGGAAAATATTTACGGCGGTATTTCGCTAGTCATTTGGGCCATAATTCTTGTGGTATCGCTTAAATATTTATTGTTCGTGCTCCGAGCAGACAACGATGGCGAAGGCGGCGTGTTTGCACTCTACGGTTTAATCAACCGGTTTAAAAAATCCGGCGCCAAATGGCTTATGATTATGCTCATTTTTGCATCCGGATTGCTCTTTGGCGACGGCGTCATAACGCCGGCCATCAGCGTGCTTTCCGCAGTTGAAGGTCTTTCCATCGCAACGCCTTTTTTTGAACCCTATATTATTTTTATCACCATTCTTGTCCTTACCGGACTTTTTGCAATTCAGCACAAAGGAACGGCGAAAGTCGGAAACATATTCGGGCCGATTATTATGATATGGTTTTTTGTTATTGCGGCCTTTGGACTGCAGCAGATTTTACTCCATCCGCAAATTCTCAACGCATTTAATCCGCTTTACGGCATTTTATTTTTGCAAAAGATCGGCTGGCTTGAAAGCTTGGTGATACTCGGCGCAGTCATGCTGGTTATCACCGGCGGCGAAGCGCTCTACGCGGACATGGGGCATTTTGGAAGACGTCCAATCCGCCTATCATGGTTTTATTTTGTGTTTCCGGCGCTCATTTTGAATTACCTCGGCCAGGGCGCCTATCTTTTGAACGGCAGCCACGTTGCAAACGGAAATATTTTTTATAGCATGATCCCCGCGGCGGCGCTTTATCCGATGGTGGTGCTTGCAACGGCGGCGACGGTTATCGCTTCGCAGGCGCTCATTTCCGGCGCGTTTTCACTTACGGCTCAAGCCATCGCTCTCGGACTTTTTCCGCGCATGAAGATTTTGCATACCCATGCTACTCATGCCGGGCAGATATATTTGCCATTCATAAATTGGACTTTATATGCCGGATGCATAATTCTTGTTTTTGCTTTCCGTTCAAGCGGAAATTTGGCTTCCGCATACGGCTTAGCGGTCTCCGGCGTCATGTTTGCCACATCGCTAGCCATGATGGTGCTGGCGCGGTTCGCATGGAAATGGTCAGTTTTCAAAACGGCGGTTATCTTCGGGTCTTTTGTTTTGATCGACGGCATATTCCTCGGCGCAAACACGCTGAAAATTTTGGAAGGGGGTTTTGTGCCGATTGCCATCGGGAGCGGTCTATTTTTCATTATGATGACGTGGCGGTGGGGCAGGCGCATCATACACAAAGAATATGTGCAGGAAAAAACCATGACCGTGGCGCAGTTGATCGAATATAAAGCGAAGGCGGAGCACTTCATTGACCGTTCCATAGTTATTATGGCGCATAAAATGGTGAAGCGTCCGAGAGATACCATTCCGGCGCTCACACAATTTTTTACGGATCGTTACGGCCTTCTGCCAAAAAATCTTATTTTTCTTAACATTATCACGAAAAAAGTGTCGCACGTCAGACATGATAGATGTGATATCCGCGTTTTCCAGCGCGAACCCGGGCGCGGAAGCATCGTGAGCGTAACAATGCAATTTGGTTTTATGGAAAATCCGAATGTGGAGCGGGTGCTAGAAGGTTTAGCAGCTCACCACCGCGTGAATCTCCCGTCGGATCCGGAAAATTGGCTCGTGCATGTATCTTCGGAAAAACTCGTTCCCGGAAAGAAGCTTGGTTTTTTCAAAAATCTGCAGTTAAATTTATTCCTTATTCTGCGCCGCAATTCCCTTCCGGCTTATCATTATTACGGTCTTGGAAAAGAAGTGAATCTTTCTATGGAAATTATGCCGATTCGGGTAGGATAGTATCCTATGTTACTCAAAACTCCCCTTAACGACATTCACAAGAATCTCGGAGCACGTATGGTTGATTTTGGCGGATGGGAGATGCCGGTGGTCTACACGAATCAAATTGAGGAGCATCATGCGGTGCGCAAAGCAGCCGGAATTTTTGATGTTTCGCATATGGGCGAAATTATGGTTACCGGTGCGCAGGCGTTTGACCTCGTGCAAAAGCTTGTTTCCAAAGACATCGAGCCGATGCAAGACGGCCAAGTTAGCCTCGGTGTTTTGTGCAATGAACGAGGCGGAATTATCGATGATCTTACGGTTTACAAATTTAGTCCGCAGCAATACATGCTTGTGGTAAATGCCGGTACCGCGGAAAAAGATTACCAGTGGGTGCAGCAACACGCGCAAGGCCTTGATGTAAAAACGGAAAATATAAGCGCGGAAATCACAAAAATTGATTTGCAAGGTCCGCGGAGTCAGGAAATTTTGCAGCAACTAACGCCGGCTGATTTGAGCGAAATTAAACGCTATCGTTTTAAAGAAATTTCCGTAGATGGAGTTTCGATGACGGTTTCACGCTCTGGTTATACAGGTGAGGATGGTTTCGAGTTGTATTTTGAGAATACTTCCGCGGAGAAAATTTGGAATGTTCTTTTGGAAAAAGGAAAACCGTTTGGGCTTGTGCCATGCGGTCTTGGCAGCCGTGATACTTTGCGCACCGAATGCGGCATGATGCTTTACGGCCATGATATTGACGAAGATCACACGCCGTTTGAAGCCGTATACGGTTGGGCGGTTTCGGAGAAAAAAGATTTTATTGGAAAAGATGCGCTTATGCGCCAGCGGCAAGAAGGCCTACAACGTAAACTCGTCGGTTTCGAGATGCTCGATCGCGGCATTGCTCGTCAGCATTACCCGGTGTATTTCCAGAATGAAGAAGTGGGGGTCGTGACAAGCGGAACTCCGTCTCCGACCTTGAATAAAAACATCGGAATGGCGTATATTCGCCCTGCGCTCAATATTCCTGGTACGGCAATTGAGATTAAAATTCGGGATAACCTCGCAAAAGCGAAGATCGTTAAATTGCCTTTCTATACCAGGCCGAGCCGCAGCGAGGCCTTCTAAAAAATAAGCGCGCCCAAAGGGCGCAACAATAGTCAAATATTTTATGAGAATTCCTACTATCAAAGACGACAGGCTTTATACAAAAGAACATGAGTGGGTGAAAATTGAGGGTGATGCTGCTATGGTTGGCATTTCCGACTATGCGCAGGATTTGCTTACAGATGTTGTGTTTGTTGAATTGCCGAAAGCCGGCAAAGCTCTTGAACAATTTAAACCGGCCTGCGTTGTGGAATCGGTAAAATCCGTATCGGATGTTTATGCTCCTTTAAGCGGAACGGTTTCAGAAGCAAACAGCGCGCTCGAAAAATCACCGGAAGCGATTAACGGTGATCCATACGGCGCCGGATGGATATTTAAAATAACCGGTTTTAAGACTGAAGAAACCGCAAATTTGATGGATGCCGCTGCATATAAAGCTTTTATCGCAACGCTCAAACACTGATATGCCTTATATTCCTCATACAAAGCGCGATACCGAAGAGATGCTTAAGGCAATTGGCATAAATCAAATAGAGGATCTTTTTGAAGCTGTTCCATCGGATCTTTTAGAGATGAATGAATTTAATTTGCCAGCCGGATTTTCAGAACAAGAAACTCGCCAGCACGTTTCTGGAATTGCGGCGAAAAATTGGACTGCGGAAGCGTCATTTTTAGGCGGCGGTTTCTATCATCATTATATTCCGGAGCATGTGACGAATTTAGGTACGCGGAGTGAATTTTTTACTGCTTATACGCCATATCAGCCTGAAATCAGCCAGGGAATTTTGCAGGCGATTTTTGAATACCAAACCATGATTGTGCGTTTGACAGGCCTTGATGCAACAAATGCTTCGATGTACGACGGTTCTTCGGCAACCGGCGAAACGTGCTTGATGGCTGCGAATATCACGGATCGGAAAAAGATTTTAGTGGCGCGAAGCGTGCATCCGCAATATCGCGAGGTTATGCGTACTTACTGCAATGGAAAGGGTTTAATAATGGAAGAAGTGCCTTTTGATATGTCTAGCGGGCAGGTTGATGCGGCTGCACTTGGTTCGTCGCTGACTGAAGAAATCGCCGGTATTTTTGTGCAGAGCCCGAATTTTTTCGGAGTAGTGGAAAATATGAAAGAATTGTCTGACATGGCGCATGAAAAAGGCGCTGTATCAGTGCAGATTATTACCGAAGCATTGTCTTTGGGGATTTTGACGCCGCCTGGTAAAAATAATGTGGATATCGCAGTTGGTGAAGGCCAGAGTTTTGGCATTCCGGTTTCCGGCGGAGGGCCGAGTTTTGGATTTTTGGCGTGCGTTGAAAAATATATTCGTAAATTGCCGGGCAGAATTGTCGGCGAGACGGTTGATGAAGATGGTAAAAAGGCTTATGTGCTGACGCTTCAGGCGCGCGAACAACACATTCGTCGAGAAAAGGCCAGCTCCAACATTTGTACGAATCAAACTTTGTTTGCAATCCGCGCGTTAATTTATCTTGCAACGCTCGGAAAAAAACTGCGCGATTTGGCTTTGCTGAATCATTCGCACAGCCTCGCGTTTCAAAAAATGTTGTCAGAAAAGGGATTGCGGCGCGTTTTTAGCAAGCCGTTTTTCAATGAATTTGTCGTGGACGGCTGCGATACTTTATTGCTGCAGAAATTAAAGGAGCAGAGGATTGCCGGCGGTTTGCCGCTAAAGCGTTTTTATCCGGAATTGAAAAATAGTCTGTTAGTTTGTGTTACCGAAATGATTACGAAGGATGACATGGAGAAGTACTTGAGAGAATTTTTATTTATTAAAGAGGCTCCGCTTCGCTCCGCCTAATGCAAACTATATTTGAAAAATCCGTTTTAGGCCGGTCGCAATATCAATTGCCGGTAGCCATTGCAGCCGAAATTGAACTCGGCGAAGGCATGACGCGCAGCATGCTTGATCTTCCGGAAGTGAGCGAACTTGATATAGTGCGTCATTATACAGCTTTGTCGCAGCGGTCCTTCGGCGTTGACACCGGATTTTATCCGCTCGGTTCATGCACCATGAAATATAATCCGCGCATAAACGAGGCGATGGCCGGGTTGAAAGAATTTGCGCAATTTCATCCATGGCAAGATGATGCAGATTCGCAAGGAACGCTCGAACTCATTTATCGCACGCAAGAATATCTCACTGAAGTTACCGGTTTTCCTGGCCTTACTTTGGAGCCGGCTGCCGGAGCGCACGGCGAACTCACCGCAGTCATGATGATGAAGGCATATCATCTTGATCGTAATGACACGCAGCGCCGCAAGATGCTCATTCCGGATTCCGCGCACGGAACGAATCCGGCTACAGCTGCCATGTGCGGTTTTGACACCGTGGAAGTTCCGTCGGATGCGCAAGGCGGCGTTGATCTCGAAAAACTCAAGGCGGTTTTAGACGAAAAAACCGTCGGTATGATGCTTACAATTCCGAATACGCTCGGCCTTTTTGACCGCAATATTCTCGAAATTTCAAAATTACTTCATGAAAAAGGAGCGCTCCTTTACATGGACGGCGCGAATTTAAATGCCATACTCGGCGCGGTGAAGCCGGCGAAAATGGGCGTGGATGTCATGCACATCAATCTCCACAAAACTTTTTCAACGCCGCATGGCGGAGGAGGTCCGGGCGGGGGATTTGTAGGATGCGTAAGTTCACTCGTGCCATATCTCCCTGCGCAGCGCATTGTAAAAGACGGCGACAGTTTTCGGCTCGATTTTTCCGCGCCAAAAAGCATCGGTCGCGTGCGGGCGTTTTACAGTAATTTCGGCGTCATCGTACGGGCCTACACCTATATGCTCCGGTTGGGAAAAGAAGGCACTAAGCGCATCGGCCGCTACGCCGTTTTGAACGCAAATTATATTAAAGCGCGCTTGAAAGATTTTTATAATATTCCTTTTCAGCAGCACTGCATGCATGAAGTGGTTTTTAACGATGAAAAGCAAACTCAATACCATATCACCACGATGGATATCGCCAAACGGCTGATTGATTTCGGATACCATCCGCCGACTATTTATTTTCCGCTCATTGTGCACGGTTCGTTAATGGTTGAGCCTACGGAAACCGAAAGCAAAGAAACACTCGACGAATTTATAGATGCCATGATGAAAATCGCAGAAGAGGCAAAAGTTACGCCGGAACTGCTGCAGCGCGCGCCGCATTCAGCAGCGGTAAAACGCGTGGATTCCGTAAAAGCCGCGCGCAATCCGGTTGTGGTGTGCAATACGTGTTGTACTTAGTGATCGCGCAGTACAGGTTTTTTTCTGCGGACGAAATAGATGCTCGCGATTATCAAGATAATAATCCCTGCCATAAATGCTATTGAACCAGCATCCAATTCATCAAATTTGCCTTGGAGTATATCGCCGAGCGAGCCCTTGAGAAGTTTTGATCGGCTTTTTTTAGTAGCTACTTTTTTTACAGCTATTTTCTTTGCAGCTGTTTTTTTGCTTGCCTTTAGCTGTTTTTTCAAAGAAGCAATTTGCTTTTTGAGGTCTGTTTTCTTGGATGATGATTTTGTCGCCGTGAGTTTTTTCTCAAGGGATTTAATTTGCGTTTCAAGTTTTTTAACAGCCGCAGCCGGTAGACTTGATTTTGTTGAAACAGGTATTTTATTTACTTGAATTTTTGCCGGTTGTGTTGAGACTGGCGTGATAGCGCCAACTGGCGTTCCACCACCTCCACCTCCACCTCCACCTCCACCACCTCCCGCAGGGGCGCTTGCAGCAACTTCAGAGGCCGGCACAGGTGCAATTTCAACTGCCAGAGCAGCCGGTTCTGCTGGAATTTCTGGTTCTGGATTAGGCACAATAGCGATTTCTTCTGCCGGCGGTTCTACTGCTACTACTTCTTCCGCTGCCGCGCGAATTTGTTCATATTGTTCTCTGGCTGCAGCAGTCGTCTGTCTTGCTGTCTCCGCATCAGAAGCAGCCTGCGCGGCAATTCTGCGCGCCTCTTCCAGCCGTGCAACCGCATCTTCATCGCCTTGGTTAGCCATGATTTCTAATTGTTGTGCTTCAAATTCCGCTTGTCGCGCTGCTTCTTCCAGTACGACGTGCTCCGCATCCCGCCTTTGAAATTCTTGTAAAGCAGCTTGTTGCCGAGCAGCTTCTGCTTCAAGGGCAAGTCGGTCAGCTTCTGCTTGCGCTGTCGCTTCTGCAGCGAGCCTTTCAGCTTCAAGTCGCGCTGCTTCCGCTACTGCCGCAGCTTCTTCTTCTGCTGCAATTTGCTGGCGCGCCGCCACAATGGCTCGATCACGAATTTCACGATATCGTGCATCAATCCGATTTTGAATAAAGACATCGCGATTCATCTCGCCACTCGTAATTTGTTCAGACACTCGCCTTTCCTCATTTTCAAGTTCAACTATTTGCACCCGAAGTCTTTCAATAGATCTTTCGGCTCGCCGGAGTTCATCGAGCCGGGCCTGTGCCGAGGTGAGAGCATCTTGTGCTGCTGTGCGCTGTTCTATCGCAACTCGAGACGCCTCAATGGCAGCGACGAGGTTCGTTTCTGCTTCGGCAAGCCTTTGTCTAGCGCGCGCCAATGAATCGTTTGCGCGATCGAATGCTTGCCCCCCGTTTCTGCTTTCCCTGTCAAGATTATCCTGAGCAGATCTTACGCTTCTTCGCTCACGCTCAACAGTATGCTCGGCCCTTATTTGTTCACTTGTTACATTTTGGTAGGCTATATTGGCTGCATCAAATTCTGCTTGTAGACGCACGACTTCTACTTCAGCCGCAGCTATATCGACAGCAAAATCAACTCCTCTTGCTTCTGCCTCAGCGAGTGTCACGCGCATGGACGCAAGTCTACTTCGAACGGCCTCCAGAAGCGTTTCAAGAGCACTCTGTTCTCCGTCAACATCAGCCGTTATTTCTGCCCGAATATTATCTGCATCAGCCGCAATTTCTGCATCAGCAATCGCAACTGCGCGTTCTTGCGCAGCAGCTTCATCAGCCGCATCTTCGAATGGAAGATCGCCGAGACTACCTTTAAATAAATTCGTTCCACCAAAGCTAAAAATAAAAATTACAGCCAACAATAAACCGCTAGCCCCAAGCCAAATTTTTAGCGAATGCGAACGGTTCGATTGAGGGATGTAAGAGTTTGCCATAAGTTTGTTTTTGTATTTTTTAGAGGTTTCTTAGGTAGTTTAATTATACCATATTTATAGGTTATTTCAATCATATAAGATAGTAAGTAAAACGCGTGGATTCCGTAAAAGCCGCACGCAATCCAGTTGTGGTATGCAATACGTGTTGTACGTAGCAATTTCAAAAATTCGATGATGCATAGATGGAGTAAATATTACGCCGTTGCATTCAAGGGCTTTTTTCCCTATGATAAAGCCTTTTAACAATACCGTATGCCTGATTTAGAGAGACGTTACAGCATCGGGGCAGGAGTAATAGAAAGATATGAGATTCAGCTTTTAGAAAAGCTTCCGGCTCTCTATAACGAGCGGGATAGAGCTATTGTCGAAACCATCCTCCTCCCACATTTTCGCAAACAACTCCAACGTGTATTTGATGCATTTCAAAAAACAAACTCAATTAAAATCTCCGAGCTTTGTCAGATGTTTGATGAGATGGTTCGAGACAATGCCGAACTTCTCGATGTTACAGGAATTTTCAAACCCATCATGGCAAGAATACGAATTATCAGAAAGAAAATTGCGAAAGAACTAGAGCGGCAAGCTCAAAATGATTTTGTCATTGCTCTTGCAAGACATAATATTACCGATCGCAGGTCACTCTTGGCTTGCGGCCCTATAAAATTTACAAGACTGCGTTTTGGGGAATATGGACTCGGTAAAAGTTTCATTTCAGCGCTTCTGGGAAAATCAGTACGAAAGCTTAGTCGTGAAATGACCGGCATGCCAAGAGGCAATGTTACTTTGGAAATTTTAGCAAGAGTTGCCGATGCTCTTAATCTTCCTGAATTTTCTGAAGCAACAAAAGATAAATGCAAAGCAGCTTTAAAAAAACATGGCATTACCGATCGTGAGTCACTCGTTGATTTTAATCCAGCAAGATTTGACGAGCTTGATTTTGGGGAATACGGGAAAGGACAAGGTTTTGCCGGTTTTGTTTTGTCTAGATCATTTAAAGGTTTAAGGAAGAAGGATCTTAAGCAAATTGCTGATCTTCTGGAGATGAAAAAACGACCCGAAGTTGATAAAAAAGAAGCTTTTCTCCATGCGCTTGCTAATCATCAAATTACAGATCGCCTTTCTCTCATTACATGCGGAGTAGTAGTTTTCAGAAGATTGTCTTTTGGTTCATTTGGGGGAGCAAAAGTATTTCTTGAAGAAGTCCTCGGAAGAAAAATTGCTTCAGTGAGTTTAGATATATTCCAAGAGCTCGCCGATATTTTACAATTACCACAGCTTTCCGAAGTAACACTGGTGAGATGTAAAGTGGCTTTGGCCAAGCACGGCATTATGGATCGTGATTCTCTCATGGATTTTGGCACGGTAAAATTTAGCCAAACGGATTTCGGTCTATTTAAAAAAGGTCCGGCGTTTGTAAACGCAGTGCTGGGGAGAAATATAGGAGTTCCAAATAAAGCAATTTTAGGCGAATTTGCTGATGCTCTCGGAATATAATGGCAGCGCCAGCGGGAGTCGGTCACGCGTCGCTCGCCCCTTAGGGCTCGCGCGCGCGACCCCGCCTCGCTCATCGGCGCCTAAACTCGGCGCCTCTTCGCTGCGGCATTCGACTGCTGTTGATATTGCCATTTGTCCGCCGCCCCGTTGGGGCACCGTACAAATGGCAGCGCCAGCGGGAGTCGAACCCGCCTTTCCACCTTGAAAGGGTGATGTCCTAACCGATAGACGATGGCGCCGTAAAAAGGTTGGTTTCAGTATACCAGCCATCAAAAAATCTCCAAGGGCGGTGTGTTTACGCCATAAACGACGAGAACGGTTTCACATCTTCGTACGGGCTTTCCCACCACCAATTTCCATAGCTGCCGTCGGCCTTCAGTTCATCTTTTATTTGCGCGACTTTTTTGAAATATTCATCTTTGGAATATTTTTGGTTTAAAATTTCATATTCCGCATGATTGCGCGAGACGCACCCGAAGCAGTCGTGTGAATTGAAAACGTATTCGCAGTACTCCAGATTTTGGCTGTACCAACAGACGCTGCAAAAGTTTGAATTAAACAGCGTGACGCCGCTATGGCACATGTAGCACATTTCCGTACCGATGCTGCTGTAATTCAAGTCCATGCAGTCTTTAATGTGATGGGAATTAAAAATGTATGATGTATCTTCTTGTTCGCTCACGTCGAAACAGTAAAAAGCATTTTTAGAATTGAAAATGTGATCGCCGACGACATTTTCATTATTAAAGCCTTGTATGGCGATACGCGGCAATTGGCTTTGCAGATCAAGAAATTCAGGAGGCGGAGATCCGAGCGTTTGATAAGTTTTTTTCAAAGCAAGCATTTTTTCAAAATATTCATCGCGTGAATAAGATTTATTGAAAATGTGGAATTGTTTGTTTCGGAGGTTCACGCAACCGAAGCAGTTTTGGCAGCCTTTGCAGTCGTAGCAAAAATTGCAATCGGAGCAGTGCCAGCAATCGCGGCAAAAATTGCAGCTGTAGCATTCTTGAATATCCACGCATTCGTAGCAGAGTTCGGATTTTTCCGTGAATGCGCAATCCGTACAGTCGCGGCAGACTCCAACCCAGAATCCGTAATAGCAGTCTTCGGAAAGAACATGGCCCACAAGCCGGTAGCAGTTTTTTCCTCTGGCATGATACGGCGCGTACGCGCAATTTTCGCTGCCAATGGAGATAATGCACGGCATTGGTCTTGACTGCCGCAAGGCCTGAAGACGATGGAAGAAATTCGCCATGCCGCAATTATAGCGTTTTGAAATTGCTTTGGTATAATAAAACATATGATTTCTATATTTTCGTCCAAAAAATTTGCCATCGGTACCCTCTTTATTACAGGCGTTTTTTCCTTTTCGCCTTTTTTCGCAAACACAGCGCACGCGGCCGGCGAAAGCTGGTATAACACGTCGTGGACGTATCGAAAAAAAATCACATTTACTGCGGATGCTGCAAAAATCCCCAGCGCCCTGACAAATTTTCCGGCGCTTGTCAGCGTTACCGACACAGATTTGCGCGATAAAGCGCAGAGCGATGCCGATGACATCCTGTTCACCGCAAGCGACGGAACCACGAAATTATCCCATGAAATAGAAAAATATACTTCAAGCACCGGCCAGATTTTTGCATGGGTTAAAATACCGTCCCTCGCAACTTCGACTGTGATTTATATGTATTATGGAAATTCGTCCGCCGCAAGCCAGCAAAATAAAACCGATACGTGGGACGGGCACTATTACGATGTCTATCATTTTGCAGAAGCGTCTGGAAACATTACTGATTCAGCCCTTGGCGTCACAGGCACGGTCTCGGGAACCGTAACATTAAATGTCCCAGGACAAATGGGAACAGCTGGGACTTTTGATGGAAGTACCGGCTCTTTTAGCCTCGGTAATCCTCCTGCAATGGATTTCAGAAATAGCATCACCATAGAAGGATGGATAAAAACCGCTAACCCAACAACGCGGCAGACTATCGTTGGTCGCAGTACGAGCTCGGTTGATATTCAATACTTATTCGGCATTTCTCAAATCCAGAGCAGTAAGCTCGGTTTTGAAAGCCAGTTGAATGCAGGAGCCATCAGTGCTGCATCGAATACGGCGCTATTGGCAAATACATGGTATTACGCTGCCGTTACCTTTGACGGATCCACAGCGAAGTTTTACCTCAACGGAGTTGCGGATGGTTCTGTGAGTCAATCCGGAACGATGAATCCGCAAAGTACGGATACTCTCATCGGAAAGAAAAACCTTTTTGGAGATTATTTTGACGGTTCCATGGATGAACTTCGGTTTTCCGTGAGTGCTCGCAGCGCTGACTGGATCACGGCGAATTATCAAAATCAAAGTAATCCGTCGGCGTTTTTTACATATGCGGTTGAGGAAATTTACCAAATGAATATTACCGGAACAGCAACACAAACAGCCGGCACGCCGCAAACCATTACTCTTACGGCGAGAGATTATGCTGGAAATACAATTACAAGTTTCAGCGGCGATAAAAGCATAATTTTTTCCGGCGCAAATGCCGCGCCAAACGGCGCAACGCCGACGTGTACGGATAAGTACGGAACCGCTACAAATTTTGGTTCCTCCACGTTAATTACATTTACCAATGGGGTTGGAACGTGCAATCTAACTCTCTACAAAGCCGAAAATGCAGCAGTGACATTCACGACAGGTGGTGCTGTTTTTACGCGCGGCACGCTTGCCGTTACGGTTAGCGGAGCGGCGCTCAATAATTTTTTGGTTGATACTCCGGCAGCCGGCACTTCAACAGTTGCATTTTCTACAACCGTGACAAGCCGCGATGCTTATAACAACGTGACAAAACAAGTGACAGGCGCAAGTGCTATTTCTGTGAATTCGCAAGGAGCTTCGGTAACGCCAACAAGCATCGATGCTTCGCAATTTACAGATGACGGCGTTTGGACCGGAGACGTAACGGTTTCAAATGCTTTGGCAGGAGCTTCGGCTATTGTGACAATTACAAACGGCGCCGTGACAGGGTCAGATGTAATTGTGCTCACTGCAGCGCCATCATCTCCTTCATCTCCAACCTCACCATCGCCCACATCGCCATCGCCGACAGCCCCGAATATTCCGATAAATGGCACTACGACCGCCGTTGGAACTTCGAGCATGACGGTTTCATGGGATGCGCATCTCAATACAGACACAACAGAGTATTTTGTTGAAAATACGACAAACGCGACAACTTCCGGATGGATTACTGGTATTTCGTGGAATGCAACCGGATTAACGTGCGCCACTTCCTATACTTTCCGCGTGAAAGCGCGCAGTGGAGTTGGCAATGAATCATCCTTTAGTTCAGATATTACGGCATCAACTTTAGCGTGTCCTTCGACATCCGTACATGAAACGCCTTCACCTCCACCTGTTTCTTTATTCAAAGATATTGATAAATTGAAAGAAAGCGACCAAAAAAACATTGTAAGTATCGTTCAATTCATGCTTGATCAAAAAACATACAAAGTGCCGAAGAATAAAAAATATCAGCCGAAAATTATCGTAAAAGGTTTGGCTGCGCTTCAAATGGTCAATGCTTTGGCAGAAGTCGGATGCAAAGAAGGATGCAAAAAGGCTGCCGTGAAAGCTGAATTAGTAAAAGACAAATTCGATTTAAAGAAAAAGGTAACGCGTCTTGATATGTATGAGATGCTTCTCAAAGCGCGCGGAGCAAAACTGGAATCAGCCGACCCGGATGATTTAAAAGATGTTTGTGAAGATGAGAAAAAAGCTACAAAGCGCGAAGCAAGCATTTTCTTTACTGCGCGTAAGTACAAAATCGCGAAGAAATATAAAGGGAGTTCCTGTAAGCTGGATAAGGGGTTTTCCAAGGTGGAAGCGGCATATTTTGCCGTGAAAGCAAAGGAGATTGAGAAGAAATCAGAGAAGAAATAGCGCTTAGGAGAAACAAAAAACCGAAACTTCCGTTATAATAATTTGCGCTCGCGCATATCGGTGCGAGCTTATTTTGTGCCCAAAATTCTATGAGCATCCTCAAACGCATTGCGAAGGAAGTCCTGAAGGCGAAAAAAACGATAGTTTTGCTCGCCATTTTGATGCTGCTCGCAGCCGGATTCGACATTTCCGCGCCGTTCATTGCGCAGAATTTAATTGATCGTCTTGTTGGAGCGTTTTCCGTAAAGCAGGTTATACCGCTTTCAGTCGTCGTTTTCGCCGCTCTCGGAATTTTTGCCGCCACCGTTTTCTCGCGTTTCTTTGACACGTTGTATGATTACCGTCTTTTTACATTTGTAACAAAATTGGAAGATGATTTGCGTTTTCAGGCGTATCAAAAATATCTAAGCCTCCACACGTTGTATCATCATGAAGTAAATTCCGGCCAAATCATCGGACGCATAGACCGCGGCGCCAGCGGCGTGTACGAAATTTTACGCGACATAATCGGTAAATTTGTTGCGCAGCCCGCTTTCATCGTTCTTCTCATAGCCGGAGTATTGTTTTGGAAAGACCCGATTATGGGGGCTCTTATTTTAATTCCGCTGCCGATTTTTGTGGCCGTCATTGTTCCGCTTGCCGGCAGGATTTATGAAAAAGAGAAAAAAGCCCACGATTTGTTCGAGGAATTTAATCGTGAAGAGTATGACGTGGCCGCCAATGTGCTTACCGTAAAACATTTTTCGCAGGAAAGCCGCGAGACCGCAAAACAGCGCATTATGCGGGCAGCGGGTCGTGCATATCAGTACGAGGCGGAGCGATATTGGAAGGTGAGCGAGGTGCTCCAGACCGCGGTTGCCACCGTCGGTCGCGTGGCCGTTATTATTGCAGGAGGATATTTTACGATCATCGGGCGGTCTACGGTCGGCGAATTTGTGCTTTATGTGACGCTTCAAAACATGGCGTACCAACCGCTCTGGCAGCTTTCGGTTTTATTCGCCATTTTGCGGCGATCGCTGGCGCGCGCAGAACGGCTTTTTAAAGTTTTGGATGTGGAGCCGAAAGTCCTGGATTTGGCCGATGCAGAACCGTTGCCTATGCTCAAGCGCGCAATTGAATTTTGCAATGTGTCATTTTCATATCGAAAGGAAAGGGAAGTGCTGCGTGAAATTTCCGTTGCAATTCCAGCCGGCAAAATGGTGGCGCTTGTTGGCCGAAGCGGAAGCGGAAAGTCAACGTTCGTGAACTTGCTTTTGCGTTCGTTCGATCCGCAGAGCGGAGAAATTTGTATTGATGGGCATGATATCAGTACCGTTACGCAAAAAAGTCTGCGCGATCAAATGGCGATCGTTTCGCAAGAAGTTGATTTATTTTCCCGCACGATCGGCGAAAATATTTCCTATGGAAAGCCAGATGCTCTGGCGCACGAAATTTCGCAAGCAGCCAAGCTAGCCTATGCTCATGACTTTATTATGAAGATGCCGGAAGGATATCAAACCATGGTCGGCGAGCGCGGTGTGAAATTGTCCGGCGGCGAGCGTCAACGCATCGGCATTGCGCGGGCGATTCTGCGAAATCCGCGTATTCTAATTTTGGATGAAGCAACTTCGCATCTCGACACGGAATCGGAGCGGATGGTGCAAAGAGCAACGCAGCATTTGACTGAAGGCCGCACTACAATCGTTATCGCGCATCGGCTTTCCACAATTCTCCACGCCGACAAAATTTTGGTGTTTGATCGAGGCCGGATCGTAGGCGAGGGCCGCCACGAAGAACTCCTAAAATCAAACGAAATTTACAGCCGGCTATATCGGTTGCAGTTTGAGGAATAAAAGAGCCCTCTGCAAAAGTAAAGTTCACTTTTCGCGCTTCCGTTTTCTGCCGGCGATATATCTCTCTATCGCCTCACGCGTAGTGACCCAGTTCCGTCCTTCTTTATAGGCCTCCAGAAAACCTTTATTAACCAGGAGGTTGAGATATTTTGCCGAATAGCGGGAAAATTTCGCAGCCTTGGAAAGAAGCACAGGTTTTTCTTTTCGTACGGCAGAAGGGGTGAGCACGTTTAAATATATATCGAGTGAGCGTTCTACTGCTTTTGTCACAAATTCAACAAGCGGTTTGAAATTTCCAAGGTCCGCTTCCTGAAGCACGCGGTAATATCGTCGCCGGTCATTTTTCAGAATAATGGCCAGGGGAAAGCCTTTTTGCAGGAGCAGCACATTCATGATGAGACGGGCGGTTCTCCCATTTCCGTCAAAAAAAGGATGAATGTGTACAAACTGATGATGGAGGATGGCGGCGAGTTCCACGACGTGTAGACGTTTTTGATTCTGCGAAACCCAATGAATGAGATTTTGCATCAAATGAGGCACCTGTAAGGCATTTGGAGGTTGATGCGTAGTTCCGGTTATTCTCACCGGCGCGTTCCGGTATCGCCCTGCCCATTCCTTTTCTATATTGTGAGTTACAAGCTGATGGAAACTTTTTATCAAATGTTCCGAAAAGGAAATATTTTTTTCGTGATCAACCAAATCATACAGATAATCCAGGGCTTCTTTATGATTGGTCGCTTCCAGATGATCTTTGAGGGGTTTTCCTTTAATGGTGATTCCTTCGCTTAATACAAGAAAAGTTTCCCGCAGCGTAAGAGAATTCCCCTCGATGGCATTTGAGTTGTATGTCATTTCAACTTCAAAATGTTCTCTTAATTTCCGTACAGCTGAAGCCGGGAGCGGACGGAGCGCATTGAGACGCTTTCGTTTTTCTTCAAGGCGTTTGAGTGGCACAGAAGAAAGATGCATAAAAATAGTCTAATATGTGATAAGTGCAATTTTATTGTATACCATATTAAAGTTGGCGCAACCACAAATCAACTTAACAGGTATAGATTCGATAGATTTTAGATCCTTCATCTGCTATGTTCTGGTTATGTTTCAGAAAATTCTCGTCGGCATCCTCGCGTTCATCGGCACATTTCTCATTCAGTGGTACGGAAATTTTACCGGAAAACTTCCAGCGAAGGGCGTTTATCTTGGATTTTCCTATGACTCCATTTTTGTGCGCGCGATTGTTACGCAGTTTGAGTATCTCTGGGTGCTCATAATCGTCAACATCATTTTCACATTTATGTTTCAGCTTGGTTTTGAGGCTTTTAAAAATAATTTTCTGCCGCTCGCAATCGTGTGGCTTGCCATGGGTCCGATTTCCGCGCTCGTATTTAATGCGTTTGTTTTGAAAGAAAAAGCTACATGGGTGGCTTTTGTCGGAGTTTTGGCGATTATAATGGGGAGTATTTTAGTGATTGCTCAAAAAGAAGTGCTGCAATTTATTAAAAAATAATATGAGGCCGAAAATAACCGTCATTGGAGGAGGATTCGTAGGTTCGACCACCGCGCATTTTCTGGCGATGCATGAATTGGGAGATATTGTCTTGCTTGATATCAATGATGGAATCCCGCAAGGCAAAGCGCTTGATTTATCGCAGGCCGCGCCAGTTGAAGGATTTGATGTGCAAATTCGCGGTACGAATTCGTATGAAGATACAGCCAATTCCGACATTGTTGTGATTACCGCCGGAATGCCGCGAAAGCCAGGCATGAGCCGGGACGAACTTTTGGCTGTGAATGCAGGCATTGTAAAAACGGCGTCGGAAAACATAAAAAAATATTCGCCCAATGCGATTGTTATTGTTGTTACGAACCCGCTCGATGCGATGGTGCATGTGGCATGGAAAACGACTGGTTTTGATTCACGCCGCGTAATTGGCATGGCCGGCGTACTCGACTCTGCTCGCATGCGGCATTTTATTGCGGAAGCGGTTGGTGTTTCCGTGGAAGACGTGACCGCGTTTGTGATGGGCGGACACGGCGATACCATGATTCCGCTGATGCGATTTGCCCAAGTCGGCGGCGTGCCGCTGGCGGACCTTTTGCCGAAAGAAAAAATCGATGCGATCGTAGAGCGCACGCGAAACGGCGGTGCTGAAATCGTAAGTTTGCTTAAAACCGGATCCGCATATTATGCGCCTGCGGCCAGCGTCGTCGCCATGGTCGAGTCTATTTTGCGGGACAAAAAGCGAGTTTTGCCATGCGCAGCGTATTTAAACGGCGAGTACGGTGTAAAAGGTTTATTTATCGGCGTGCCGGTGGTGCTTGGGGGTAAAGGCGTTGAACGGATTTTAGAAGTGAAATTGAACGAAGAAGAAAAAGCAGCCTTTGAAAAAACCGTGCAGCATGTGCAAGAATTAGTCACCGGATCCAAGTTTTAAAAATTTATTCTTAACTTTTTATTTATGGCATCAAAATCTACTTTGGTACTCCGTAACTTTATTATATTACTAGTGGTTGGCGGAATTGTTGGTTATCTGCTAACTATCATTGGTGAATTTGCGGCTGAAAGAAGCCAGGAGTTTATCGTTATGTTTCTTGGTGCCGTTTTGCTTGGTGGAGGAATAGCCTTTTTGCTGAAGAAATAAGAATAGTTCAACGAATTTACTTTTACTTTCTCCTCGACAGCGGCCCTTTCGGCTTCACATAAACCGGATTTTCTTGCGGCGTCATTTGTTTTATGATGTCGCTTTTTTTAAGTTCGTTTAAAGATTGAGTGTCGAGCACGCGTTGTTTTAAAATGCGGTTTTCCGACTCCAAATCCCGCTGCCGCAACTGGTTTTCCCGCAGGCTGTAGCCGCGTTCTGCGGTATTTGTGGTTTTTATGAAAAAGTACGCGGAAATAACCACGAGCATGCCGAGGAGAGTGTAGCTCAACATTTTCAGGACATCGCGGACTTCAAGGGAGAGGGGGACTCGGCGCATAAATTTCAACGGAAATTATACCAGCGCTCGGACTTTCGAGAGCAGAAAATGCAGTTTTGGAAAGATCAATAATGCGCCCTGTGACAAACGGCCCGCGATCATTCACAACAACATCAACGGTTTTGCCGTTCATAATATTTGTTACGCGGACGATCGTGCCAAACGGCAGGCTGCGGTGCGCGGCAGTCAGATTTTTTTCCGCATATTCTTTATTTTCCGTTAGTTTTGTTTTTGCAAGCCCGTCTCCATACCAGCTTGCATAGCCAAAACTGGCGCCTTGTTTCATTTTCAAAAATCGGTAAAGCAAAAGCGCCATTTCGCCTCGATTCAGCGTTTCGTACGGCGGGAAAATGGCTCCGTTTTGTTTTTGCGTGAGGATGGTGTTTTTTACCGCATAGGCAATATCCGGCGCATACCAAAGATCTGCCGCAACACCTTCCGGCAAAGTTCCTTCGCTTAAGTGCGGTTTTATGGAAGCGCTTTTAAAAAGCATGCGCAAAGCCTCGGCAAGATTCACAGGATTATTCGGCCGGAGATATTTCCCCGTTACGATTCCGAGCCGTTTTCCTTCTTTGGCAATGTCATAAAACCAATCTTTTTCCGATACGTCTAGAAAAGGTTTTTTATTTCGCGGTTTTCGCAATTTTAGCTTTGCCGATCCAGCTTCGACCTCGATGACGAGATTTTTGATATTTTTCACGTCAGTTTTTTCGCCAGTTGATAGATTTTCGATCGTGACCAACGCGGCTTCTGGAAAACTTATTTGCATAGGCGCTCCCGGCATGATTTCTTTTTCTAGGTCCGAAGAAATTTCTGCGCCGCGGCTGACTTTAAGAATCATGGCGAGCGCTTCAGCGCGATTCACATCGCGCTGTGGATGAAAAGCTCCGTCCGAATAACCGTTTATAAACCCTTTCGCTTTCAAAAAACTCACCGGTATGAAAAATCGTGAATTTTCCGTGATATCGGGAAAAGGAATCGGCTTTTGGGCCGAGGTAGTAAGTGGAAGCATCAATAACAGAAACCCGATAATAAACTTTAAACTTTTCACTCTCAACTTTTCACTTTTATCGTCACGGCCCGATGTTCGCCTTCGCCGATGCTTTCCGTCAAAATATCTCCGAATTCCGGTTTTGCGAGGGCCATGTGAATAACGCGCCGAAAATACGGCGACATTGGGGGGAGCGTCTGTATTTCAAGAGTTTTTCGCGCAGTCTCAACTTTTCTAATAGCTAACGCAAGCACGCTTTCTTCTTGCCGCTTCCGATAACTGTCCACATCCAAAATAATGAAAATATTTTCATCAGCCTTTTTCCACACGAGCGTTTTTAAAACATGTTGGAGCGCATAAATCGTTTCTCCGTGATAGCCGATCAAAGTCGCAGCTTCATCCGTATCAATATCCACGCGGTAAATGGTATTTCCCGACGGATTGTTTTTATCAATATGGACCTTGAATTTTCTGAAGGTCACGCCGAGATGCTGGAGAACTTCCGCAAGCGTTTCTTGGATTAAATCTTCCATAGACAGAGTGGATTTTATCATTTTGGCTTTCTGTTTGCCACCATCTGCTGCCCGATGGCAAATACGGTTGAAACGCCCCAATATAGTCCGACTCCGGCAGGCACCGAAGCGGTGAAAAGCGCAATCATCACAGGCATTATATAGACCATCATTTTATTCGCGCTTTCCATTTCCGACGGCTGCGTTTTTTCCGTTTTGTCAGCTCCGGAATTATTTTCCGTTGCAGCCCGCGCCTTTTTAATCATAGTTAATTTGAGCTGTAGAAACTGTAGCGCGCCGATAATGAGCGGCAGCACGAAAGCATTTACATTGCGAAGCTCCAGAATGCCGAGAAAATGCGTATGGATATTGCTCAAATCCACATTTTTCAGCGGAGAATATAAGAGATATGTGTTATCAGGATTCAGCCCGTTTTGAATTACATAAAACAGCGCAATAAGCACCGGAAATTGCACAAGTAGCGGCAGACAGCTTCCGAACGGATTCACTTTATGTTCTTTCCAAAGTTGCATGGTTTCCTGCGCGACGCGTTCTTTGTTGCCGGCGTATTTCTTTTTTATATGCTCAAGTTTCGGCTGAAGTTCCTGCATGCGGCGCTGCGAAACAATAGCGCGCTGCGAAGGAATCAGCAGAATAATTCGAATTAGAATTGTGAGGAGGATAATAGCGAGACCAAGGTCGCGCGCCGGCGCAATGCTTATGAAAAATATGAGAATGTTATAGAGCGGTTGGTAAAAGCCTGTTCTAAAAAGCTTGCGCCAAAAACCGGCTTCCACAACCGTAAATTCCGGCGTGGCAAAAACGCCGGTCGTTGTTCCTGTCAATGCGAACTCTATTTTATATCGGCCGGGATTTCCAAAAAGCGCATGGTTCCAATAGGAATAATTGACTTTTGTTTCAGCGTTCGGCGCAACGGTGATCGGCGGAGAAAACTTGCAATCAATTTTGGTTTCTGCGGTTCGTTCTTCGAATTTTTCTCCGGTCCATGCAAGAACGCGGAACGGATTTTTCGGGCAGTTAGAAGCGAAGGTAATGGGATTAGCCGTGTTATTTTTGAGAGTTACGATAACTTCTTCGCCGCTTGCAAATTCAGATTTTACAGCCGTTACGCCAAGCGCGCTTGACGCCAAAGAGGGATCCGGCGCTTTCTTCTTCTGAAACATCTGCATGATGAGGAAGAAAGCAAGGAAGAAAATTACCCAAGTTATAATTTTATTCTTGTTCATAAGTACCTAAAGTCTTTTGAGGCTTTGAATCATGTCCCGTTCGATCTGCGCATAATCCGTTTTTCCTATTCTGGCCGAGCAGAGAACGACGACATCGTAGCATGTTTTTGAAATAATGCTGAAATTTTTGCGTATGACTTCATAAACGCGGCGCCGAATTTTATTGCGCTCCACGGCTTTTCTGCCGATTTTTTTTGAGAGAATGAGGGAAAAGCGCGGATGGCCGGCGCGATTTGGCAAACTCCGCAAGTAAAAAACTCCCCATTTGAACATTCGGCCCTTCTTGAGGATATGCAAAACCCGCGGTTTAGAGCGAATCTTATACTTTTGAGCGATCATCTTGAGTGATCATACGGTCAACTTCCAGCGTCCCTTTTTTCTTCTTTTGTTAATCACCTTCCTGCCGCTTTTAGTCCTCATGCGAGCCAAAAATCCGTGCCGCCGTTTTCGTTTCCGTTGTTTGAGTTTCGTGAGCATAACGCGGCCATGATAACCTGCGTTGACGTTGAAGTAAAGAGATTGTATATTTTCCTCGTTTATGGCGTTCAATTACGAATCCGAATTTATTTTTATCGGGCGCGGCGATGAAAGCTTTTTGGAAAATTATTCGTATGAAAAAATTTACATGGCCTTGGAAATTCTCAACAATCAAGCCGAAGCGGAGGATATCGGCGAGGTGATTTTTGCAAACTTTAAACAGAAATTTTACGAAAGTACGAACGGCGATCCGTATCAGCGTTTTGAAGAAGCCTTAAAAGAAGTAAACAGAGCGATTGAAACCCTGAAAGAAGAAAAAGTTTCTCATTTTATCGGAAATCTCAATATCGCCATCGGTGCCGTGGTGGAAGATACGCTGTACCTCTCGACAGTTGGCGATGCTGAAGTCTATCTTGTGCGCAAGAAATTCGTTTCCGCCATTTCCGAAGGGCTTGCAGAGGAATCGAAAAAAGAAACGTTTGTGAATATTGCGAACGGTACGCTTGAACCGTTTGACCGTATCGTTTTTTCTTCAACGCGGCTCCTGCGCTATATTACTAAAGGGGAGCTAGGCCGCATTTTTTCAAACGCAGGCTCGGCAAAGATCGGCAACGAATTGGCTGAGTTACAGGATTTCATCATGACCGAAATATTGGGCCGCAGCGCAGTGATCGGCATCGCTGTTGCCGCAGCTCTACAGGAAGGCCAAGAAGAAGATGAGGGCGTTTTTGAGGAGGAGGGTTCGGTTAAAGCACGTTTTCTCGGCATTGTCGGGCGTATAACCGGCGCTTTTTCTTTTATGAAGAAAATTCCTGGCCTAAGTTCAATCCGCGAAAAAATCACCGGCATCATTCCGGAAAAATTTCTTCCATTGCAGTCCCAGCCGAAACCGAAATTGCCTAAAATAAAATTTCCCAAAGAAATGAGCCGCGAGCGGCTCCTCCTCATTATTATCATTTTACTTGTGGTGCTTGTCGGAGGCGTGTTTTGGGTCCGTACGCAAGGGTCTGCCAGGCGCGCGATCGCCGAACATCAATCAAAACTGAATCACGTTCAAGAACTTATGAATGATGCGGTTACCACCGGCCAGTTCGATAAAACCAAAGCTGCAGAATTATTGATTGCCGGAGAAAAAGAAGCGCTTGATGTGTTGAATTCCCGATATCTGCGCGGCGAAGCTGTCAAAATGCTCGATGAAATACAAAAACAGCGCGACGGCCTTGATGAAGTAAAACGCGTGACGCCGACTCTCTTGGCTGATTTTTCCGAAAAACGGCCGAATGTGAGTACGCTCGGACTTCTGAATTTGAAAGATCATCTCTACGGTTTTGAATACAACGCGCTTTATGAAATGGTGCTCGATAAATTGCAGGAACCGCTCACTATGAGCGACGTGGAAACCGTTATTCTCGGCGCGGCGTATCCGGAGGGCAACTCGCTTCTTTTCCTGACGCGGACCGGCAAGATGCTTGAATTTACGCAAGGCCGTTTTCCGCAAGTCACTACGAAAGACGGAATATGGAAGAAGGGTGTAGATATGAAATCATACAATGATCGTGTTTATATTCTTGATCCGGAGCGCAATCAAATTTGGCGTTATATTCGGCGTCGCGACGGTTTCGACGAGGGTCAGCAATATAACCAAAATGCTGATTTGAGCAAAGCGGTTTCTCTTGCCATCGATTCGAGCATTTATGCGCTCAATGCTGATGGTACGGTTATTCAGCTTTATCAAGGACAGAAGCAGGAATATCCGCTCCGGCGCGCTCCGCTTTCTGCGATCGAGGCGCCGACAAAAATTTATACGTCGCCCGAACTCAATCACATTTTTATTCTCGAGCCGAATAAACAGCGCGTGGTTTTATTCCGCAAAGATTCGAAAAACGGGGGAGCACAGTATCAAACGCAGTATGTCTTTGAAAAGACAGGCGCGCTTCGGGATTTTGTAGTAGCTGACAGCCGTCTCTATGTTATGGACGATAAACGCGTGTATTTTATCAATTTGAGCGGTCTGTAAGACGCAATAAGAATTTTGCGATTTCTTCGGCTGCATTTGGTTTTTGCTGGGCGGCAAGATTTTTTTGCATAAGAGATTCGTGTTGCAAAATGTACTCAATGACGTTGTCGAAATTCTTAAGATCGCGGTTAAGAACCGCGCCTAAATTGTATTTCTGAATCAGCATGGCATTTCCGATTTCCTGTCCGGGAATGGCATCTATAATCACCATAGGCTTGAGGCTCGCAATGCATTCCATGACCGTGGCGCCGCCGGCTTTTGTGAGAATAATATCTGCTCCGTGAATAAATGCATGCATTTCATTCGTCCAGCCGGTGATGCGCGTCGGCCACGGCCAGCGTATTTTTTTGAGTTTCTTTTCCCAGCGATCGCTGCCGCACGCGATAATCACAAGTTGCAGTTTTTTGAGTTGGCTTTTTTGGATAGTTGCGGCGAGTTCTTTGATGCGCGACCATGACACGCCGGTTGAAAGAATGAGGAGAAGCGTTTTGCGCTTTGGAGAAAGATTTAATTTTTGCTGGAAATCTAAGCACGAGTGATGTTTTTCGAAGTCGTGGGAAATTGGATAGCCGAAAACTTTAATGCGGCGCTGATCAACCCCGAGATTTTTAAGCGTAACAGCCGTGTCTTCATTTGCGACAAGAGAATAATCGGGTTCGCCATACGTCCAGGAATGATGGACGCTTACGCAGTCGGTAATTACGCTTACGAACGGAAGTTTTTTCCCTGCAGAGGCGCAATATTTCTTCCACGCTTTTTTAACAAGAATGTCCCAAACGGGATAAGTTGAAACGAGCACGCGCGGCTGTTTTTCGCGCAATAATCCAAAAAATTGTTTTTGCATAAAAGGCGCGCTCAATGCATTCAGAATTTTAAGCGGCCACTCGCTTTCGTCGCTTTGCGAAAAAATAAGTTCATAAATTTTCGGCGAAATTTTTAGCGAGCCAAGGTAGATTTTTTTAGTGGCGAAGGTTACAAAATTTGCCAGCGCAGTGAGAAGATCCACCGTTTCCACATGAATATGCTTGCCATTTACACGGTAGAGCGCATCGGTAATTGCGTGCGCAACCGAAAGATGGCCGCTACCAATTGATCCGGTGAGAATTAAAATATTAGATTGTGCTTGCTTCATACGGTACTGGCTTCATGCGGTTTGTCGCTTTTTTTATAAGCTCGGCTTCGCTCGACGCGGGGCCCACAAGACCCGCGTCTCCCTTGCCTGCGCGCTCGCGCCGTGCGCTCGCAGTATGGAAGAATTTATTTTTAAACAGTACTAGCTTCATGTGGCCTGTCATCTTCTTCAGCTGCTTGGATCACCTCAAGGCCGAAATCTTTGAGCGTATCGTAGATCGGAATGACATCTGGAAATCCTTTTATATAAATGACGCGTTTGATGCCGCTTTCAGCAATTAAGCCCTCGCACACGCGGCACGGATGGGAAGTCACGTAGAGGGTTGCGCCAGCTAATTTTATGCCTTTTTGCACAGATCTGGCAAAAAGCCGCTGTTCCGCGCAGATGCCGTAACAAATTTCTCGGCGAGTGCCGGATGGAATTTGTTGAATATTCCTAATGCAGCCGATCAAGTTACAGTCATAGCATTTGTGGAAACTGTTATCGCCGGTCTCCAGCACTTTGCCGTTGCGCACCGCAATCGCGCCCACCTTCGCGCGCAGGCAGGTGGATTTCGGACCGATGCGCTTTAGCATTTTGAGGAATTTGCGGTCAACGGGTGTGAGAAGATTTGGCATCGTAGAATATTATACTCTATAAACCATCTGTCGTGCGCAAAGCCGGCAGGAAGCAGTGCTATGCGCTTTTTTGAACTTATTTTGCGATAATTGGAGTTTTGTTTCTAGTCAGAAAGTTTGATTTTAAGCGGTTGCACGCTACTATATATGAGTAAATACTTATATTACCTAATATACACATTATATGAAAATTTCAGATGAAAAATTATATGAATTATGTAAGGTCTACGGCGAGCGGGCGAGGTTTTGGCGGCAGAAGTTTGCCGGACTTTTGCCGGAGGTATATAAGCGGCGGCTTTTTGAAAAGAAGGGTATGAACTCGATTTTTGAATTTGCGAAGAAACTGGCCGGGATGAATGAAAAGCATGTGCGGCGTGTCCTCAATATTGAAGAGCGATTTCGGGATAAGCCCATTTTGAAAGGAATGCTCGAGAACGGCGATATAAGTATAAATAAACTTGCACGCGTCGTTTCGGTGGCGACACCTGATAATCAATTATTTTGGGCAGCACAGGCAAAGGTACTTTTCCAGGGCGCCCTTGAGACCTTAGTGCGAGATCAGAAAGTATCGACAGAGAATACAATTTCGTCAACAGCGGTTGACCATATGAATGGCTTACAGCAGCCAAAAAGTGATGATAAAAGTGTGCGTGTGCACACTAACCAGCTAAACCTTTCTCCAGAGGTGCACAAAAAACTCCTCGAACTTCAACAAAAAGGCATCGACGTGAATACTTTACTGCTTGAATTTCTCGAAAAACGGGAACAGGAAATTACCGAAGAAAAAAAGCGCATAGCGGAGGAGATTGAGCAACACAAAGAATTCAATCATGATGCGGTATTCTATGGCGTACCGATAAAAAAATCGCGGTATATTTCTGCTTCGACGAAAGCCTTACTTGCAAAAGAATTTGGCACAAAATGTGCTGTGCCGCAGTGTAAAAAACAGGCGCAGGAGATTCATCATACGAATCGTTTTTCCCTTTCCAAAAGCCACAATCCTTACTTTCTCGCGCCGCTTTGTAAAGAGCACCATCAGATTGCGCACAGCATCGATGTGAAGTTTTATGAAAAGCGCGCCGGTGGCCGCGAATCTTAGACCATCCACGGATATGCTTTTTTAATTTCTGATACGAGCGTTTCAGGCTTAAAAACGCCGAGTTCGGTGATGATGCCGCTGATTTTATCTGCCGGAGTGAGTTCAAATGCGGGATTGATGATTGTGACTCCGGCTGGCGGATTTTCCCATACTTCTTTCGGATCGCGCTGTTCAATGGGTTCATCTTTGCCGCTGATTGTTGCGGGATCAAATTTCCACGAATTGGTGCAGGAATAAACCGGAATTTGATAAAGATTCGCGAATTCCACGAGCATGGTAGTTCCGATTTTGTTTACTACGTTGCCTTCCGCGGTCACTGCGTCCGCCCCGAATAAAAATATATCCGATTTTTTCATTCCAAGACGGCCTGCGCTATCCACACTGTGAATGACAGGAATTCCGGCAGTCGCCAATTCTTCGGCTGTTTTTCTTCCTTGGTACTTTGGCCGCGTTTCGGTGTTGCGAACTGTAAAGCGTTTTCCATCCGCCCATGCCTTTAGAAGAATTTTCGTAACCGTACTGGCGTGGCAGTGCGTGAAAACCGTCATGCCGTTATGGATTTTTTGCGCGCCTATTTCGGCGATCAGCGCTTTAGCGTTTTTAAAATGGTTAATTGCAGTATCGGCAACCGACGGATCTTTTTTGAAATTTAGCAGACAAAAATGGAGCGCGTTCCGAAGAGCAGGTTCGGTTTCCCGCAGCGAAGAAAGTTCAGCAATATATTTTTTAAGCTGCTGCTCGTCCTGCGTTTCCTTTAATTTTTCAGCAAAAGCCTGCACCGCGGCAATCGCGATATTTTCGGCACCTTGAATTTCAAGGGATTTTATTTTTATTAGCGTTTCTTCGTACAGGCCCATATAAGGAAATCATTTTATTTTATATCCAGTGTTTTTCGCGAACTCAAGTGCGTATTTCAGTCTATCCGGAGAACTCGCATAAATCGTGTAGAGTGCTTCGCCTTTTTTTACGCGATAGCCGATTTTTTTGTGCAGAAAAAGTCCGGCAGCAGCATCTTTAGGGGCTCCGGCAATACGGGCAAGATGCGCAATGGATTTATTTTCAATCGCTTTTACCATGCCGGATTTTTGAGCCGCTACATTTTTAGAAAATTTTGCCAATTTAGGAATGCGTTTTTTACCCTGCGCTGTGATGATCTGTTGAAATTTCCGCCATGCATGGCCGGATTTCAATAAATGCTCGGCCATTTTTTTACCATGTCCAGGCCGCGCTTTTCCCGTAAGTTCAAGCAATATACTCGATTCCATGATTGATTTTATACGCAAATCATCCGGCGCATTTTTCTCATTTTTCAGGACATTCATAACATCAATCATTTCGAGCAACGGGCCGATGCCGTTGCCGATCGGCTGCTTTCCGTCCGTTATAATCACTTTTACTTTCATTCCAAGCATTTTTCCGATTTGGAGAAAACGTTTTTTCAAATGCTGCGCATGAGCTGCATCCTTAATCTTCACGCCAGGCCCAACCGGAATATCTATCAAAACATGATTCGCGGAAACCGAATGTTTTTTCGCCATAATAGAGGCAAGCAACATTCCTTCCGGATCCAAACTCATTGGATTGCGTATTCGAATCATACGATCATCCGCAGCAGCAAGATCAACGCCGCCTCCCCACACCATAAACCCGCCAACGCTTTTTGCGATTTTCATAAGTCGATGAGCATTGATGGTTACGTTGCAAATTGACTCCACCGCGTCCGCAGTTCCGGCCGGCGAAGTAATGGCCCGCGAAGAAGTTTTCGGCATCAAAACTCCGCTGGCAACAACAATCGCAACAACAATCGGCGTTACGCGATTTCCAGGAACACCGCCAATGCAATGTTTATCAGCCACGATTTTCCCTTTAAATTCGAGCTTTTTCCCATTGCGCACAATGGCTTTTGTTAAAGCCGCCGTCTCATCATCACTCAAACCGTTCGCATAACAGCCGGAAACAAAATACGTCATTTCCACGTCAGATAAATCACCATGCACGATGTCTCGCACAATCTCATTCAGTTCCGCCGCATTAAGCGCCAACCCGTCCAGTTTTTTTCGGATGAAGAGGAGCGAAGGCGGTTTATCCGCAGCCGTAATTTCCACCACATCATCGGGTTCAATATTGAGCGCTTCATAGGCTTCTGCAAAAAGTCCGATTTTCCGCTTTGGGAAATTATCGCGCGTCACATCGAGCAACGCGGTAATCATTGATCGGTCGCTTTTTAAGCGAAGACGGTCGCCTACATGAAGGTCCATTTCATGCGCTGTATCATCATGGAGCACAGCCACAAGAGGCCCGCCTGTTTTTATCTTTATTTTGTAAGGTTTGAGTTGCATATATACCTTCTATTTATTTTAACATAAAAAAGACCGGCCAGCAATTCGGTTCATGACTGCGGACGATATTATTTTCAATCAAGCAAGCCGCGTTGATTGGCAGATTTCGCACACATTTTATAATTCCCATGATGAATATTCAGCAAGCCTTTGATAGAGCTTATGACCGGGTGGATGTTTATCCGAATCCGCCGCGGCATGTTGCTTTTACCGACCGTGTGGATCCTTCCGGCATGCGATTAACCGAAGAGCTAGGACTTATTCCGGTGGATCTTTTAAAAATGGATCCAGCAGAGGCAATTAGTCAGCTAGAAGGGCTGCGAGTCAGTGCAGTGCTTGGCCGTGGAGGCATGGACGCTGCGCTTCGAAAAAAAATCGATCCGAGTGTTTTTTGGCGCCTTCGCGAAAGCGGGGTTTTAACCGCAGTTCGATTGGGTAATGGAGTAGGTATGGATTCCCAAGAAGGGTTTGATAATGGCGTGATTGTTGAAAGAACGCCAAACGGCAATGCGCAGGCAGTCAGAATATGGCAGGATCTCATGCTGCTTTTAATGCTTCATCCGGATGGAGCATATGCGTCGCGTGATAATCCTGCGGCAGAAGATAATAGAATGACGAAAGAGGACGGGCGGGTAGATCCTTTGCAGTGGGATAGGACAAAAGTTCATTCAGCCGTGAATCCAGCATCACTTCCATTTGAAGAGGCCGGACAGGAAGCCCAAGCTACTGCGGAATTTTTGCGCGGAAAAAAAGTGGCTGTTATCGGAGCAGGAATAATTGGCAGAGAAGTAATTCAAAAATCGCCATTCTTGAGACACGCAAATGTTGTTGTTTATGATCCGTTTCTTGCCTCTGGCAATGGCGAGTCATTTACGGTGGCAAAAACAAAAGAAGAAGCGCTGCAAAATGCTGATGTTGTGATACTTCATCCAGCAGGCGATCAAGAAGTGATTGGATATGAAGAGTTAAGGATGGTGAAGCGGGAAGCCATATTTTGTAATTTGGCACGCGGTGGATGCGTAAATCCACGGGCTCTGTATAGGGCTTTAGAAAACCGTCAAATAAGCAAAGCCGGTTTGGATGTTCAGGTTGCGGAGAAAAAAGAAGTTGCGCAGTATCTTGATGTCCCTTCAGGTCCAGATGATCGGCAGCCCGGACATTGGGCAGTATTGTTACGAGGTCATAGCCAAGTTATTGCCACGAATCATTCTGGAGCCAGCGAAATTCAGGCAGAACGAATCAATGCGGAAGATGGCGTGAGGGCAGCGCATCGGCTTATTATGCGCGGCGAAATTATAAATGCCATCGCAGCGCCAGACACGCAATTTCCGTATGGAGCTTTTGTGGAAGAGAGAGAAGGTGCGTTTGCGCCAAAAAATTTAACGGATCAAAGAGTAGTATTGCAATGGATGCATGACGGAGCGGTGGCGGATATCATCGTGGATTTTCGTATAGCTTTGCGAGGACCGTTGGGGGGCGCTAAATTGAACCAAGTATCTGCCAACATGCAGGCTCGAGAAGTAGGTGGACGGAGGAATACTGTTGACTTGAGTCCGTATGATCTCCCAATTACCGGAGACAGAAAATTGCTTGAAGAGATAATTCGAGCTGCGGAGAGCGTCCGCGGCGTACGTCGGGCTAGGGTTTTGGTGCCGCACAGGAAAGCCGCTTAAGGATTTTTGAGAGATTTTTTGTCGGAGTTTTTACGAGCGCACTGCCGACAATGGCAGCGTTCGCGCCAGCGGTTTTGAGTTGCTTGAGATGTTGCGGCTGCGAAATTCCAAAACCGACTACGAGCGGAAGTTTCGTATGTTTTTTGAGGTGAGCGATGAGCTTATGGAGTTGTGGCGGAAGTTTTTGTCGGATTCCGGTGACGCCAAGAACGCTTACTACATAAAGAAAACCGCTCCCGAATTTTTCAATTTGTTTGAGGCGTTTGACATCGGTATATTCACTCACGAGGAAGATTTGGTGCAGTTTGTATTTTTTGGCGGCTTGCGCAAAAAGCGCTACTTCTTCTAGTGGAATATCAGCAATAAGGATGCTGTCCGCACCGGCGTTTTTGAGGTCGCGGTAAAATTTTTCGATTCCGTATTGAAAGACAATGTTTGAGTAAGTGAGAATCCCGATAGGCACGTCATGGTGAGCCTGTCGAACCATGACGCTTCGTATTTTTCTAACAAGCGCAATCGCTTTTTTTGGCGTCATGCCGTTTTTCAGAGCGCGTTCATCAGCTGCTTGAATTATCGGTCCATCAGCAATCGGATCGGAAAAAGGAATGCCTAGTTCAAGAAAATCCGGCTTTACATCAAGATATTTTTTGATGCGCGCGAGGCACTGCTGTGGCGTCGGATCGCCGAGCACGGCAAAAGGACAAAAACCGATGCGTTTTTCTTTTTGAAGGCGAGCGAAAGTAATTTTATATCGATCCATAAACGGTTTCTAAATCTTTATCTCCGCGGCCGGATAAATTTACAATTACCGCAGCATTTTTTCGCAATTTTCCAGTAAGTTTTTTCGCGTACGCAATCGCATGGGCCGATTCAAGCGCTGGAATAATGCCTTCTTCTTCGCAAAGAAGATGAAATGCTTCGAGCGCTTCGCGGTCGGTTATAGAAACATACTTTACGCGGCCGATTTCTTTGAGCGCGCTGTGTTCCGGTCCAACGCCTGGGTAATCCAAGCCGGCCGCAATACTCTCGCTTTCCAAAATCTGACCGTTTTTATCTTGTAAAACATATGAAAGCGAGCCGTGAAGCGAGCCGATTTTGCCTTTCTGCAGCGATGCGCCGTTAGCAGCTTCAACGCCTATAAGTTTTACCTGTTGATCACGCAAAAAAGCTGAAAAAATTCCAATGGCATTGCTTCCGCCGCCAACGCAAGCGAGTATTTTGTCCGGTAGCCGCCCGATTTTTTCGCGAATTTGCCGCCGTGTTTCTTCGCCGATTATTTTTTGGAAGTATCGTACGATTGCCGGAAAAGGATGCGGTCCGGCAACGGTTCCAAAGAGGTAGTAAGATGTTTTGCTATTCGCTACATAATATCGCAGCGCTTCGTTTATGGCGTCTTTAAGGGTTTGCGAGCCGGACTTAACCGAAATAATTTCCGCGCCGCAGAGTTTCATGCGCATAACGTTCATGCGCTGGCGTTCAACATCTTTTGCGCCCATAAAAATCTTTACTGGAATTTTGAGGAGCGCGCCGACGAGCGCTACGGCAAATCCGTGTTGTCCGGCGCCGGTTTCGGCTATGAGTTCTTTTTTCCCCATAAATTTTGCGAGCAATCCTTGGCCAACGGTGTTATTTGTTTTGTGAGCGCCGCCGTGAATCAAATCTTCCCGCTTCAAAAAAAGTCTGTATCCGAATTTTTTCGAAAGATTTTTGGCTTCATAGAGAGGAGTTGGCCGGCCGACGTAATCTTTTAGCAAAACATTCAGCTCTTTTTGCATTTTTTTATTTCTCTTAAAATCTTCAAATGCCGCGTTCACTTCCTGAAGCGGTTTTACAAGGAGTTCAGAAACAAACATGCCACCGAACACGCGCCCAAAGGGCGCGTAATAATATCCAACCTTTTTCATAAAAACTTTTTTAGATGATTTAATTTATTCATCAAATTCGCAAAATTCTCCAAATTCAGCGATTGATCGCCATCCGAAAGCGCTTTGCTTGGATCCGCATGAACTTCTATGAGAAGTCCATGCGCACCAACCGCAAACGCAGCAAGAGAGAGGGGAGTCACGAGCGAATATCGGCCTGTTCCATGGCTTGGATCAGCGATAATCGGCAAATGGGAAAGTTCACGAACGAGTGCAACGATATTGAGGTCAAGCGTGTTGCGCGTGGCGGTTTCAAATGTCCGAATCCCGCGCTCGCACAAAATTACGTTCGGATTTCCGGCATTCAAAATATATTCTGCTGCGAGGAGAAATTCTTCCATGCGCGCTGACATGCCGCGTTTCAGCATGACCGGTTTTTTGAGTTTTCCAACAGCCATTAGGAGTTCGAAATTTTGCATATTCCGCGCTCCGATTTGAATGATGTCCGTATTTGCCGCAACAAGATCCAAATTTTGCACATGGAGAAGTTCAGTGATAATCGGCAGATCGAACTTCTTTTTCGCTTTTTGAAGGAGTTTCAGGCCTTCAAGACCAAGCCCTTGAAAAGAATAAGGCGTGGTCCGCGGTTTAAATGCTCCTCCGCGCAAAATCTGTGCGCCGGCTTTTTTCACTGCCTCTGCAGTTTCCATAAGTTGTTCTTCGGATTCCACGCTGCACGGTCCTGCCATCACCGTAAAATTTTTCCCGCCGATTTTAACGCCGTCTACATCAATCACCGTATCTTCATTTTTCCATTCGCGGCTCACAAGTTTGTACGGTTTTGTAACATGAATGACTTCTTTTACGCCCGGCAGTTGAGTGAGCGAATCCGCATCCACGTAACCCGTGTTGCCTAGAATTCCGATAGCGGTGCGCATCGAACCGGGAATCACTTCAGCGCGAAGCCCCATGGATTTTATGCGCTGAAGAAGAATTTGAATATTATCTTCAGTTGCGTGGCGATCAAGGACGATTAGCATATATGAATGATGAAAGAGCTTTGGACGGATTTTCGGAGGTTAAAAGAGCTGTGCCGATGAGCACAGCGTCGATTTTTCCAAAATACGGGGCGAATTCTTCTGCGCTGGAAAAAGCGCTTTCAGCAATGATCGTGAATTTGGGATTTATTCTATCAAGGAATTTTTCCGCATGGCGCACGTTAGTGGTGAATGTCTGCAGATTCCGGTTATTGATGCCGATGATGGTATTTGTTATGCCTGCGATTTTTTTGAAATCTTCATCATCGTGAATTTCAATAACCGTATCAAGACCTTTTTCGTGGGCATAAGTTGCGAGCCTCTGTAGCTGCTGTTCATCGAGCATGCGCGCAATAAGTAAAATTGCGTCAGCGCCAGCTTCAACGCTTGCATCAATATGTTCTTTCTTCGTAAGAAAATCCTTTCTGATAATCGGGAGTTTTGTATGCCGCCGAGCTTCGCGAAGCAGTTCCAGCGAGCCTTTGAAAAGATAAGCATCTGTGACTACGGAAATAGCGCTTGCACCGCCTTTTTCATAAGCTTTCATGAGCTGTTCTATGTCATGCTCTGGAAATTTTCCATGGCTCGGCGAAAAACGTTTCAATTCGGCGATCACGGAAATCCGATCGCGTCCGCGGATTGCTTTTTCAAAATTGTTCATGTGAGAATTTTTTATAAGCTAAAAATTTTTCATAGGCTGCGCCGGATTCTATAATTTTTTCGGCGATGGAGAGCCCCTCGTTGAGATTTTTTGCGGCTTCCCGTACAACAAATCCAAATGCAGCGTTAATCAGGAGAAGATTTCTAAATCCACTCGGCGCCCTGTCTTTAAGAAGTTGGACGAAGAGATTTGCATTATATTCCGCATCGCCTCCGGCGATGTGCTCAAAACTTTTTTCGCGCACAAGTCCTGCTTCTTCCGGCGCGAATTTAAATTTTTGAATAGCACCTCGATGGAGTTCATACACGGTCGTTTTTCCAGTAATCGTCACATCATCAAGTCCGTCTTCGCTAACGACCACCATTACCCGCGTATAATTCAAGCCTTTCATGGCTTGGATCATTTTTTCCGCAATTTCCACGGATACAGTTCCTAGCAAATGATATTTCGGATTCGCCGGATTTACGAGCGGACCGAGGAGATTAAAAATAGTACGTATGCCCAATTTTTTTCTGACCGGCGCAACGCGTTTCATAACCGGATGAAACATCGGAGCGAAGATGAATCCGATGCCAAGTTCGCGAATGGCGCGATTGACAGTTTCGGGCGGTAATTCAATTTTCACACCCAATTTTTCCAAGAGGTCAAAACTACCGCATCGGCCGCTCGCCGCCCGATTTCCATGTTTTGCAATTTTTACGCCTGCAGCCGCAAGCACAAAAGCTGCGGTTGTTGAAATATTCATTCGTTTTAAACCGCTTCCGCCGGTTCCGCACGTATCCATGAGGATTTCGTCGCCGATAGGCAGTTTTACAGCATGTTTTTGCAGTCCACGCGCCATGCCGATAATTTCCGCCACGCTTTCGCCTTTGCGGCTCAAAGCCAGCAAAATATCTTCAATCTCATCTTCGCTTGCTGCGCCCGAGGCAATTTCATCAATAAATGTTTCGGCTTCCATTTCCGTCATAGAGAGTTTAGTTTTTGCGCGGAAAAAATTCTTCAAAATTTCTTTTCCGAGCGGCGTGCCGACGCTTTCCGGATGAAATTGAACTCCATAGAGCTGCATAGTTTTATGCGAAACCGACATAATGAGACCGTCATCCGTTTCGCCGGTAATTTCAAGTTCATTAGGCAAAATTGTCGATTCGCCTATTAAAGAGTGATACCGCATAACCTCGATTTTTTCCGGCAATCCTTTAAAAAGCGCATTCGAATTATTTATCCGAATCATGCTCCGTTTTCCGTGCATTGGAACAGGCGCGCGAATCACACGCCCGCCGAGATAATGAATGATACCTTGATGCCCGAGACAAACGCCCAAAATCGGCAGCCGGCCTTTAAAATGCTGGATTATTTTTCCGCAAATTCCAAAATCCTTTTTATTATCAGGCGAACCCGGGCCCGGCGAAATCACGATATGGGTGTAACCGCGTTTTTCAACATCATCAATCGAGATTTCATTGTTGCGATAGACCTCCGGATTTCCGCCAATCTCCGCGATATATTGAAAAAGGTTGTATGTGAAGGAATCAAAATTGTCGATGATGAGCGTTTTCATATTTGCAATGCGATTAACGGGGCCGCTGCTTTATTATGACATTCAAGATTTTCATGCGCCGGTTTTGAATCATACACGATGCCCGCTCCTGCCTGAAGTAAAACGCGTCCTTTCCGATAGACCATCGTGCGAATGGCGATGGCAAAATCCATATTTCCGGAAAGGTCAAAATATCCCACTGCGCCGCCATAAATTCCGCGCGGCTCTTTTTCAAGTTCCGCAATAATTTCCATAGCGCGGATTTTCGGGGCGCCGGTTAGCGTCCCTGCCGGAAATGCCATGCGGAAAATATCAAATAATGAAAGATCGCTCCGTCGTTCCCCGCGGATTTCAGAAACAAGGTGCATAACATGGCTGAAGCGTTCCGCAAACATCATTTTCTCCACACGCACAGTTCCAGGTTTCGCCATGCGGCCGATATCATGGCGTCCTAAATCCACAAGCATCATGTGTTCTGCTTGTTCTTTTATGTCGTTGAGGAGTTCGTGTTCGAGCTCGCGATCTTCTTCCGGCGTTTTTCCGCGCCGCCGCGTTCCGGCAATCGGCCGAAGAATAATTTCATCATTTTCTGTCCGTACGAGCGTTTCCGGCGACGACCCGATAATCGAAAAATCCGGATATTGAAGATAATACATGTAAGGCGAAGGAGAAATAAGGCGCAAGCGTCTATAAAGGTCAAAAGGATGCGCTTTTGTCGGCTGCTCGAATTTCTGGCTTACGACAATTTGGAAAATTTCCCCAGCGCAGATTTTTTCTTTTGAGATTTGTACAAGCCGTTCAAAAGATTCGTTTTTTTTCGTATGAGCTCCGGTATCAGCTGCAGACGCAAGAGAAATCGGAGCCGGCCCAGGAAGATTTTCAATGCTTTGGATTTCTTTAATAAAATTTTCAAGGTCTTTTTGAGAGTACGCTATGGCAGTGAGGTTTCGCTTGGCGTGATCAAAAATGAGGAGATTTTTCGGAAAGAAAAAAATACCCTCTGGAATGTCGGTACTTTTGAGCGGAAGATTCAGTTTTTCAAAATGCCGCGCAACTTCATACGAGAAATAGCCCACAAAAGGCGCCTGGAGCCGCGGAAGATTCGGGTCCTGGCTATACGAAATCTTTTCGTAATCTTTACGGAGGATTTCAAGCGGATTTTGCGCGCCACATGCCGGAAATACATGAAGCCGGAGAGGATCAAAACCGATCACCGAATACCGTCCAAGCGTTTCATGAGATTCCGCGCTTTCAAGAAGGAATGCATATGGATGTCGGAGCGCCAGTTTCGTGTAGAGCGAGACAGGCGTTTCCGTGTCGCAGATGAGTTGTTTGGAGTATGGTTGCATAGTTTTCAGTGGTACATAACGTTTTTTGAGACTTTCCTATTTGTACTGATGCACCAGTACAAACTGGAAATGAAGAAAATATAATAGGATGGAGATGGAGCGCGCAATGCATACGGCCGCCTAAACCTTTTTTTTCGGCCATAGCATGTGTCTGAATCCTCCATGCCCGTGCTTGAGCGCCTTGGCTCCGCGCGTGACTTTATCAATGCTCACTTTCAGTTCCTTGCTGATTTCCCGGTGAGGTTTGTATCGCGCTAGCCGTTTAATGATCTGCCATCGTTCCACCACCGACGCGAGTTCACGCGGCGTCAGAATATCCTTCAAAAATCCAAGCGCATCCGTGCGTTTTTTCAAGCGAATAAAGAGATCGCAGAGTTCGTGTAGGTGGGCAAGATTTAGCCGCTGCATAGGCAAAAATTAATGTACTGGTGCAACAGTACACATCGTTCTGACAAAAGTCAATAGCAAAAAATCAGATTGTTTTAAGCGTTTCTTCCGCTATCTTCCGTTCTTCATCCGTTGGAATGACTAAAATTTTTGGATGACCAAGATGTTTTATGGCAGCCGTAATCCATTTCCGCAAATACCAAGCATGCTCACCAATGCCGCCCGTAAAGACAAGACAATCAAGGCCGCCGAGCGCTACTGCATAAGCGCCTACATATTTGGCAATCCGGTATACAAACCAGTCGAGGGCCCGCCGAGCTTTTTTGTTTCCTTTGCGATATGCTTTCCAAAGATCGCGCATGTCAGAAGAAATTTCAGATATGCCGAGAAGGCCCGATTTTTTATTAAGCATATTTTCGATTTCACGCGCTCTAAATCCTTTTTCCATCAAATAAAAAATGATGGCCGGATCCATATCGCCGCTGCGCGTACCCATTGGAATGCCTTCTAAAGGCGTAAAGCCCATGCTTGTATCAATGACTTTTTCATCAAGAATTGCTGTGATACTGCAGCCATTTCCAAGATGACATGTAATAACGCGCCGAGTTTTTTTGGCGCCGAGTTTTCTTCGCGCCTGTTCAAAAACATATTGATGGCTTGTGCCGTGAAATCCGTAGCGCCGTATATGAAATTTTTTCGCAAGTGCAAACGGGAGTCCATAAAGATACGCTTTTTCCGGCATGGTTTGATGGAATGCTGTATCGAAAACAGCCACCTGTGGAATTTTTGGAAAAAGTTTCTTACAAGCCAAAATACACGCAAGATTCGGCGGATTATGTAGCGGTGCAAGATGCGAAAGTTTGCGAATCGCAGCAATGATTTTCGGTGCGATTTTGGTCGGTTTTGTAAATTGATCGCCGCCGTGCACCACGCGATGCCCGAGCGCATTAATTTCGGAAAGATTTTTTACGATTTTTTTTGACATGAGCATTGTGATAGCGTGCTGCACTGCAGCATTGAAATTTTTAATCGATTTTCCGTGATTATCAAGATGGCCCTCAAAAAGAGACTGCAACAATTTCCCGCGCGCCTCAAAAATTTCAAACTTGAGAGAGGAAGAACCGGCGTTGAAAACAAGAATTTTCATATAAGAATAAGGGGTGTATCTTGAACTTCTACAGAGGTAATCGCCGCAAGCTGTACGATATCATCTACGGTGCATCCTCGCGAAAGATCGTTCACGGGTTTCTGCAAACCTTGTAGGATTGGTCCTATAGCTTGCGCTTTAGCAAGCCGTTCCACCAATTTATACGAAATATTTGCGGAATTAAGATCCGGAAAAATGAGAACATTTGCATTTCCCGGAACGCGCGAATCCGGAAATTTTCTCGCGCACACGTCCGGCACAAGCGCCGCATCCACTTGCATTTCGCCATCGCATATAAGATCAGGCCGATGAAAACGAATCATTTGAGTCGCCTCTCGCACGCGATCCACGCTCGGGTGCTTGGCTGAACCGTTTGTTGAAAAGGAAAGCATGGCAATGCGCGGTTCAATGCCAAAACGCTTTGCAGTTTCAGCGGAATCGATCGCTATTTCCATTAGCTCGTGGGAATTCGGTTCAATATTCACCATGCAGTCTGCAAAAAGGAGGAGCTTATTCCCCAAAACCATGAAGAAAAATCCAGAAACTTTATGGAATTTTTCTTTTGTTTTGATTATTTGGAGCGCCGGCCGGAGCGTTTCATGACTAGGACAATTTGCGCCGGAAATGAGACCGTCAGCTTCACCAATTTTCACAGTCATGACGCCGAAATAATTACGATCTTTCATGAGCTTCATCGCTTCGTCTAGCGTCATTCCTTTATCTTTCCGCAAATCAAAAAGAGCCTCCGCATAGCGCTTTCGCAGTTTTGCGTCTTCCATCATTTTATCTATGATTATAGGTACGGCCGTACCTTCTTTTCGAATTCGTTCAATGGCTTTTATTGTGCGTTCATCAAACGTTTCCGGAAACACGATTCTGGCCGGCTGCTGTCTGGCGCGCCGCCGCACAAGTTCAAGAAAACTCTTCAGCATAAAGGTTCTTTTTATTATACCTTAACAGGTCGAGCAAAGCGAGGTCTCAATGGTTTATATTTGTTGTTGTGCCGGTTTCAGTTTCGCCTTCTGTCACCTTTTTTACGGCATCCACTGCTTCGCCGACTTCTTTGACCGCATTTTTCACATCCTCAACTTTTTTCTCAACCGATTCTTTCGTTTTCTGGAGCTGGTCGCCGACTTCATCCACTTTTTTTGTCACGCTCTCGGCCGTGGTATTCGCTTGGTTCAGAATTTTTGTGCGGAGATTGCTAAGAAATTCGCATCCGCTCAAAAGCGCGATGAGTATAAAGATCCACGCAACCTTTATCAGGAATTTTGTAATAGAAAGCATATTTTTCAGTGACCCCTAAAAAGTTCATGTACATCGCCTTGCCAATCTTTTAGAAAATTATGCATGTCGAGAATTTCATTCATTTCAATTTTTTCAGAAGGCATTGGCGCGAGTTTCGTTTGAATCCGGATATGCTCTTTTTTCAGCCGCGCGGTTATCATCGTTACTTCTACAAACACAAAAGCGTGCGCATGGCACTGCGGACACATAACAAAGAAGAGGGCGTGTCCTCCATCAGGACTCGGATTGAGGCCTGTAGCTAAAACAAACAAAAAATCTTCGGAAAACCCCGAGCCGCAATAGGAGCATTTAGAGGTTTTTTTCAGATGCGAAATGACTTGTTTGAGGAGCTTGAAAGACAAGGCGGAGCGAAGCGGAGCCTATTAATAATAAACTGAAAATTGACAATCGGCTCTAAGCTTCGATATCACCATAGCGCGTTTTATAAATTTTTCAATGCTTTTTTAAGCCTTTCTATAGCCATTTCTTTGCCTAGCGCCCAGAGAACCTCAAAAACCCCTGGAGAAAATTGTTCGCCGGTCAAAGCTACGCGCGTTGGCCAGAAAACTTGGCCGTTTTTAAGGCCGAGTTTTGCCACAACTTCTAGCAAATGTGTTTTTAAAGCTTCTTGGTTATCAAATTTTTCAAAAGACTCAAGCGCTTCGATCACGCCGGAGAGTGCAGTTTTTGCTGTCGAAAGATCCACTTTCATTTTTGGATTCGCGATTAGATCGACAGGCACATCAAATGATTCTTTAAAATAAAACTCAATATATTGTTTTGTTTCGCTCGGCCGCTGGAGTATTTTTTCTTCCACGGTGCGCAAGCATCGTTTCAAAAATTCCTTATTCGTTTTCCATTCTGTTGGCAAAAATTCATCACAAAGCTTGAGAAGTTTTTCTTCATGATCGCCCTGCTGCGCTTCAAATTTTCTCCTCCGCCATTGCCAATTCATCCAGTCAAGTTTTTCTAAATCAAAAATCGCGCCTCCCTTGTGTACTTTTTCAATGGAGAATTTTTCAATCAATTCGACAAGCGAAAAAATTTCATTCGTTTCATCTCCGCCAGGATGCCAGCCCAAAAGCGCAATAAAATTAATCACCGCTTCCGGCAAATAGCCTTTTTTTCGATAATCTTCCACAGCCACGTCGCCTTGCCGTTTGGAAAGTTTCGTTCGGTCTTTGTTGAGGAGGAGCGGGAGATGCCCGAATTCAGGCTGTTTCCATCCGAGCGCGCGGTACAAAAGAATATGTTTTGGCGTTGAAGAAAGCCATTCTTCGCCGCGGATCACATGCGTGATTTCCATGAGGTGGTCGTCAACGACATTGGCAAGATGATAAGTTGGAAAGCCGTCGGATTTGAGTAAAATTTGGTCGTCGATTGTTTCGCATTGAAATGTAACGTCGCCGCGCACAAGATCGTTCCACGCCACCTCGCCCGATGCCGGAATTTTTTGCCGAATCACAAAAGGTGTTTGTGCCGCAATGAGTTTTTCTTTTTCCGCAGCCGGCAATTTTAAGCAATGCCGATCGTACTTTGGCGCCAGTTTATGCGCTTCTTGCTCATTCCGCATTTTTTCTAGCCGCTCGGCAGTGCAGAAACATTGATATGCCGCGCCAAGTTTCAATAATTCGTCAGCGTACTTTTTATATAGATCAGTGCGCTGCGATTGAATATAAGGTCCTTCATCATAATCCAAACCAGCCCACTGCAGAGTTTCGATGAGATTTTCCGTAGCGCCCGGAACCGCCCGAGCCCGATCCGTATCCTCAATGCGAAAAACAAATTTCCCCCCGTGCTTGCGCGCATATAAATAATTATATAGCGCGGTGCGCAGGCCGCCGACATGGAGGAAGCCCGTGGGAGACGGAGGAAATCTGGTGCGAATCATATCGTTTGCATCATATCAGAAAATGCAACCCTCTACCCTGTACCCTAAGCCCTCAACCCTGTATAATTCCTCCGTATGTTGAAGCGGAAAAGAAGGAGTTTTGCGCGGAGCGGCCGCGGAGGAATTATCAGTCTCATTACAGGCGAGCCGATGGGACGGCGTGCTTCGATCGGTTCAGGAAGGCGCGTGCGTCGACGCGGCGCAAGAGGCAGCGGTATGCGTTTTGAAGTTGAATCGCACATCGCGCGCGAAATTTTTGCCGTGGTTTATCTTGCGATTTCTTTTCTCGTGCTGCTTTCCATTTACGGCCAGCTTGGAAAGGTGGGCGAAGCGCTCCATGGTTTTCTTCGGCCTGTTTTCGGATTCGGAATTCATTTTATTCCAGTCGTATTTTTAGGCATGTCGCTTGCGCTTTTCTTTGCGAAAAAATCGCCGTTCGGCCTTGCGAAAATCACCGGCATCATACTTATGCTTGTGTCGCTTCTTTCGATTTTTCATCTTTCCGTGCCGCAGGAAGATTTACTGAATGCGGCGGAAGCCGGCAATTACGGAGGCTACATGGGATTTGTGCCGAATTTTTTCTTCCGTTCGGTTTTGCAAATCGGAAATCTCGGCTCCACCATTATTTTTGTAGCTGCGTTTATCGTCGGTGTGCTTTTGACGTTTGAATTTTCGCTCGTGAATTTGCTCCGGCAAGCTAAACCGGAAATTCGGCTCGAACGGCGCAAACGTTTTGCCGTTACTGATGAGGGGATCGTTGAAGTGCCGGAAGAAGAGGCGGAAGAAGATGAAGAAGAACAGGAAATTAATATTATAAAGCCGCAGGCTGCGAATGGAGAAGAAGCGGAGGCAGATATTGATATTGAAGAGAAAGATGACACGCCGGCTGATACAAAAGATGTAACAAATGAGGAGCAAACGCCGGTAGATTTAGAAAATGCCGCGCATGCGCTTACCGCGAAAAAACCCGTTATTGAATGGGAATTCCCGCCGCTTGATTTGCTGGAAAATCCGGTTGCCGCCGACGCCGTGGATGATGAATTCCTCAAAAAAAATGCCGAGATGATTCGTACGAAACTAGAGCAGTTTGGAATCAGCGTGACAATGTCCGATGTGCACGTCGGGCCTACGGTCATTCAATACACACTGAAGCCGCATGAGGGCGTCAAACTTTCGAAAATTACCACCCTGAAAAATGATCTTGCGCTTGCGCTCGCCGCGCGCGCTGTCCGAATCGAAGCGCCGATTCCGGGAAAATCGCTCGTAGGTATTGAAGTGCCGAATGAACAGCGCACTATCGTCCGTCTGCGTGAGATTTTAGAAAGCAATGAGTGGGGCGAGAGTGAATCGAAACTCAAACTGCCGCTCGGCCGAACGGTTAGCGGAAAACCGATGATGGTTGATCTCGCAGCCATGCCGCATATGCTTGTTGCCGGCGCGACCGGTTCTGGAAAATCCGTCGGCATGAACAGTTTTCTCCTCGCCCTCCTCTATCAAAATTCGCCGCAAGATTTGAAGCTTATTATGATTGATCCGAAGCGCGTGGAGCTGAATACCTATAATGGCATTCCGCATCTTCTTACGCCGGTTATTACGGATCTTGAAAAAGCGGCGATTGCTCTTAAGTGGGCTGTGGCGGAAATGAATCGAAGGTACATCGAACTTGCCGATACCGGGCATCGAAACATAACAGACTACAATGCGGATCCGGCCATGGAAGAAAAGATGCCGAAAATTTTGGTGGTGGTTGATGAGCTTGCGGATTTGATGATGGCTGCAGGAAAAGAAGTTGAAGCATCGATTTGCCGCATTGCACAAATGGCGCGCGCAGTCGGAATGCATCTGCTCATCGCCACGCAGCGTCCGTCCGTGGATGTGATTACGGGTCTTATTAAAGCCAATATTCCGGCTCGCGTTGCATATGCGGTTACCGCCGGCGTGGACTCGCGCACCATTCTTGATTCCATCGGCGCGGAAGATTTGCTCGGCCAAGGCGACATGCTTTTTATTTCCGGCCAAATGAGTAAGCCGGTCCGCATTCAGGGCGTGTATGTTTCTTCAAAGGAAATTGAAAAAATTACGAATCGTGTAAAGCTGACAATGGAGCCGGAGTACGATGAAAAAATAACTTCGATTGAAGTGGCAAGACAAAATGTTCAAGGACTTCCTGGCGGAGGCATGGGCGCATCTTCTGCTGGCGGAAATGATCCGCTTTATGAACAAGCTTTAAAAGTTATTGTTGAATCGCGAAAAGCATCAGCATCGCTTCTACAGCGAAGGCTTGAAATCGGCTATGCGCGTGCTGCACGCATATTGGATGAGATGGAGGCAAACGGGGTGATTGGACCTGTAAGAGGAGCTAAACCGAGGGATATTTTTGTGGGAGCTACCAGAAGCGAAACGCCGCCTAATTAGGTATCCAATTAAATTTGACGAACTTAGCTGTCGGTGTATAATCAACCTCCTGTAATGTAAACAGGTTTATTATGGATAGAACAAGGTCAGTCGAAGTTCATTCCGACGCATTAACATCTTCCGAGGCGCCGCAGACTGCTCCGGACAGCGCTGCACGTATTCGCATAGGCATTGCTTTTCTTGCGGCAATGGCGGTTTTCGGAGTTAAAAGGGCGCAGGCGCAGCCGACCGGCGGCGGTTCGAAATCAAAAGCTGAAGATGCCATTTATCTGTCTTGCCCGGATAAAGATCCGGAGCAAATTGGATGGTCTGAGTTGAATGTACCTGATGAATGTGCGGACGGACGCATAGAAGTTCGTTGCGCTAAGCCAAGAATTTCCGCTGCATGGGATATTCCTGCAGTCCCGCTCGATAGCGGTCCAGGCGTTTCTCTGCCTGTTAAATTTCTCCGCGGAGGCAGTATTGCAGTTAGCTGTGAAGGCGACCATGGAAATGACGGCAGAACTCTCGATATTCTTCCGCCAACAAGAACCGATGATCTTCCAAAACCCGATTCTGTGCAGGTGCGCGAGCATCCGTCTGTGCGTGAGGCTGAAACGCAATCCCAGAGAGCGCGCAGCAATTTGATTTTCTTTGATAGAGAGGTTGTGCAAGCCGGCCGCGATTTACTCGCTGCTAGACAAAAGCTTTCTGCTGCAACAAAACAACATGAGTTGAAAAAAAGGCCTGTAACATTGCTTGCTGTTCGAGAAGCAGAAGCCGCGTACATGAAGGCTATGGAAGAACGGGTAAAAGCCAGAGCCGCGTATGAAGCTGCGCAGAAAGAATTCGATCGTTCTGTTGAAGTATATGCAGCAACAGTGAAGCGCGTTTTATTGCAGCTGGAAGCCGAGGCTCGGAAAGAACCGCATCCGCGGGCGCCAAATTTGCCTGCTGGAAAAACCAAACCGTCAGCGGGTTTGGTTTCTGCTCCGTCCGCCGCAACTTCGGCGCATAGCAGAGTAGGCATTTCTGGAGGCGCTTCTGCTTCATTATTTTCTACGCAAGATCGTTTAGTTCGTTCACCTGGATTTTTCTTGGAATTAGATACGCACGGTTTGCTTGCAAGATATCCGAATGCTGCAATACAGTTTGGGGTGCGCTATGCGCCGGTTGCCCAATCATTGAGCAGGATGGATCGAGATTTTGTGCCGCGCGATCCTGACGCTCGTTTATCCGGTTTTCTGGCAACGCTCGATGCGCGTGTATCGAGAAATTTTCCATTCGCCAGTCTCGGATCCGTAAGACTAGCTTTTCAGCCGTCCACTGGTCTCGGTGTAGGAGTTTTGCGAACGCAAAGAGGCGTTGATGCAGGCGTTTCCACTGCGAATCGCCGTGATCTTGCTGATATTCCGGCTGCAACAAAATTTTTCCCGCTGACAGCTGCAGGAGCAAGAATTGTTGCGACGCGCGGCAGCCTAGCTTTGGCGCTTGGAGCAGACGGTATGGTGAGCGCTTTTCCCACACAGACCAGCGCAGGAGCTCCGGATAATTCCAAGAGTCTTGTTGCCGATGTCGCCGCAACTCTTTCAGCCGGTTATAAATTTTAATTTATGAACGAAGCATTAGATTCAGGCCAAGTTAATCGCGTGCCATCATCTTTGCGCCGTTTTGGCGCCGGCCTGGCAGAGCAAGTCCGTTTGCGCGCAAAATTTGCAGCTGCAATTGCAGTGGCAAGCGGCGCAGTCGCAGCAGCATCTCCAGCCGGAGCAGAAGAGATTGCAAAGCCATTACCATCAGCGCAAAACTCGCTTTTTCTTGTTACTGATACGGCTAAAGCTCCTCTCGGAGTTCAAATAGGCCCGGAAATGGATTTAGTGCAATATATTGATCCGACAATAGAATGCGGTTCGAATTGCAAAATAGAATTACGTTGTCCTGGCGGAACAATAGCGGGAACTTTTTATGTTGAGAGGATAGAAGACGACACTGTTTTTGTGCCTGTCGATAAGATGCGCGGACAAGCTGGATTGGCGCGTTGTCCAGGAGATGAAAAGGACTATCCATTTTTAGTCCCAGAGTATATTGCCCTTCCTCCAATGGCAGCTAAATCTCCAGCGGAAACAGGGGGTGTTGTGCCGGAAGCCGCCACGGCGCCGGAAGCCGCTACCGTTCCAGTCGTGATTGAAACAGCCATACCGGATCCAGTTCCGCCTGCCGCCGCAAAACAGTCTGGAGCAGCTTTTGAAGCTGGCGTAGAAATTCCAGTAACTTCCACACATGATTTTATGTCAGGCCCCGGCGTATCTTTTCAGGGAACAAGCGCGCCTTTTGATTCGCTTGGCGGAGCCAGAGGAGTGCTTCGCACTGCTTGGAATCCAGTAGCGCAAAAACCTGCCGGCGACGATGCCAGATTTAAGCCGCGCAATCCTGACCAGCTATTAAGAGGCAATGCATTTCGCGCAACAGGAGGTCTTCTCTATCCGCATGAACTTGTAAGAAGCGGCGGATTTTCTTTAGATGCGCAAGGCGGCGTGGATGTTGGAGCGGCATTTTTAAGCGTCGGTGCGTATAAAAATGTTGCCGTTGATAAACAAGGAAGTCTTGCAGATATTCCGGGCTACACCGGTGTTACAGCCATTACTGAAGTCCACGGAGAACTCGCAGCGCATTTTGGAGAAAGGTTGCGCGTAGCTTTGGGGTTGCGTTATGGTCAGAGTCCGTTTAGCGTGCAGACAAGAGCTGCAGCTTCAAGCGGAGCGCGCATGAACTTTGTAAATGTTAACGCGGGTGCAGGCGTTCAATTTTAGGAATATTACAATGGATGCATTGCGCGGATTGCCAGAGCCTGAAGCTGATTATGAATCGTTTGCTCGCAGAATTCTTGAAGAACCCGAATACCGCGAAATGGTTATTGCCGTTCTTCGCAACAGCAGCCATAAAGTGAAACCGCGCGTATTCGCAGAAGAGCTTTTAACAAAACTTGTTGGGCCTCCGCTTCAAGCAAAAGCCATTGTCACGCTTTTTCGAATTCTGCAAGGAGCGGAATATCCTGAATTTTGCCAAGATCTTTTTGAAACTTCGAAAATGCTGACAGAGCAAGGGGCTGTGGAGGAAGGAGTATTGCTTTTTATTAGCGTCGGACTCATATGTTTTGGCGGCCATGGCTTGAGCGAGAGAGAACGAAAAGAAGCTATTGCGTTTCTTCGCGCCGGACAGTCCGTAGTAAAATTCTCAAACGCTGCACAGAAAGCGTTTGATGATTATGCAAACCGCGTTATTGAACCGCAAATCGATGTTTATCGCATGATGCGCAGAAATCTTCTGGAAAAAGTTCGAAACGTGGATGCGCAGCCGAGAAATCGTCTCGCGCTACCTCTTGTTCTCATGCTGGCCGCAGCAAACTTATTAGCTATCATGCATGTTTTACGTCGGGATAGAGAAGATATTATTGATGAAGAGGGCGACCGGACATCGCAGCCAATCAAATCACAAAAACCGCATGCAAATTCTCTCTCAAGAACTATTTGCGGCTCGCCGGTCCAGCCAAGAACAATTGGTTTTAAGAATGGCTATCGTACTGTTCGTATAGTATGTGATTCGGATGCGGATGGGCCTTCTATAGAAATAGCAGAACGCGGACCAAACGGCGTCACAAATTGCATAGATGTTGATTTAGATGATACGCCCGATGCTTGCGGATCAACAGAAACGCCCGAAGAAGAGATAAGGGTATTTTCGCCCCCGCGGCAAGATTTAGATCGCTGGTTTCGCCAAGCGCTTCAAAAAGCCGTAACTACAAAGCACGAATGAGGAAAATTTCCTTTAAAATTTTCTATTTTGCATGATTTAGATAAAGCCGGATCCATTTGAAATTGTTCATAATTGTTGGAGAAAAGGATAAAGCCGTTTTTGTTTAGCAGCGCGAGCGCCTCACGGATAAGCCGCGGATGGTCTTTTTTAATGGAAAAACTTTTGCCTTTGTTGCGGCTGAAGGTCGGAGGATCAATGATAATGATATCGAAGCGCAGTTTTTTCCGTTTTGCGTATTTGAAAAATTCGAAAGTGTCCATTTTAAATACCCAATTTTTTTCCGGCGGCATATTATTGATCGCGAAATTTTTTTTCATCCATTCGCAGTATGTGCGCGAAAGATCGACGCTATAAGTTTTTGCAGCTCCCCCTTTTGCCGCATACACGCTGAACGAGCCGGTGTAAGCAAACGTATTGAGCACGGTTTTATTTTTACTTTGAGCCATAATCCATTTGCGAGTTTCGCGGTGATCCAGAAAAAGGCCGGTGTCCAAATAATCGGAAAGATTTACATGAAATTTTAGACCGTTTTCTTGAATGACGATTTCTTTTCGTCCGCGAAAATTACTCTCCGGAAGTGGAAAATCCGTGCGGAGATGCGCTATTTGCTTAGCCTCGCTGCGGCTCGGCCTGTTAGTCCGGTTTTTGTAGAAGAAGTTTTTAATGCCGAGCCGCGCCGTGATGGCCGTTTCTATTTCGTGCAGAAGCGGCGGCGCAATTTGATCAAAAAGTTGGATAACCGCGTTCTCGCCGTAAATATCAACTGCGAGCGGAAGCCCGGCCTCTTCTTTTGTGAGCAGTCGATAGGCCTCGAGTGCATTTTGTTTGATATATGCTTGTCGCTCCTTGAAGTTTTTCGCAATAAGTTCAGCTATTTTCACATTTGTGATTATACCAAGACTGTAATTGCATAAGTTCAGATACATATTGCACTCACTAAAGGGATAGTGCGTATGCAATTTGGATGCGGCGTATAGCGGATTTGACAAATTGAAATCTCAAAAAATACTTCTAAAATCAACCTGTAAATTTATCCCCGGGGACAAATTCTAACCCGTTAAATTATACAATAAATTTCTTCTATTTAGACTTGCCGGATTGCCAAGGTTGGTCGTTTTATGGTAAAATAATAAGAAAATAAACCTCAAAATAAACCAGAATATATGGAGGCGAGAAAATCAAAAATAGAGTGTTTTATGATTAAGTTTTTGAGCTTGCTGCTCGTTGCGAGCTTTTTTTTAGGCAGCCAGGCGGTTTTGGCTGAAGACCCTCCTGCGCCACCTGCAGACGGTTCAGCAGCTTCTGAATCCGTTAAAAAATCGCCGATTGATGAAACGTTTAATGTGGCCAAGCATTTGACCACTACAGGACAGGGGACAAGTACTGTAAGTACGGATTCAGGAGGAATTGCCAATTTTATTGTAAAAGTAATCGATCTTCTCGTAAAAATTATCGGCTCGGTCGCGCTTATCGTGTTTATTCTAGGCGCGCTTTTGACCGTCACATCCGAAGGCAAAGAAGACCGTTTGGAAAAAGGCAAAACCGCCATGCTCTATGCGCTTATCGGACTCATCATCGCATTTTTCTCGTTTATTATCGTTACATTCGTCCAATCAATATTTTTCTAGCATGAAAAAAATTTCACTGCTCATTCTCACTTCCTTCATCAGCGCGCTGCTGTTTAATATCAGCACGGCATTTGCTGGACCTGAAGAGGAAAAGAAGAAATTAAAAGTTTATTACTCGGAATCGATCGGCGCAGGGCAGAAGGTATATCATATTACGACGTGCAGCAAATCGCCTGCATGGGCGCCGCTCAAATGTATAGCAAAATCTGATACAGAGGCATATTTTGAACCAGCTCAATGCGTGAAGGAAGGAAAATCTCTCGATAGTGAATATGTTCAAGGATGTTTAGAAGGAGATGGTCAGTACATGAATGTTGAAGATGCAACATATCCTTTGATTACCGAAGAAGGTAAGCAGAAATACTTGAAAAAAGATGCGGATGGAGGATGTTCCGATAAACCGGAAAAGCAAGGTTTTGTATATGCACCAGAACTTGCGGTGGTAGATAAAAGTGCAGGGGCTGATGATTATGCAAAGTGGAAAGTGCTTGGTAAAGTCGTCTGGCCTTTGGGGCAGACGCCAGATGCCAATTATTTAAAACAAAAATTTGGAAAGGACGGCCTTTCAGCAGAAAGAACATATAGACCGGCCCTCTGTGTTACTTACGATGTTATTGCAGAAGGCGAAGGAGCTGGTAATCGTGAAGCGGTTGGTGAATTACAAGGAAGGGTTAAGACTTTGTATAATGATGTAGAACCAATTGGGCAAGATTTGATTGATGCTGGTTGTAATAACGATAATTCAAAAGAATCAACTATTTTTGACTCCGCGGCGACTGCTTCTTGCGCCATTCAAGAACGCATCACAGGCGATAGCGGTTCTGATGTGCTTGCGAATTACATCGGCGCGATTTATCGCTGGGCAGCGGGAATTGTCGGCATTGTGGCTGTGCTTATCATGGTGGCGTCCGGCATACAGATTTCCGCGGCCGGCGGAGATAGCGCAAAACTCGACTCGGCAAAAAACCGCATATTGCAATCCATCATCGGGCTCGCGATTCTGTTTTTATCAGGACTCATTCTCTATACCATTAATCCGACTTTCTTTACCGGAGGATAGAAATAAATTTTCAATTTCAAAATCCCAATGACCAATAAAATTCCAAATATCAAATCCAAAACTAAAATCCTTTTGATTTTGATGTGCCTTCTTTTTATTCTCGGCGCGCCCATGGCGCTGGCAGAAGGCGAAATTAAACCGGCCCCAATACCGTGTCCTGGAAACCTACCGTGCATAAGCGGGAAGACGCAAGAGAAGGGAGGCCAAGAAGTGCGCGATACCATCATTAACAAATTCGGCGGAAGTTTTTTGAAAGGCTTTTTGGGCATCGTTGCCGTGACATGCGTTATTTTCATCATTGTCGGCGGCATGCAGATGCATTTGGCGCTAGGCAATGAAGAAGCCATTAAAAAAGCAAAATCCACATTGCTCTGGGCTATCGTCGGACTTGTGATCTCGATCCTGTCCGTGGCTATCGTGCAGATTATTTCTAAACTTTTTTACACACCGCCGTCATGATAAAACGAATTTTTGCAATTGCGCTGCTCTCTATAATGCTTTTCTGGGCAATGCCTGCTGCATTGGCGGCGGCCGAACCGTCTCCAGCAGAAAAGAAAATTAACGAAAAGCTTGATGAGCTTTTGCCAAAGGGCGTTGTTCATGAGAAAACTTCAGAAGGATTGCCTACCGGTGATTTTAAAAAAGAAATTATTCCGCAAGCCATTAAAATTGTTCTTGCACTCGCAGGCACGGTCAGCTTTGGAGTGTTTGTGTATGCCGGCGTAATGCTGATCATTTCGCAGGGCAATGAGGAGGAAATAACGAAATTCAAAAATATTTTGATTTGGTCCATTATCGGTTTGATTTTTATCACGACTTCATACGCGATCGTGAGCGGCGTAATGAAGCTTTCATTTGAGTAATTTATGTTTAAAAAGATTTTGCCATTGTTGATTATCGGAATTTTGTTCTTTGGAGCTATTCCTTTGATTGCTTCTGCAGCGGTTGGAATTGATCCGGGATTGCATCCGCCTGGCGCACCGACCGTTTCAGGTCAAGAACCAACTGCCGGCGCCACTCCGGAGCAAGCAGCTCCTGAATATTCGGCAGATGCAACACGCGCTCTTCTTTTGGAACGAATAACAAATGTCCTTTTGGGAATTGCCGGCACGGTGGCGATCTTTTTCATTTTAAACAATGCATGGTACCTTGTGATTTCCGCAGGTTCCGAAGAAAAAATCGGGCAGCACAAAAAAGGCATCATGTGGGCGATTGTCGGTTTGATTTTGATTATTTTATCCTACTCAATAGTGCGGTTTGTCATTTCGATTCCGTTCCAGGCGGACGAAGCTGTGCTGAATACGGCTGCAGAGGCAGGTGGCGGAGCAGCAGCCGGCGGAGGAGCTCCAGCAGCACCTGCCGCACCAGCGCCTTAATCTTGTCTTGGAAACAGCGCTTCGATTTTTTTCACACTCACGCCTTCCTTCAAAACTCCCCACGCAATATTGTCCGGATACAGTTTTGCGCTTTCAAAGTGCAGCGCTTCGCGGATTTTAGCGCTTGTTTCCGGCAAAAACGGCATGAGCATAAAACTTACATGCCGTATGAGTTCAAGCAGGTGATAGAGAATTTTCAAAACTTCGGTTGGTTCTTTTTTCGCAAGCGCCCACGGTTTTTTCTCATCAATATACCGGTTTGCAAATGTGAGGAGCGCGAATATTTCTTCGGCTGCGGCTTTTAAATTGAAATTTTCCATATGCGTTTGATATTGCTTCCAGGTTTCTAGAACTTTGTCGGAAATATGTTCTTCTTTGGAAACGCTCGGAACTTTTCCATTGCTGTATTTTTCCGTCATTGTGAAAACGCGGCTCACAAGGTTGCCAAGATTGTTTGCGAGTTCGCCGTCGTATATCGCTTCAAAACGCGCTACAGAAAAATCGCCGTCATCCGCAGTGGGAATCTCACGCAGCAGGTAATAGCGGAGAGGTTCAATGCCGTATTTTTTGCCGACTTCAAAAGGGTCAACCACATTTCCAAGCGATTTACTCATCTTCTGGCCTTCGGATGTTATATAGCCGTGAACATACACGGCTTTCGGAAGCGGCAGTTTGGCGGCAAGAAGCATGGCAATCCAGTAGCCGGCGTGAAACCGCAGTATATCTTTTCCGATGAGATGAACGTCTGCCGGCCAGAATTTTTTAAACAGTTTTCCGTCGTGTTCATAGTCAAGCGCCGTGATGTAATTTGAAAGCGCGTCACACCATACATACATGGTTTGATTTTCGTCGTCAGGAACCGGTACGCCCCACGAAAGCGTTTTACTCGGCCGCGAAAAACTCACATCGCGTTTTTCTGACATACTTTCTTCGATGAGGTTAAGTATTTCAGTCTTTCGAAAATTAGGCAAAATTGCGAGGCGGCCTTCTTCAATCGCTTTTTTTACTTCAGGCAGATATTTGCTGTAGCGGAAAAAATAATTTTCTTCTTTGAAAAATTCAGGCGGTTTTTTATGGTTCGGGCATTTGCCGTCCACAAGGTCTTTTTCGGTGATGTATGCTTCGCAGCCCACGCAATAAAGGCCTTCGTAAATAGCTTTGTAGAAGCCGTCATTTGTTGCAATGGCCTTCCACAATTTCTGCGCGCCGAGTTTATGCGCCGCGGAACTTGTACGGATGAATTGGTCGTTTGAAATGTTCAAAAATTCCGCAAGTTCTTGATAGCGCGCGGCGTTTTTATCCACAAGCGCTTGCGTTTCCATGCCGGCTTGCTGCGCGGTTTGCGCCATTTTCATGCCGTGTTCGTCGGTGCCGGTCAAAAAATATACTTCATCGCCGATCATGCGGTGATACCGAGCCAAACAATCAGCCTGCACGAGTTCCATCGCAAAGCCGATATGCGGATTTGCATTTGTGTAAGCGATGGCGGTGGTGATGTAAAATTTTGGCATGCAGAAAACCTGAAAAACGCTTTTTAGTATATCACAGGGCGGCGGGCGGTTATTCCGCCGTGCGATACAAAGCGTAATTGAAGACAGGCAGAAATGTTTCGCGCTTTACTTCCAAATCAAGACTTTGTTTTGTCTCGCCAGAGAAACCGTCTGCAGAAATTTTGATGCTTGGGAGAGTGAGGCGCGGCTGATTCGCGCCTTCCGTAACGCGATAACGGATATTCGCGACTCTTTGTTTTTCCGCAGTAGAAAGCGAACCGGCGATGAGATCGGTATTAACCACATTTGTAAGAGCGAGAAAATTCTGTGTGTGTTCGCTTAAAAAAGTTTCAATAGGATACTCATTTTCTATGAAAAATTCTGTGGCACCGTCAGGCGCCAATCTGCGTTTATAAAATTTTGCATGCGCGTAGCACGCCGAAGCGTCTGTTCCAAAACACGTGGGATTTGAGGCTAAATTTCCTTGATTCGCCGGGAGAAATTCGTTTATTACCTCCATTTTTCCATCCGCCGAAATCCCGAAAATTTTCCACCGCAAAATATCCATATCCGTATCTACAAAAGCGCCTTGGAGTTGGAGTTTTGGTTCAAGATAATAATCAACGCGGAATTTTTTAACTTGATCTTCCGGCGCTGTCCCTCGAAATAGCGGAATCGTTATTGATTCATTCAGATGCAGCACGGCATAGCGGTCTGCATCCGTTTGGATTTCATACGGTTTTTTTGCAGGAATTGTTGCTGCTGTCGCAAGAATTTTGTAGGCGTACTGCGTATTTGCGTCGTCGAGCGCTTCGCGTTTTTCATTTTCAAATCCAGGCGGATTTTCAGAAATCGCCAGAAGCGCTTGTTCCATGGCGCTTTCCGCCGCATACCACGCGCGCGTTTTTTCCAAAAGCATCCGGCTGTCACGCAGCGTGCCTACTAACAAGCTGCTTACGCCAAGCGACAAAGTCATGAGTATGCCCATGACGATGAGTGCGATCAAAAGTGCGCTGCCATTATGCGATTTTTTATTCATAAGTGCGCGATGAATAGGTGGTGCGGAAATCAAAGCTGCCAACTTTCAGCGCGACCGTTACGGATGGCTGAAATTGAACTGCGTCGCTCACAGCATTTTGTGAATTATACGGGTCCTTGAGCGGAAAAACTCGGAAAGAAAAATCTTCCAGCGGAAAATTTTCCGGCGCAAGAGATTCGAAGTTTCCGATGGACCAAGGAAGAATAGTCGATGTCCGCATTTGATGCATGACGAGAAGTTTTTTATTCGCGTCGTCGAATTTATACAGAGAGCGCTTTAGGCTTTCATTATGCAAAATGCCGATAACTTTTTGACTTGAACCGGTTTGATTTTCAAGGCAAAGCGGTTCCAGCGCAGCCGGATCAATACAGCTGAAATCAAAACTTCCGGTTCGAATATCCGAAGCCAAAGTATCGAATACCAAACGCACGTTTGTATAAATTTCCTGAATGTTTTTTGCTTTTCGGTTCGCCGCAACAAGCTGCGTGTATGAACTTGCCACGAGCCCCAAAAAGAGCATAAGAATGCTAATCGATATAAGCATTTCGATCAGGGTGAAACCTGTGGTTTTCTTGAATAATTTAGTCATTTTTTCATTTGGTCATTGGGATTTGATTCGTAATTAGTTATTCGTCATTCGTCATTTTCTACAGTGGTCCTTTTTTCCAATCCGTTAATTTCATCGTGAGCGAAATTTCTTTTTCGCCGCCGATTTGTCCATATGTCACGCGGCTTGTGATTTTTCCGGAGTCAATAAAAATAGTTCGCTGAAATCGTTCGCGTTCATTATCATCCGCTGCGCTGATTTTTTTCAAAGTCCACCGCGGTCCGGAATTTCCCGAATTTTCCGAAATGCCGTATAGGCCGTCATCCAAACCACTCCGCCACGAAGTGTTTTGAAGCCAATTGCTGTCGCGCATGTTGCGCACAATTTCCAATCCTTCTTCCGCAAGATGAAACGCGATAAATTGACTCATAGTCGATCGGCCGATCTTCATTGAGCTTTGCGTGAGTTGCGTTGCAGCCGCAATCACCATGCCGATTACAGTGATGGCGATAATGGTTTCGAGAATGGTAAAACCGCTATTTTTTCTCAATGACACCTGTGTTTGCATAAAGAGTTATTTTTTTTGAAACCGCTGCGGGCGAGGGGATTGCAAGAATTATTTCTCCAGTTACAGCATCAGGATTAAGTTTCAGCTTTCCGTTTGGCGGCACGAACCAAACCGCAAATTCATTTTTCGAGCCGCCGTCAAGCAGAAGATCTGAAATTGCAATGTCTTTTTCCCAAGAAAGAGCTGACCGGTTTTCATTCGCGTCGCATCCCTGCATGCGATTAAGGTACGGCGCAGTTATTTTTTGAGGCGGTTTGTTGCGTTCAAACTCGATGCCAAAACACTCCGCTTTTGCTTGGGCATTGCCGCGCAGACCGTTTAAAACAGCGATGAGTTTATCGGTTTCAAGATCAATTGTAAGATTTCGCCGGCTGCCTGCAAAAACGCCCAGCCCGATTGTTGCGAGCATGAGAATAATGCCGAGCACAAGGAGAATTTCCATGAGCGTGAAGCCTTTTTTCATGATACTGCTTGGGTAAGCGAGAAGATTGGCGAAAGCACCGAAAGCGCAAAGAAAGCGACGGTCACGCCGATTACAAGAATCAAAACCGGCCCCAAAACCGTGGTCATATTTTTGAGCGTAAAATCAATTTCTTTGTGATAGTGAGATCCGATTTTCTGTGAAAGCTCGCCGAGCGTTGCCGCGTGCTCACCAACAGCGATCATGTTCGTCACCGTTTCCGGAAACAAAAATGGCGCCTCCGCCAGCGCTTGCGAAAGTTTTTTACCTTCTTGTACAAGCCCGAGCGCTTCATACGTTTTCACCCGATACACCTCGTTTCCGATAACGCCTGCGGTGTATTCAAGCGCTTCATTGATCGGCAAACCGCTTTCCACAAGAATGCCGAGCGTATCGGTAAACCGCAGAACGAAAATTTTCCGCAGCATCGGACCGATGAGCGGAATCCTAAGTTTTCGAAAATCCCACGAAAAACGGCCTTCTTCCGTGTGTGTGTAAACGTGAAAAACAATTGTGCCAAAGAGAATGAGCAAAACGATCAGCCACCAAAAATTCGTCAAAAATTCGCTTCCGTTTAAAAGAATTCGCGTTGTCATCGGAAGTTCCAGCGCACTTTGCGCGAAAATTTCTTTAATGCGCGGTACGACAAAAATCAACATCACGACCACGCCTATTACGAGCGCCGCAAGCACAGCTATCGGATATACAAGAGCTCCTTTCAGCCGCATCATCAAGTCATTTCGGCGATCCAAATTGTCCGCGATTTTAAAGAGCATTTGTTCCAAATGCCCAACGGCTTCGGCGGAACGAATGACGCCCCGCTCGGTTTCTTCAAAAATTTCCGAAAAACGGTCCAGCGCCTGCGAAAAAGACCGGCCGTGTTCAAGCTCATAAGAAAGCGTTGCAATCACGCGTTTTAAACGCGCATTCGCCGTCCTGCCAACAAGAATTTTGAGCGCTTTATTCAGCGGAATGCCGGCGCGAATCATTGTCGCGAGTAGCTCGAAAAAATACGCCTTCTCGCGTGAAGGCACTCGGCTTCGATCAATAAAAAAATCTTCCATTCGCTGGCGCCAGCCACGCGAAATCCTGCTTGTTACGCCATAAATAAACTCCTCTTCATGCGTTTCTTTTTGAACTTTTGAGAGAAGTTCCTCCAATTTTTTCTCTGATTCTTTTTCATAATTCATCATTTATAATTCGTTATTCCTGTAAAAGGCTTGCATCGTCACATTTAGATTCATAAGCTCAAAACCACCGGTACTTTCGGAACGCGTAATACCGGCATCTTTCACAAGCAGTTTGCGCGGATTCACTTCGAGCATTTTCACAAAGCGAATGATATTACCCGCGGTTCCCTGAAAACTTGCGGAAATATTAATCGTCGGCAAATCGCCTTTTTTATCGAGATTAAACGTGAGCGCATTAAAAGCTACATCCGCCGTTTTCGCGATATTGTTCAGATCGCTGATGATCGTGTCTTGCTGGAGCGTTTCAGGAATCGTTTTATCAAGTTCCTTTTTTTCGACTTCGGAAAGATCAGCAATCGCAGCATCCTCTTCAATAATTCCGCTGAATGTATTTACTGTTTGCTCCAATGCGGCAACGTTATTTTTGAGCTCGCCGAGCTTTTGCTGCGTCGGCCGCGTGTGGGCGAAAAGGAGGAGAAGCGCGGCTGCGAGGAGAATCGTTCCTACGAAGCCGCTGTGAATTTTGCGCTGTGTGTACATTTTATTTTATGTATTCGAAATTTATTGAAAAACTTAAAACCGTTGCTCCGTCAGGAGCCAAACTTTTTGTGATTGAAGGAATAAAAACTTCTTTGAATGCCGGATCCGTTGCGAATGATCGGATTGTGAGCGCAATATCCGCGAATGGATCCGCGCTGTCTGTTCGCGTTGTGGCGCTTACGGCGATTTTTCCATCTTCGTTTCCGTTATATGAACGAAGGGCGATAATCGGTTGATTCGTATCTTTTAATTTTGGCACTGAATTTTCTATTTTTTCAATGATCTTTGACCAGTAAAGTTGCTCGGCATCGATTTTTTTGAGCGATGCTTGAGCTTGCATGAGTGATGCAATTTGCGCTGTTTGTGAAGGTTTCGCGTCGTCATTTGAGCTCGGTTTTGCCAGGGATTCTTTTTGGGCGTTCAGATTTTCAATGCGGGATCCTAGCGATGAAGCCTGAAACTGGAAATATCCTGAAAGCGCCGCCACAATAAAGAAAGCAATGGTAGCCGCTACAAGAAACCAGGAGCGGTTCGGCGTAAAAGGTTCATTTGCAATCATATTTTTTGTATTTTTTGATCATATTAGTATATCATTTTTCCCTATAAGGAGCAACTATGAGCCGAAAGGATTTTCGAAAGCATAATGATGGATTTCTCTGTGCAAAATGCGGCGCAAAAAATGCACCCGCTTTAAAGAGCGAACGCAATCATTGTTTTTCTTGTTTATTTTCTTTGCATGTTGATGAGGATACACCTGGCGATAGAAAAAGCATGTGCGGCGGCCTGATGGAACCGTTTAGCCTCGACCATAAAGGCAAAAAAGGATTTATGATCCGCCATCGGTGCATTGAGTGCGGAAAAGAAATTCTGAACCGTGCGGCGGAAGATGACGTAGGAATCAATAAAATTTTATGATGGAAAAAGTACGTTTAATTTTGGAGCAATATCTTACAAGCGGTGATCGTTTGATCGTCGGCGTTTCCGGGGGTCCTGATTCCACGGCGCTTTTAGATATCGTTGTCCAATATTTTAAAACCCTCAACCCTATCATTATAGCCCACGTCAATCACGGCATTCGCGGCAAAGCCGCTGACGCAGATGAAAAATTCGTGCGGCAGCTCGCAAAATCATACGGCTTGAAATGCGAAGTTAAACGCGTAAAGCTTGCAGGTAAAACGCATCAAGAAGAAATCGGCCGCAAAGTCCGTCGGGAATTTTTTGAAAAACTTTGCTCGAAATATAAAGCAAAATGGATTCTTACCGCGCATACGCAGGACGATCAAATCGAAACCATCGTTTTCAATTTTTTGCGTGGAGCCGGGCCCGCAGGTCTCGCTGGAATGAAAACCGCAAACGGCTTTTATTTAAAGCCTTTACTCACAACCACAAAATCACAAATTCTAGCCTTTCTCAAAGCGCGAAAGTTGAAGTATTGCCAAGATAAAACAAATGAAGATACGCGTCTTCGGCGCGTGTTTATCCGCAAAAAAATCTTACCGCTCCTCTTTGAATTTAATCCGGCGTTTAAAAAAAATCTTCTTAGAAACAGCGTCCTTTTTGCAGCCGTGAACGAGTGGCTTAAAAAAGAGGCGCAGCATTTTTTAGAGCAGCACCAAAAAGGCCGCTCGCTCTTTCCATTGAAGGAATACGAAAGATTGCCGGATGCTCTTAAATTGCAAGTTATCCAAGAAGCATATTGTATGACAAAAAAATCTTCTTATAATTTACCGTTCATAAAAGTAAATGAAATTTGCCGTATGCTTTCGCGCCGAATTGGCAACAAAAAAATTATGCTGCCCGGTGGCGGCGGGGCGTTTCATCTACGGAAGGGGACGGTGGAACATAAAGCGTTTTAGATCTTTTAACCCGTTTTACTTTTGCTCCAGACATTTGTAGGCACCATGAAAATGCTTCGCTTATGGGGAGAAGTGTTCTATAAACCGCCTCTTTTCCTCGGGCTCTTATTAAGCCAACCGAAATCGGGCCTTCGTCGCTTTGCATTTCTCTCCATGCTAAACGCAATACCCGTTCAACCTCTCCACGTGGAACCGTAATCTCTGCATCGAATCTTTCTATTGGCATCGAGGAGGATGATACAATAAATCTAATTTTTTACAAGTCATTTAGTGCTTTTATATTAGGGCAAAAGGTACAGAGGTTGCGCCCTTCAGGCGCGCTATTTGCTTAGCCTCGCTGCGGCTCGGCTTTGTTGATTTTTTCAACCTGTTATTTCATAATAGATGAGCTATGGAGACAGCTCCTTTCATTCCTCGACCCCGAAACGGCTTAACTACTCTTATTATTGTTGCGCTGATTTTGAGCGGGCTTTTTTTATATCTCAATCCGCAGGAGCAGAAGACTGTGGAAATTCCGCTATCCACATTTGTTGAGGCGGTAAAATTGGGTGATGTGACGGCTGTGAAAGTAAAAGATAATCGCCTCAATATTATTCATATACCATTAAAGAGCCCGGACAGAAGATTAATGATATTTTGGAAGGAGTTCCGGCGGACGCTGTCAGTAAAGTGAAAATTCAAATAGAAGATACGGAGGCGAGCAATTTTTGGCTGAATCTTCTCATCAGCGTTTTGCCGTTTCTGCTCATCGTCGGATTTTTTCTGTTTATGTTCAGGCAGGCGCAGGCCACGAATAATCAAGCTCTTGCGTTTGGACGAAGCCGCGCGCGCATGTTTGATAAAGACGGAAAGAAAACTACTTTTGCAGATGTTGCAGGCGCCGAAGAAGCAAAATCTGAACTCATCGAGGTTGTTGATTTTTTAAAAAATCCTGCGAAATACCAAACCATGGGAGCAAAAATTCCGAAGGGCGTGCTGTTGATAGGGGCTCCGGGAACAGGAAAAACGCTTTTGGCAAGGGCTGTCGCCGGCGAGGCGAACGTGCCGTTCTTTAATATTTCCGGTTCGGAATTTGTGGAGATGTTTGTAGGGGTTGGAGCTTCGCGTGTCAGAGATTTATTCAAACGCGCAAAGCGCAACGCACCGTGCATTGTGTTTATTGATGAAATTGATGCTGTTGGACGCCAGCGCGGAGCAGGACTCGGCGGCGGGCATGATGAGCGCGAACAAACGCTGAATCAAATTCTTACGGAAATGGACGGTTTTGAAACCGATACTAATATAATAGTGATGGCAGCGACGAATCGTCCTGACGTTCTTGACCCGGCGCTGCTGCGGCCCGGACGTTTTGACCGGCGCGTTGTTGTGGATCAGCCGGATATTAAAGACCGTGAAGCCATTCTCAAAGTGCATTCCCGCGGCAAACCGTTGGCGCGGGACGTTGACTTTGGCAAGATTGCGCGCCAGACTTCCGGATTCGTAGGCGCGGATTTGGAGAATTTAATGAATGAAGCGGCCATTCTTGCCGCGCGGCATAATAAAAAGAAAGTCGGTATGAGGGAGGTGGAGCGTTCCATTGAAAAAGTGCTCATGGGGCCTGAACGAAAATCAAAAGTCATGTCTAAAAAAGAAAAAGAAATCACCGCCTATCACGAAGTCGGGCACGCGCTCGTGGCGCATATGATGCCTTCGTGCGATCCGGTTCATAAGGTTTCCATTATTTCACGCGGCATGGCGCTCGGCGTTACATGGTTTATGCCTGAAGAGGATAAACACCTTTACGCAAAATCGAAATTCGAATCGGAATTGGCATCGCTTCTCGGCGGGTATGTTGCTGAAGAAATTATGTTCGGCCGTGAACACATTACGACCGGCGCGAGCAATGACTTGGAAAAAGCCACTGATATCGCGCGGAAAATGGTGACGATGTACGGCATGAGCAATCTCGGTCCTGTAATTTACGGCGATAACCGTCGGGAGATTTTTCTCGGACGCGACTGGGGCCATGTCCGCAATTATTCTGAAGAAATTTCTTCGAAGATTGATGCGGAAATTCGGCGCATCATTGCGCAGGCCTACGATAAGGCGAAAGAAACTTTAACAAAATGGAAAAAGAAACTTACAGAAATTGCTCAAGTTTTGCTGGAAAAAGAAACGCTCGCCCGCGAAGACTTTCTGGAATTTTTTAAGGCCGAGAAGACGCCTCAAGCAGTGATGGTTGATGCGAGAAGCTCGCAGCGTCCTTAATGCAAACTCTATGGCGATATTTAAAAAATCAACGCAACAAAAGTCAGAGACGAAAGTAATTCCCGATGAAAAAGACGGTACATTACCCTACGTAGAAAAACCGCAGGACGATTCAGTGAGCGATTTTGAAACCGGCGAAAGCGAGTCTGAAAAAGAACCGGGCCAACTTGCCGTTGATGTATTTCAAACTGCGGATGAAATCGTCGTGGTGGCGCCAGTTGCAGGCGTGAGGCCGTCGGATCTTTCTATTAACATCACCGATGAAGTGCTTACTATTAAAGGCGCTCGCAATTTTCAATTTAAGGCAGCCGGGAGCGATTACTTTACCCAAGAATGTTTTTGGGGCAATTTTTCGCGCTCAATCATTTTGCCGGAATCGGTGGACGCGGGTAATGTGAGCGCCTCTTTTAAGAATGGTATTTTGACTGTGCGTATTCCGAAAGTTGAGAAGATTCGAACGCGGATGGTTAAGATTAAAGAAGAATAATATGAGAATACGAAAGGTAGTTATTCCAGCCGCTGGATTCGGAACGCGTTTTTTGCCTGTCACGAAAGCGCAGCCAAAAGAGATGCTGCCGATTGTTGATAAACCGGTAATCCAGTATCTCGTTGAAGAGGCAGTTGCTTCCGGGATTGAGGAAATTATTATCGTCACCGGCCGCGGCAAACGCGCCATAGAAGATCATTTTGATTATTCTTATGAGCTTGAACAGACGCTTGTTGAGCGCGGTAAACGAGAGCTAATCGCCGAAGTCCGCAAAATTCCGGAGATGGCAAAATTCGTGTATGTGCGGCAGCCAAAGCCGCTCGGCGACGGCCATGCGATTCTTTGTGCAAAAGAAGCGATCGGCCGCGAGCCGTTCGCTGTTTTATTCGGCGATGATCTTGTGGACGGCCGCGTTCCTGCGCTTGCGCAGCTCATAAAAATTTACGAAAAGCATCATGCGCCTGTGATTGCGCTCGAGCGCATCAATAAAAAGGAATCAAAAAAATACGGCATCATTGAGCCTTTAAAGGGCAACGGCAAAGGCCGGCTCCATCGCATAAAAAGTCTTGTGGAAAAGCCGGACGCAGCGCACGCGCCGTCGGATCTCGCAATTATCGGAAAATACATTCTTACGCCGGAAATTCTTGATGCTCTTGAGCGGGCAGAAAAAGGGAAAGATGGCGAAATTAGGCTTATTGAAGCCTTTCGTTTGATGTCCGGTAAAATGCCGCTCTTCGGCTACGAAGTCGAAGGCCAGCGCTACGATACGGGCGATAAACTTGGTTTTCTACAAGCCACGATAGATTTTGCGCTTAAAAGAAAGGATCTCGGCCCGCAACTTCAGCGATACATCAATACGTTGAAAAAATAGATTTCGACCCTTGATTTTAAAGCTCCATTGAGCTATAATGGAATGTTAACGAATAAAATAAAAACCAAAAAACATGAACGACTTTACCGAAACGCTCATTAATGAAGCCGATCAGCTGAAGCTTAAAGGACGCCATGACGACGCCATAAGGCTTTGTGAAAGAATTTTGATGTTTGATCTCGATTGCATTGAGGCGTATGAAGAGATAGGCGACAATTTTCTTTCTTTAAAAGAATTTGAGAAGGCTGAAAAGGCTTTACTCCGTGCGGTCCAACTTGATCCTCATTCTGCAAATGCCAATTATTTGCTTGGATTTACTTATTCTGCGCTCGGCGATTGGGAAGGTTCGATTGAATATCTTGAGGGCGCGGATCAAATTCAGGCTAATCACCCGGAGATTTTACGGTGTCTCGGATGGTCGTATTTTCACTACGGACAAAAAAAGAAAGGAATTATAGTATTGGAACGCGCGCTGAATTTGGCGTGGGATGATTGTTTGATTTTGTGCGATCTCGGAGTTTGCTATTTGAATGAAAAGAATTTTGAACGAGCCATCGCGTTGTTTCAAAAAGTGTTGGCTATTGAACCGGAAAATGAAAAAGCCCGCGAATGCCTGAAGGCGTGCAAGTTTTTTCAGCGGGAATACGAGAAAATGAAGCGCAAAAGCTATTAGGAAACCGGCTGGGAGTTTTGCCACCACCGATGTTCGACTATATGCATAAAAAGGTCGGCGAGCGTTTTGAGAATAAAAAAAGCGGCTAGGCCAAATGCAGTCCCTGCCATCGATAGAAATATGAGCGTGAGATGCATTGGAACAATTCTGACGTATGGAAAAAATAGTATCGAACCGATATTGCGGCCGACATTTTTTTCTTTGGGGGCATTTGATCTGAAAGAGAAGAAATGGTTGATGAGAAATATAGCGGCAGGTATCCAAATATCATTGAAATCTACGTTGCCTTTGGTGACGAGGAACATTAGATAGCCAAGATGGAAGCCGTTATAATGTAAAAGAAAAAAGAGAGCTACGGAATGTTTTACCTTAGGCGTTGGCTGAACAAATTTGCCATTGATGCGTAAATTTTCCGTTGAGAATTTTTCGAGATTGAGGATTCGAAAAAAATTAAAGATGCCGATAATTACGCTTTGCGACCAATAAATCCATGCAATGGTGAAAAAATCCCACTGCTGCGAAAACGCGAGAGCAATGGTGATACCGTTGGCAGCAAGTAGTGACCAAAACGACGGGTCTTCGTAGAAACGATTGGTTGGTGCCTGCAATGTTTGCTGAAAGTTCATGTATATATTATAATGCAATTCCAGGTCTTTTACATTTGAGCGATCGCCCCGCCTCGGCGGGGAGGAAAGTCCGAGCTGCAGAAAGCAGGAAAGTTGCTAACGACAACCGTGCTTATAGAAATATGGGCATAGGGATAGTGCCACAGAGACAATACTAGGGGTGCAAGTCCCGTAAAACGAGATGAGCATCTCCAAAGGTGAAAAGCCTCGTCAAGCGAGGCGGCTTATCGCGAGATAAGAATCGCATTTGTTTCACAAGTGCGTGCGGTAAACCCTTTCCGCAGCAAGGTAGGATTGGAAGATGTGGAGTAACCGCGCTTTCATGGTCCACACTACCTACCGCATGACTCCGGCGGCAACGTCGGAGCTAGAGAGATGATCCAAGCGCAGCGAGCGAAGCGAGCAAGCTTTTTATAAAAGCTGTGCTATCGATCCCGCGCTGCGTCTACAGAACTCGGCTTATAGAATGTAAAAGATCTGGTTTGTGTTACACTATTTTTCGTGAAACGCTCTGAAATTTTCTTTGGACTTCTGCGAATCCCGGTTGATTTTTGCGCCGCGCTGGCCGCTTTATTGGCTGCTTATTATCTACGCGCGCAGGAAAATATTCTGCCGGATTTTCTCAAGCAGCCGGACCTCGGTTCTTTTCCGTCATTTCCGGCATATGTGAAAATGGCTGTTGTAAGCGCCGTAGTATTTGTGATTCTTTTGAGTCTTTTTCGTTTATACAGCCTTAAAGTCACAGATTCGCTTTCTGCGGAAGTGCGCAAAATTTTCAGCGCGAGCTTGATTTGGTTAATGGCTGCAATTACATATTACTTTTTCATCCGCGAGTTTCCATTTTCGCGCCTCGCGCTTTTTTACGCATTCGGATTTATGTGCGTGTTTGTGAGTTCCGGCCGCATTATTGTCAAAAATGTTCAACGCTCACTGCTCCGCCGCGGCATCGGAAAGCGGCATATCGTTTTTGTCGGTGAAAATGCGATTACCGAAGAGTTAATAGAAATGTTTAAACGATCCGGGAGCGCATCGGTGCTCGGCATTGCGAAGAATTTTTTGGATCTTGCAGCTATGGCGGGAGAAAAATGCCGCGTTGAGGAAGTTATTCAGACGCAGGACGATCATGAACAGGCCGAACATATTATTGATTTTTGCCGCGAGCACCATCTTCAATATCATTTCGTGCCGGATTTATTGGAAGTGCATCGAAGCAATGTTGAGATTTCCGCGCTCGGCGGAATTCCGCTTATTTCCTTAAAGCCGACTCCGCTCGACGGCTGGGGCAGGGTGCTCAAGAGAACATTTGATATAGCCGCGTCTTCTGTCGGCCTCGTGCTTCTTTCGCCATTTTTGCTCCTAATCGCCATTGCCATTAAGTTTGATTCGCCAGGCACAGTTTTTTTCAGATTTTTAGATGATGGAGAAAAGGCGTTTCGCATCGGAGAGCGCGGTCGAAAGTTCCATTGCCTCAAATTCCGGACTATGAAAATGGGCACGCACAGCATGCGTTATACGCTGCTTTCAGATCGCAACATCCGCAAAGACTCGCCTATGGTGAAGATTAAAGATGATCCGCGCGTGACCGGAGTAGGAAAATTTCTTCGACGTTTTTCGCTCGACGAACTCCCGCAGCTTTGGAATGTTTTGAAGGGAGAAATGACCCTTGTCGGCCCGCGACCGCATCTTCCAGAAGAGGTTGAAAAATACGATCAGCATCACAAATTTCTGCTTACCATCAAGCCTGGCATCACCGGTCTTGCGCAAATTTCCGGACGCAGCGATCTGCCTTTTGAAGAAGAAGCGCGGCTCGATACTTATTACATTGAAAACTGGTCGCTTTGGCTCGATATTAAAATTTTGCTGAAGACAGTTTTGGTTGTTATGAAACCGTATCGAGAATAACGGTATTTTTTATGCTAAAATAAACGGGACGCCTTTTTACTTTTTAATAAAACGCTCGCTGCGCTCGCGTGATGCTTACAAAAATTCTCACAAAAATCTTCGGCGATCCGAATGAAAAAGAGCTGAAGCGTTTCTGGCCTCTGGTTCATAAAATCAATGAGATCGAGAAAAAATACCAAGAGACGCTCAAAGACGAGTATTTTCCGGCAAAGACCGAAGAATTCAAAAAGCGCGTAGCAGAGGGCGAATCGCTCGATGATATTTTGCCGGAAGCTTTTGCATTGGTAAAAAATGCCTGTCGCCGTTTAGTCGGTAAAAAATGGCCTGTGCGTAATCACGAAATTGCATGGGATATGATTCCGTATGATGTGCAGCTTTTGGGCGGCATGGTGCTTCATAAAGGGAAAATCTCTGAAATGAAAACAGGTGAAGGAAAAACGCTCGTGTGCACTCTGCCGATTTATTTGAACGCGCTCGCAGGGAAGGGTGTTTTTCTCGTTACCGTAAATGATTACTTGGCGCAGCGCGATGCGGAATGGATGGGCGGTCTCTACAAATTTCTCGGCATGTCCGTTGGAATTATAATTCACGGCCAGTCGCACGAGCAAAAAAAGCAGGCTTATAACTGTGATATTACCTACGGCACGAACAATGAATTCGGATTTGATTATTTGCGAGACAATATGGCGACGGATGCGAGTCACATGGTTCAACGGGAGCTTTCATATGCCATAGTTGATGAAGTGGACTCGATTTTGATTGATGAAGCGCGAACGCCGCTCATTATTTCTTCGCCGGCTGAAGAGTCAACGGAAAAATATTCAAAATATTCCAGACTTGTGCCGCAGCTTGCCGAAAAAGACGATTACGTCATTGATGAAAAACTGCGAACCGCCACGCTTACGGAAACCGGCATTGCAAAGATGGAAAAACTGCTCGGCATGGAAAATATTTACGCTGAAGGCGGTTTTGAAGAGGTGCATCATTTGGAGCAGGCGCTGAAGGCCCAAGCGATTTTCAAGAACGATATTGATTATGTGGTGAAGGATGGCGAAGTGATTATTGTGGATGAATTTACAGGCCGTTTAATGCCCGGCCGCCGTTATTCGGATGGGCTCCACCAAGCCATTGAGGCGAAGGAAAACGTCGAAGTGCAGCGCGAAAGCCGGACTCTTGCGACGGTTTCTTTTCAAAATTATTTCCGGCTCTTCAAAAAACTTGGAGGTATGACCGGTACGGCGCTTACAGAAGCCGAGGAATTTTCAAAAATATACAAGCTGGATACGATCGTTATTCCGACAAATAAGGCGATGATACGCAAAGATCATCCGGACGCGGTTTATAAAAATCAGCGCGGAAAATTTATGGCCGCAGTCTCAAAAGTAAAGGAACTTCATGCTAAAGGCCAGCCGGTTTTGATCGGTACGATTTCCATAGAAAAATCGGAAATGCTTTCAAAATTACTTACAGCGAGCGGCGTTCCACATACGGTTTTGAACGCGAAATTTCACGAAAAGGACCTGGCGTTGTGGAAGTCGGCGGACTTTTTATTTTAGGCACCGAGCGTCATGAATCCAGGCGTATTGATAATCAGCTCCGAGGCCGGTCCGGACGCCAGGGCGATCCCGGAGAGAGCCAATTTTTGGTATCCATGGATGATGAATTGATGCGTTTGTTCGGCGCGGAACGCGTGCAGAAAATGATGGAGTTTTTGAAAGTTCCTGATGAAATGCCGATTGAAAACAGGATGATAAGCAATTCTATTGAGGGCGCGCAGAAAAAGGTTGAAGCGCGCAATTTTGAAATTCGGAAGCATTTGGTTGAATACGATGATGTCATGAATAAGCAGCGTGAAATCATTTACGCGCGGCGGAGGAAAATGCTTTTTTCGCAGGACATGAAAAACGACATTTTGGTCCTCATCGAAAAAGAAGCTGAAGCGATCGTTTTGAATCACGCGGGCGAACGCCGGCGCGAAGAATGGGATTTTGTAAAAATAGACGAATCCGTAGAAGCTCTGCACAAAGACCAAAAAACGCCGTTCGATTTGGAAAAACTGGAAAAATTTGATGCCACGGAAGAGATGATTGATTTTGTGAAGCACTATTTATGGGAAGAATACAATGAGCGCGAAAAACTTTTGCCTGATTTTATTGCAGAAAAAGGTTCTGCGATGCTGCGTCAGCTTGAACGCGGCGTGTATCTTCGGGCGCTCGATACGCTCTGGATGGAACATATCGATAATATGTCTCATTTGCGCGATGCTGTGGCGCTGCGCGGATACAGCCAAAAAGATCCGTTGATTGAATATAAACAGGATGCATTCCGTATGTTCGCGGAACTTTTAGCGAATATACGTTCGAACACGGTGAATACGCTCTTCAAAATTGAATTCCGCCAGCAGCATGCCGAGAGCGCGCCAGTCCAGGTTGCGCAGAGCCGTCCTATGCGCATGATGACTAATGAGGATCAAATCGAACGCGTTCTTGGAGGCGAGCGGAATCTGCAGGAAGAATTAAGCGAAAACCCGGTTATTGTGAAAGCTGGCAGCGGCCATCAAACCGCCGGTTCAGGCCAGCCGCAAGTCGGCCGAAATGACGCATGTCCATGCGGTTCAGGGAAGAAGTATAAGAAATGCCACGGGAAATAGAAACGTGTTATCATAAGCGTATGAAACTCGCCACTAAGAAATCGGCACAAGAAATTCAGGATGATATTTTTCGAAAGATGCCGGCGGAGAAAAAAATAAAACTCGCCTTAGATTTAACAGCACTTTGTTTAACATTGCATTCTCTCCATGCCGCAGCAAGAACCGGAAAAAATTCTCGTGAGAATATCGGAGGTGCTTGAGCAGCTTGGCATCCAGTATTGTATTACAGGAGGTTTTGCGGTTGCCGTATGGGGTAGACCGAGAGCAACTGCCGATATAGATATCATCGTAGAGCTTTTTCCGTCACATGTGGAACCTTTGCATGCCGCACTCCGTAAAATTTCGCGCGCTGGATATTTTGATGAAGATACTGTTAGAAAAGCAATTCTCAAAAAAGGAGAATTCAATTTTATTGAACCAGAGAGCGGTATGAAAGTGGATTTTTGGTTGCGCCAGCAAGACGAATATGGAAGGAATCAATTAAAAAGGCGTCGTTTGGAATTGATTTTTGGGAAGAAGATGTATTTTATTTCGGCGGAAGATCTCATCATAAGTAAATTACGATGGTACGCCTCCAGCGGCTCGGCCCGCCAGCTGGAAGACGTTGAATCTATTTTAAAAATTTCCGGGGAAAAACTTGATATGAAGTATCTTAAAAAATGGGCCGCAAAATTTGAAGTAGGGGAAGTTTTGCAATCCCTTTCAGAGGATCGTTGTTTTTGCGGTTCTGGGAAGAAGTATAAGAAGTGCCATGGAATGTAATACCACCTTTTTCTTTATATTGTGAGCCAGGAAGCTTGTTTTTCGAATATGCGTTTGGTACCGTAGCATCGATGTTTGCGTATGTATCCATTATCGGACTCACGGGAACTGATCTTCGAATCACACAATGTCGAAGGTTTGGATTGCATGCGCCGTGAAATTAATTCTTGATCGGCCTATATTCCAGACCTTCGCAAAGCGGAGGTTTTTTTATGCGCGAATCATATTTCGAACAATCAGAGAGAGCAAATCAAGCGATCGATCCTGCCGTGGAATTGGCGTATATGGGAATCGATACGGAACGCGGCCCCATCTTTTCCTCGGAACCGAGGCAAACGTCGCATATTTGCGAACGGGTTATCATAAATCAGGATGCTGCGCCCGGGGAAATTTTCCGCATGGAAATGTATGTGAACCGATGGAATCCGAAACGCTGTTTTTGGGTGTTTTATCGCGAGGGGATTGATGGAGAAGGCAAGCCGTGCATTTTCAATCAATTTTTTACGAATGATCCGGAATATGCTGCGCGGAAAAAGTGGATGTCGCAGTCGCGGCCGGCAATCGGCGCTGCGCAAACTTCTATTCAAGAAAATATCACTATCCTAAGCCGAGCCGTTTATGAATGATGTTATCGATCAATTTCGAATGATGCGCTGGAAAGGAGGTATCGCCTGCGTTTTTTGTGAAAGTAAAAGCTGGCAGGTTCACAGTTGGAAGTTGTCCGGAGTGCGGCGGTATCGCTGCCTTTCTT
>JACPMA010000013.1 GCA_016186205.1 Candidatus Peregrinibacteria bacterium | reverse complement strand
TGCTGATTCTACCAACAGACGAAGAGGATTTCGCGCATAAAAAACGCAGAGTCCTGGTGACACGTCCACGCTGGCCACACCCGTTCCCATCCCGAACACGGCAGTTAAGCAGTCCAGGGCCGATGATAGTAGCGATTACGCTGCAAAAGTAGGTCCACGCCAGAACTCTGGCTTTTTATTTGCATGGAATTTGTATTTTTGGTATAAATAAGCCTTATTTTTACGTTCCTGTTTTATTATGGATCAGCCCGAAATAGAGGCTGTGGATGTTGTACCATATGAATTGAGACGTTTTCAGCCTTTTACAGTTACTCTTTTTTCAAAAAGCGAGAGAACAAAATATGTTGAAGATAAAAAGGATCGTACGCTCGCACGAGAGCTTACGGGAGCACCCTGGCGTCCAATAATAGCTATAAATAAAGCATATAGAATAAGGCTTAGTATTTTTCTTCATTCCGGGGGAGGTGAAGCGGTGCGCCTTTCAGAATGGGAATGTTTTTTAGACCGTCTCAATAAAGCGGATATAGAAACAAATATATATGTTCCCGTGGCAGCTTTAAGTGCAGGCGCACGCGTGTTGATGAAATGCGCGAGGCGATATGTTACCCCATCGACCAATATTTATTTTCATTCTTCGGGATGTCGTTTTTCCACAGTTGAAGAAGCGCAGAGGCAACTTGCTGCAATGCGTGGCAGAGATAAATTAAAATTAGTTGGCGGACGTGAAAGGGTATATTTATTATGCGAAGATGATATTCGTTTTAATCGAGCTCAAATTACATCACTCGCGCAAGGCCAAAGTGATGCTCACGCTAGGCTTCGTAAACGTGTTGATCAAGTATTTGCTGACCCTAGTTTACCGCGCGATGATTTATGGGTAAACGGCCAAGAACTCCACGAATTAGGCGAGGTTGATTTGGTGCGAGATATTACTGCAATGAAAGCTTTGTTTATATCAAATGTCGGGCCGGAAGCTCAAGGAAAGTGGGACGAACTCGAAACTATGATACGACAGCATCCTTAATGTCCGAGTTCTGCCTCGCTTTGGATATTTGTTTTTGAAATATCTTCGATCTTTTCGTTGCGCGCCGTAATCGGATTGTAGATTTGATAGAAGAGCGCGATGAGATCGGCCGTGGCAAGAGTTTCCACTTTAAGTCCGCAATTTTCAAGTCCGGACGAAGTCGTGGTCGTGCGTTGATTGAGGTTTTTTTTGAGCTGGTCGAATTCTTGGTGGCGTCGGATGATGCCGGCAATGGAATCAGTAGGATGCATCCGATTCCAAAATTTTTCGACGAAGTTTTGTCCTTGACTGCGCGGCGGATCCATCGGAACAACTACATAAAATTCTTTTTCCATAATGTCGGCGTATTCAATAAGCCGCTGAATGTAATCGATGTACTCGTGCGTTTGCCGCTGGAGAAGCGTGTTGGTTTGCTTTTCCGCAATACCTTTCAGTTTATCAATATAGGTATCAAGATCCAGTTTGCGCGATCGAATCACAATTTGAATCGGAAATTCGAGGGTGTTCAAAAATGACTGATAAGAATAAATAATCGCATTTTGTTCTGCCTCGGATTTCAAATTAAAATTCATGCTTGAAACTTTAATTACGCCTCGAAGCCCGCCGTTTTTCAGCACAACGACATTGTCCCGAATTTCCGCGATTCGAAGATGGAGCTGCGTGGCGGCCTTTGGATTTTGCTGTGATTTTCTTACGCTTTCCGAATTTTTAGCGAAGGGATTCCACATAATACGCGAGCGCAAGCGAGCGCTTTTTATAAATTAAGATTTTTGTTTGGAGAGGATATCTTTGCCGTGTGTATCAACAAGTTTCGTAATCTCTTCGAGCTTTTTTCGACGATCACGGGCATTTAACGGTTCGATTTTCGGCGCAGATTCTTTTGTTTGACCGATAGGATTTTGAAGCACCGAAAGCACGGCGTCACCGCGCATTTTCTGCCATGTGCGCGCTCGCGGCCTGAATTTATATTCAATGAAAATAAGAATGAGTTTTTCAAAAATGATGTCATGAAATTTCACAAAAGCGAATGCTAAAGTTATGACAGAAACAAAAACCACCGGCGGCAGCCAAATTTCCAGAACATATTGTTTGCTTAAAATGATATAGAGCGAGTAGGAAATTCCTCCGCCGAGAGCCACGATAACAAGTTGCCGGAGAGTGAGAAATCCGACGATTTTATCGGGCCGAAGCACGTCTTGTGGAACCTTAAATTGCATCAAATTATTATACCATTTCCTCCTTATATTTGCTAGCATAAACCTGTTGTGAATAATTTGAGCGCTATAAGAAATTTCTGCATTATTGCCCATATTGACCATGGGAAATCGACCCTCGCGGATCGTTTTCTTGAGCTTACCGGCACGGTTTCGGCGCGCGAAATGAAACACGCGCAGATTCTTGATTCCATGGAATTGGAGCAGGAAAAGGGGATTACCATCAAACTCGCTCCGGTGCGAATGGAATGGTCGGGTTCCATTCTCAATCTCATCGATACGCCTGGGCACGTTGATTTTAGTTATGAAGTTTCACGCAGTTTGGCTGCTGTCGAGGGAGCGATTCTTGTTGTAGATGCTACGCAAGGTATTCAAGCACAAACTCTTGCTAATACGTTTTTAGCTCTAGAACATAACCTTAAAATTATTCCCGTCATTAATAAAATTGATCTTGCTGCTGCGGATATAGCGCGCGTGACGGACGAATTGAAAAATACGCTCGGTATTGATCCGGCAGAAATTATTTCCGTGTCTGCAAAGTCCGGAGAAAATGTTGAAAAAGTTCTCGAGGCTATTATAGAAAGAATTTCTCCGCCGAAATCATTAAGTCAAAATCCGGAAACAAAGGCGCTCATTTTTGATTCGGTTTACGATTCTTATAAAGGCGTGGTCGCGTATGTCCGAGTTTTTCAGGGCTCTGTAAAGCGAGGCGACCGCATGAAACTTTTGCATACCGGCCAGGAAATTGATGTGCTTGAAGTCGGCTATTTTAAGCCAAAATACAAGACTGCCGAGGTCCTTCATTGCGGTGAGATCGGGTATGTCGTGACCGGCGTAAAAGGCGTTTCCGAGGCGCGCGTAGGCGACACGATTTGGCAAGGAAATTCTTTAAATCCAACGCCGCTTCCGGGCTACCGAAAAGTAACCCCCTACGTTTATGCAGGAATTTTTCCGACCGAAGGCGATGATTTTCCGCTCTTGCGAGATGCTCTTCAAAAACTTTCCATGAATGATGCTTCGCTTCAATTTGAGCCCGAAAGTTCCGCTGCGCTCGGCCATGGATTTCGTTGTGGATTTTTAGGGCTTCTTCATATGGAAATTGTCCAGGAGCGGCTTGAGCGCGAATACGGGCTTTCTCTTATTGCGACGGCTCCGAGCGTGTCGTATGAAGTTGTAAAAACCAACAACGAGGTTTTTAAAATATCGAATCCGACCGAACTTCCGGATCAAAGTTTTTATAATGAAATTCAAGAACCGTGGATGAAAGTGGATATCATTGCACCCCGTGAATATATCGGAGCTATTATGAAACTTTGCGAAGAACGTCGCGGCATCCAAACGAATATTCAGTATCTTGAAGCCATCCGCGCCATATTGAGTTTTGAGCTTCCGCTTTCCCAAATCATCATGGATTTTTACGATCAATTGAAGAGCGTTACGAGCGGTTATGCTTCTATGAATTATGAATTTTTTGGGTATCGCGCCGAGGACCTCGTGAAACTCGATATTCTTGTGGCCGGAGAAAGAGTTGATGCGCTTTCAAATATCGTCCATCGCAAGGAGGCTTATTATACGGGTTCAAAATTGACAAAGCGCCTTAAGGAAATTATTCCAAAAGCCAATTTTGAAATTACGCTCCAGGCTGCCATCGGCGCAAAAATCATTGCGCGGGAAACAATTCCAGCTCTCCGGAAAAACGTTACGGCAAAACTATACGGAGGCGATCGTACGCGCAAAGATAAGCTGCTTAAAAAACAGAAAGAAGGAAAAAAGCGCATGAAAAAAATGGGGCAGGTGGAAATTCCGCAGGATGCTTTTCTTGCATTGCTGAAACGATAAGTATATTTTATTTATAGAGATTTTTAATTTTATTTCTTAAATATTTATTTCTATGGAAGGAGCTCCAAAAATTTCCGAAAAGTTTGTCACTACGGTTATTGTCGTTGTTCTAGTTCTGCTTTTGATCGGCATAGGGGTATCAAAATATAAGAGTAGAGGTATTCCGGCAATCGATCCGAATGTTTATCAAGCCGTTTTTTTTGATAATAATTTGCAATATTTCGGCCACCTTAATAATTTAAGATCCAAAATGCCGTACCTTACGGATATATATTATGTTCGTACGCAAGGGCCGATGGCAGAGAATCCTGCGCAACAGCAATTCACCCTAATTAAACTCGGAAATGAAATTCATGGCCCGCAAGATATGATGTATTTCAATTGGGACCGTGTATTATATTGGGAAAATCTGCGGCCAGATTCGGAAGTCGTGAAGGGTATTTATAAAGAAAAGGCGCAGCGCGCCAATCCAACGCCACCGCCTGCGCCGGCAGCTCCGGCTCCTGCGAAATAGTTCATTTTCGCAAAAGTGCGATTTCGCGAAATGTAAGTTTTCGATATTCCCGCGCCTGAAGATTCCCAAGTTCAAGAGGACCGATTCGGATGCGTTTTAATTTTTCAATATGTATTCCTGCGCGTTGGCATAAGCGACGGATTTGGCGATTGCGTCCTTCGTAGAGGATCATTCGAACGACATGCGGGGCCTGAAGAGTAACGGTTGCAGGTTGCGTTTTTCTGCCATGAATCGATATGCTTTTTTTGAGTTCCTGAAGCATTGAATAGGTGACAGTTTCGCGAATTTTTACCACATATTCTTTTTCTTGTTTAAATTTCGGATGCGTCATTTCATACGCAAAACGGCCGTCATTAGTAAGAAGGAGCAACCCGGACGTCAGTTTATCGAGCCGCCCCACAGGAAAAATGCGCTCCGGAATATTTTTCAAGAGCTCGGTGATTTTCGGTTCTTCTTTGCCGGTTACGGTGCATACATAACCGACTGGTTTGTGAAAAATATAATACACTGACTGTTGTTTTTTAAGTTGTAGTTTTTTGTCAGTTTCAATGTGATCTTTTTGCGGATCAATTTTGAAACCCATTTCCGTAACTGTTTTTCCGTTTACTTTCACGAGTCCTTGCCGGATGTACTCTTCGCATTTGCGGCGGGAAGCAACGCCGTGATCAGCAAGGTATTTGTGCAGGCGAATAAGCATAGTAGAATACCATTGTATGGTAAATCAAGAACTTTCGGAAATTTTTCAGCAAATGGCTGAAATTCTTGAATTTCTCGATAATCCGAGCGATAAATTTCGTATTCGGGCTTATCAAAATGCCAGTTTGGCAATTCAGGATGCGCCGGAAAGCCTTGAAAAGATGGCCCGCGAAAAAAAACTTAAAGCAATTCCAGGCATAGGCGAGGGGATTGCAAAAAAAATAGAAGAATATATAGCCTTTGGCCGCATTCGCGAATTTGAACTTCTGAAAAAGGCTGCGCCAAAAGGTTTTTTTGAAATGCTTGCCATTCCTTCACTCGGACCAAAAAAAGTAAAAATGCTATATCATGAGCTTCATATAAAAAGCATTGGAGATTTGAAGAAGGCTGTTAAAGCCGGTCGCGTGCAAGCCCTTGAGGGTTTTGGAGAGAAAAGCGCGCAGAAAATTCTTGAAGGAATTGAAATGAAGTCGAAAAGCAAAGGCCGTCGTATTCTCGGCGCGGTCTATCTTATTGTTTCCAGCATCGTGGAAGCCATGAAAAAATGTAAAGAGGTTGATGAAGTGGTGCCTGCCGGTTCATTCCGCCGCAACGAAGAAACCGTTGGAGATATCGATATTTTGGCTACAGGAAAGCATCCCGAAAAAATTACCGATTATTTTGCGCGCCAGCAATTTGTTTCAAAAGTTCTTGCGCAGGGCGATACAAAAATTTCCATCCTTACGAAAGACGGTTTGCAAGTGGATTTGCGGGTGGTGGAACCGAAGCAATTCGGCAGCGCGCTTCAATACTTCACGGGTTCAAAACTGCACAATGTTCATTTGCGGACTTTCGCAAAAAACCGCGGTTTTAAATTATCCGAATACGGTTTTTTTAAAGGAAAAAAACTCGTGGCAAGTAAAACTGAAGAAGAGTGCTATAAATCCCTCGGCATGCAATTTATTCCTCCGGAAATGCGAAATGATACAGGCGAAATTGAGGCGGCTTATCGACATGAATTACCAACGTTGATTGAACTCAAAAATATCCGTGGGGATTTACATTCTCATTCAGTTTGGTCAGACGGAAGGAATTCAATTAAAGAAATGGCTTTGGAAGGGCATAGGCGCGGATATGAATATATTGCGCTAACGGATCATAGCCCGAGTTTAATTGTCGCAAACGGCCTCAAGCCGGATCGTCTTAAAAAGAAAAAACGCGAGATCGACGAGCTTAATGAAAAACTTCCCATCAAAATTCTTTTCGGAACCGAAGTTGATATTTTAAAGGATGGAGACATAGATTATCCGGATGAAATTTTGAAGCAGTTTGATATTGTAGTGGCCTCTATCCACAGCCGTTTTGGCCAGGACAATACGGCGCGTTTGCTTAAAGCAATGGAAAATCCGCATGTTCATATTATCGGACATGCGAGCGGTCGGCTCATCGGACAGCGCAATCCATATGCGCTCGATTACGATAAATTGTTTAAAAAAGCTTCGGAAACCGGAACGATTTTTGAAATTAATTCACAGCCGCTGCGGTTTGATCTTCAGGATCAATACATCCGCGAGGCAAAACGGTGGAAGTGTAAATTTTCTATCAATTCCGATGCGCACTCAACCCAGGGGCTTTGGGTTATGGAACTCGGCGTTCATTGGGCAAAAAGAGGGTGGGTTGAGGCAAAAGAGGTGGTGAATACGCTGCCACTCGGAAATCTGAAAAAAATTCTTAAATAGGATTGCCGTCGAGATCAACTTCAGGATCCGGCCAAATGCGTTTTCCGTTTGGATGATGGAAAATAATCGCATTTACAGGACATCCTTTGCAGGCTTCAAGAAGTATTTGAGCATCTTCGCCATTAGGATTTTTAATCACCGCCTTGCCTTCAGCATCAAGCTCGAAAGTATTTGGCGCAAGCCCAAGGCATACTGCAAGCGTCACGCATAAATCGCGATCAACTTGGATTTGATAACCTTTATCGTTTTTTATCGGTCCGCTGTCTGGCATGTAAAATTAGATTATGGAATGTAATGGAAAATGTCAAAATGCCAGGTATAATAATTTTGAGCTGAGCTTTAAAATTATTGGGGAGTAGCCAAGCTGGTAAGGCAGGGGCCTTTGAAGCCCCCACCGAAGGTTCGAGTCCTTCCTCCCCAACCAGAAAACTTTTGTGAAAACTATGCGACTTTAGAGAATCGAGAATTTGAGGAAGGATTCGAACGCACAGCCGAGCCGCAAGCGGCGGCGAAGGCGAGCGGGGCCTGCGCGCCGAGGCCCAAGGGCCGAGGACGCGTAGGCGAGTCCTTCCTCCCCAACCATCAAAGCCTCCGCATATCCTTAATCATTCTGTTTTTTCGCTTCCAGAGGTTCACAAGCGCGCCATTGAGGTGTTCGATGCTTTCCGGCGTTCCAAGAAGTTCTTCTCTGCTCACTTCTTGCACATCAAAATGAAGCCTTGCGCCATAAGTGTGAGTTGGAACGGGTTCTACGATAGTACAATCCAAAAACCGAACATCTATAAGATCGCGGATTGATTGCATTAACGCCCACAGGCCGCCGCTTTTAGGAAAACAAGTTTCTGTCATCCAAGAACCGATTTGCAGCTCCGGGTGTGCTTTGCCTAAATCTTTAACCTGTTTAGCAATACGTCGCTTATAGGGCCTATGAGCATCTGGGAAAAAGACCGCCCCGGTATCCGGCGTTAAAACTGCTTGCGTCTCGGCTTCGATGGTATTCATTGCTTGATCTCGGTCATCACGATTGATGAAGATGCCTTTGTGCGCCCTCAACATCAGATCTCCCATTGCCCATCTCGAAAGTGGATTTTTAATAATTGAATGTTTAGCAACAGCCACGGTGTTTGATGCAAAATGCCGACTCATGAAATAACCCCATGGCCATGCTACAGTTAGTGTCGGGTGATTACCGATGTAAACAAAACGATCGCCATCGCGCCTTAAAGGCAAATCAGCATTATGGGTTGTTTCCCAGCCAAGATTTCCGCATATCAGATCATTCATTCTTTCAAAAAAATCATACTCAAAACCATGAAATACTTCCGGCTTGCCCGGATTTGCTGCCTCTAATATTCTGGCTTGAGTTGTAAGTCTTTGAAGTTCAATCACGCCGGAGCCTAGAGTTTCCAGCCATCGTAAACGAGGAGAAATCGGTGGACTTTCAAGTTTGTCACGCATGGCTAAGTATTATACCAGTTGCGACAATGGCTGCAGTTTCTGTACGTAATATCCGCGGACCGAGCGAACAAATAATAACTCCATTCTTTTCGGCTTGCTGAATTTCGCTTTCCGTAAAGCCGCCTTCCGGGCCGATGAAAACATCAACGCTGGTTTGTTTTGTGATGACTTTCGAGAGGAGAGGATGGTCGCCGCGTCCATGAAGAATGAATTTTTGTTGTCCATCGGCATTCGCAAGCGCTTCTGTGAATTTTTGCGCCCCGATAAGTTCCGGAATTTTTCCGCGTTCGCATTGTTCCGCTGCTTCTTTGAGAATTTTTTCAAGGCGGTCGCGTTTTGAAAATTCGTGTCGCTGCGTACGCTCGGTTTTAATTGGCACAAACCGACTTACTCCAATTTCCGTTCCTTTCTGCAATACCCACTCAAAAAGCTCCATTTTCTTTGGGAGGGATTGATAGAGTGTGATGAAAATTTCCGGCTCCGCAGCGTTTTTCCTTTTTTCAATAATCCGCAGACGCGTTTTATTTTCATTAAGCTGTTCTATTCTACAAAGAAATTCATCTCCGCTGTTATCTAAAACCATGAGTTCATCTCCGGTTTTTATGCGCAGTACACGCGTTAACTGATGAAGCGTTGGCGATTCAGTAATTTCGATTTGCTCGCCATGAAAATTTTCCGGTTTGAGAAAAAAATGCTGCATGAGTACTGAATACAGGGTAGAGGGTTTAGAGTTGAGGGTAAAGTGGTTTTCCTGTTATTTCCGACGTATTTTTTCTTCGGTTTCACCCTGAAGCCGCTTGAGATATTTTTCCGGCAACGACGCAACAGGAACAAATTCGAGCGGCAAATATTCAAGCGGGTCAACGTGTTGCCAATTTTTGAAAACTTCAAAGTGTAAATGCGCGCCGGTGGTAAGCCAGCCAGCGCCTTTTGTTCCCGGAGTGCCGCCAGAAAGAGCGATTGTTTGTCCTTGCCGCACGATTTCTCCTTCGCTCACAAGCATTTCCGATACATGTCCATAGAGGGTGAGAATGCCATCCGGATGCGCAACAATAATGTAGCTGTATGCAAAACCGTTATCCGCAACTTTCGTTACAACGCCGTCCGCTGCGGCTTTTACTTTTGAACCTTGAGTGAGGCGGATATCAATTGCGTTATGCGCAATCCCAAGCGCTTTTTTGTATTCTTCATCGCGGAAGAGCGCCGTGAGCCCCAAGCTCGGGGAAACCGGCCATGCGAGAGGCGCTTCGCCTTTCAAAATGGAAGCATCATCAAGATCCAAATCAAATGTTTGGAAAGAAATTTCCCGCGCAGCCGGATTATTTTTGAGCTCATCGAGTTTCGTCTGGAAAAACGCATAATTTTCTTTTAAGCGTTCGATTTGAAGCGCCACCTGCTCCTCTTCTTTCTTTGAAAGTTCTAAGAGAGTTTCATAAATGGCTTGGCGGCCTTTTGTCTCTTCAAGAAGTCGTTTTTTTGATGCCTGCGTTTCTGAAAGCATGCGCTTTTCACTCTTCAAAAGTATTTGAAGTTCTTTCGTGATTTGGTTTTTAAGCTCAAGTTGGTTTTGTTTTTCGTCAAGATTTTTTTGTTCTTCTTCTATGCGCGATGCAAGATCTTGCGTCGCTTGCTGGAGAAAGAAAAGATATCCTTGCTCTTTTAGCACTTCGCCTGTGCTTTGGTCGCTCGCCAAAAATGCCAGGAGATTTCCCTGCGGTTCGTTGACATCGAAAAATGCGTTTGTTTGAAAATAATAAGTCCCAAGCGCATTGCTGAAATTTTTTATATCCTCTTGAAGAATTTTTTTTTGTTCGCGGATGTCGCTTGCAAGAAGAAGAGCGGCGTTTTCTTGCTCCGCGATTTGCACCCGGATCGCGCGGATTTTTTCCTCATTTTGCGCCATAAAACGGTCCAGGTTTTCAAGTTGCGAATTGAGATCCGTGATTTTGGCGTTTGATTCAACAATTTTATTTTTGAGCGCGCGCATGTTTTTTCGAAGCAATACGAGCTCTTCGCGCGAATTTTTCAATTGAGTATCAACGCCTAGAAGAAAATAAGTTCCGCGCTTCAGTTTTTGTTTAATTTGCTGCGTAAGCATATCGACTGCTTTCGTCTCTTCATTATTTAAAGAAAGAGAGGCTGCAGAAGCCGTTTGAATCTGGAGAAATAAGACAGCTATGAGGCTGCTCAAGAAGATAGAAACCGCAATTTTGCGCATTTTTTTATGCATATTTAATCTGTAAATTATACCAGAAAATCATCAATTTGACAACCTTCCATTGCTTGCGCGTTACAATATTTCCTATTAATATAGGCGAGCTATGGCACACAAAAAAGCTGGAGGCTCTACCAGAAATGGCCGTGATTCGCAGGCAAAACGCCGAGGAATAAAACTTTTCGCCGGACAGCTTGCAAAGGCAGGCGCGATTATCGTTCGCCAAAAGGGAACTAATTTTTTCCCGGGCGACAACTGCCGCATGGGCGTTGATTTCACGATTTTCTCCGTTAAAGACGGCCAAGTTTTTTTCCAAGAAAAAAAGCGGACGCGTTTTGACGGACAAGTTCACCGCAATATCTTCGTTGGTGTAAAATAAATCTAAATGGGTGATTTTGAATTTTTTAATCCGAGCGAAGGAGGGGAGTCCTATGATCCGAAAGCCTTCGAGCGTTTTAAGGAGCAGGTAAAAAAGAATGCGGCTTTTATAGCTGCGGCCAGAAAGGGTGAACAGAAGCAGAAACAAAAGGAAGACCGGCTTGCGAAAATTCTGCTCAAATTTATACAGACGAATCAAAAAAGCGGCATTTTGATGCTTGCCGCAAAACTTTTGCAGGAAAACATTCCGGCGAGTTTTATTTTAAGCATTATTATTTTAGGCAATGATGAAATCAGAATAGAGCTGGAAAAAGAGGTTCAGGCCGGCATGCAGCAGCTTGAGGCCGGCACGCAGAAGCCGGCTAATGCACATAAGACGGAATTTTCTTTGATGGCGCGTTTTTCCGACAGTTCTTTGCCGCTAAAAATGAAGGCCGAAATCGACGAGTGGGGAAGGAATATTTTTGAATCCGGTTCAGCGGTTCCGTTCCGCATACTCGAAACTGCGCTTACGCAAGAAGGAGTAATTAAACAAGTCGTTATAGATTGCGCGGCTAACGTGCTAGATGATTACCTTGCACAAAACGAGATGGCGCATATAAATTACGATACCTGTTTTGCTTTTTGCGAATTATTCATGAAATCCGTGATGAAGCGGCTGCAAGAGCAAATCCAAAATCAAAAGGAGCTTAGTTAAAACCACCTTTTACAGCATCCAGCGCTGGCAGGTATAATTCAATTATCAGCGTGGTGTCCATAGCTTAATGGTAAAGCTCCGCTCTGTGGCAGCGGCTATGAGGGTTCGATTCCCTCTGGACACCCCATACAACCTGCGAAGCAGGTTTTATCAAAAAGTCTAAAACACATCTTCAATATCCACCCCGATCCACTGATCCGAAGTGTCGGGTTTTTTCTTTAGTTTTGTTTCGATCATCGGGCGCGCAACTTCTTCAAGATGTTTGCGATGCCCGCTTCCGGAAGCGCGCATATTTTTTGTGTCGCGCGTGATTTGAAAATCAGTGCGATTCAAATTAAATTCGACCACTCTCCGCTTGCCGATTTCTACAATTTCGTTATTAAAATCGGTATGCAAGGGAATGGTCTCGTCCAGCGTTATTTCTGCACCCGCGGCTTTAACGCGCCGTAAAATTTCTTCAAGCCTATCATCGGCCGCTGAAGCTGCCGTATCATCGAGTTCCTTGCCTGGTTTGCGGTCATAAAACATGGCTGCATAATATCATAATGCCGAGCCGCCTTCATCTCCAAAAAGCTCTCTCCGGATGAAACGGAAAAAGCTTATTTGGTTGGACGCATACAGACGCCAGGGCCTCCATACCGTCATAGTTGAAACGGAAGAACCGTTACATCGTAATTCCTCGCCCAAAGATCAAGCTTCGATTTTGTTGCGCCAAGATTAAATTCTTCTCCATCAAAAACGTACTTTTTCATAAACGAATATTTTTGTTGAAGCGCGTTGTTGAATTCCATAAGTTGCCGAAATTCCGCGCCATGAAGCCTATAATATGTATAGGTCTCTGCAAAATCCTCAAAAGGATCGGTCGAAGCATATTCAGAAACAAAATCAAGCAAGGTATCGCCTTCAGTGCGCGTTTTTTCTGAAGTCCAGCTTATGCGGTAAAAATCTAAACTCGGGTCATCAATTGCCACCGGAACTTCAAAATCATAAAATCCGCTCGGCGTTTTTGCGTCCGTGCCGAAAAGCAAATCTCCATCAACAAGATGTCCGATTTCATGAATGAGCACGGAAGCAAGTTCGTTGTCAGCGACATTCAAGCATCGCAGAACGATTGAACCGGCTCCGCCATAACCGCGGCGGCCGTCTTTTGTATAGAAAAGCGTGAGGTCAGTGAGTTGATTGCTGTGGGATTTTGGAAGTTGCAAAAGCGTGCGATACACAATTGATTTGCACCGCTGGCTTGATTGAATAGTCGGTTTGCTGTCTGTTCTATGCTCTGTTCCAGGATGAAGTTTGAGCCCGAGTTCGTCGAGTTTTTGGGAATAGTAGGTTTCAAGAAGCTTTGGGCTGCTTCTAAGGGTTTTTAGGCTTGTTGATTTTTTTGAGGCTTCCCGGAGGCTGGTTGAATTCCCTATGGAATTTCCTTGAAGGCCCCCAGTAGTAATCACTACAAACGCAAGAAATGCTATAAAACGTTTTATATAAGGCATAAATAAGGGACGGAATATAGCAAAAATTCCCAGTTCTGTCAAGGGTAACGCGCGAGGTAATGCAAATAAAAGAAAAGCGCCTGTTCTCGATAGAGTATCGAGCCTGATGCGTTGCGCATCAGTTTTACAGACGCTTGAAGTTCGGTTGTGGGACCAAGAGCAGACCTTAATGAGTCGCAAATGATCACACCTTTTCGGACAGGACGTCCGAAGTGCTTGGAGGGGCGGCGTGGGGGACGCCTAGTGGGTGAGCAGGAGCAGGATCCACAGGGGGATCATGACCAGCCACCGGGCTCCGATCGGGTTTGGCGCCCGCCAGAGGGCGGGTGCCACCGAGAACACCAGAAGGGCTTGCAACAGCCCCCAGGTGAGTCCCGGCAGCCCGGCGCCGACCTGGCCAATGGCGGCCAGGAGGAGCCAGATGGCCGACCCTGCGTAGACGATGATGTTATCCCACTTGAACGGCGTCATAAGCGACACCGCCCACAGGATAATCCACACCGCCACCAGAGCCGTGTACCACTTGAAGCCAAACCCGACTCCCCATTGCAGGACAGCGAGCACGAGCCCGATTCCAGCCACCACCGCGCCGACCCCCCAGATGCGGAAGCCGAGCAGCACGCCGCCCGCCACCAGGCAGATCAGCGTCGGCCAGAACATCCAGCCGCCGATCAGTTTCCCGGCCGCGCCGGACGCTGCCGCGCCACCTGCCGCTCCGGTCAGCCTGTCAAACAGACCAGGCTGCGCCTTCTTTCCCACCGGGGTGGAGTCGGGAAGGTCGTCGTCCTGGAGCCAGGACGACTGGGGGTTGGAATTGTTTCCGCTTCCGCTGCACCCCGTGGCAGCGAAGAGCGTGGTGGCCATGCAAGCCACCAAGATGTTGCCGAACAGGGTGTCACGGTTCATGTTTCCTCTCCCTTTGGCGCTAAAGCGCCGTTAAATGCCAGTGAAAACGGTCCAACCTGTTAACCAATCTGATTCCCAGATCGGACCGTTTTCCCCATACCAAGCACTTTTTCAAGGAACAACCAAACATTCGAGTATACCAAAATAAGACATTTTGTCAATGCTTTTATGGCTTATTTAACAGATTATTTTATGGAATTTCGCAACTCTTCCCAAAATCACCAAGCGCCTTCGCATAAGCCCACAATAATTCATTCGTTGTTTTATCTTCCACAATTGCTTTATTCAAAAACCACTCTCTGTAAAATGCAACCATTTCTTCGCGTATAAATTCAAGTCGATCTTCATCAAGATCGTCATCGTCCTCCCAATCCTTGCACTTTCCATTCCATTCTAAACACACGTCATCGCCGTTGATGAGTTCATTTTCGAGTTGCATCATCTTTGCAAGAACTTTTGGTTTTTCCCGAAGACTGATTTTGCGTTTTCCTTCAATCGCCATATTCATTCCCGGTGCGCCTGGATTTTCCGATTCCGTAGCCCAATGCCATGCGCGTTTTGTCTGCCCCCACGCCTCTTTAAGCAGCGGTCTGCTCGCCGCCTTTGTGTAAAGATCGCCCATGGCTTGCCTATATTTTTCGTAAAGCGTTTCCTGCGTCCAATTTTCCGTGATGGCTTTATAGAGCATGGCTTCCGGCATTTTTTCCGCCACTTTAATGTAATCAGCAGCGTACTTGCCTGCAATTGCTCCTAAATTTTGGTTCCAAAATTCTTCATTTCCTATTTCATATAATTTTTGAACAACCGCTAGCAGTCGCGGAAAACGGTCTTCCAGTTTTTCCATTGGTTTGCCGGTTTTCGGATTAATAACAACCGGCCCCGGGTCTATTGTTTTTGGTTTTTCAGGGCCTGGGCCAGGTCCAGGCGTTGGAGCGTTTGGTAATTGGAAAGGAGGTTTACTACGACCTTTGCCAGCTTTTCTTTCTTTGTCATAGGCACTATCTAAATCCGGTTCATCCCAATCGTCCTCTGCAGGAGCTTCAGCGCCAAGTCCGCGTCCGCCCATCCACACGAAACGCGGCATCTCAAGATTTTGTGTGTAATAATTCCAAATGAGGCACATAAAGATTTATTTCAGCCATTCTTTAAGGTCTGTGTCGTCAGTTTTTCCTTGAGCCGGCAGATTTGCCATCTTGACTGTTCCGGTTACGCCGCCAGCCATTTTTGCCTTTTCTAATTTATCCTGCACTTTGTCAATGACAAATTGGAGTTTATCTTTTTCTGCTTGGACGAGGGTCCCGGGTTTATCTCGAAATTTTTTCGTGTGATAGCTCCAAACCAATAAAAGCGTGAGATAAATTTCATGCGCTGATTTTCCGGCGACATCATAATTATCAAATCCTTCATAGTTGTATCGCGGATTTTGGATAAGCGCTTGGTATTTTTCAAAATAATCTCGGTAATCCGGATTAGGATAATTCACATACTCCAAGCCGGCCGGAAGATTACGGGGTGCGCCGCTCGCGGTTGTAATTGTGCGTTCTTTGCCACTCAAGAAATTCTGGAATTCGTCCGCCTTTTGTTTGTCGGAATATCCACGAATGGTATCAAGAAGATCTTTGAGATGTTGATTGGCTTTTAAGATGACGTCGTTATAGATAGTTGGAATATTATCGAGCGGTTCATTTTTACATTCGGATTTGAAAATCTGAAGCGTCTCGAACATTTTGAATTGGAGCGTATAGCGCCATTGTTCCTGGAGAATTTGTCCGTTGATAGCGCCGTCGAGATTCGTCGGTAAAATCCACATTTTGGTTTTTGCGAGTTCTTTCATTCGAGCTGTAAAGCCTTCTTTGGTATTTTCCATTTCCGCTTCGAGGAGGAGATAATTTTCTTTGTAGTCGTCGGATTGAAAGATCTTGTTTCCGAGAGCTTTTAGGAAGTCCAGGCCGCCATTTGTTTTTTCAATTTTTAAATCTTTCAATGGATGCTTGACGCCGCTGGTTTCTACATATTCGTAGGTCGGTGGAGTACCTGCCTTACGCGTAACTGCAAAATCCAGTCCGCCAAGATTGACTTTGAAATATTGCATTATATTAGAACCAACAACGCCATCGATCTTCACAGGCAATCCTTCCACTATCGGTTCTAACCCGGGCACAGCTTTCCAGATCTCTTCTTGGAGCGCCGCGTGCATGTGTTCGGTCGTGAGATCCGAGAGATTTGAAATTTCTTTATCGCCATCAAAGAAATTGAGTGTTGTTCCATCGTCATCAATTTTCATTTCAATCGGAATTTTTCCGCCCGGAGTTATACCGAATGCGTCTGCGGCAACCGGCACATTATCCATAAACCATTTTTTCTGCGCTCCGTCGTAGCGTGGCGTGATACCGGCGAATTCAGGAATCTTTTTTGCAGCAATGAGGCCGCCAACTTTTTGCTCGATTTTCTTTTTTAGCGCATCGGCATTCGTTTTATTTCCCGGAACGCCGTCGTCAATGACAAATTTAATACCGTCGATTTCCGCAACTTCTCTATTTGCTCCGGAAGAATCTTTGCCTGTCTTTATTTCAAAAGGAATTCCGGCTAATCCCATAATTTTTGCTTGCCCGGGTTTTAAAACATCCACATTAAATTCCAACGGAAGCACTTTGTTTAAATCGCCTTCTTGCATCCACGAAAGTCCATCGCGAAGCGGTTCTTTTATATGCGGGCTATATCGATTCCACTGCGAAGCGATCCATCCGCCGACCGGTTTCAAAATTTTATTGTTCGTAAAATTGATGGCTTTCCCGCCGTATTTGTAAACAAAAGCAGCCCCCACACCTGCATAATGTTTCGTATGCCCCCATCCTTTTTCCAAAACATCCGCTGTGGTTTTTGCAGCGCGCACAAACCGACGCCGTTCTCGGCCCGCCGCAATAGCTGTTTGAAAATCTCGCGTTTGATATTCGTTGAGAATCGCATCGATGAGCGTGACATTTGACCCTTGCAGCAAATCAAAATATTTGGATTCAAATTTTTCCTGCGCTTCGGAAGAATGCGTCCAGGAAGCTATGAGTCCTTTATCATTACGATCTGCTTGTTCATTATAAGGAATTCCTTTTGCTTCGGCATCTTTTCTGCGCTGTTCAATATGGAGATTAACCGAGGTATCCTTCACCAATTCTTCCATAATTTCATACACAGCTTTTCCGTCCACCGCTTCGTTGTAAATACCGAGCCGCTTCGGGTCGATTTCTTTTTTAGTTCCAGGACCAGACGCTTCTTTATAAAGCTGGTAGAGTTGCCGGACGTCTTTTGTTTGAAGTTCCAAAAAGGCGCGGTACTTTTCTTGATCCTTATCCATGCCTTTTTCATAGGCATAGCCTTTCATCCGACTGTCCTTCAATTGCTCAATATCGAGGCCTACGTCCATCCGTTGCACGAGCGTTTTGCCGTCCTTGGAAACTTTTCCGGAGAGATAGTTGATGCCCCACAAAGCGCCTGCCCACTTGAATGCGTCGCCGAAAGTAAAATCTTTAAAAATTGCTTTGTCTTTGTATTTCCAAAGCAGGGAAATGCCGATGCCGATGGCGCCCAAGATCATGACCTTTTCCGTTCCAGATGCGCGTTTGAAATTCCGCATCAAAGTTTTTACGCCGTCGCCGATGGTTTCGCCGACAGCAGGTTTATCGTGTTCTTTTTGGGTATCTTCTTTGATGTTTTGTCGTTCCTGTGTGCGTTTTCTTAACATGCCGACGAGTTGGTTTAACACCTCCTGACTCTTTTTGAATTCTTCGGATTCATGGTCTTCTATTCGCAAGCCGTCTACAAAACTCCATCTGCCTTTGCCGCGCGGCATTAAAGAAAGATCAAAAACATTTGCAACGAGCTTCGAGTCCATCACGAGCCAGTTTTCGAAATTGAATGCAGTTTCATTGCCCTCTACTTCCATGCCGGTTGAAAGCATATGATTTACTGCGTCAAATTGAGGTTGCTTTTGAAAGGTTTCGAGGTAGTCTTTTGCTTCGCCGCTTTCATCGATTTCTTCGATTTTCTCTTCGATTTTCTCTTTGAGCCCCTTGCGTTCTCCAGCGCTTTCGCCCTTAACTTCCTCGCGTCTTTTTCCTTTATCTTTTCCGTCAGGCGCCCCTTCATGCCCTGCATGATCTGTTTCAACGCGTCTGTTTGCGGAAAAAGCAAAAACTAATCTGCCGGTCTCAAGAATTTTTTCCGAGAAATTTCGCCAAAAATGCATGGTTTTTATGTTTATTTTTATCTGTTAATTATACCAAAAAAGCCCGATTACTTCAATAGCTAGAATCTAGGTTCTAGTGATCGCTTTCGTGGCCGCCTGCACCTCCTCCGGATGGCTTGCTGCCGCCGTCTTTTCCGCCACCGCTCGGTTTCCGTCCGCGGAGGAGATCGCCAACGTGACCTATCCCAGCAAGAGCGCCGCCGATGCTTCCGGCAACCCCGAGTACTTTCGAGCCGGTTCCGCCATGTCCTTTTCCTTTATCTTCGCCCTCTTTTACTCCGCCTGCAGGATGATGTTTTCCCAAATCCCTTTTTACTTCATCAAATTTATGTTCCACGTGCGCAAGCGGTTTATGAAGACTTTCATCAAGCACTGCATGCGCTTTTTCCCATCCTTTATCGCCTGCTTTATTGATTTCATCTCCGAGCCGGCCAGCCACAATTTCTTCAATAACCTTCACAACTCTTTCTAAATCCGTGAGTTGGTGGAATGGAATGCCGCGCCAAAATGATTCCTGGCGTTGTTCCGTTGCTTCATGCCGGAGATAGCCAAGGAGTTCTACTAAAATTGGCAAGGGTTCTTTTTCAAAATGATGTTTAATGTCATGTTCCGGGCTGCTTGTTTGCAGGCCTTTAAGGAGCGGTATATTTGCAAAAAGCCTGTCTGTTCTGCTTCGTAAAGTTCGCACCCATTCTGCCGGATTTAGCGCTGCAGCGCCTTTTTGCGCTCCATATGTTGCTCTTCCCGCCACGCCTTTTTGCGGCGCTTCAATGCCTGCAAATGCTTTGCTTGTCACGCCTACTGCCAATGCCGCGGTGTCGTGTGCGGTGCGCTTTTCAAGATATTCGCCCTTTTCGCCAAGCGCTTCCCGTTCGCGCTTTAAACACAGATATACAATATTTTCACCGGGTTGGTTTTTTAAAAAACCTTCCTGCGCTGTTTTTTTCTTTTCGTCGAGTTTTGCAAAGAATTTTTTTAGCTGCGCATGCACTTCTGCTTTTGGAATGTCTTTGAGCTCTTTTGCTACCGGCTTGCGCGCTTCTTTCGCTTCAGCAAGTTCGCGTTCCGTTGCCCGCAGATTTCTCTTGAATGGTTCGAGAGCGCGTTCAGCATCAATGCGAGCTTTTTTTGCAGCTTCGTATTGATCTTTTAAGGGTTTGAGCTGATTATCTTCTACGTCATCTACGGCCTTTTGAGCTTCGCGAGCTGCTTCTTTTGCTTCATCCAGTTTTTGTTCTGCCTTCGTTAATCGTTCGCGTGCCGCTTTTAGATCGCTATCATCTACATGTGGTGGTGGGGTTTGTTTTGCCGCAACTTCTTTTTCTTTGATGTATAAGTCATGAGCTTTTTCATAGCGGTATCGAGCTTCTTTTTCATCTCCCGCAGCGTCGTCCCGTCTCTTTTCCGCTCGAGCAAGATTTTCTTTTGGCTTTTGCATGAGCCGTTCCCGCTCGCGATCTAAATCTTCCTTGGCAAGTCTTTCTTCATCTTTAGGTTCATCGAGAGACGCGGTTTTTTCATCCAGGGTTCTTTTGGCTTTGTCACGTTCCTTTTCGGGTTCATCAGTTTCTTTTTCCGATGTTTGAAGCCGTTCAAGAATCTCATCAATTCGATCTAAAACTTCTGGAAAATCCGCATCCGCAATTTTAAATTCCTCTTTTAGTTTTTTGAGTTTGGCAATGCTTCCAACTCGCAGTCGAACAATCGCCGGTCCGCCTGTGTTCACACATTGATCGATTTGGTCTTCAATTTCGCGTTCTGTCGGAACATTTTGCAAAAGCGCATCCGTCGGTTTTTTGAGCGCAAATTTTTCCTCGTAGAGTTTTAGGAAAATTTTCGCAAAACGGCCTTCTGTATCTAAATGAAAATGCGCTAGAAGAGCTTGAAGTTGGGCCGGATCTTCATCATCAATAACAGCATCCGGAGCCGGATTTCCAGTTATCGTGCTTACAAGGACCTGCCTGTCTGCATCATCCATGGCATCCACGCGGCGAAAAGCATCCTCAACGTCTAACCGATAAAGCGTGAATAGATAATAAAAAAGCATCTTCGTGCCTTCTTTTTCATCATCAACTTCGCCGTCTTCTTTTCCAGTGAGAAGATCGCGAATTTTGGCTATAACATCGTCCGGCAAAGAACCGAGCCATTCATTCATTTCGCCTTGAATTTGCTCCCCGGAAATTCTCCCTCGGTCCTGTTCAAAACGATTGAGGGATTCTGTATCGTGATGCGCATGGTGTGTTTCTGGGCCTGCCATATTTATTCATGGGCTACTAAATGCGCGGCCAGCGTATATTCGCGCTCTTCTCCGTCCGCAACAATATCTTCATCCGCTTCGTAGGTGTGCGTTTCACCATGGGCTTCTACGGTAAAACGCACAGTACCTTTCGCAGCTTTCGTTCGGCCTTTTCGCATTGCTTCGCCAGCTACGGGGGTAATGGCAAGCGTATGTTCCTGTCCGCATTGATCCGTTTTGACGCCGCTTTTCGGAGTTATTTTTATATTTCCGTCTTGCGCTTGGATTGTAACTGGAATAACGATGCGATCGCGCGGAACTTCATTGGCTTTTTCTGTAGCAGTTGCTTTTCGATAATCTTGAACTGCATCAAAACCAGTTGTTCCTACTTTTGCGAGGCCGAGCGCAGCAGCTAATCCAACTGCTGCCCAAATTTTTCTTTTATGTTTTGTTCGAATAGCGCCGACTTTTGCTTTAGCCGCGCTCGCTGCTCCACGCACATCCACTGTTTCTACGGCATCGGAAGCTTTGCCGGCAGCCTCCCGCGTTGCCCTAATCGCGGCTTTCACTTTTTCTCCAGCACCAGGTTTTTTTTCAGGCGCATGTTTTGGCGTATGCCCCGGCGCTTCGCTTTTCCGCCATGGTTTTCTTCCGCCTGGAGCAGCAGATGGTGTTGTAGCCATATATATCTATTATTTTCTATAAATAATAACCTAAATAAAAAGGTTTGTCAACTCAACAAATTTATGCTACTTTACGTCGCGTGCAAGTTGAAGTGAAAAATCTTCCGAAGTCCGAAATGCTCATCACGGTTGAGGTGCCCCATGAGCTCATGGAAAAGTATGAACAGCAGGCCGCCGCGCGCGTTTCTGAAAAAATCGATGTGCCCGGATTTCGGCGAGGACAAGCCCCAAAAGCCTTTATTATCGCCCAAATCGGCGCAGAAGGTTTTTTTCAGGAAGTTCTTAATGTTGCTCTGCCGCAAAGTTATTTCGAGGCTGTAAAAATGAAAAATCTTGCGGTGATTTCGCGGCCTGACGTGAAAATTCTTTCAAAGACTCCGCTCAAATACGAAGCGCGCGTCGCACTTATGCCGGAAGTTACAGTAAAAGGTTTTGATAATATCAAAATTCCCGAAACGCCAATCGCCGTTACAGACAAAGAAATCGATGAAGTTGTTGAAGAAATGCGTAAATATAGGGCGACTTATAAGCCGCTTGATCGTGAGATCCGCACAGGCGACCGTGTGGAAATCGACTTCCAAGGTTATGATGAAGCTGGTGCGGCCCTAGATAAAACGAAAAGCGCGAATCATCCGCTTTTTGTGGGTGAGGGGAGTTTAGTTGCAGGCTTTGAAGATCAGCTTCTTGGCATGAAAACCGGGGAGAAAAAGAAATTTCCCATAAAATTTCCCAAAGATTTTCATCATGAACCGCTGCGAGCAAAAATGGTTCATTTTGAAACAGAAGTAAAACGGCATGAGGAAGCGATTTTGCCAGAGCTCAATGAGGATTTTGTCGGGCAGATTATGGGTGAGAAAAAGTCAGTGCCGGAATTTCGCGAAGCGCTAAAGTCAGATCTTCATAGGCGCAAGGCGGTTGAGGCTCGCAGAGGCCGCGAAAATGCGCTTTTGGAAAAACTTTTAAAGGAAGCAAAGCTCGAAGTGCCGCCGATTCTTGTGGAGGAAGAGGTGGATTATATGATTCTTGATTTGCAGCGTGAGGTCGAAGGCAGAGGCCTTAAGTTTGAAACTTATGTGGAAAAGTTGAAAAAAGAAAAACGGGATTTGCGCAAAGAATATGAGCCGGAAGCCGAAAAACGCATTCGCATACGTCTTATTTTAAATTATCTATTTAGGGAGCTGAAAATCGATGTGACTGATGAAGAAATGCAAAAAGCCGGCCAGGCGCTTTTAGTTCGTACGCCGGAGGCAGATCAGCCAAAACTTAAAGAGCAACTGGAAAAGAAAGGCGACGTTTACTTGCGTTTGCGGAATAACTTGATGCTCGAGAAGCTTTTCGTAAAGTATTTGGGATAAAACCGTTTATTTTCAACGGAGGGCAGCTGCGGTGCTTTTCTTCGGAACCGCTTCGGCCTTCTTCTACATAATTCCCATCTTTTTACTCGAGGCCTCGCTGCGCTCTCGCCGCGCGATCAGCCGTAACTCTTCATACTGCGCGCGGCTCGAGAGCTTCCTTAAGAAAAGCACCGCAGCTGCCCTCCGCAACTCCTACGTTTTGGCTTTGGGTGCCGTGAATGCCTTGCGAGGACGCTCCGCGACAGTTGCAGTAATATGAGCGACGGCTGACCAACTGTCGCGAATCGAGGCGAGGTTATGAGAATAGCAGTTGGGCATATTGCACACGGCAGGCCGAGCCGGTCCGTAGCAAGGCAATCCGGCAGCCAAAGCCCGCAAAAATCACAAGAAATTACATATAGGGAATTTGGTAATTGGTAATTTTTATTGTATAATAAGAACATGAAGGTATTTTTTCTCGTAGGATCCATTATCTTCACTGTTCTCATTCTGATAATCGCTTTTCAGAACTTCGGAAACAGCTTTAGCGGATTTACAGTATTTTTTACGGAAATAGATGCAAACGGGACGCTTGTTATTTTTGGCATATCCCTTTTAGGGATTTTTGCAGGCGGGTTCTATTTCGGCTTTTTGAATAGTCTGCTCAAGAGCAGCCAGGAGGACGAAGAAGAACCTGGAGGAATGGCATAGGATAAATTACGAATGATGAATTATGAAACAGTTGTACAATTAAATTGTACAATATTATACAAAATCTCTTAAACCCCGAAAGGGATTTTTTTTATATGCAAAGCTAGAATAGAGGTTGATTTTGGCTTATCTATAATATTTTGCCATACGAGGCCAATGTTCATGAACACTTTTTGTATTTATTCGCTTGACCCTTGATATATTTTTTTATACAGTGAAAATCACCTGTACAAATTAAATGCTCAAGCAACTTTTTACATCAGGGGCGCGTATCAAACTTCTAGAGACCTTTCTGCTTAATCCGGATGGTGAGTTCTTTATTCGTGAACTCACAAGAAGGCTTGATGAACAGATAAATTCGATCCGGCGGGAACTTGGGAACCTTAAAAGCGTCGGATTGCTCCGGTCTCGTATCAAAAATCGGAAAAAGTTCTACGTAGTGAACAAAAATTTCCTTCTTTTTAATGAACTGCGTTCTATCCTCGTAAAGGCATCCAGTACTATTGATAATCTTTCTAAAAAACTCCAAAAACTCGGCAAAATAGAGCTTCTTGTTATTTCCGGCATTTTCCTTGAGAAAAACTCGCCAACCGACCTTTTTATTGTTGGAGAAGTCGATAAGAATCAAATCGAGGATTTATTGACACGCGAGGTATCAATGAAACGACCGATCAAGATGAGCATCATTTCCAAGGAGGATTTTATTTACAGGCTTAAAATAAACGATAAATTCGTGCGGGATCTTTTAGACGATCCGGAGAATATTATTGCCGTAAATCACCTTGAAAAGTATCTCGAAGGCAGGGTATAGTCTAGGCCGAGCCTCAGCGAGGCTAAGCAATTAATGCGCCCGGAGGGCGCAACCTTATGATAAAAGAGTTCGAAAAAAAGTGGCAAAAGGCAAGCATTCCCGAACTACGGGCCGGCTATACGGTTCGTATTCAGCAAAAGATCCGGGAAGGCGATAAAGAACGTCTTCAGGCTTTTGAAGGGCTTCTTATAAAGATAAATAGCGGAACAGGCGTCGGCAAGACTGTTACGCTCCGGAAGGTCGTGGATGGCGTAGGCGTAGAAAAAATCATACCTCTACATAGCCCAAATGTTGCCAAAATTGAGGTTACAAAAAAATCCCGCGTGCGAAGAGCAAAACTTTATTATATGCGTGGAAAGCTCGGAGAACATTTTAAGCTTTATGAAGAGCGCGGTCATGAGAAAAAAGAAGCAGTAGAGGCTTCTAAAAAAGCGGCATAAAGAGCCCAATGAAAATTCTTATTTGCGGTAATTACGGGATGAAAAATATCGGCGATGAAGCAATTCTCGCCGGTTTGAAAAAACTCATTTTAGAACAAATTCCGGACGCGGAAATTAAAGTAATGGCTAGGGGAAGCCTTTTTCCAATTGGTTTTCGGAGTTTATTTAATTCCATTTTTCATCCGTCAATGTGGTTTAAACCGCTCTCAATTGTAAAAAATTGTGATGTTTTTATTCTTGGAGGAGGCGGACTTTTTAGCGAAGAAGAAAGGTATTTAAGCCCTTTATTTTGGGCTTTTCACGGACTTATCGCAGCTTGGTGCAAAAAGCCGGTTTATTGTTTGGGAATAAGCGTTAGCCGGCTTGGATTTCTCAATAAATTTTTCTGCAAAATACTGTTTCAAAAATCAAAAGCGGTCATTGTGCGAGATATTGCTTCAAAAAATCTTTTGCAAGAGTGGGGGATTTTATCAGTTCTTGGAACTGATCCTGCAATAGTTCTGGATACAGATTGTGAAGATGAGACACAACAAGAAAATTATGTTGCCATATCTTTTCGTCCATTTAAAAATCTTAATGATAATTCGTACAAAATAATTGCTCAATTTTGCGATTCAATAATTGAGAAATTTGGCTTGAGCATAAGATTTATTCCATTTCAAAATGAATACCAAATTGATACTCAAATTCTGCATACAATTTTTGATCACGTTAAAAGAAAAGATAAAATTATTATTCATGAATTTAATGAAAATTTTAATGAACTTTTAAAAATTCTTGCAAAAGCAGAAATGGTTATTGGCATGCGTCTGCACAGCGGAATTTTATCGATTCTTGCGCAGAGCCCTTTTATTTCGCTTTCTTATATGGATAAAGTAAAAGATTTCTGGTCAGAATTTCCTAAAGTTGCGTGTTTGGATTTGGATACTTTACATATTGATAATTTAATTTCTCAATTTGAGAAGATATGGAATGACAGAAGGGAATATCGTCGTATTTCACGCGAAACCAAGACATTTTTAAAAAAAAGATCATCAGTATTTTCTAATCTGTTAGCAGAGCTCAAAACAGCAAAAATATAACATTATATACAAACGTCAAGGTTATAGTTTTGACAAAAAGTGTCAAAGTTGTTAAATTGCACGCCTTTTTAACAATAATACTTTATGTCCCGAAGAACTGACACTTCCATACCGCTTGATCTAGACGCATTGCGCGTGCCAAGCGGACCTCATAGTTACGAACTTAGGACAGGTTCTCCGTTTTCTGTTTTTAGAAATGTAAAAGCGGCAGCAAGAGCCGTAGCAGTCGCTGCTTTGCTAGGAATTGCGGCATGCGCAACTACTGCTTCTGGAAGTGCTGCTGCAAAACCGGCTTCTGGCTCACCTGTCGCAGCTGCGCCAGCAGCTCCAGGCGGGCCTGCGGCTGCACCGCCACCTCCGGTACCACCAGCAGGCGGATCACCGGCCGGAGCACCGCCGCCACCACCTTCTGGACCACCTCCGTCTCCGCCAGCTCCTTCAGCAGCTGGTCCAGCTCCTTATATTCCAACAGGCGCAATGCCGGCAACTCCAGGAGTTTCATTATTTCGTCCGGTTCCGGATGAAAAATTTGTGGAATGGAGAGGCGCAGATTCGACAAATACTCTTCGTGTGCAAATTGATCGAAGCCGCAGAAGACTTTTTCTTGCGACAACGCCAGGCGCTCCATTTACTCTCCATGCAGGCTGTCCTCCATACTGGGATTTGGAAATGCCTGGAATTCCAGCAGGAGTTACGCCGGACGATGCTGTTTTAAACGCAACAATAACACCACGCATGCCTGACCGCGGCACTTTTGATGTTACGGGTCAGGCTTCAACAAGAGAAGGCCAAGTTGTTACAGCCGGATTTGACTGCGTAGCACGAGACGTAAGCGGCGCAGAACTTGATAGAGAAAGTCTTTCAGCAACCGTTGCTTCTATTGGCGGCGTGCAAGGACGAGGCGCAGGCGTGCCAGGCACTCCAGCACCATTTCCTTTCCGCGGCAACACGAGTCACGAAGGTTTGGATGGCAATGACGAATCCGCAGGTCCTTTATTCGCAGAAGCCGCTCTTGCTCTTGCGCGTAATATCAAAGGTTCACCAGAGAATAATCCTGCAGTGGATCTTGATTTCGGAGTAGATCCAATCAATGGAGATTCTGCAGTTGCACATGCCCAATTAGGAGCAAGACTCCGGGCGGCTCGTGTTACAGAAGATGTAGATACCGTAAATGATTCAGGAGCAACAGTAGCCACTGACGGTAAAGTAACAGGAAATACTTTCTGCGGTTTTGCGCGCGGTGCCTGGGCTCCTAGACTAGGGAAATATGTGAGAGCTGTATTTGGAGGAGGTCCTGGTCTTTGCCATGCGCAGCGTTTGGAAACCGGTCCGAATTCGGATATTCCAGCAGCGACCGGTGTAGCAGGGGAAGTTGATGCCGGTATACAAGTGGGCGGAGATCATTTTGGAGGCAAAGCAGGATATGAAGCGACTTTTGGAGGCAATGACGCGTTTCAGACTCATGGACCATTCCTTGGATTTTTTATACATCATTAATTTTTATACATTATGAGTAAAGAACAATTACCTTCTGTCCGCGATCTGCTTCAGCCAAGCGGTGAAGCGCCAAGCTATAAGCTTGGTTCCTTCATGGGATTTTTACGAGATACTTCAGGAAAATTTCCAAAAGCAGTTCGGTCTACCGTTGCTGCAGCTGCGCTTTTTGCAGCCGCATGTTCATCTCAAGCGCGAGTCGAACATACCAGCGGACTTCCGGATGCCGGAATAACTGCGCCTGCCGAACCGGACGCAGGCGGAGAAGTACCGGTACCGACAGGAGACGGCGGCGCTGATGGAGGCGATGATGGCGATGCAGGAACTCCGCCTCCACCTCCGCTTGATACGGACGGAGACGGCATTTCGAATGATGAAGAACCCCAAGGATGCGAAACTATTCCATGCCTAGAAGCAGAAGGATGCAGCGTTTTATCAGACGGGAGAATGACTGGAAATCACAGCGATGATGACGGAGATGGATGGTGTAAAGCGCGCGATAATTCACCTGCGTATAATCCAACTCAAACTGACAGCGATTTAGACGGAGTCGGAAATACTACGGATAACTGCGAAGGACCGAATCCGGCTACAATAGACTCTGATGGCGACGGACGCCCTGACAGGCAAGTCGATGCTGACGGAGACGGTCACGGCGTTTGCGCTGCTGCAGGATCGGATTGCGATGATAATGACGCAACAATTCCGGGGCTTGAAGTGTGCGATAGCGAAGACAATGACTGCGATGGCGTTGCAGATCCAGACTGTGAATGCGAACCGGGAGACACGCGCACAACCGGTTCTGACGTTGGCGCTTGTGTAGCAGCAGAAGAAACATGTATGGATGACGGCCCGGGCATGAGTCATTGGGAAACAACATCAGGCGCTACCGGTCCAGTTCCAGAAGCATGCAATGGAATAGATGATGATTGCGACGACGCTGTAGATAACGGTGTGCCGGATTGCGAATGTGTGCCCGGCGTTACGCCGGCGCGAGATTGCGGAAGCGACGAAGGAAGATGCGAAACCGGAACGCAAGTATGTGGAGCAGACGGTACGTGGAGCGAATGCGCTGGCCAAACCGAACCAATAGCTGAAACATGCAATGGAGTAGATGAAGATTGCGATGGCGAAACAGATGAAGATTATGATGCGGGCGACGCATGCCGCGGCCGCGGAGCATGCGGCACAGATGATCCAGGAACTGTAGGCGTAGACGACGGCATAGGCGCAAAAGAATGTAATGCGGCTCACGATGGTACAAGATGTTCGGTAGATCCAGGCGGTTCAGCAAATCGTTCAAGCGAAGAAATCGCTGACGGAAGAGACAATGACTGCAATGGTTTGACAGACGACAGACAATTTACAGTAGTTGGCGGCACGCCTGGCCAGACAGCACGTATGGGAGATGCATGCCATATGGCCGGAGTTTGCGGCGATGGAACATACGAACGTGCTTCCGATTTTGCTGTACAGTGTAATGCAGTCGGACGAAGAGGAGCATTGAATCCTGGAAATTTGGAAGGAACGCAGGATGGACTTTGTAATGGAGCGGACGATGATTGCGATGGTGCAACGGATGAAGGCTGCGGATGCGATGTTGGCGAAACTCAAACATGCGGAATTTCAACAGGCGCATGCAGCACAGGTTTACAACATTGTGATGATGGTGAATTCGGTGCATGTGAAGATGAAGTTGGGCCGGTTGCTGAAGTTTTGAATGACGGAGTCGACAATAATTGCAATGATTTGGTGGATGATCAAGATGGTCATGTGCGAGGAACTGCATGCCAAACCGGCGTTGGACGTTGTGATGCGCCTGGAGGAGAATGGGAATATGACGGCGCAGGTAATTTGAAATGTTCTACAGACGTAGACGGAAGCGAAAGTCTCGCGCGTACTGAAGTTTGTAATGTGGACGCGGCCGGTCTTGGAATTGATGATGATTGCGACGGCGAGGTAAATGAATGTGATGGCGCTGCAGGCATTGATTGTGATGGCGGATGGCCGGGCGCTGGCAATCCGGGGCTGGATTGCAATCCAGGAGGAATATGCGGAGCAGGACAAGTTATTTGCGACCCAAACAATAACTTAAGAACAAGATGTTCAACATCTTCTCTTGCAACCACTGAATCGTGCGATGATCTTGATAATGACTGTGATGGGGCAACGGATGAAGGCTGTGCGAATGAATGCAGTGACGGTCAAACGCAGATATGCGGAGATGCAGATGGCGTTTGCGGAGAGCAGCGCGGACTTCAAACATGTCAGGCTGCAAATGACTCTTGGAGCAATTGCGTTGGAGACCGTAGACCTGGAACCGAAACATGCAATGGCGCTGATGATGACTGCAATGGCGTTATAGACAACGGATTTGTTGGTCTAGGCGTGGCATGCGATGGCGTTGGAGCATGCGGCGCAGGAACGATTGTATGCAAGCCTGACGGCACAGCTACAAATTGTTCCACAAATCCAGGCATGCCTGGATTTAACGGTTCAGCGGAACGATGCAATGCAACAGACGATGACTGTGATGGAGTTATGGATGAAGGTATGACTGATTTTTCCGGCCGAGATTTAGGAAAAGTTGGTGATCCATGTCCATTGCCTGGCGAATGTGTTCTGGAAAGCGTTGTGTGCGACGGCCCTCTTCATACTGGATGTTCTACAGTTGGCCGCGGAGGTGTCGTTACTGAACGATGCGACGGCAAAGACAATGACTGCGATGGCGCTACAGATGAAACTTTTGATGTCAATGCAGCATGTTCTGTAACTTGTCCGGATGGTCAAACCCTAACTGGTATACGACAATGTATGGCAAATGAAGTTGCAACTGCATGCTCTGTTCAATTAGCCGACTGTCCGTGAAATTTGTGATTTTGGGTTCCAAGGGATTGCAAACACGCCATAGCCAATTTTGTACCTGATTTTCCAGCTCGCTCCAAAATATTCGGAGTGAGGTTTGGAAAATGCGAAGCCAAATTCGCTAAAAATCCGGCGCGATAAGCATCTCCGCAGCCGGTTGGGTCTTTTACGATTTTTGGTTTGCGCGAAGGAATATGGATTTTCTTTTTTTGAAAATAAATATCAGAGCCTTTTTCTCCTAGCGTCACGATCATTAGCGTACAGAGCTGTGCAATTTGAGGCGGGTTTAATTTGAGCAGTTTGCTTAAAAGACCCAATTCACATTCATTAAGAAATAAACCAAAAGCATGTTTTGTGATACTGCGAAGTTCAGCAGCAGAGAACAAAGACATGGCTTGGCCAGGATCAAAAAAGTATGGAATTTTGTTTTGTCTGCATGCATCGATGCAAGCTAGCATAAAATGGCGATCGTTCGGCGCTATGTGAGCAAAAACGAGCTTAGGAGCAAGCCTGCTGATAGTTTGCTTGATTTTTTGCGAATGTTTTTTAGCCAAGCTGGCTGCACCCGGATAAAAAACTGTTATTTGCTGACTTTTTAAATCAGTTACAACGCTCGCTTCAGAAGTAAAATCGCGATTTTCACGGATAACGTGCGATGTATTGATTTTATTTTTCTGAAGCCATTTTTCATAAGTATGAAAATCCTTACCCGCAATTCCAAGTAAAATAAAATCTTCCTCAAGCAATTTAGCGTTATATACAATATTTCCAGCGCATCCTCCGAAAAATATCTGTTTATTGATAACCGGAAAAGCTATGGAAAGATGATTTGATTTTTGCGCACTTAAAGCATCTTGAAAAACACCTTGGAAATTCGTTAGCTGATCATACGCTAGTGATCCCGTGATGAGGATTTTTTGCATAATGAGAAGGCGTTCGTTGATTTCGCTGCTGAATAAGTTTTTCAAACGGCGTGTGTTTGCCGGAGAGCACAAGCTGCCTTGCGATCGTATTTGCCCGATATAAGCTTTCGAAAGTTCCTGAATCAGTCCACTGTCCTTGGAGCGGGGTATAAGTCATTTTCCCTTGGGCGATATAAGCATTATTCACATCCGTGATTTCGAGTTCGCCACGCGTCGAAGGCTTAAGATTTTTGATAATGTTAAAAACTCCCGCATCATAGAGATAAAATCCCGTCACGGCTAAATTTGTTTTCGGCTTCGCCGGTTTTTCTTCTATTCCAATGATTTTTTCACCCTTGATTTCCGCCACACCGAATCGTTTTGCATCATCCATTTCTTTTAAAAAAATATGCGCGCCGGACCGGAAATAATTTACGCTCGCCGTCAGATTATCTTCAAAAATATTATCTCCGAGAATCACCGCGCAGTCTTCGCCGTCGATAAAATCAGCCGCAAGCAGAAGGGCATGAGCAATTCCAAGCGCATCTTCCTGCACTTCAAAAGTGAACTTACAGCCGAATTCCCGGCCAGACCCGAGGAGTTTCAGAAATCCGCCTGCATACTCTTTTCCGGTTACAATAAGGATGTCACGAATGCCGGTTTCGATGAGCGTCTGGAGCGGATAAAAAATCATCGGCTTGTCATACACCGGCAACAGATGTTTATTCGTAACATCGGTTAGGGGATTGAGTCTGCGGCCATTTCCGCCAGCAAGAATGATGCCTTTCATAGAATGAGTGTTTTATTCATGAGATAGTCTCCAAGCGCATGCTTCCATGATCGCAGCGGCGCGAGTTTTGTATTTTTGAGAATTGAGCATGCCGGACGCTTTGCCGGACGGTTCAGTTCTTGCGACGTTATCGGGATGATTTCTTGCGGCACTCCGAGCTGATGAAAAATTTCCTGCGCAAATTCATACCAGCTGCAACTTCCGCTATTTACGATATGATAGATACCATAGTTTTTGGTCTCAAGTAAACCGAAAACCGCTTGTGCCAGATCGAGCGTAAATGTGGGGCATCCTATTTGGTCATCAACCACTTTCAGCGGTTTGCCTGGATTTTTGTGCCGGAGCTCTATCATAGTATCGACGAAATTTTTACCGTCCGGTCCGAAAATCCATGAACTTCGGATGAGATAAAAAGATTTGAGCGATGAAAGGATTTCTTTTTCGCCGGCGGCTTTTGAAGCTCCATAGACAGAAAGCGGAGCAGGGGAATCGCTCTCTATGTAGCCTTCTTTGTTAGCGCCGTCAAAAATATAATCTGTGCTGAAATGAACAAAAGCAGTGTTTTTGTGAGCAAGAATTTGGCAAAGATTTTTTACAGCCGCGGCATTAAGGAGAAAGGCCGCATCGCGATTTTTTTCAGCATCATCAACCTTGGTATAGCCAGTGGCATTTATGACGAGATCAAAAGGTTGCGCTGAAAAAACCGCTTTGAGATTAGCTGGATTTGTGACATCGCACTCTTCATGCGAAGGCGCGATGACGATATGATGATTTGAAAAAACCCGAAAGAGCGCTTGGCCCAGCAGTCCGGTTTTTCCCAATAGCAAAATTTTCATAAAAACTTTACGACGTCCTGCGCAGAAATAATTTCTGATTTTGCTTCTACGCGCCGTTTTATTTCTACGCCGTTTTTCTCAAGCGTTTTTTTACTCACTAGAACGCGCACAGGAATTCCAATAAGATCCGCGTCATTAAGTTTTTTCCCTGCGGATTCATCACGGTCATCGTACATGACTTCTACACCTTGGCGTTGAAGCTTTTCGTATAATTCCAGCGCGGCTTTTTTGACTTCCGGCTCTTTTCCAAGATGGAGGAGATGAATTTGATATGGCGCCACTGACTTTGGCCAAATAATGCCTTTTTCGTCGTGCGAAGCTTCGACAATTGTTCCCATAAGACGCGTGTTGCCAATTCCATAACATCCCATAGTGATCGGTTGTTCCGTACCTTTTTCATCGGTGTATGTGAGACCGAATGCTTCGGCAAATTTTGTTCCAAGTTTGAAAATATTACCGGCTTCAATTGCTTTTTCTTCTTTTACCGGTTTTTTGCATTTTGGGCACTTGAGTGATGCATCGCCAGATGCATCGGCAAAATGGGCGAATGTTTTGATAGTGAAATCTCTGCCAAGATTAGCATTAAGATAATCATACTCATGTTTATTGGCGCCTGTGCAGAAATTTTTCACTTGTTTTATGGAATGATCCGCAATAAATGGAAGAGCGGAGCCGATCGGCGATATAAATCCTATGGCTAGTTTGGCGGTTTTTAATTCCTCTACCTTTGCAGTCCGTACTTCTTCTCCAAGAAATTTTTCTAGTTTTTCCGCATTGATTTCCAAATCGCCCCGAATGCATACGCCAAGAAGACCGCCTGAAACTTTATAAACCACGGTTTTTAAAATTTTCCAGGCCGGAATGTTGTGGAGTTTTTCGCCTTCCGCAATGCTTGGCCCGCGTTTTGCCGAAACTTCTTTTAACGGTTTTTCTTTTTCGTCAGCGCCTGGAGGCGCATCCATAAATGCCTGCGCAATTTCAAGATTTTGCGCATACTTGCATGATTCGCATAGAAAAATGGTATCTTCACCGGCCGGAGTTCGAATGGCAAACTCATGGGAAAATTTGTCGGAAAAAGCGCCGCCCGATGCTTCTACGATGTAAGCCTCAAGCCCCATGCGTTTATAAACGCGCAAATAAGCTTCTTTTGCCTGTTCGTAATATTTATCAAGATCTTTTTCGTCAGTGTGAAAACTATACATATCTTTCATGCCGAATTCTCTTCCCCGCAGAATGCCGGCTTTTGCGCGCGGCTCATTTCTGAATTTTGCCTGAATTTGATAAAGAACAACCGGAAAATCTTTATAGGAACGGCTGAATTTTTTCACGAGCGGGGTAACGATTTCTTCATGGCTAGGGCCGAGCACAAAATCATGATCGCCTGCGCCTTTGGTGCGGTATAGAACTGTTTTCATGGTTTGATCGCGGCCAGTTGCCACCCAATTTTCTCGCGGATGAAGCACAGGCATGGCGATTTCCTGACCTCCGACAGAATCCATTTCCTCACGGATGATTTGGTTGATTTTTTTAAGCACGCGCAAGCCAAGCGGAAGAAAGTTGTAAATGCCGGCAGCTTCGCGTTCAATAAATCCGCCTTGAATGAGGAAGCGCGCGTTTGCGCTATCTGCATCTGCGGGGGCGTTCATGCGAGTTTTTCCGAATAAAAGAGAATAAAGCACAGTAATGGAGGGTAGAGGGTTTAGGGTTTTTTACTGATTGGCAATTTGGATTTGGAAATTTTTCTTATCGAAAGGTGCTTGCGATTCTCGTCAATTTTATGCTTTTTTATGATTTTTTCCCACCATGCTTTATTTTTCTCATACCATTCAAAAGTTTTTTTAATTCCCTGCTGAAAAGTATGCCGTGGCTTCCACCCGAGTTTTTGTTCGATTTTTGAAGGATCTATGGCATATCGTCTGTCATGCGCGAGGCGATCTTCCACATAAGTAATAAGTTTTTCTGATTTTCCGAGGAATTTGAGAATAAGCTTTGCAATAGATGTATTATCGCGCTCAAAATTCCCGCCAATATTATAAATTTCTCCAGGCGGAGATTTTTCAAGAATCAGCTGAATCGCTTCGCAGTGATCTTGCACAAAAAGCCAGTCACGGATATTTTTTCCATCGCCATATAATGGAAGCGGTTTTTCTTGCGAAGCAAGCTGGAAAAAGTAGGGGATTAATTTTTCCGGAAATTGATAAGGACCGTAATTATTTGAACATCGGCTGATGGTTATGGGAAGTTTATGCGTCTTCCATGCGGAAATTACGAGCATATCCGCCGCAGCCTTGGAAGCTGCATAAGGCGAAGTGGGATTCAGCGGAATATTTTCAGTAAAAAAATCTTTCGAATTATCGCCAAGGTCGCCATAGACTTCATCGGTTGATACTTGATGGAAGCGCTTTACGCCGAATTGTTGGCAGGCATCGAGGAGTGTTTGCGTTCCGACGACATTTGTCATCACAAAAATTGCAGGTTCAATCAAACTGCGATCAACATGGGTTTCTGCTGCAAAATTTATTACCAGCGCGAAGCGCTCCTTTTTAAAAAAATCAAAAATAAAAGCTTTATCAGCTATATCGCCTTGAACAAAAGTAATGCGTTTTTTTTTAATTAAATCAGCGATATTATCTAAATTGCCCGCGTAGGTAAGTTTATCTAGAACTACAATATCGTTGGCTTCATTACGATCTGTAAGCAATCGTATGAAGTTTGATCCGATAAATCCAGCGCCCCCGGTTATGAGTATTTTTTTCGACATAGCTATCGAATATTCATATTACGTAACGATTCGTGTCCGGCGCTCCTCTTTCCATGATTCCAGCACATCGCCTTCCTCCAGTTTCACCGGCCCTTCAAATTTCATGCCGCATTCATTGCCTTCGCCTATTTCGTGAACCACGTCGTTAATTCGTTTAAGCGTTTCCAGAAAGCCTTCCCCGACAAGTTCGCCTTTCCGCAGCACCCGAAGCCGCGTTTTATTTTCCACTTTGCCGTCAATCACTCTGCATCCGACAATCATGGATTTTTTCTCTGTCATAAAAACTTTTCGCACCTCTGCATGGCCGAGTGTCACTTGCGTAACTTCTGGTTCAAGAAGCCCTGAAAGAATTTTCTTCAAATCCTCAATAAGTTTGTAGATAATTTGATAAATGAAAATTTGCACGCCGGTTATTTCCGCCACTCGCTTCACATGCTGGGATGCTAATGTATGAAAGCCAACAACCAGACCTCCCGATGCCGCTGCCATCATTACATCGCTTTCGGTAATGTCGCCCACGCCGCTGTGAATAATTTTCACAGAAACTTCATCTTTCTTGACTTGAGCCAGGGAAAGTTTAAGCGCTTCGAGCGAACCGAGCGCATCCGCCTTCAGTACCACTTTAAGCGTTTTGAGTTTTCCAGCTTGAATCGCAGACATGATCTGTTCAATATTCCCGGCCGCAGCAATATTTGCGCCTTGTTTGCGCAATAATTTAATCTGCTCTGCTTTGCGCCGCGCTTCTTCAAAACTCGGCAGAACCTGGAGCACATCTCCAGCATGAGGAACGCCTTCGAGTCCTGAAATTTGCACCGGCGTTGCCGGTGGCGCAGAGATGAGTGAGATGCCGAGATGATTTTTCATAGTTTTGACGCGGCCGCAAATATCGCCGGCAACCAATGCATCATGCTGATGGAGCGTTCCAGTATTTACGATGAGGGTGGCTACCGGACCAAAACTTTTATCAAGATGCGCTTCGAGCACCGTAGCTACGCCTGGCCGATTTGGATTAGCGCGCAAATTTTCCAAGTCAGCTATAAGAAGAATTATTTCGAGAAGCATCGGAATTCCTTGTCCATTTAAAGCAGATACCGGCACCATCGGAACTTTTCCTCCCCAATCTTCAGGCTGCAAACCGAGTTCGGCTAATTGCGCCTTGACCCGATCAATATTTACATCTTCTTTATCGATTTTATTAAGAGCAACAATAATAGGCACCTCTGCTTCTTTGGCATGATCAAGGGCTTCAATTGTTTGCGGCTTTACTCCTTCGTCGGCTGCAACCACAAGAATTACAATATCCGTTACCCGGGCGCCGCGCGCGCGGATAGCCGTAAAGGCCTCATGGCCTGGCGTATCAATAAATGTTATTTTCCTGCCGTTTTTCTCGACCTGGTAAGCGCCGATATGCTGGGTGATGCCGCCCGCTTCAGTGGAAACAACGTCAGCTTCGCGGATGGCGTCCAGAAGTTTTGTTTTTCCGTGATCAACATGGCCCATGACTGTAACAATCGGCGGACGTTGCTGCAAATCGCGCTCATCTTGTTCTTTTAAAAGCATTTCGATGTTGCCTGTGGAAATATCTTCAATGGCAGCTGCGCTACGCTTCCGTTTAAGTTTGATTCCAAAATCATCGGCGATAATGGAAGCGGTTTCAAAATCGATGATTTGATTAATGTTCGCAAGAATGCCGTTTTTCATAAGTTCTCCGATGATTTTTACAGGGGAAAGACCTGTTTTTTCCGAAAATTCCTTTACGCTGATGGCATCCGGGATTTCGGTCTCGTCTCCGATTTTCGGCGCGGCCTGAAAATGAACCGGCGCAGGTTTCTTTGTTTTAGTATCTTTACCGGCAGTCATTTTCCGCTGCGACTTGATGATTTCTTTATCCAGTTCCTTTTCGATAAATTCTTCGTAAACTTTTACCGTATCTTTTTCGTCAGGCGGCGACTCAAATGGAATTTCTTCAGTTGAGGCAGCTGGCGTTTGCGCGCTGGATTTTAAGAGTTCTTCTTCAATAAGTTTTGCAAGATCATCGTCAACGGTCCGGGCAAGCGGTTTTAACGCAAAGCCGAGTTCTTTGAACTTTTTTTTAAGGCCGGCAGTGGAGAGTCCGACCTTTTTTCCGAGATCAGTAAGCTTGACAGACATAAGAGATGCCACTAAAAAGCGTTCAAATTCTATCTGAAAATAACCTGATTAGCAAATGGTTGAGTGCGGTAGCATCCGGTGCTATTTCAGCAATTTGGATTTTTCTTTTTCTCCGACGAGTTCGATATTTGTCAGTTTTGCTCCAAGACGTTCAAGACGGCGCCGCGATTCGTCGAATTTATTTCCGGCGTTAGTAATATGGCCTCCAAGCACATCAAAATCCTCATCGAATTTCTCAAAATCGCCTTTCAGGCGCACAAGCGCTTCCTGAATGACTTTTGCGCTTTTCTCAATCTGAAGACCGCGAAGCCCCATCAGAATTGTCTGTAAATAAACGAAAAAATTATTCGGCGAAACCGGAATCACGCGTTTTTTGAATGCATAGGTACTCAAACTGTCATCGCCTTCATCTTTCACAATAACTTCGTAGTAAACATTTTCAGCCGGAATATAGAGTAGCGCAAAATCCATAGTGCCTTCATCTGGAAGAATATAACGGCTTATTTCATCTATGCGGCGTTTTACATCAGAAACAAAAGCTTTTTGGAAAACCCGCCTTTCTTTTTCATCTTTCGTATCAATCATTTTTTTGAAATTTTCGAGCGGGAATTTTGCATCAATTGGAACAATATGTCCGTCAGCGACATGAAGAGCGGCATCCACTTTTTCGCCGCTCCGGAAAGTATACGGCATGGAAAATTGATCCTTCGGAAAATACTGCGCTAGAAGATCGCCGAGGAAAAATTCGCCGAGTGAACCGCGCAATTTCGGCGCGCGTAGAATATCCTGAAGACTTGCAATATCACGGCCGACATCGGTCATTTGCTTAGTGGCTTCCTGAAGTTTCCCTAGTTTTTCTGTAACGCCGGAAACCACTTTTGCCGCAGTATCAAGCCTGTCACCGATATGCCTGTTTGATTTTTGAAGAATTTCTGAATTTTCCTTAAGTCTTAAATTGATCTGTTTTGTTTGTTCGTTAAACTGCTGCGTCATCTCTCGCATACGCGCGTTGAAGTTTTCATTTAAAACGCGCAAAACTGCGTCGTCATTTTTTGCGGTTCCTTTATTAAGCTGAAGGTATATAAGAAAAAATCCGACAGCCAGAATGCCGATAATAATAAGCAAAGAAAGATCCATGCAGCTGTGATTATAACACAGCTCCTAGGTTTTGAGCGGCATTGCTACCGGGCAAAGGAGGCGATAATCGCAATAACGGCAATGATACCCTGGCACAGGCGAAAAATCAGATTGTGAAATTTCCCTTGCGCATTCAAGAATTTCTTCTCGGCACATATCGAGCTGAAGGTCGTTGCGCGTTGTTGAAACTTTTTCCAGCCCGTCTAAAAAATAAAAACTCAAGCGCGATACCGGAATTTTAAGAGCGTCGCGGCATGCAAGCGCATAAAGCGAAAGCTGGAGATCCTTTTCCAGATTTTTTTCCGAGCTGCCGGTTTTATAATCAATGACTTCATATGTGCCGTCTTCAAGGCGGTCAATCCGGTCAATTCTACCGTTTACGGTCACATTTTCCACAGAAAGCATGAATGATTTTTCAAGGAATTTCGGAATTGGTTTTTCCTTCTTTTCCTTTTTATAAAAGCATTCTGTCATGATCCAGCCGCGATTTTTTTGGTCTTCCTGTATGCTGCGCGATTCATATCCGAGTGAAATCCAATTTTTTTCATAAAATGTTTTGAGCTGCGGCAAAAGATTTTCTTCCCATAGTTTTGGATTCTTTTGGAGCAGTGCGTAAAAATCCCGCAAGGTATTATGAATGCTTGATCCGAAATGCACGATAGAAGGCATCGGAACCGGAATCTGGAACAGATAGCGAAATTGGTATTTGAGCGGACATGTTCGAAATGTATCGAGCTGCGAATAGCTCAATTTTGGAATTGTAAGTTTTACGGGCCGATGAGACCGCTCCTGGTCAAGCGGAAGCTGCTGTTGTGATTTGATAGCCGTGCTCTTTAGGCGCATTTTATTTGATGCGATGCCCATAACCGATTTGCCGGTTTCAAGCGCCTCGGCGATAAATACAGAAGGTTTCCATTGCTTTTTTCCTTCATAAAAATCGCTGTACGAAAAAATGAGTTCAGATTTTGCGCGCGTGCAAGCGACATAAAATAAACGTCGTTCTTCCTCTAAATGATGATCGGACTCCGGAAGCGGTTCCTCAATAAGCGCTTGCGGAATATTAAACATATCCCTCCGCGCAATAGAAGGAAATTTTCCCTGCACGAGACCCGGAATCAAGACCGTATCGAACTCAAGCCCCTTGGCTCCATGGATGGTCAAGATTTTGAGCGCATGGGGATCAAGCGGTGTTTCCGAACTGCTGCGATCGCCGGTTTCCTCTAGCATCCCTGCGTATTCTAAAAATTCAATGACGCTTTTATGCGGATAAATTTGTTCAAATTCTCTGATTTTTTCAGAAAACAAAGCTATATCCGTCGCCATTTCGGCATTTTTTTCCGTTGAGATATTTTTGATAAAATCCGATTGGTCGAAAAATGCCTTCAGCACTTCGGAAATGCTGTGGTTGCGAGAATATTCTATAAGTACATCGAAAATCTTTTTTATCGGCGTAAAAGGTTCCCGCACCATTAGAGTAAACACAGGAATGCACTTTTGCTTTGCTTCCCGGACGAGAGCAAGAATCTTTTCCATGGGAATTTTCCAGAACGAAAGAGATACAAGCCGAAAAAAAGCTTGGTCATCCTGCGGATCCGCAATAACTTTAAGCGCTGCAAGGCAATCTTTCACCCCTGCCTTCCCGAATAAAGCCGACTGCGAAAAATGTTGATATGGGAATTGCGCAAATTTTAAGCGTTCTATAAAAGGAGCAGCGAGCGCATTACTTCGTATGAGAATTGCTGTATTTTTTCCTTGCTTCATAGCATAAATCGCTTTTGAGATCATAAAATCAACCTCTTCGTCCAGAGAAGGAAAGCGATGGATTTCCGGAATGATGCCTTTTTGCTTTATTGTTGAAATAAGTCGTTTATCCACAGATTGTTCAACTTCGAGCCGATTCGGATTATTCTTTTGAATAATACGATAGCTCAAATCAAGGATCGTTTGGTGGCTCCGATAATTTTCATTTAAAACGATCTTCTTCGCCTTCGGGAAAAGCTTTTGGAAATAGGCGATATTCGTAAGCGATGCGCCCCTCCATTTATAAATTGATTGATCATCGTCGCCGACGACAAAAAGATTTTTGTGCGCTGCGGCAAGAAGAGTGACGATTTTATTTTGCGCAAAATTCGTATCTTGAAATTCATCAACAAGAATGTATTGAAAGCGTTTCTGGTATTCTGCCAGAATGGATGGCCGTTTTTCAAAAAGCCGCAAGGTATGAAAAAGGAGTCCGCCGAAATCAAGAACATTATTTTTCACGAGAAGGTTTTGATATTTTCCATATGCCTTCGCAAGCTCCTGATGTTTTAGAGCTTCCTCGCGCTGCGCATCGTTTTCGGCTTTTTTCAAAGCTTCTTTCGTAAACGCTTCATAGCGTTCCGGCAAAATATTTTCGTCTTGAAGACGGCTGAAATGCTGAAGCATGGCATGGAGAAATTTCTGCGGATTTCCGAGGGGCCGGTAATATTCAAGCTTAAAATCCGGCAGATGACGCTTTGTAAACATCCAAAGATCAACTTCCCCCAATAAAACAAAATCTACAGGCAAACCGATTTCATGCCCGCGCTCGCGCAGCACCTGATCGCAAAATGCATGAAAAGTTTTTATGCAAAGTTCGCCATAGCCAATGGGCAATTCGCGTTCGGCCCTAACAAGCATTTCCTGTGCCGCTTTTTCAGTAAACGTAAGGGCAAGAATATTTTCAAACGGCACCTGCTTTTCAAGAATGAGATGGAGAATACGGCCTGTCAAAAGTTTTGTTTTTCCGGTTCCTGCTCCTGAAATCACCAAAAACGGCCCGTCGCCATGAGCGATGGATTGGCGCTGATGTTGATTATAATCATTTAGAGAAAATCCCATATCGGCATCCTATCCTACACCCGTTTTGTCTGGCCCCACAACTGCTCCTCCGGCATAGCTTCGCGTTTATTGAGGCCTTGAGGCTCCCCGTGTTCCGGGTGTTCCACTAGGGCAAATTCTTCTGCCGCCTTTGTGTCTTCGATAGGATATGTGGAAGAAAACCATTTTCCATATATTCCGACTTGCTGCATTTCATCCTTAATTTTTGCAATCTTGGCAAAATACTCATCAGGTTGATAGGGCATATTGAAGATATAAAATTTTCTCTTTTTAAGCCCGATGCAGCCGAAGCAATATTCGCATTCAAAACAGTATTCAGAATATGCAAGATGCTTGCCGTGCCAGCAGGAATTGCAAAATAAACAATCTTCGAGCCCCATTCCGCTCATAATTTCATAAGAATTTTTCACCGGCGGTTCTCCGGCAAATGAAATGTCAAAAGAATTGGCGCAGTTAATGGCGTTATTAAGATATGCGGAGTTTTCGCAATGATCTACATCAAAACAGTATTGGCAATTACGGCTTCTATAAATGTAATCGCCGGTGCAATCAAGTTCATTATGATTTTGGTGCATAAAAACGTGAGGCCGCACTTTTTTTACTTCGCGGAATAATTCACGGAGCTCTTCCGGCGATTTTCGTTTCAGTTTAGCCACGGTTTCAAGATATTTTTCTTTTGTATATGGCTTGTTGTAAATGTGATACTGCTTACGCCAAAGACCGATGCAGGCGAAGCAGTCTTTCAAGCTCTGGCAGTCAAAGCAATATTGTGAATCTCTACAGTCTTCACAATCCTGCAGATAGCCGCATCCAAAACAATTTATGCAATCGAGGCATTCATGGCATTCATCGCAATCGCGGCAATAACTGCAATCTATGCAATTTTTGTTGTGGTATCCCCAATAATTGTAGTGCGAATTTTTGAGAAAATCGCTGCCGATGGAATAATAGCAATCGCTGCAACGGAACGTAAAATTTCCGTACGGACTCCGCTCGCCCTGAAAATTCATGAGCGCAAGCCGCGGGACGTTTAAACGGAGCTTTTCGAATTGTTCGAAAAAGTCCATATATAAATTGTTCGTAATTCTCGCTTTACCCTATATTCTGCCAAAAACACTCTTGGCAATACACAATATATTTTGAATCAGGCGCGTAAGTCGAAATAATATCTTTGCTGCACTTATCGCACTTTCTTTTATAAAGCTTTCGTTCGTTGCGCAGCGAAAGCCGTCGTTTCTGGCGGCATTCCGGGCAATTCGTCGGCCATGGAAGATCCTTCTTTTTATAAAATTCTTGTTCCTGCGGAATAATGAGGAACTGTTTTTGACATGTTTCGCATGTTTTGATTTCTTCTTTTAAAGCTGATTCGGCCATATAAATAAGAATTATGAATTACGAATTATATTCTACTCCCTTTCAGCACCTCTGCAAGCGATTTTCCGTAAGTGCCGGCCTTCTTTAATCCTTCCTTAATTTTAGCAACTGCGATCATATATTCTTCACGGGTGAATTGACGGTTAAGGATGCAATATTGTTTATTCATCAGATAAGCGCATCCGAAGCAATTCTGGCAGTTATAGCAAAACCGGCAATATTCCGAGTCTGAACAAAAAGCACAGTGCTCCATAAAATTGCAGTTTGTGCATATGCTCACGAGCTGGCAATCATAACACTGCTGAATATTTGCCGCAAAATCGCAATCGATACAGTCGCTGTTTGAAAATTCAGGATTCATAACATCCGAGACGTAACAAGAATCTTCCACATTGCGCACATTAAAACATTGGTAGCAATTTTTGCTGAAATAAATGTAGTCGCCAAGGCAATTTTCTCCGCCCTTGAGCATGCGCGCATAAAGCCGAGGGAATTTATCAAATTCCGACTGCATGATTTTAATGATTTTCTGCGGAGGATTTTTTTTGAGTTCGGCGACTTTGACTCTATATTCCTCTTCGGTATAAGGTTTATTAAAAATGCAAAATTGCTTATGCCGAAGGCCGAAACTCCCAAAACAATCTTTGCAATTAATGCAATCGTAGCAAAAATCCGAGTCCGAACAATTATGGCAGTCTTGAAGAAAAGAACAATTATAGAGTCCGTGGCAGTCAATGCATTCGTAGCAAAGTTCGCTTGCCGTCAAATAGCAGCAATCCACGCAATCGCGGCATTTTATAAGATGTTCGCCGTAGTAGCAATCTTCATCATCCGTCGAAAAATAGCAGAGGTAAATGTTTTTTGATCGGTAAATGTAATCGCCAAAGTTGCAATTTTCCGCAACGCGGCTGGAAACCGCATTATGCGGCCGAGAAAAAACAAGCTTCCGAAATTCTTCATAAAAATCCATACCTTCCATACTAGATCAACGGCTCGGCAAACTTTTGTTCAATGGTTGCTACAAGCTCTGCATCTTCTTCCGTAGCGCCTTCATCCCACTTTTTGAGCTCTTCTTCCACTTGTTCGCGCGGCCGAGCGTATTTCTCGCGTGAACGCCGCACGATTTCTTCGGCATAATGTTCTTTTGGCGTGCTCACATTAAGCGTACGTCCGGAAAATGCATCGCGCAATTCGCCGTCCACAGACATTTTAATATAAAATTCGCGGACGCCAAGATTAATAATGTCACGAACTTTAAACACAGGAGTGTATTCATTCTCCAAAATAGCGGCATCTTCGGCGCCAACGCGGAAGTTTATAATGGTGCCGACGTTTCCAAAAGCCGTTGTACGGATGAGATGTGAAAGCTGGCCCATATATTGATGAGCCATAGTAAGATTAAGGTGATATTTACGCGCTTCCGAGAGAATTTCCGAAAACGTATCCGTGGCAAAATATTGGAACTCATCGCAATAGAGATAGAAATCTCTGCGCTGCTCTTCCGGAATGCTCGTGCGCGCCATTGCAGCCTGTTGGATTTTTGTGACAACCATGGAACCGATAAGCGCTGCATTTTCTTCGCCAAGATTGCCTTTTGAGATACGCATGAGGAGTATTTTGCCTTTATTCATTATTTCTTCGATGTTTATTTTATTCGCCGGCTGGCCAACGATGTTCCTAATAAGCGATGTGGAAACAAATTGCCCCACTTTATTCAAAATCGGCATGATGGCTTCGTTATCGAATTTCTCGCTCCATGCCGCAAATTCATTCACCCAGAAATTTTTAATAACCGAATCCTGAATTCTTGCCACGATTTTTTGGCGGTAATTTTTGTCGGACAGCATTTTCAAAATCGAAAGCACGGTGGTGTTCGGCGAATCCAAAAGAGCAAGCGTCGTATATCGAAGCACGTGCTCCAAACGGTTCGTCCAGTTATTTCCAAAGAGCTTTTTAAAAATATCGATAAATCCAATAGTCACGCGCACGCGCATTTCCTGCGGCACTTGCTCAAGCGGATTAAAAGCGACAGGAAAATCAAAATCAGCCGGATTAAAATAGACGATGTCGTCAATGCGGTTTTCCGGCACATATCTTAAAACCGCATCCACCAAATCGCCGTGCGGATCAAGTACGCCGACGCCATGTCCGGCAAGAATATCTTCTTTAATTAGAAGCTCGAGCATTTTTGATTTACCGGTACCGCTTTTTCCAACCATATAAAGATGGCGGCGTCTATCCTCCCGTTTTATGCCAAACTTGAAGTTTTGATTGTGAAAATTCGTAATGCCGAAAAGAGAAACCTTGTCCGGCGTAACAACTCCTTCTCTCGGCAAATCCCGCGGAGGTTCCGATTTTTTCGCAAGAACGTGAACAATATGAGGCACATCATCCGGGTGAGGGAAGTGATAGATGCTTGCAAGCTCCAGCGAACTTAAATGGAATCCTTGAGGCATTCGCCGATCTTCGTAATTTTTCAAAAAATTCTGGGCCCGTACGATGCGGACAGGTTTAAATCCGTTGAGGTCAATGGTATTGAATTGAAGAAAGGCCTTGATGAGTACGTTGAGTTTCTGTTGGGCTTTTTCTTTTGTCTGGGCAACATAGGCAAGCCGCACAGCGGTTTTGTAGGTATGATGCTCGGCTTTGTGTTTATAAGCTTCCTTTTCCATTTCGCGCATGGCCTTTGCGGATTTGAGTTTAAAATAATTTTTAATGCGGAAATAGAGCTTAATATTGTTAAATTTCATCTTCCATGAACGAATAAAGTTCAGCTTCCAATCATCGGCGATTGGCTGTACAAAAACCTGAATCCAAATCTGCTCATCTTCCCCGGCCTTCGTCATAACGGAAAATATTCCGGAAAGCGAATCACTCTCAAATTCCTTAAAAGTTTTTATCGGGATAATGTCTGAACGAAGAAGCTGCAATTCTGTTCCTGCAAATCCAGCCTGGAGCACTGCCGGCTTTACATAATCATTAACCTCTTCAATTTCGGAAAATGGATATTGCGCGTAAATCTGTCCTTCAATAAGCTCTTTTAATTTTTTTTCAATGCACGTGAAAAAATAGATATGCTGATTATAGGAAGTCACCTCAAATGTGAACGCATGATGATGGAGAATTTCATGAATGTTCACAAGAAGCTGTTCAAACGAAAGTACGCGCTTCTCAATCTCTTGCGGAATCCTGATGAGCAATAAAACCTTATCTTTCGGCAACATAAAAAATAACCCTAAAAAGACCTTTTATAGGCTTATTATAACACAAAATTAGCTTTTCTTCTATTAAGAAATTTTGCTCTATTCTTTTTTAGTTTCTTTCTTCGCTTTTTTCTTGGAAGAATCTTCTTTTGGTTCTTCCTGTTTTTCGTCAGTAACCGGTGGTTCCAGAAGCGCCTTAATAGAAAGTCCCAGGCGGTGTTCATCCGGATCAATGGCAATAACCTTTGCCTCAATTTCCTGTCCGATCTTCACATATTTTTGAGGTTCCTTCACTTGTTCATGCGCAAGTTCTGAAAGATGAATCAGTCCGCTGATTTCATTTTCGAGTTTCACGAAAACGCCGAATTGTGTGATTCGATCAACTTTTCCTTTTACAATTTTTCCAACCGTATATTTTTCAGCCGCTTTTTTCCATGGATCCGGCGTCAAACGCTTCATGGAAAGCGAGATTTTATCGCCTTCAATACCGATGATTTGCACCTCGACAGGATCACCGTTTTTCCCATAGGTCATGGGATCTTTTACATGTCCCCATTCTATTTCTGAAATGTGAACGAGGCCTTCCAATCCTTCAAACGCAACGAAAATTCCGAATTTTACAATGCCGGAAATAGTCCCTTTTACAGTCTGGCCGATGCCCAATTTTTTGAGTACTTCCTGGCGTTCATCTTCAAGTGCAGATTTTTCAGAAAGAATCAGTTTGCCGCCGGTTTGGTCAACATTGATAATTTTTACTTTCATCGGCGTCCCGATGAGTTTTTGGAGACGCGAAAGAATTTGCGTGCTGTTCGCGCCGTCAACGCGCGGATAGTGCAACGGAGCAAGCTGGGAAACTGGAATAAAACCCTTAATGCCATCGACGACAACAAGAAGACCGCCTTTATTAGCTTCATGAATCGTCACGGTTATCACTTCGCCGGTTTCATAAACTTTTAAAAAGTGCCGCCATGTACGTTCTTGGCTTGCTCGACGGAGAGATAAAACAAAATATCCTTCTTCGTTTTCCTCTTCAATGACATAAGCGGAAATTTTATCGCCGTTTTTGAGATTAGTGAGGGTTCCGCCGCTATCCTGCGATTCTTTTCCGGAAATCATGCCGACCGCCACGCCGTTCATATCGACAAGAATTTTATTGCCGAAAATATCGATAACCTCGACCTCTATAAGAGATCCGAGATTAGGCACGATAAGCGCCGGGCCATGGTTAAGAAGCTCATCCATCAATGGAGATGCAACCGCAAGTGCTTTAGGCATAATTAAGAATTTTGACGAGGTTGCTTGAAGTAAAAAATCAAGGCCTAGACGGTGACCTCATCAAATAAACCGCCAGCAACGGGTAGTATATACAAGTTATGCGGCCATTGCCAGCTCTTTTCCTTTAGGCGTCGATTTTTTAGCACGGGTAAGCTCAATAGTATTCCCGTCTTTCTTTGCATTAATCTTAATTGTATCGCCTTCATGGAAATCGCCTTCCAAAAGCTTCTGTGTCAGAGGATCCTCAATCAAATCCTGAATTTTGCGCCTGACCGGACGCGCGCCGTATTTTGGATCGTAGCTCACTTTTGCAAGATATTCTAAACCGGCCGGCGTCATTGAAAGTGAAATATTCTTGGTTTTAAGGCGCTTTTCAAGCTGCGCGACATGAAGTTTTACTATTTCTTTAATATTGTCATGCGTAAGCGCATTAAAGACAATTACTTTATCGATTCTGTTCAAAAATTCAGGCCGGAAATTATCTTTGAGCTCTTCAAGAATGGCTTCTTTGATTTCCGCGTATTCATCTTCGGCTTTTTTGAGTTCGTTGCTGGAAAGATCAAAACCGATCGGTCCTGCCTTTTCCGTTAATTTTTCCGCGCCGATATTCGATGTCATGACGATAATTGTGTTTTTGAAATCAACGCGGCGGCCTTTTCCATCAGTTAAAATACCATCTTCAAGAATCTGCAAAAGAAGATGAAATACATCCGGATGCGCTTTTTCAATTTCATCAAATAGAATAATTGAATACGGTTTTCTGCGTACTGCTTCGGTTAACGAACCGCCTTCTTCGTATCCGATATATCCGGCCGTAGTTCCAACAAGACGGCTTGTATTATGCCGCTCCATAAACTCGCTCATGTCGATTTTTATGAGCGCGTTTTCATCGTTATAAACTTCCTTGGCTAGAGCTTTTACGAGCTCGGTTTTGCCGACTCCTGTAGGACCCATAAAGATAAAAGAAGCAATTGGACGTCTTTCATCGGAAATGCCTGCGCGCGAACGCCGTATTGCTTTGGAAACTTCTTTTACGGATTCATCTTGGCCTATAATCCGTCCTTTTAAAATCTCCTCAAGCTTCATAAGGCGATCGACATCGGTTTTTACAAGACGCATCACGGGAACGCCTGTCATATTCGAAACCACGCGCGCAATATCTTCTGCAGTCACTTGTTCGCGCTTTTCGCGCGGAACAGTAACACGGCGCGATGCATCGATTTTCTGCGTTAATTCAAGTTCTTTACACCGAAGCTGTGCGGCAAGTTCATAATTTTGTTCAGACACCGCAGCCTCCTTTTTCTTAATAGTTTGAGCAAGTTCTTGCTGAATTTTTTTGACAGTTTCGGCATTGCCTTTGCCTTTTACGCGCTTGAGAGCAGACGCTTCGTCCATCAAATCAATTGCCTTGTCCGGCAAAAATCGATCGTTCACATAGCGTTTTGAAAGATATACAGATGCATGCAAAGCTTCATCTTGAATAACAAGATTATGATGATCCTCATAAGATTTTCGAATTCCTTTGAGAATGGCAAGTGCGTCTTCTTCTGACGGCTCTTCAACCATAATCGGCTGAAATCGGCGTTCAAGCGCCGGATCCGCCTCAACATGTTTTCGGTAATCAGCCGTAGTTGTCGCGCCAACCACTTGCACTTTTCCGCGCGCGAGCGCCGGCTTCAAAATATTAGCGGCATCAAGACTCCCTTCAGCGCTGCCGGCCCCAATCACCGTATGAAGTTCATCAATAAAAAGAATAACGTTAGGCTGGCTTGCCGCTTCATCAATAATTTGTTTTACGCGTTCTTCAAATTCGCCGCGGTATTTTGTCCCGGCAACAACTGCAGCCATAGAAAGCGATAAAATCCGTTTATCAAGAAGATTGTCAGGCACCTGTTCTGTAACAATGGCTTGCGCCAAGCCTTCCACAATCGCCGTTTTCCCAACGCCGGGCTCGCCTATAAGCACCGGATTATTTTTCGTTTTTCGATTTAGAATTGAAACAACGCGTTCAATTTCTTTTTGCCTGCCGATAACAGGATCGATTTTCCCGCGGCGGCATTCCTGCACCAAATCTGTCGTAAAATAATCAAGCGCAGGCGTCTTGGTTTTTTGCTGTTCGCCTTGCTTATGTTTATAGGCATCTTTATAGCCTTTTTCCTCGGAACCAACGAGCACGCCGTGAAGACCGCTCAAAAAGAATTCAAGAGGATTCATCATTTGCCCTTGGCCTTTTGCGCCCGGAGCGCCAGGCATACCGGGAATAGCGCCTTCTTGATTCCGCCGGAAAATCTGCACGATTTGCTCTTTAATGCTCTGCGGGCTAATTTTCATATTTTCGAGAATAACCGTAGCCGCGGTATTTTCTTGGGTGCATAGAGCATAAAGAAGATGTTCTGTTCCAACAAAACTGTGATTGAATTCATGTGCGCATTTAAGAGCATCTTCAATAACTTGTTTTGCAAAACCAGAAAGCCCACCGCCTTTTCCTTGTGTTGTTTGTCCTGCAGTGGCGCGGCCAACGGTTTTTAACACAAGGTAAACATTATCAAGAGATACGCCAAAGTTCATAAGAATAGATGCTCCCAACGAATGCGATTGAGAAAGAATACCTATAAGGATATGTTCTGTCCCAACATAATTTAAACCGGCTTCGCGTGACTTTTCTTGAGCCACTACGAGAGCCTGCTTTGCTTCCTTTGTAAATTTTTCGAATCGTTGGTCTGACATATAGATTGCTGTTCTTTTAAGATTACCATATTTTTCATGTAAATTCACCAGATTATCCTTTACGAATTCTAGGATTATTGTCTCTACAATAGAATTACTTAATTAGCACTCGCTATTATAGAGTGCTAATGAATTATGGTCAAGCGCGAATTTTTCTTTATTCCTGGAGCGTCTC
>JACPMA010000011.1 GCA_016186205.1 Candidatus Peregrinibacteria bacterium | reverse complement strand
CGCAAATTATTACTTTTGGAACTATGGCTGCGCGCGCAGCCGTACGAGATGTGGGCCGGGCTATGGGGTATCCGTACGGCGAAGTCGATCGTCTTGCAAAACTTGTGCCGCCGCCGGTGCAGGGAAGGCATATTCCGCTTGAGCAATCTCTTCATGAAGACCCGGAATTAAAGAAAGTATATGAACAAGATCCGCGCGCAAAACAGCTTTTTGATAATGCCATCCGTCTGGAAGGAACCGTGCGCCACGCAGGCACGCATGCATGCGCAGTTGTTATATCAGAGGAACCGCTCACGAAATATACCCCCCTTCAAAAATCTCCAAATGACGAAGGGGTTATAACGCAATTTTCCATGAAGCCGCTGGAAGATTTGGGGCTTTTAAAAGTTGATTTTCTCGGATTGAAAAACCTCACAATTATTAAAAATACGCTTGCGACTATCGAGCGCGTGCACACAAAAAAAATTGAACTTCAGGAAATTCCGCTTGATGATAAAAAAACGTTTCAGCTTCTTGCGAAAGGCGCGACAACCGGCGTGTTTCAGTTGGAATCCGCCGGGATGAAACGCTACCTAAAGGATCTTAAACCAACATCTCTTAATGATATTATCGCCATGGTTTCTTTGTACCGTCCGGGGCCTATGCATTGGATTCCGATGTATATCCGAGGCAAGCATGAGCCGGCATCGGTTTCTTATATCCATAAATCTTTCGAATCTATTTTGAAGGAAACATACGGCGTGGCCGTTTACCAAGAACAGATTTTGGAAATTGCGCGCGAATTTGCCGGTTTTTCCCTTGGGCAAGCCGATATTTTGCGTAAGGCTGTGGGGAAAAAAGATTCAAAAATGCTTGCCGGCGAACGGGAGAAATTTTTGAGCGGTGCGGTGGAAAAAGGCCATTCCAGGAAATTTGCGGAAAATGTTTTTGAAAAAATCATCGAGCCTTTTGCCGCTTATGGATTTAATAAATCGCATGCCACATGCTATGCGATGATTGCTTATCAAACAGCGTATTTAAAAGCGCATTATCCGGTTGAGTTTATGGCTGCGCTTTTGACAGCCGATTCGAGCAATGAAGATCGTGTGGTGGTGGAGGTAAATGAATGCGAGGCCATGGGGATCGAGGTTTTGCCGCCGTCAGTGAATGAATCGCTGGCTAATTTCACAGCCGTCGGTAAATCCACCATTCGTTTCGGCTTAAAAGCCATTAAAGGAATCGGCGATCAGCCGATCGCGGCGATTATTGCGGCGCGCGATAATCCGTTGACTCCCGGCGCGCCGGCCGGAAAATTCCAGAGTTTGGAGGATTTTGCGCGCCGCGTCCCTGCCGCCGCTTTTAATAAAAAAATGCTTGAGGCGCTTGCCTACTCCGGAGCCCTCGACGATCTCGGCGAACGCAAAGCTCTCGCAGCAAACGTCGATGAAATCGTAAAGTATGCCCGTGCGATTCAATCACATGCCGCTATGGGTCAGACGGATATTTTCGGAATGATGGCGGATGGTGATGATTCATTTCAATCGCTTGAGCTCAAAAAAATTTCTCCGGCCACGCGGCTCGAAAAGCTCCAATGGGAAAAAGCATTTCTTGGTCTCTTTGTTTCCGGCCATCCGCTCCAGGGGCTTAAGCGCTATCTTGCGAAAAAAGCCCATCCGCTTGGTTCTCTCAAAGAGAATTTTTTTGGAAAAACAGTGCGCGTCGGCGGAATTATCGCCCGCGTAAAAAAAGTTCTTACTAAAACCGGCGGATATATGGCGTATGGCCTCTTGGAAGATCTTACCGGCCGTATTGAAATCGTGATTTTTCCAAAGACTTTTCAGCAGTATGGAACGTTTGTCGGCGAAGGGCAGCTTCTTATGATCGAAGGGCGCCTGGAACAGCGGCGAGAGCAGCCGCAAATTATTGTGCAGTCGCTCAAAGAAGTATCGCTTGATTCCATGACGCAGAATGCAAAAGAAGAAGGGCTTTTTGATGAAAAAGAAAAATATGTCCATGTTATTCATGAAGAAAGCAGCGATGAGCAACAGCAAGATAATCAGCCATATTCCATAGAACTTACGGAAAAAATGGATGGGGCTTCGCTTGATTATTTAAAGATTCTATTAAAAGGCAATCCCGGAAATCGAAAAGTTATGATTCGAATTAGGTCGCAAGGCGGCGCGACAAAAACCATTTCTGTGCCGTTCGGCGTAGATGTAAATAGCGAACTTAAGCGTCAGATTGCAGAAGTTGCGAAGTGAAGGTATTCTATTTTGCGATGTACCGAACGCATACCTGTAACGCGCTTAATGAAAAACACGTCGGAATGGAAGTGACTCTTTCCGGCTGGGTAAAGAGCAGAAGAGACCATGGAGGGCTAATTTTTGTTGATCTCCGCGATCGGTATGGAATGACTCAAATAGTAGCAGACCCCACGCATGCGCGTCAGGCGCATGCGCTTCTTGATCAAGTGCGTCCCGAGTATGTTATTCGCGTGACCGGCAAAGTGCGGCCTAGACCAAAAGGCAGCGAGAATACAAAGCTTAAAACCGGCATAGTCGAAATCATTTGTGACAATGTTGATATTCTTAATGAATCAAAAACGCCGCCTTTTGAAATTGACCGCGATGATATTGAAAACGAGGAACTTCGGCTAAAATATCGCTATCTTGATCTGCGCCGCGATCGAATGAAACGCAATTTGGAAGTGCGCCACCGTACGATTAAATTCATCCGCGATTTTCTGGACCGCGAAGGATTTTTGGAAATCGAAACGCCTATTCTCATAAAAGGAACGCCGGAAGGCAGCCGAGAATATCTTGTTCCGTCGCGCCTCCATCCTGGAAAATTTTATGTGCTTCCGCAATCACCGCAGCAACTTAAACAGCTTTCCATGATTGCAGGCCTCGATAAATATTTTCAAATCGCACGCTGCTTCCGCGATGAAGATCAGCGTGGCGACCGCCAGCCTGAATTCACGCAGCTCGATCTTGAAATGTCTTTTGTGGATGAAAAAGACGTGATGGATATAAATGAAGCGCTCATGATTGCGCTTTGCGAAGCTGTCGCGCCGAATAAAAAGATTATTAAAAAACCTTTTCCGCGCATCACTTGGAGCGAGGCTATGAATCGATACGGCTCGGACAAACCGGATATGCGCTTTGGCATGGAACTGCTCGATGGAACCGAAATTTTCAAATCAAGCGGGTTTAAAGTTTTTGCAGATGCAACGGCAAAAGGCGGCGTTGTGAAAATGCTGCATGTTCCGGGCGGCGCTAAATTTCCACGCAGTAAAATTGATGAACTTACCGAACTAGCAAAAGTCTACGGCGCAAAGGGGCTTGCCTACATCACGCAGGAAAATAATGAGCTTAAATCCCCTATTCTTAAATTTTTAAACGAAAAAGAAATCGCGGCATTTAAAAAAGCAAGCGCTATCAAAAACGGCGACACAGTTTTCTTTACCGCTGATGAATTTATAACCGCTTGCACCAGCCTTGGTCATGTGCGGCTTGCATGCGGAGACGAATTTAAACTGCGCGATCCAAATGCATTCGCTTTTCTTTGGGTGGTTGATTTTCCAATGTTTGAATGGAGCAAAGAAGAAAATTGCATTACTGCCGCGCACCACCCGTTCTGCAGCATAAAAGTCGAGGATATTCCGCTTCTTGAAAAAGAACCGCTGAAAGCACGCGCCAAAGCATATGATTTTGTATTAAATGGCGTGGAAGTTGGCGGCGGATCAATACGCATCCATAAGCAGAATGTGCAGGCGAAAATTTTCGATATTCTTGGCATTTCAAAAGAAGACGCTAAACGCCGTTTCGGTCATATGCTTGAGGCTTTTACTTACGGCGCGCCTCCGCATGGCGGCATTGCATGGGGATTGGATCGTCTCGTCATGATTTTTTGTGATGAACCGAATATCCGTGAAGTGATAGCATTTCCAAAAGATCAGAAAGCGCGCGACCTTATGCTTGATGCGCCTTCGGAAATGCCCGAAAAACAGATTACCGAAATGCACATTAAGACCATATTACTAAAGAAAAGTTGATCTAAGCGGATTTGTATGGTAAAATATTAGGGAAGTATCCTTAAAATAAAAAATATGACTCAAAATAAAAAATCCAGGAAGATCATTATTATAGGCGGAGGAGTTTTAGCATTGGTAATTTTAGGCATTACGCTTCTTTCATTACAATTCAGTAAAGCCCAGCAAAGCAGTGAATCAGCATCAGATATTGTTTGTCTTGTAATTGTTTTTGGACAACCAACAACGGAAATGACCTTTGGTTCATGTAGAAGCGGTACCCCGCCGCCAAATTTTACCTCCGCGGTACGCTGCAGCAATGCGAATTATGTTATTAGTAGGGATAGCGAAGGCTATGATAAATGTGTTTCTTCGAGTTCCGTTGCAAGCTTAAAGCTCTGCTCATTTCCGAAGGCTGATAATTCTGGTTCCACACAAATCTATGCAAGCGAGTGTCCCTCGGGTGGAGTAATTCCTTCTCCTTCAGCTACTTCAAACACCCTTATTTGCCGAGGAGGCACTCCCGAAAATTTTACTGAAGAAGAAGCTTCTTCTTGCAGTTCAATGATGAAGGGAACCACGCTTGCAATTCGCTGTAAAGATCCGAATGCGTATATTGTCCGCACAGGACAAAAAGATTCATTTGGGTATGAATTCGACAGTTGCTCGTCATCCATAAGCGGCTACGTTGCTTGCAGTTATACGCTTGCAGGCGGAAGTGAAAAAATAACAATATACCAAAGTTCTTGTCCTGATGGCGCTTCCAAGACTGATCTAGAACCAAAACCGGAACCGCAGCCAAAAGATCAATGTCCCAGAAAACCCGATCCTGTCAAAGGAACAGGAGAACCGGAAGCTCTTCCTGCAGGAACGGAAATAAAAGCTGTTCCAAGCTATTATTTATGGGGATGCTATTCCCAGCCGGATAAAAGCGCGAATGCATCGTGTACAGCGCAAGCTGCAAAAAGAACCGGCAACGCAACCTCCCCGTGCGTATATGGAGAGGAAAGCATTATCTGTCCTTCAAAAGGAACAGCATACAAAGACGGAAATTTCTTGAAGTGCGCGCCTGTGAAAAAACCAGCTCCACCTAGCGATACATCAACCACAACTACACCCCCGCCGCAGCCTATTGTTATCACCCAAATTATTCGCGAAGAAGTAAAGATTGAAGTGCCATCAACCGTGAGCGTTCTGCCACCGGATGTAATTACAGAAGATTCATGTGCCGATTATAAGAAAGCAGTAGATGATAAAATTTTAGCTGAAGGGGAAGCAATTCTCCATGTTGCGGATACTGCATTTAAAGCTACAGATGTTCAAAATCCGGAATTCAAAAAAGTTTTCTACAAATTTTTGAAGGAAAGCGCAAAGGGTTCGCGAAATCTTAAAAAACTTTCTTCGCAAACGCAATGTTCTCGAGAAGTAATAAGAAAAATAGACGAATCAGCGCGCCAGTTTGAAGCAGACAATCTTGCGAAGGTAAAACAAAGCCTTGTGTTTCTTGATAAAGGCACTAAAGTTCAAAATCAATATATCGGCATCCAGGAAGATTTTAAATGGGCGGATAATTTTTCGAAATCCCTAAAGCCCGATTCTTTGCAGTCCAAAGCGGTTGCGGAAGATTTTAAAAATTTCAACCTTATGCGTGTGGAATTCCAGGAACTTGTTGATGCTGATAAAGAAGGAAAAGTATTTGGTTTTGAAATTGAAGATTTAGTTGCCAGGATTGCAGCAAGCCGAAAGCAGATCGAAGAAAAGGCTTCAAAATCAATCAAATCAGCTGATTCTTCAATTAAAAAAGGAAGTGCAAAATCGAAAAAAACAGTAAAGAAAGCGGCGAAGAAATCGAAAAAAACCGTCAAGAAATCTTCAAAGAAAAAGTCAGCAAAGAAGTCAACCAAGAAAACTAATAAAAAGACCAAGAGCTCTTCGGCGAACTGAATGATATACTAAGGAGGAAGTATGGTATTTGAAAGTATTCTTATCCTCATTGGCGCGGCCATCCTCCTTCTCCTCTTGCTATGGTGGTTTCTTCGAACGCGCGCGAACCGCGGTCGATGTTTAAATATGGCGTTTTTAAAAGTGCTTATTCCAAAGAAGGAATCAAAGGAAGATCGGGAAAAGGAGGGGTCTACATATGCGAGCGAAAAGGATTTTAAAGAAATGATCGGAGTTATGACCCATTTTTTTGAAGCGATTCATTCGATTCACGAAGAGGATTTTAAATATTACATTATCGGCCAGGATTTTTTCTCCCTTGAGTATGCCGTATTTAACAATCAGATTTTTCTTTATGTCGTGGTGCCGCGCCACGTGGTTCCGCTTATTGAAAAACAAATAACAGGGTTTTATCCCGATGCTTATATCGAGGAAGTTCCCGATTACAACATTTTTAAGCCGAATTCCCGCGTTGCCGGATGCTATATGCGCATGCTCAAGGCGCCGTGGTTTCCGCTGCGGACGTATCAGCGCATGGGTTCTGATCCGCTCAATACTTTAAGCAATGTTTTGTCAAAACTCGGGACGGATGAAGGCGCTTCCATTCAAATTGTCGTGCGGCCGGCCGGTGATGGATGGCAAGAAAAAGGTCGTAAGCGGGCTGAAGAAATTTTCGTCCATGAGAAGAAATTCCATTGGTGGAATCCTGTTTCTTGGCTTGGAACGTTATTCGGCATCAGCGTGCGCGGCGCCGAAGATCTGAAAGAAAATATGGATACGAATAAAGGATCTACGCGCACAACGCCCATGACTGACGATCAAGTGAAAGCGATCGAAGAAAAGAATACAAAGATGGGATATGAAACTGTCATCCGCATCATTACTGCCGCGCCGACATACCGCCAGGCAAAAGAGCAGCTAGTAAATGTCCGGAGCGGTTTCTCGCAATATAATACAACCGATAATAATGCTCTTCATAGAACGAAATATCATTCAGCAAAGGCAATTGTTAATAACTATATTCTTCGAACCCTGAAACGGCCTTGGGTTATGCGGCTTTTGAATCGGAGAATGATTCTTTCCTCCGAAGAACTTGCGGGTCTTTTTCATTTTCCAAATATCCGTTATAACCGAGGTTCAACCCTCGCGTGGCAGAATTTCAAAATCTCGCCGGCGCCTGCAAATCTACCGTCCGAAGGGATTTTGCTCGGCCACAACAGTTTTCGCGGCCAAACGCGCGAGGTGCGCATTAAACGCGAAGATCGCTTCCGGCATTTTTATGTTATTGGACAAACGGGTACCGGCAAATCTTCAATTCTTCAAGTCATGATCCGGCAGGATCTGCAAAACGGCGACGGGATTTGCGTCATTGATCCGCATGGATCGCTTATTGAAGACATTATGCCGTTTATTCCCCGCGAGCGCGCCGATGACGTGATTTATTTTAATCCGGCTGATTTGGAACGGCCGATGGGGCTCAATTTGCTTGAAGCTTCGACTGATGAGGAAAAAGACATGGTTGCGCTTGATGCGATGAACATCATGATTAAATTGTTTGATGAGGAAATTTTCGGTCCGCGCATTCAGGATTATTTCCGAAACGGCTGTCTCACGCTCATGGATGATCCGGAAGGCGGAGCGCTCACCGATATTGTCCGTCTTTTTACGGATGATGATTTTCAGCGCTACAAAACGAGCAAAGTGAAAAATCCGATCGTGAAATCGTTCTGGATTCATCAAATGGCGAAAACCGGAGCCCGAGAAAAACAGGAAATGATCCCCTACTTTGCCGCGAAATTCGGCGCATTCGTCACGAATACTATGATGCGCAATATAATCGGCCAAACGAAATCCGCGTTTGATTTTTATAAAGTAATGCAGGAGGGAAAAATTCTTCTCATGAATCTTGCAAAAGGTGAAACCGGCGAAATTAACAGCAAGCTTCTCGGACTTATTATTGTAAGTAAATTGCAAATGGCCGCGTTGCAGCGGCAGCGGCTTGAGAAAAAAGATCGCCGCGATTTCTTTCTCTATATTGATGAATTTCAAAACTACGTTACTGAATCAATTGAAGTGATTTTGTCTGAAGCAAGAAAATATCGTCTCGGTTTGAATATCGCTCATCAATACCTTGCGCAGCTGGAAGGAAACGAAGCCAAAAAAGGCGCGCGAAAAGTAAGTTTGAAAGACGCTATTTTCGGAAACGTCGGCAGTATTATGTGCTACAAAATCGGCGCGCAGGACGGAGAATATATGGGAAAAGAAATGGCGCCTGTTTTTTCGGATCAAGATTTAATAAACATTGATAAATATAAGGCCTGCATGAAACTTTCCATTGATACCCAGCCCAGCCGGCCTTTCAGCGTTACGCCAGTGAATCCGTATACCGAAACCGGAGATAAAAATTTAGCAGAGGCTCTAAAACAGCTTTCGCGACTGAAATACGGTCGGCCAAAGGAATATGTAAGCCGCGAGATTATCAGGAGAATTGGAGCAGATGTATAAAATTACGCAAGGGTATATGCCGGATTAGAAGACGTTTTTGTGATAAAATAAAAAGATTAAAAACAAACCCTAAAATCATGAAAACAAAATTTTTCAGCGTTGTTTCCGCGATGCGCGGTATAAGAATAATTTTTTGGATTACGTTGGGTATCCTTCTGCTTTTTGCAGTCACGCCGCGCGGTTATGCGCAGTCCGCTGAAAACTCAACTGCAAACTCGGCACCGCAAAATTTTCCATACACTAAAACATTTGTTATATCGAGTTATTACACGCCGCTTCCAAATCAATCCAGATACATCACAGGCAGTTTTGAAGGCGATGTTAGGTTGAACGGCGAAGGCGTGCACAGCGCTGATGGAACGCTAGTTTATCCGGGCATGGCAGCTTCTTCGCGCGAATATCCTTTTGGAACAAAAATGGAGATTCCGGGTTTTGGAACAGTTGCGATTCACGACCGCGGCGGCGCAATCAAAGGCAACCGTCTTGATATTTGGATGGGCGAGGGCGAAGAAGGTTTGCGGCGGGCGCTTTGGTGGGGCATGCGGACATTGGAAGTAAAGGTTTACGGCATTGACTCGAATATTCAGGAATCTGTAAATATCGCCGGCATTCCATTGGCAGATATCAGAGTGATTCCAGAGCGCAGCACGTATTTTAAAACCGATTTGGCTGTCGGCGATGATGGACCGCAAGTGCATGAACTCCAGCGTTTTTTAAAGAAACTCGGGTATTTTAAAAACGATGTGACAGGATATTTCGGCGCTGAAACAAATGCGGCGCTTACGCAATTTCAGATTGATAGAAATGTGATTCCCAATGGCGAGGATTCAGGCGCTGGAAATTTTGGACCGCGGTCGCGCTATGCGCTCGAAGCAATTCTTGAAGAAAAGCGCGATAAAATAGTTAAGCAACTTCCTTCTCCGGGGCTTAGAAAAGGCTCAAAGGGAGAGACTGTGAAAAATGTTCAGGAAGTTCTTTTTGATTTGGGATTTTTAAAGAAGGAGAATGTTACTGGAAATTTTGAGGATAAAACGCTTGATGCGGTGCTGCGTTTTCAAATCGATGCGGATTTAATTCATTCGCCGAAAGATTTTGGCGCAGGCATATATGGCCCAAAAACAAAGGCGGCTCTTGAAAGTTTCGTCGCACAGTCATATACGCCATCGCAGGAACTCATGATTACGCGATCGCTAACGCCGCTTTCTAAAACCGTTTTTACGCAGTCGCTGGAATTGAACAGCAAAGGCGCGCAAGTGGCGCTTTTGCAGGATGAACTCAAGCGTCTTCATTTCTTTGGACTTGAACCAACCGGATATTTTGGCAAAGTAACGCAGCATGCGGTTTTTAAATTTCAGCAAACATTCGGAATTGTTGAAAAAGAAACGGATTTTGGTTCAGGAATTGCCGGCCCTAAAACGCTTGAAAAGCTTAATGATATTGCTTCAGCTCGGCAAAATCAGAAAAAAACCGTCGCACAGACAACTGAACAAAAAGAGGTTGTTGCAGCGCGGCTGAATGATGAGAAGAGCCTTGTTGTCGGTGTTGTTGCGCCAAATGCATTTGCAGGTCCTTTGCTTTACGGAAGCCGTGGTAGCGACGTGGATCGACTGCAAAAAGTATTAAAGCGATTGGGATTTTTTCCAGGCAGGATGACAACGGAATATTATGGCGATATTACGAAAAATTCAGTGACAGCGTTTCAAAAGAGCCATGGCTTGGATGCTTCCGGAAACGTGGACGCTAAAACGCTACGCATCCTCAATCAATTGGTTTCGCCTCCCCAATCTTCGTGAGTATTTCGCGCTCAAGTGTGAATACCTTTTCGTCGAGCTCCGCCGCTTCTTTGGTATTTTCAGTTTCCGGCGCATTGCGTTGGCGGCCGTCTGCAAGCCTTTCTTTTAGGGTAACCACTTTGTCGTGCTTTGTCCGTTTATCAGCATAATAGAGAATTTTTTCTTCCCATGAATTAAATCCTTCCTTGATTTGTAAAAAGCGATGGCTGCGTACAAGGCGGGCGATTTCTTTAAATCCGCGCTCCTCAAGAATGCGAGCGCCGGCCTCGGCATGATGTAACCCTTTATATTTCTCGCGCAGCATTTTCCAAAAAGCAATATCTTTGGCCGAAATCGGATCCGGAAATTCCTCCGGCTCAAATTTTTTAAAATCAACCACGCGCACTAAATCATGGAGCAGCGCAGCATGGTGCAGAAGTTTAAGATCCATTTTTTCGCCAGCAGCTATTAATTTTTTCCCCAATTCCTTTGCAAAATTTGCAACCGCCGCACAGTGCCGTTGAACATGGAGCGGCATATGAAATTCTTCAATAAGACCGGAGACTTCATCGTCTGTCATAGTTTTTTGTAATTATACGCCGCGTTTTTTCGTTTTTATATTCTAAAGAAATTTCCATGCGCTTGGCAGGCAAAAAATCTGCAATTTTTTCCGCCCATTCCACGGCTACAATGCCGTCATTGCGTTTAATGGCTTCACTAATTTCTTCAAGTATAAGCGTATCGGGTTTTTCGAGGCGATAGCAATCAAAATGGTAAAGTTTTACGCGTCCTTTATGAATCCTTTGATAGGTAAAAGTCGGACTCGCGACTTTTGATTTAATGCCTAGGCCCTTTGCCAAACCTTGCACAAAGGTAGTTTTTCCTGCTCCAAGGTCTCCGTAAAGACAGATTAAGCCGTTTCCGAGCTTTTTTCCGAGTTTGGCTCCAAAATCTCGAGTTTCCTTATCTGATGATGAGATTACGCGCATTGCCATATTTTGCGGAGGTATCTTGATTATGGTATAATTATATAATAAATAAAAAGCAAAATGGCAAATAAAAAGAAAAATACAACGGATGCGCCGCTTGGCAAGGACGCATGGCCAAAGAAGGAACTTTTTCTTCTGGAGCCGAAAACACTCATTATTGTAATAATTACATCTGTTTTAACCTTGCTTATCGCATTTTTTGGCGAACGGGGAGCAAAATATCTCACAAGCGTACTTTCTCCTGTTCCGGAACATGCGCCATACGACGGCACGACTTTTCCTTTAAAGCAAATTCCTGACTGGGTAAAGCTTACGGAAACTGAACGAAAGGCTGCATTTTCTGCAATTCCGCCGGAAAAAATCATCGCTCTGCCGGCTTATAATCCGACTCGTTTAGCAATCCCGCTAAGCACCTTGAAATGGAATGATCCTGCAGACGACATGATCCGCAATGAAAAAATCACCTACTCCACGCCGTACCTCGGCAGTTACAGGCTTGATGGAATTGAAGGAAGCGGAAGCCATCCTGCGGTTGATATCAAAGTTCCGGAAGGCACGCCTGTTTATGCTATGGCAAACGGCACGGTTGTCAAAACGCAGTATGGCAACGGCGGTTTTGGAAATCATATTGTAATTCAGCACAACAAATTCCCGTCGCCGGATGATCCGAATGCGGCTGCAACGATTTACTCTTCTTACAGCCATTTGAGCTCAATTTCTGTGAATGTGAATGATGTTGTTGTAAAAGGCCAGCTTATTGGTTTTTCCGGAAGTTCCGGAACTGCAACCACGCCGCATCTTCATTTCCAAATTGATAATGATTCGGCGTCATGGCATCCGTATTGGCCGTTTACCGGAGCTGATCAGCGCGCCGCCGGATACTCTTTCTTTGAAGCGATTAACAACGGCTTGAAACAAGAAAATGCCATCGCCTATACGATTAATTCCATGAAGTATGTTCAAAAGTATCTTGGCGATCAAACGCTCGTGGTTTCTTCGCAACCGGAAGTAACTAAAGCAATTGCGCAAATTACGGATGCTTATGGCAAAACCGCTTTTCTTATACAAACCGTGAATGGAACGCAATTTGAGGAAGGCACGGAAATTAAATTCATGATCCAAGCATTTGATGAAAATGGAAATCTACTTACAAATCCGGTGTTCGCGGACGAAGTTCAGCTTTCGCTGCTAAACGGAAATGGAGTTATAAACCGTCCGAAATTAACCGCAAAAAGTCTTAAAACCGGTATTGTAAATTTTGTATTTTTGAAAGAGACGAAAGTCGGCAAAGATAAATTGCTGCTGCGATTCAGAGATAAAGAATTTTCATCGCAGGAATTTGAAATTATTCCGGAACCGGAATTGCAACCGGCGCTGGTTTCTCCAGAGCCAACTCCAGAACCGGTTATAATTTTGGAATCGGCTGTAGCGGAAGCACCTTCGGCGACTGAAATGCCTGTGATAACTACAGAAATTTTGCCAGAGCCTGTTTCTGCAGAACCGCCGCCGCAAATTGTCGTTCCAATCGCGACTCCGGAACCAGTAAATCCGGAGCCTGCTATCGAGCCGGCTCCAGCGGTATCTCCCACTCAACCCTCTACCCTAAACCCTCAACCCTCGCCAGAGCCTCCGGGTGAATCCTCCACTCATGAGTTTTTGGTAGAAAACACGGGCTCGTCTTCCGCCCCTACGGCGATTTTGTATAATCCACAGTCTTTTACTGATATTCCGCTAGACAGCCCATATTTCGAAGCGCTCACAGAACTCAAAAAAGCCGGTTTGGTTGCCGGCTATCCGGATGGAACATTTCAACCTGATCGCGAAGTCTCCCGCGCAGAAGCGGTTACTTTTATTCTCCGCGCCATCAATGCGGAAATCCGTGAAAAAATTGAAACGAATTTCCCGGATGTTTCCCGCGAAGCATGGTATGCGAAATTTATTTCCACCGCGTTTGATGAAGGTTTTGTGAAAGGCTATCCGGATGGAACATTTCAGCCTGCTACAAACGTGAATCTTGCGGAATTTTTAACCATGCTTTTTGTAGGCGCAAAAACCGACGTTGATCCGGAAATTCTCATCGCCTTGCCGCAAGGCGTGACGGTCGGTGATTGGTTTGCGCCATATATTCAGGAAGCTGTTAAGAAAAATATTTTGGAAGTGCAAAACAATACAGTGGACGCGGCAAAACCAATGACCCGCGGCGAAATCGCAAAAATTTTATACCGGCTTAAGCAGCTGGAACTTTCAGCGAATTCTCAATGATTTCCCATGGCCGAAATCCGCGAACAGTATGATTATGGAGCTCTTAATCGGCGGATAAATCGCGGATATGATTTTTATGAATTTGCGGATCTCCGTGGAATTTCGGGGCTAAAAGGAGATTATTCGAAAAGCAAATCGCCGACAGTAAATATACAAGATTTTCTTCGTGATAAAATTTATAATGGAGATGAAGAAAAAGCCAAGCATCATGCTTTTGATGTGTATCACGCAATTCATGAACAGGCCCTGACTAGCGGATATAAAAGCGGATTCAATGATTTTGCTCTAGAAGTACGGGACAAAACGGCTTCAATAGAAATTCAGGAAGGAAAAATTCGTTTCATCGATGCAGCAGGCGAGCTCGTTGGAGAGTTTGATGCAGCTTCAAGCCGCCGTACTGATCTACGTGATCGCCAAATTGAAAGGCGCGCGGAAGTAAAAAAACGCGCTGAACTTTCGCTCCGTGATCTTCTTCCAGGATTTGAACATCAAGCGCTGACGGTTCCCGATTATCATCAAAATAATTTTCGACTATCTCCGGATGTTTTAAGAAATTGGGGCGAACCGTTTGAACTTCTTTCTGAAGATGCAAAAGAAACCGTATGCGCTGCGTATGCCACGGAAGTGCTTCGCTACTACATCGGTTCAAGAACCATTCGCGATTTTCGCATAGAAGGCAAAGATGCCTGGGAAATAAAAAGAACGCTTTTAAGCCGCGGAAATGCAAGCGTAGCGGCTTCCATGAATCAATTTTTTGAAATCAGAAACGGTCGCCCGACTTTGTCTTTTGTTGTACGGCTTCCTAATGGAAGATTTATCCGTGTCCGCGGACAAAAAGCAAAAGAAACGCCCTATTATGGATCTATTTTTAGAAAATTTTACCGTTCTGCGGCGGCCATTCCCAATCAGCCGCCTTCTCTCGTTACGCTCTTTTATCGCGGAACCCATTTTAGCCAAACGATCGTTGAGGCAAATCGCGAGCGCGGAGCAGACAGTTTAAATTCACATGTGGCTGTGAATCTCGGCGAGGGCAGGAAGTATTTGAATTTAGGAGTTTTTAAATCGCCTTCTAAACCAAAGTCTGTAAAAGAAGTCGTGCTTGCAAATTTCAGCTTTGCGCCTCCAAATCTCCATTGGATGTTTCTTGATGGCAAAGCGGATCCGAAAGAGCGCCGGTCGCGCGTTTATCTAAATGGCGAACAGCTTTTTTACAGAAACGGAAATTTTTTCCGCCAAGACGGTTCCGAGGCCAGCGTTTATCAAAATGATCATTTGGAATGGGAGGATATTATGCTTACGGATCGTTTCTTTGATAAAAATCGCATGGTCGGCCTCACTGAACTTATGCTGACCGGCAAATATGATCTTGTTGACGCGCTCAAACTCAATCCGGATCGTATTCCGGAAGAACGGCGCAATCCCCCGCTTGAACCGCCGTATCGTATCGCTGAAATTTTTTATCTCAAACCGGGCCAGACAATTGACGATGTGCTGCGCGAAAAAGGCGTTTTGGAAAAAGAACTTCCATATCATCATTATGCATATGAACGCGCCGGGCTTGATGCCAGAAAAATAAGACCGCTTGATCCGGTTCCTCTGTTTGATTTAACCGATATTGCGATGGAAGTGAGTAATAAAGGCGGGTTGGCCTCCGCTACTTCCAAAGTGCGTTTGGATCATGCGGCTGAATTCCATAAACAGAAACCCGATTCGTTTCTTTTTATTATACAGCCGAATCAATCTCCGCAAGCGCTCCTAGAAAAAATTTTCAATCTCCCGGACATAAAGCGGCTCGCTAAACTTTCCGGAAAAGAAAAACGGTTTATTATCACGGCTATCGATGCGGCGAATAAAGATTTTTCAGTTGCAGTGGATGACACTGGTATTATTCTTGCGGTTCAAAAATTCCAGGCCGGCAGCGTTATTTATTTTGATACCCATTTTTTGCAAGCGGTTGTAAACCATATTCACGAACTGCGGCGTGCGGCAGCCGTGTTTATTCCGGATAAATTGCCCGGCGGCGCGTCTCTTAGAGAAGCTAATTTTTCAAGCGATGAACGTCTTTGGATTGAAAATGCAACTTTAGATCCGAATGCAAGAAAGGCGCTTGCGCTTATTCTTTCTATGGAACAAAAGCAGGAAGGCAGCGGATGGGTTCCTTTTATGAGCCGCAAAGGAGCAAAACGCGTTCTCGAGCGAATCGGTGTTAGAAATAAATCGCTTGGATTATTCCAGGTACGCGTTCTGCCTGGAGATGCTCAAAAATTCGGACTTAAGCCGGAAGAATTAAGGCAAAAACTCCTTGATGATCCTTCTTTTAATGCTGAAGTTGCTGCGCTGCGTGTGTCTGAAATCATTCCGAGGGTTGAGCGTTTATATCGTTTGAACGGTGAAGCCTTTGATATGAATAATTCCCGATGCATGGCTTTTGTGCTCAGTGCATATCACAGCTCGGAAGGAAAAGTGCTTTCAAATGTTTTTGGAGTTTGGGCTGATCTTGTTGAAGAACGGCTTTCCGGAAGACTAACGGAAGCCGATGAAAGAAAGCCGACTGCCACTTCTGTTCAGCAGCGATTTGCAAGAATAGGCCATTTTCTCATCATTCATCACGACATTCCGGATCTTACTGAAACACAGGTAAATGCAGACAGCCGCCTTGTTCTTCAAAACAAATCCGCTTTTCTCCAAAGCAAGCTTTTTAAAGGAATTCAAACTTGGTATAAAACAAAAACCGGCAATGCGCTTTCTTTAAGCATTGATCCGCGCATCACCGACCGCGCAGATATTGCGACTACGTTTCTTAATTATGGAGTTCGCGCTACCCGCTACGGCGCTATAGACGCCATCGAACAATATAGCGCTGACATTCGGCAGAAATCTATACCCGGAGCAGAAGGAGCTGCAATTGCGCAAATATAGCAGCGCAGTACTATGGTCGATTTGGTTGGGTTTTAAAATTTTGAATTTACAGCACTTATATACGCACAATAATCGCAAGCATCATTAGCTTCTGGGGTTTGATCAGATGTAAGGCATTTATTAATCTCAAAAATCGTCTTCTCAACCCATGTATCATTCCCCGTATAAGGAATGAGCGTGAGATCAAATTCAAGTTTTCCTTCAAAAGTTCCACTCGCTTTTCCATTACAATAGACAAAATATCCAATATCCGAAACGGTGTATCCATTGTGTCTTAAAAGCCATTGGTAAACTTCCATTTGGCGTTTGTAGCCCTCGTGCCAGTCTTTGTCCAGTGCGGTAATCTCCTTATTTTTTGCCGTAGCCTTATAGTCCACCACAATGAATTCTCCCTTTGAGTTTTGCCAAAGATCATCAATGGCACCATAAATCAAAAGGTTTGTCTGCTCATGCAAGAATTGGACACCGGTAAAATTATGCCTCCACTTATCCAGGTCATCATGCGGGATAGGACGTGCATCTATGCCGTACTTTTCTATGAGCGGGTGTTTTGTGCCATTTGCCCTGTGTATATCAAATTCATGCTTAAGGAGAGCGTCAACGGCACTGTTTAAAGCAAATGGGAATCCGGGCGGTCTACCAACGCCAAGCTTTCGGTCCAAATAAAAACAACGAGGGCAATTTAAAAATAGATCGATCTTCGAACGGCTGAGCTTAAAAGGATTACTGCGGTTTGAATCGTAGAGATTACGTGTACGCTGTGAGTTGTAGTATTCAGACATAGTGCAATTTAAGCATAAACAAACTCTCCCATATTCCTATAACGTTCGTACACAAAATTATAGACTTCAATTCCTTTGGCATCGCATTCCTGCTGTGAATACGTTGGTTCTGGCAGTGAATTGTATAGAACATCGATAATCGTTGTTTTAACGCCTGCTCTGGTCGATTCCTTCTCTCGCCAATCAAGCACCAGCTTTTCTGTTTTGAGTTTTGCCAATAATTCGTGAGCAGCCTTCCGTACTTTTTCAACCTCGTCTGGGTTCAGATTTTCCTTTAAGAGCAGATCAAAAATAGCGAGTTCCTCTTCGCTCAAGTTTTCTTTAACTGCTCGCTGTTCTTCTTCATCCAGACTTTTTGCCAAATCAACCAAATCATCGAAGAGCTGATCGGTGTCATGAGCGCCGCTGTTGTACTGCTGAAGAATTGAATTCAGTCGTTCCATAAAACGGCCTCGTTTTTTATTGCGTTTCATCATTTCTTTTATTTTCTGTTCAAGTTCAGCTCTCATGCTCTCGGCTTGGAGATTTTTGTTTTCAAGACCAGCAAAGAAATCATGGAGAGCATTTGCATCAAGGCTGCTTAAGTCCTTTACTCGTTTATGCTGCGGGATGACATATTCACCTGCTTGAATTGATTTATCGAGCAGGTCTTCCAAATCCTTTTGCACCTGTGAAATATCGATGCTTTGTGCTCCTACGTCGCGCACACGCGAGGCTATCACACGAATAGCAGTTACCTGATCGTAATAATCTTCAGCGTCAGGAGCTGGCAATACCGATTGATAAGCGCTCTGCAAATCGCTGGCAAGGTTCAGAAACACCTTTTTCTTCTCCGGCTGGCCGATAATGGTATTGGCATATTTCGCAATCAAAAGTAGTTTTTGTTCATTTGGAACTTTTAGAAGAACATCGATATCAATCTGTTCACCCTGCAAAAATTCTTTCACTGTTTCGAGCAGGTTTTTTAGTTGGCTCACCAATTCATCTTTGCTCCGAATAATGTCGTTTTCATCGGCGCCGTTGACAGCATAGAGCGCAAGTGCCCGCTCAATGTTCTTGAACACGCCGATATAATCCACAATCAGGCCATTCTTCTTGCCTTCAGCCACACGATTGGCACGGGCAATAGTCTGCATGAGAGTGTGATTTTTGAGTGGCTTATCAAGGTATAGCGTTGAAAGATTTGGTACATCGAATCCCGTCATCCACATGGCGCACACAAAAACGATTCGAAGATTGCTGTCAGGCTTTTTGAACTCCTCTTCGAGGCTCTCGCGTTGCATGCGTTCACGAAGTGGCCGCATATCGATCTCAAATGGCTCTAAATCCGCAATTTCATTCTGGCTCTGGCTCACCACGACGGCCATATCCACATCATCGTGTCGTGCCAATTGTGCTTCGATTTTAGCTAATTCACGATCGTCATTGGTTCTGGAATAATCCATGCGAAGTTTAGCCAAATGACGTTCCCATTCGGCTTTAACTTTGGCGTACATCCTCACGGCAGTCTTTTTATCGACCGAAACAACCATCGCCTTGCCGTCGTATCCACGACCAACAAAGTGCTCCACGATGTCGCGTGCAATGGCGTTTAAGCGGTCTTCCCGTGTTACAAGGTGGTAAAAGGTGGAGAATTCCTGTTCCAGCTTCTCTTCCTCTTCATCATTCAGGTCGTAAAACTCCATGACTTTGTTTAAATCCTTTTCAAGATCGTCGTTCACATTTTCAAGACGCGGTACTCGGTTTTCGTAAAATAACGGTACGGTCGCGCCATCTGCTACGGACTGGCCGAAATTATATACGGATACATATTCACCAAAAGTTTCGCGCGTTTTTTCTTCACCATTAGCCAAAAGAGGCGTTCCGGTAAATCCCATAAAAGAAGCATTTGGCAGGGCTTTACGCATGTTTTGTGCCATTCGATCGTACTGCGTGCGATGCGCTTCATCGGTCATGAGAATAATGTCGTCGCGTGTTGAAATAGCGCCCTCAATATCCTGAAATTTCTGAATGGTAGTAAAAATCTGGCGATGATCCTGTGCCAAGAGCTCATGCAAATGCACGATGCTGTCAGCTCGTACTTCCTTTTCGTAAACGGCTCCTACGCTGGCAAATTCCTTGTAGGCCTGTCGATCCAAAGCGGAGCGATCGGTCACAATCACAAAAGTAAAATTGCCTGTCAGTTTGCGCAGCACTTTCTGGGAGAGATAGACCATCGAGTATGATTTCCCAGACCCTTGTGTGTGCCAAAACACGCCTAGTTTTCCTTTATTTTCTTTGCGATGAATAACTTTCTCAAAGGCTTTATTGACGCCAAAATATTGGAAATAGCGCGGGATAATCTTCTTTGCTTCACCCTTGGATTCATCAAACAAAACATAGTTTTCAAAAATATCTAACAGGCGTGATTTGTCGCAGACTCCATTGATCATGGTGCCAAGGTCGGTCTTTGAAGTATCTTCCTCTCTCTCTGCCTTTTTCCATTCGTTAAAAAACTCATATGGCGAAGTGAGTGAACCAAATCGATTCTCTATGCCATTGGAAATAATAATCCCCATGTTATACCAGAAGAGTTTTGGAATGGTATCTTTGTAATCGCGAATATTGTCTTTATACGCATCCACAAGGCTTTTATGCGAAGCCTTGAGTTCGAGCAACATGAGCGGGATACCATTCACAAACAACACTACGTCCGGACGGCGTGTGTGCATTTCACCGGTGATCCAAAATTGCGATACACAGAGAAAGTGATTATTTATTGAATTCTTAAAATCAAAAAATCTTATACGCTCCGTTTCTCGAACACCATTTTCGTTAGCGTTCATTATGCTCGCACCATCGCGCAAAAGTTTATATATCTCATGATTGGCATTCACTAGCGAAAGATGGCTTCGATCACGCGTTAACTCATCCATAGCCATCAAAAGCATCTCTTTTGGAACATTCGTATTGAGTTTTTTAAGCGCCGGAAGCAAAAACTTTTTCAGCACCACCTCGCCACGGTGTTCACGACCAAGTTTGCCATCATCTTCGTCTTTGTAGGCGTTTATATGGCATGTCTTATCGTTCCACAGCTTTTTGACAAGGCTGATAACTGTTTGCTCGATGAGTTGGTCTTCGGTGAATTTGTTCATATATTTTCTGTAATTACAAGAAGTTTGTCCAATGGGAAATAATGTTTTAGATAATTTCTGCCAATTTGCTTATTCGTAATATAAAAATTTATTAGAAATAAAAATATTAAAAAATTCTTCACATAATCAACTAAACATATCTGATCTTGATATTTTATGATTGGATATTTAACACAGTCTAATTCAAAAAAATCACTTCCACTGTTATATTTTTCTAATATTGCATTTTTTTGGTCTTCTAAATCTCGCAAATAGGCAATTTCGAACCTAGCTTGTTGTACATTTATACCTTCTATCTTTTTTTCACTGCTACTAAGAACTCCCATATTGAGTATGAAACAGGTTTCGATTGGGTTAGCTTTAAATCTTTTTAAAATAGTTTCGGTTACATTAGAATCGGACTTGTAGCCGAATAAAAAGTAATTTGGTTTTTTCGTTTTTGAAAAGAGCAATGCTCCGCCGCTCGTATATGTAACATTTTCCTCCTTAAAAGAAAGGCTATTTATTTTCTTTTCATCTTCAAATGATTTCTTCATATCCTCATCTCTAACTGTTGTTTTTACCTCAATAACACAATAGACGCTTTCGACTGGAAAGTAAGTAATACTATTAAGTCTTATCAAATTGGGATTATAAAAGTTATCATAAATAACTATGTCACATTGATTAGAAGTATTACCTTCACTATCAATTATGAAGCCCCTCCCGATCGAGTAACTCTTGGGTAAAAAGTCCTTTAAAAAATCAATAAGAATCAGCTCGTTTTCGTTGCCCTTTTCTCCGTTGTGCTCTACAAAATTACAAACATTTTCGTATTTTAATCTTATTTCTTCGACTTTTGATTGGTAAAATTTTTTAAGCATGAAATTATTTTAAAATTCGTTTTCCAGTGACCAATTGGGGAATAAGAAGATCGCGCATATTTGATAAAATCATATTCTCCATGGTCAATCTCTCCATATCATGAAAATATAAACTAACGATAGCCTCAAAATCTTCAGCTATTTCTTTTGTTGGAACAACAAATTTAAGATTTTCCAATTCTGCCTTATTCACCGACTTATAGATTGCTCCATTACCAATCATATCTTTTGCTGTAAACTTTTGATTAAACATTAAAAAAAGGAATGATTGTTTACGATTTTTATGCCGAATAGCAGATAAACCACGCCCAAGAATAATTTCCTTAGTCGCTATATTCATTCGTCCAACTGGTGCTCGAACACTAAACAACAAATCATCCTTTCTCGCATATTTATTCCCAGCTGTTGAATAGACTCTATCGATTGGATATTTACTGCCAAAATCAGCAACTCCTTGATGAAAGGGTAGACCTTCTCTGTTTAAATTATAGTGATTTGACGTTGGAGATTGTCCCATAATCAAATCAGCAATTTCTCCTAATCGCTTCACCTCCCACACTTCAGGAATCATGCCGTAATCAGTACCACTATCCACCATTTTTATTTTCCCATGGCCAGGAAATTTGAATTTCACAAACCACTCGGTATAAAGAAGCTGCGCAATTTCTTCCAAAGCCCTTATGCGCTTTTCGTTGTTTTCGATGAGATCGTCATAGGCGGAGAGGATGGAGGCGATGCGAGATTGGTCTTCTATTTTTTCAGGAATAAAAATGTCTCCATCGTAGATTATATTTGAGTCAATTGCAGGATAGGCAGAGCCCTTAGCATTTTTTGTTAAATAGTCAGTGAATGATTGATCAATAACAGAGTAATACAAATATCTTGGGTCATTATTTGCGATTGCTCTTAAAACAGCAAATCCCGTAGAAACAACAGTATTTTCTTTTGGATTTTTAAAATAAAAGAATGACCTTCTGTTGGGTCTAACAGTTGAAAGAATTGTATCACCTGATTTCACCAATCGCTTGGCTCTACTAGGTGCATTCTGGATACTCATCTCTTGAATTTCAATGAAGTTGCCGGTACCAACACTCGAAATATCTACATATTCAATTGTTTCATGATTAAAATTACGCCCTATGGAATGAGGGTTAATCTTTGCAATATTTCTTATTTTTACTTTCCGAAAAGTTGCCATACGTTAAAAATTACTTCTTCTTTTCTCTAAGCACCTTCTTAATCCTTCCCACATACTCCTCATTTTCACCCGTCTCCGTATACCGATTCACCGGATCACCACAAACAGCGCACTTCCCCTCGAGGATAACGTCGTTCAAATCATTCACCGCAATTTTAAAATCAACAATCGTCACAACTTCCTTGCATGTGTGACAGAAACAATTTGGAATGATTTTTTCCACAAAAAAATCCCAGTCTTTTCCCCAGATAGTTTTTAGTTGCGATAATGTGAGCGGCGTTTCTTTTTTCATAGGTTACAATGTGTAGTTTAGGCTTATTTTAAGGTTAAATTATAATTTAATTTGCTTATTTTGGACTTTTTAGCTACAATTGGTACAGAAGGTAATTCCTTGTTCGTGGGGCTCCGTATGGTTCCCCTTGAGGCTTAGGTCTCGGCGAGCAAGGTTCTTTGTTATGGGAAAAGATCGTTTTCATCAATGATAAGATTGTCAATTTGTTTGCGATAAAAATTATCACCCCGTTCCTTATATCTAAAAAGTGACCACGATACAAAATCAATTACTTGAAGACATTTTTCTTTGAAAAAAGGAGTTATCTCAACCTCAATATTTATTTCGTGTTTATTCTTTGCTTGTTTTTCAAGATACGCCTTGAAATTGACGTTTAAAAATTTATTGGTCTCTCTTTGAGATGCGATTAAGTGGATTTTTCTGTCCCTAGGTAGAATTTTCTTTTTCAAAATTCTATCAATCAAAATATTTGTTACATAGTTGTAGAGAATGTGCATTTCGTCCCGGAGGGAGGTATGAACATTCGTCTTATTAAGACGAATCGCCATTACGGACACCGGAATTTGGGAGAGGTGGCCGAGTATAAATGTTCTAACTTTTTGAGTTTCTTTAAAAGCATGCAATGTGCCGTGGTGAAATTTAACCTCTTTCTTACTGAATCCCGCGAAAACTTTTTTTATAATTTTCTCTACCTTCTTTTTCTTCGCTTCATCGCTAATGAACAGAAAGGAGACGATGAAAAATTTCGAAGTTTTCTTTTTCAAAAAATCAAATCCCAGATCTCCGCTTTCGTCCATAAAAATATAAGCCATAATGTATTTGTTATAAGATTCTATTCCAATCCTCCATAATCTTTTGTTCAAGCCCGTGTGCCTCTTTGGTAAGAGCGGTAAACTCGCTCATAAGCTCTTTCATGCGTGCGTCAAAATCCACATCACTCAATTCTTTTTCGATAATCTCTACATAGCGACCAGGATTGAGTGAGTAATCGTTTGCACGCACGTTATCAAGTGTCACAACTTTGCAACGGCCTTTGATGTTCTCGTACTTTTCGTAACCTTCTTCGCCTCTGTAACGCCGTACAATGCTGGCAATTTCTTGTATCTGCTCATCCGTCCATGTGCTGTGTGCTCGGTCAATAACGGTTGCAATATCCTGCGCATTGATAAAGAGGATTTTATTTTGCCTATCAGTGCCTTGTTTACGTTTATCAAAAAACCACAGTGTGCATGAAAGCGTCGCATTCAAAAACATATTTGTACCCACGGAGACGATTACATCCACCGTGCCTGCCTCGATCATTTTTTTGCGGATTTCTTTCTCGGCATTTCCCGCGTCACTGGCAGAGTTGGCCATAACAAAGCCCGCTCGGCCTTGCGGTGAAAGTGCGCTTGAAAACATCTGCATCCAGAGGTAGTTGGCATTGCTAATCTCATTTTTTCCTGTAAGCGGCAGACCAAGGTAATAGCGCGGATCGCCGTGCAAACGCGCGGGATCAATTACCATTTGCTTGTTTTTATCCTTTCCTTTGACGTTAAACGGCGGATTGGCGAGCACAAAATCAAATTTCCCCACACTCTCAAACGAATCTTCATAAAAACTGTTCACCAGCGCGATTTTTCCGGAAAGACCGTGGATAGCGAGGTTCATTTTTGCAACTCGCATGTTGGCTTCGCCTTTCTCTTGCCCATAAATGACTACTTCTTCCATAACCTGTTTTGAATTTTTCAAATGTTCTGCAACAAAGCGCGCTGATTGCACAAACATGCCTCCACTCCCGCAGGCAGGATCGAAAATACGGCCATGGTAAGGCTCAATAACCTCTACAAGAAGCTTCACAATTGATTGCGGCGTGAAGAACTCTCCACCCTTCGAACCTTCTGCTCGCGCAAAATTGCCAAGAAAGTATTCGTAAATTTCACCAAAGGCGTCACCCTCTATATCATCGGGAATCTGGTTGAAGTTTTTTAGGAGAGTAATGAGAATTCTGCTGTTTTCGTCGGCTTTCTTGGAGAGTTCGGTATAATCCTGTGGCAATACGCCCGCAAGGTCTCTATTTTCGGCCTCGATCGCTTTCATGGCTTCATTAATGGCTTTCCCGATGTTCTCGCCCTCGGAAAGGCTCATTAAGTATGAATACGTCGCTGTGTCCGGAATGTAGAGCACGCCTCTTGATTTATAGTCATCCGGCGTTATGGGGCGTGCACGAGTTAATCGAACTCGCTTTCGCTCCTCTTCAATTTTTACTTTCGCTCTTTTAAAGCGCACATCCGCAAACTTAAGGAAAATTAAGCCCAAGATCGGCTCGGTTATTTCATTGAGTTTAAGGCTTCCATTGGCGCGAAGTTGTTCAGCTGCCGCCCAGAGTTTTTCTTCAAGTTGTCTGCGATGGGTTGTCATATTTATTGGTGAATATGAAAGTTGCAGGATCGGCATATACCATTAGTATTGCTAGCATTGCCATTAATATTTATGTGATATTGAAAATTATCTTCGCCGCACTGCGCACATGTGATGTTTCCGCTTCTTTTTTTTGACTCATGAATAATGTTCAGCATCTTTTTTGCATTCCTGACATACTCATTGACCTTTTCTTTATTACCAAGATAGCCATTTACCCAAAGGTTTGTAGTAATGCGCCCCGCCGAGGTCTCTTTATAAAGAATTTTTCCTTCGCTTAAAAGTTTTTCCCAATATTGTCTGGACCTGCCGAATTGTTCGGCAATATCACGAGAAGAGAGTAATTTTGCATCAAATGATATATATCCCTTGTTTTTCATGAATTTATAACATTGCACTAATGTACTAGCTATGGCTGTTTCTCTGTCGTTTTTTGAAAATTCACCTTCCAACTTTAAACTTAAGCTAAGAGTACCCCCGCTACTTGCATTTGCATGCCAATAAAATTTTGATGGACTCTGGTTCATTGCGCGCATTATAGCGTGCAAGGTTTCCTTTGGCAACCAAAAATTTGCCTATCTGAACGGCAAAACCTCGATTTCTCAGACAGCACGAAAAACAGCCGTTTTGCCGCTTCTGTTCATATAGCCAGCCGCCCGTTTTGAGGACAGTATCTAATATTGGTCTCCCCGGGAGGAATCGGTCACGAGTCGCTTTTGCCTTAACAAAAGCGCTCGCGACCCCCGCTCGGCTTCGCCGCTTCTAGCGGGCTCGCCTGCGCGTTCGATTCCTTTTATAGTACCAAGCGATCGTCCCTCGCTCGCTAATGCTCGGAGGAACGCTCGCTTGGTCTCCCCGGGAGGAATCGAACCTCCATTTAAGGATTAGAAGTCCTTCGTTCTATCCATTGAACTACGGGGAGATAATTGTATTTTGATTATACATTGAGTGTTGTTTATATAAAAAGCCTTGAATAGGCCAAATGCCTATTCAAGGCTTGGTATGTTACACTTATCCCATCATGCATTTGCGCCACGGCGAAGAAATTCTCCGCACACATAAACGCCATCGAACGCCTTTTATTCTTCAATTCGTTAAACTTCTTATTGTATCGGCTATCCTTTATGGCCTCATGTTTTTCATTGGCAAGGCAGTGGAAGGCGATTGGATATTTTGGGGATATGCAGTGGTTTCTTTCTTTTTGGGTATCGCCATTACACTTGTAGCATTCGATTACCTCCTTGATAGACTTGTTATCACCAATAAGCGTGTCGTATGGATAAACTGGAAATCGCCTGTGAAACGCGAAGAACACGAAGCGGAACTTCTTGATATTCAGGACATTAAAACGCATGAAAAAGGCATACTTTCAAAACTCCGGCTGTTTGATTATGGTCTTCTTGAAATTGAAACCGCAGGTTCAAAAACCTGCATTATTTTCACGGAATGTCCGGATCCGGAAAATGTAAAAACTTTTATTCTCAATCAAATGGAAAAGCAGCGCGGCGGGATACACGAAAAATGGGAACCGCCGCCAAAAGATGAAGAGTGGAGCGTGAATTGATCATGATATAATCCTTCCGTATGATTCAGCGTGAGGAAAACGTCAAAAAGGAGCGTGTGGTGGCGCCGGCATCTGATACCGCTGAATTTTCGCAATTTGAACAAACGCTTCGTCCAAAAACGCTTACTGAATATATCGGCCAAAAAGAAATCAAGAGAAATCTTACGATTTCCGTTCAAGCTGCAAAAAAACGCAAGGAAACGCTTGAACATATTCTTCTTCATGGTCCGGCCGGCCTCGGAAAAACAACGCTTGCATATATTATCGGAAATGAAATGGCGGCCAGCGTGAAAATAAGTTCCGGTCCGGCGCTAGAGCGCCAAGGGGATCTGGCCTCGATTCTTACCAATCTTTCCGAAAACGACGTACTTTTTATTGATGAAATTCACCGCCTTCGGCCGATCGTGGAAGAAGTGCTTTACTCTGCCATGGAAGATTTTGCGATCGACATTATGCTTGGAAAAGGGCCGTCTGCGCGCGCCGTGCGTCTCAATCTGCCGCGCTTTACGCTCATCGGCGCAACTACAAAAATGAGCCTCCTTTCATCCCCTCTCCGCGATCGTTTCGGCAATGTTTTTAAATTCCAATTTTACGATATCGATGATATTAGGAAAATCATTCTACGTTCAGCAAAAATTCTCGAATGCAAAATTGAAGATGCTGCGGCGCAGCGGCTTGCCGAATCAAGCCGGCAAACTCCGCGCATTGCGAATCGCCTCCTTCGCCGAGTGCGTGATTTTGCCGAATATCACGGCGCAAACAGTATCGCGGAAAAAACCGTTGAGGAAGCGCTTCATTCCCTCGGCGTGGATTCTCTTGGCCTCGATGAAATGGATCGGATGATTCTCGGCACTATGATTGAAAAATTCAAAGGAGGTCCTGTTGGCCTTAATACGATTTCTTCTGCGCTTTCCGAAGAAGAAGCAACGCTCGAAGATATTTATGAACCGTATCTCATTCAATTGGGATTTCTTGAACGCACGCCGCGGGGACGGCTTGTTACTGAACGCGGCTATCATCATCTCGGCATGGAAATTCCGAGGCATCGCCAAACTCAACTTATATAACCACCTATAATTTTATGTTCTCTAAACTAACAAAACTATTCATTGTAATCGGGTTCGTTGCAGTGCTTTCAAGCTGCTCATTTTTTTCTAAAAAAGAAGATGTTCCGCAAGCGCCGCCCGAAGAAATTCAGCTTGAGCGCAAAACAGGCGTTGTTAATACAGCCGAAGCGCTTAATATTCTCACGGCACCTTCTAAGTTCGCGCTTGTTATTGAGAATGCCGCACCCGTATTCATAGATTCTGCGAGCGTGAATTTCCGGAAATACTTTCGCCGCCGCGTGGAAATTGAAGGAAAATGGAATGATGAAAAAACCGTTTTTCTTGTCGAGAACGTGACTTCCCTCACGCAAGATGCAAATTCAAAAACGCTCTATGAAAGCCCTTTGCTCGGCATAAAATTTCAATATCCGAGCCTGTGGATTGTAAAGGAACAGCAGAATGTTTTAGGAGCTGTCAAAATTATTATCACGCCGTATGAAGTGGATGATGATGAGCTGGAATCCGTGGATTTTATTAATATTGAGCGGTCGGAAAATAACCGGCGGCTTTCTCCGCGCGAGTGGCTTGGGCTTGATGAACAATATCGTTCTTCTCAAAATGGGACTTCAACAATTTCAACGCCGATTTATCAACAAAGCCGCATCGGTACATTGCAATTAGATTCTGTGAAAAGCACGCTTGGAAACGGAGAAGAGATAAAATTTTATGTAGCGCGCGATACCTATATATATAGTTTTATTCATAAAACCCTTGGGGACAGCGATAAAGATCAATATCGAAATGCTTTCTATGACATCGTGATGAGTTTTGAATTTATTCCGTTGATTGAAGCGCCCGCTCCTTTAGCTGTTTCGAAGCCGGCATCTGCGCCTGCCGCGGCCGCGCCGCCTGTACCATCAGCCTCGCTTTCCGATTTGGCGGCCGAACAAGCGGAAGAACGAAAAAAACAGGAAGAAGTTCAGCAAAAGACCGACTCGCTCGCGGAATCTCGGCAATCATTTATTGATTATATAAAAAGCCATATTGCCGAATTGGCTCCGGAACCTGCTTCTGTAGGCGGCACATGGTTTGTGCAGTCAGTAGAATTCGCTTACCCGGAAGGCGAGCCGGAAAATTTCACTGCTATTTATGTCGTATATGAAGACGGCCACGATTTGCGGAAAATTCTTCTGACGGTTGCGGATAAAAATACGCCGTCTTCTGTTACTCGAGTTGCCTATTTTAAGCCTGGTGATTCAACAGACTGGAAGCTTGCCGAAGGAACTGACTCTGCAAAAGGCACAGAGCGCACAAAAATAAATGTCATTTCTGGAGGCGCCGCAGAAACCAGTATTAAAAAAGGAATGACATTGCTTGAAGCCCGTTCCTTTAAAATAAAAATTCAGTATCCTTCAAGTTGGTACTGGGCTTATCGAAATACCGGATACAGCTTCAGCAATAAACCGGTTTCCGGAGAAAATGTTTTGATTCATTTAACAAAAAATCCGGAAATTTTGCCGGAAAATATGGCGCCTATTGGCGAATTAGGCGGCAAGCCGGCGACCGAAGGCGAAATGGCAGAGGCATTATCCGTATGCGTGCAAGGAACT
>JACPMA010000006.1 GCA_016186205.1 Candidatus Peregrinibacteria bacterium | reverse complement strand
TTATCTATAATTTGCGTGGCGATAATGATGTCAGTTTTAGAAATGTCAGATTGAGCTTGTTTAAGCCGTTCGCGATCCAGCCGCACAACAGAGGCCTTTGCAAAGATTTTGCGAATTTCTTTTTCAAGGCGCTCTGTGCCTGCGCCGAGAAATTTGAGTTTTGTATTTCCGCATGCATCGCACGAAGCTGGTACGGGTTTTTTTACTCGACAGCGATGGCATTGAAGTTCCGTTTCGCCGTGTATGACGAGGGCAGATGAACATTTTTCGCAGCGGAAAATTTTTCCGCAATCTCGGCATAAAAGTGCCGTTGCTTCGCCAGTACGATTCAAAAATAGGAGAATTTGTTGTTTTTGAGCGAGCGCACGCGCGATTTTTTCAATGGTTCCTTCCGCTAAAATTCCAAAATTACCTTTTCGTCTTTCGTCAGCCATATTGACAATATTTATATCAGCGAGCTTGTTTTTTTCTTTTATATTGACCACTGACCATTGACCACTGATCACTTTCTTGTGCCACGTTTCCACCCGCGGCGTTGAACTCAAAACAATGATCGGAATTTTCCAAAGCTCTGCCAATTTTTCCGCAACATCCATGCTGTGATAATTCGGCTGGCGAATTTCTTGGTAGCTTTCATTGTGTTCAAAATCGAGCACGATGCAAGAAAGTTTTTTGAACGGAAGAAAAAGCGCAGCCCGCGTGCCGGCAATCGTAGAGACAGAGCCGTCTTGAATTGCTTTCCATAGCGCAGCCTTTTCATTTTCTTTAAGTCCCCCGTGAAAGATCTGGAGATGCGGCGTTACCTGTTTTGCAAAAAATGCTTCCGGAAATAGGAAAAGAATCTGACCTTTTTGCGCAGCCCATTGTTCAACTGTTTTATAAAAATCCTTTCTGGGCAATGGCGTTTTTTCGAGCACCAGAGTTGTTCTTTGCAAGCCTAAGAGTTTTTGTGCGAACTCCATATTTTTTCAGGAACAAATAAATCAATAACTTTTGAAAAAGAACAGTGATAATGTTCGCTTATCCATTCAGCCAACTCGATTTGTTCGCGCGTAAGAATTGTGGGTGAAATTTGCGAAAGCGGTTTTGTGGGATAGGATGGTTTGATATCGTGAAGTTTTCGTACGATTGCCGAAAGGGTTTGTTTGCGAAAAGGCACGCGTACTATTTGTCCCGGAACCGTGTTCATTCCAGCAGGCACTTCATATGTAAAACTTTCAAACCGGCTTGGAACTCGGCGATGCAGAATGACTTCGGCAAACATGGGTTTGTATTATACCTTATGGTACTCCCAGCAGGAATTGAACCTGCATTTTAGGCTCCGGAGGCCTACGTTCTATCCGTTGAACTATGGGAGCTTATGACAAAATACCGCAGCTATCTTGAGCTGCGATATGATTCGGGTCAAGAGGAGGCAAGCTTTATTCTTCAGGCGGTTCCTCCGGTGCGTCGCCACCAGGAGGTCCATCTGGCGGCTCGGCATCTTCTCCTTCTGTTTCCGCAGGCGGAGCCTCAGGAGGCGCTGATTTTGCTGGAGGTTGTAGCGCAGCAGGAGCCGGTACTGGCGCAGGAGCTGGCGGTGCTGGTGCTGGTGCTGGTGCTGGTGCAGGAGCAGGAGTTGCCTTAGGTGCAGGAGCAGCACTAGGAATAGCCGCAATTTCTCCAGATGCTCTTTGCAAAATAGCCAATGGCCGGAGCGCAGTTTCAAGTCTTGCACGAAGATCACCACATAGATCTTCAACAGCCTCCATATCACGCAAGCGTTTTCCATCTTGTTCAAAAAATCGCAGTAATTTTTCGCTTGTAGCAACAAGTTGTTCATAGGCTTGCCATGGAAGGTCTTTTGGATCAGCAGCAGGAGCATCCGCTGCCTGCGCAGCGTTTTCGAATTCCATAATCAGTCCGCTCAACTCGGCTCTATCTTCCATTAATCTTTCTCTGGCTGAATCGCGAAGAGAAATATTGTATCCCATATTTCCAGTGATAGCGTCGTTTATGCCGGTTCCGATTTGCACAAGCGCAGGATCAATGCCGCGCGAGGCCTCCAAAAATCTTTGCGAAAATTCTCCATCCAACCCATCCAGTTTTTCAGTAAGAGTTGGAATTTGCGCAAGGCGCTCGGTGGCCTTGTCATAGGTTTCCAGCATGTTGTCGAGTTTTGCCAGGAGCTGGTCTATTCTTTCCTGCGATTCCTCTGATTGCTTGGAAAATTTTTCACGCGCGTCGCGTTCTGCTTTTTTCTTAGCCAGGGTTTTCTGCGCTTCACTTTCAGCATTAACCGTTTGTCTATAAGTTGCGTCGTCGGCTTGAATATTTTCAGTGCGCAGCTGTTCTTGTTCTCCTTCCAGCGTTTGTGCGACTTGGTCCGCTTGTTTTATGTTTTCGCGTAGAGCCTCAACGGTTTTGAGCGCGCGCCGGATTTGCGCAAGTAAATCATCGCGGCGAGCTTCAGCTTGAGAAAGATCCGACTCTGTATTGTGTAATCGTGTTTGGGCTTCTATGTATTTAGGATCGCCCGAACGAACCGTTCCAAGAAGCGCTCTGAATGCATCAGCCGCGACCTTAACTTTTTGTCGATAATCATTTTTTATTCCAAATACAAGTCCGCCCGCTTTTCCCTCATCAACAGCAGCTGTTAGATCTCCATCAAGCAGATTAGGATCTACTAGAAATGCTTCGGTATAATCCGACTCTCCCACAAGCTCAACTGCAAGCTTTCGCGCTAAAGCCTTGGATTCTTCAATAAGTCTTTCTAAACCCTGAATTGGATTTGTTTCGCCCGGTTTGCGAAGTCGGCCGATAAGATCATCCATGGCAGAGTGCGCTCCTTCTGCACGACTAAGATCAGCATGCGCGGTCAGCATTGCTGCATGAAGCGCCGGAAGTTGAGCTTCGAGCTCTTGTATTTCCACTCCAAGCGCAACCATTCTTTCTGCTGCATTTCGGCTTTCCTGTATGAGCGCATCGTGTCTTTGTTTAAGCTTTACTCGGATGGATTCAAGTTTTTGTTCTGTTGGATTTAATTCAACTGCTTCTTCTGCGGTAACCGTAGTTGGAGGTTCAGCTTGTTCGGCTCCAGTTGCGTGTTCAGTTGGAGCTGGAGTTGGAGCTTTTGCAGCGGCATCAGCAGCTGGCGGCGCTGCACCATTTGGAGCTACTGGAGTTCCGTATGGCGGTGTTTTTTCTCTTGGCATAAATAAAAATTAGATATTGAAAAGGGCCTAATAATATTGGTGTTTTTCTAATATGTCAAGCTTTTCAAAGCAGGGGTTTTCAGGGCGTTTAGAAGAGAATCAAGATTTTCACGCTGGAGCGCAGAGACAAAAATCGGCGAAAATTCCTGAAAAGTTTGCTCAAAAATGACAATATCATCCGGCCTGCAGAGATCAATTTTATTGAATACATAGAGCCGCGGTTTTGTGTCGCATTTAAGCTGCGCTAGAACATCTTCCACCACGTTGATTTTTTCAAAAACCTTCGGGTCGCTTGCATCTTTCACATGAAGGACCAAATCCGCTTCTTTTACTTCCTCAAGCGTCGCAAGGAATGACGAGAAAAGCAGGGGAGGCAGATTTTGAATAAATCCGATCGTATCAGCCACAACGATTTTTCTTCCGTCCATATACAAGTGTCCGAGCCGCGTGTCGAGCGTTGAAAAAAGTTTGTCTTCTATAAGCACGTCTTTTTTCGTTAGCGCTTTAAGCAGCGATGATTTTCCGCTGTTTGTGTAGCCAACAAGCGCGGCTGTAAAAAAGTTTTGGCGCTGCCTGCGCTGCCGCTGAAGTTCGCGCATTTGGCGAAATTGAAGGAGTTTTTTCTCCATGGTTTGGATATTTTGTTTTAGGTGGCGCCGTTTGACTTCAAGAATTTTTTCTCCAGGACCGCGTGCTGCGCGGCGTCCGCCAGATGCCGCTGACGTTGCGACTCCGACTCCGGCCGCCTGCTGCGAAAGTATGGCGCCTTTCCCAAAAAGTTTTGGGAATTCATATTTATATTGCGCGATTTGCAGCTGGAGTTTTGCTTCCGGCGACGCAGCGTGTTTTTCAAAAATCTTCAAAATCATTTCAAAGCGGTCCAGCACTTCGCACGGAATAATATTGATGAGGTGATTTGATTGATTGGCTTTCAAAAAGCCGTTAATCACGACTACATCGGCTTTTAGGTCGCGGACCATCGTTGCAATTTCCTGCGCTTTGCCTTCGCCGACAAATGTTTTTGCAGAAGGCCGGCCGCGCCTCTGTATGATTTTTAAAATCACCATGCCGCCGTAGGTTTCGATGAGGCGGGTGAGTTCGTCAAATTCGCCCATCGCCTGTTCCCGGTCATAAAAGTGCGGGATTACATTAACGAGAATAGCTCGCTGTGGCTTTTGCTGCATTTAGGAGTAATGTACAAGTCCATATAAATCCCGAATGCCGATTTGGGCAAGTTCTTTTTTGATGTGTGGCGTGATTTTTTCATATTCTGCCTTCGAAATTGGTTTATTGAGGAAGAGATATTCTTTATTTTTCACATAAATGCAGCCGAAACAATGATTCGAATCCCAGCTGTTTATCATCCATTCGCAGTTATATAAATAATCGCACCAATAGCAGTGGGAGCAGTCGAACATAAATCCGCAAAAGGCTATGTCATAGCAGCGCTCAAAGGTATTTGCGATCGGTCCGCAGTCAATGCAGTCTTTTGTGCCTCGTTCAAGGTTCGCATTGAAAATGTACATTGAGTCTTCGCACAAGTAGCTGTCAAAGCACCAGTAGCAGTTTTTGGAGTGGTGGAGGTAATCGCCGAAGCAGTTTTCATTATCGAGTTGGTGCATGAATACGCGTGGCGTCGCCTCTTTTATTTTTTCGAACTCCTCGCGGATTTTTTTGGGCGGCCACTTTTTGATTTCCTTTAATTTTTCCGCATATTTTTCGCGAGAATACGGTTTATTGAAAATGTGGAATTCTTTTCTTCGCAATCCTGCGCAGCCGAAGCAATTATTGCAGCCGATGAGTCCGTAGCCATATTCGCAGTCAGTGCACTGTTTGCAGTCTTGTAAGAAATTTGAGTTGTAGCATTTTGAGGAGTCGATGCATTCGTAGCAGAGCTCGCAGTCTTCGCACATATTTAAATCCCCGCAGAATCGATTTTTGCGGGATTCATGGCAGTAAAAGCAGTTTTCCAGGTTCGAGCTCCAAAAACAAAGGTAGCAATTGCGCGAGACGACAATTATGTCTCCATAATCGCAATTCTCGCTCTGCCGCGTCCAGTGGGAAATTTGCGGTGTGGTTTTGTAAAGACGTTGGAATTCTTTTATAAACTCAAGAGCCTGCACCGCTCGATTATAACATTTTTTCTTAAAGCGCTCGCCGCTGCGCGGCTCGCGTGATGGTGCACCCGGAGGGATTCGAACCCCCATCAGCGGCTTCGAAGGCCGATGTGTTATCCGTTACACTACGGGTGCATGAGATTAAATTTTCCTGCAAGTAATTCTTCCCAAAACTTTATCATGTGAAATTCATTTACGCCACCAGCATCGATGCGGATACAGCCGCAATATAGTGGATTTTTCTTGATAGTATGCGGAGTTGGTTTGTATATAGTTTTTAAAAACTGTCGAGCGGGTAACTGAATAATATCTTGCCAAAATCTTTCGAGGTTTTCATTTGCGTATATTCTATGGATATACAAACGCAATCGGAATCGTTCTTTCGCTATTTTTAAAAATTTTTGAAACCATCGTAACATAAGCGTAATTAATCTTGGATCAGAATTCATAAAAAGCACCCTTTCAGTTGTTTTAGCACCTTCTGCCCAATAGAGTATGATTCCGCTAATGAAAAAAGGATCTGTAAAACATTTAGCAAACGTTTTCTGTGCCTGAACGCGAATTTTTTCTATTCTCCGTTGTTTTACATTGCGTTTTGTTGCTAGAGCTTTTAATAAACCCTTATGTATTCTTTCACCAATGTTTTTTTGTAAAAGTGTGTGTTCCTTTTGTGATAAGTGCAATTTCGAAAGCCATTTAGAAATTGTGGATTTCGAAACATGCGGAATTTCAGAAAGTATTTCTTTGTAAGATTTTCCCTGTTTACGTAAAAGAATTGCGAATTGTTTTTCTTTTAATTTCATAAATATAACTTAATAATATAGTTACATAACTATATTTACAAGTTCATTTCCAATACACTGCCGCCGTATCTTCATATTTGTATGTCGTTGGGAGATGTTTGCCGTAAGCACCTTCAGCGCGCATTTGAGCTTTTATTTCAGCCACTTTTTTAAAATAGTCCTCGCGCGAATAAGGTTGGTTCAAAATATAAAATTCTTTGCTTTGTAAGCCAACGCAGCCAAAGCAGTGTTTGCAATTGAAGCAGAGTTCGCAGTATTCGCAGTCAGAACACCCACGGATAAAATTGCAGAAATTGCAGTTGTAGCATCCGAGGCCGAGCGAAAAACATTCGTAGCAGAGCTCGGTGCCGTCTGAAAATGTTAGGTCCGCAGAGTCTTTTGTGCGCCACACGTCCTGGAGATAAAAACAGTCTTGCGATTCGTGGGCGTCGAAACAGGCGAAGCAATTTTTACTGCGGATTACAAATTCACCGGTGCAGTTTTCGGATTGCGTTAAGTGTGCGGCCCGTCGAGGGATTTTTTTCATGAGATCTATGAATGGAGGGAAAATCTGCTTCCATGTTTCACGGTTTTTAAAATCATATGCTGCAATTCTTTTTTCATATTCTTCTTTTGAAAGCGGTTCATTGAAAAAATGGTACTGTTTTTGCCGCAGCCCAACACATCCGAAGCAGTTTTGGCATCCCACGCAGTCATAGCAAAATTTGCAGTCGGAACAGTTTTTCAGATCTTGGCTCGTCATACAGTTATAGCAGTGGTCGATGTCGAGGCAATCGTAACAGAGCTCCGAGTACTCGCAGTAATTGATGTCCATGCAATCGCGGGAATTCAGCACAATGCCGCCATAAAGGCAGTCTTCATTGAAATTCGCCGCAAATAGAAGGTAGCAATTTTTATTTTTGTCCGAATGCGTGCAGTAGTCCGAATTTTCCGAACCGATATTAATATTGTGTATACGCGGCGTTTTAAGCCGTAGTTGCTCAAGTTCTTCAAGAAAATTCATAACAAAATTATATCATGAAGGCTCGCTGCTGGCGGATGCATTTTTGAGACCATTGCGGCCTGCTAGGCCGATGGATCATGTTTTGCGCAGCAAAGTGCCGCGACTATCGGAGCGGCAATCCAGAGGCCGCGGCGAGGCCGTACATGCTAGGCCGAGCCGCATGCAGGCCGGGTCGAAAAAATGCGCAGCCAGCAGCGAAGCCGAGCCGGTTCGACGAAGGCAATCTAGCTGCTAGCGTCATGCCTATTGCTGCGATTTTTTCTGCCACAGCACGAGGAGCGGACTTGCGATGAAAATCGAAGAATATGTTCCCACAACGATGCCGATCACAAGAACAAGAATGAAATTGAAAATCGAAGCGCTGCCGAACAGCAAAAGCGTCATCAAAGTGATGAGCGTAGTGAGTGAGGTGTTGATGGACCGTGCCATAGTTTGCGACATGCTTTTATTGGCGACATGGGTAAAAGTTTCATCGCGTTCCTGATATTTTAAATTTTCGCGGATACGGTCGAACACTACGATTGTGTCATGCACAGAAAAGCCAAGGACAGTCAAAATAGCAGTTATAAAAAGCGCATCCACCTCGAATCTAAAAACAGCAAATACGCCTATGGGAATCAGCACGTCGTGCATAAGCGCTACAATGGCGCACACGCCGAACTTCCACGGACTCACGCGCTTCGGAATTTTTCGGAATGCGAAAGTGATATAGAGAATAATCATGGCCATAGCGATGATTACCGCAAATACCGCTTTTTTCTTGAGCGTTTCTCCAACCACAGGACCTATTGTCGTGAAGCGATTTTCCGTGACTTCGCCGAATTTTTTCTGCAAGCTGCCAAGGATTTTTTCATGCGTTTCATTATCGATATGCTCTATATTGATGAGAACTTGATTTTCGCCGCTCGGCACAATACGTCCATTAACGAGCTCTATTGATTTTTTCCCGCTTTCAAGCGCAGGGTTGCTTGATAGTGCAGTTTTTCCGGAAGCAGCGTCGGCATTTAACACTTCCTGAATATTTTTCAGCTCGCCCTTTATTTCTTCGGCAGTCACAGGTTTTGAAAACGTGATATCGAGTAGCGTCCCGCCATTAAAATCAATACCGAGTTTTAGTCCGAATATGACAAGCACTACGAGGCTTATTGCAAGCACGCTGCCTGAAAGCGTAAACCATACTTTCGTTTTTTCAATAATATGATATGTCTTGTGATCCGCCCCCGAAGGCGATACGCCCCAGAGCCAGAATTTTTCACCCAAACGCGTGCGCATAACGGCCGTGAGAAGAGTTTTTGTAATCGTAATGGCCGTGAACATGGAAATCAAAATGCCGGCAGCCAAGTTGAAAGCGAATCCTTGAATGATGGAAGTTCCAAAATAAAACAGGATTGCGCAAGTGATGAGCGAGGAAAAGTTTGAATCGCGGATCGAACTCCATGCGCGGTCAAAACCGACATCGATGGCGGAGGAAAGGGGACGGCCTGCGCGGATTTCTTCTTTTGTGCGTTCAAAAATGAGGATGTTTGCATCAACCGCCATGCCGATGGAGAGTATTACGCCTGCCACGCCGGCGAGCGTCAGAACCACGGCGTTGCTCAAAAGAAACGTGACGAAAAAAAGCACGAAACACGCAAGCACAAACGTGACGAATTTTTCCCATCCGTCTTCTTTTGATCGCAAAATTTGATAAATTATGGCTATAAAAACGAGAACTGCGATGCCGAGCGCAACAGGCAGAGGAAGTTCTGATTTAACAAGAAAGAGTAATAGAGCCGTATATATGCCGAGCGCGACAACAGCAACAAATCCAGGCAGACGGTAATAAAGAACCATGAAGATCGCGATAATGACGAGTCCGATGATGCCCGCTTTGAGACTTGTGGAAAGCGCTTCCTGCCCAAGCGTGGCGCCGATTGTATATTGTCCGCTTAAAATCACAGGCGCCGGAATTGCTCCGGTATTTAGATCCCGCGCGAGCGCCTGTGCTTCTTCTACTGTAAATCTTCCGGTAATCACCGCATCCCCGCCGGAAATTTTTTCATTCACGTTTGGCTGGGAAATAAGCGTTCCGCCGACAAAAATCGCCACAGGTTTATTGACGTTGCGCGCCGTGATTTCTTCAAAAAGTTTGGCGCCTTCTTCATTGAATTTTATTGAAACGGTCGGCTGGAGAAAATTATCAAAGCTTACATCGGCACGTTCAAATTGCTCGCCGGATAAACCGGTTTCTTGCCATGGATCAGGTTCTGTTGAAACAAAAATCTGTTGGTATTTTATTTGAGTGAAATCATCCGCGCGTATGATATGGAAGCCGAACGGCGATTCCGTAACTTCGGAATATTCTCCTTCTTGCGCGAGCTTCAATGCGGCATTTGTAAAAGAAGGAACATAACCGCCATCGGATTTCACCGGACCGGGCAGTTTGCCTCCGGAATCTTTTGAGCCCGTATCATCAGAATTTTCTTTCGCAAGTTTTTCAAATTTAGCTCCTGCTTTGAGTTGTGCTAATAAATCTTTGCCTAGTTTTTCCGCTTCTTCTTTGCTGCGCGTAACGGTTTCAGAGGCTTTCTCGGCGCCGCGATAAGAAATGAGAAGATGGCTTACCTGAAGGGATTTTTCATCCGACGGAAGATCGGCGGCACTCCTATTTTCCAGCATTTTTATTATAAAAAGTCCTTTGAAAGTTTCGCTTTCAAGAACACGCGGGAGAACTTTTCCAATAGGAGCTTGCGAAATGGCTGCTGCAAGTTTCTCATCCGGAATTTGGCTTTGGAACAGCCAATCTCCGTCAATAAATCGTACTTTTCCCGGCGAAGCATGGGTTTCTTCTTCGCCGATAGCTTCGAAAGAAATTTTTGGATCAGTCGTTTTTTTCAAAATAGATTGCGCCAGCGTGCGGATGGTTTGTTTGTAATTCGGATCTTCTTTTTCGCGTTTCTCTTTAAATTCAAGCTGAATGGTTTTTCCTACGATTTTTTTGGCTTCATTAAGATCTTTCACGCCAGCAAGTTCGACAATAAGATGTTGTTCATTGCCGATCGACGACGTGTAAATATTCGGTTCCGAAACTCCCAGCGAATTCACGCGGCGATTGATGACGGTTTTTACTCCTTCCACAATGGCCTTCCGGTCTTTTTCTTGAACTTTTCGAAGATCGATTTTGTAATCGAGCTGCGATCCGCCTTGCAGATCAAGGCCGAGGTGGACTTTGGCTTTTTCAAAGGCATCCGGCGTGCCTGGAATTTTTTGGTATGAGCTTGGAAGATCGTAATAGCCGAGAAGGAGAGCAAAGAGGATGATAAGAGCGATGCGGACAGAAGTTTTGCGGAACATAGAGATAAAAGGATAGAGGGTAGAGGATTTAGGATCGAGGGATTTTTGCTAATTTTTTATCAAGCTTTTCATTGTTTCCTTTTCCAATTCTTCCGTAATCATCCTCAAGTTTAACCACGTCGTCAAGCTCCGGCGATGATACCTCAAAAATCACTGTCTTTTCGAGCGCCTGCGCGCGATGAATCATGCCGGCCGGAATATCCACTTTTTCGCCAGCCTGAAGAATTTTAGTACGCATTTTTTTTAGGCGCATCCCTGCGGAATGCGTGCCGTACGTAAATTTCACTTTTCCTTCAATGACGAGTTGTGTCTCCCATTTTTTTTCGTGATACTGCAGCGAAAAACGGTGCCCTTTTTTGATTTCCAAAATTTTTCCGGCATAATGCGGCGTCCACGCAAACCAGATTTCACGTCCCCACGGCTTAGGTTTTATTTGTATATCGGCCAAAAATTTTCCACGCATAACGCGTCCATAATATCATATTTAGCCTACTTTTTTAGCCTACTTTTTTCCTCCGCTGAATTTCTTCAACTATCTTTTTCATTTCAGAGGCTTTTTCTTTAGGCATAATAAGGAGCGCCTCCGGCGTATCAACCACCACCATATTTTTTACGCCATAGGTGACGATTGGTTTCCCGGAATTTCCGAGCACCACGGATCCTTCCGTATCAATGGCGATATGCTCGCCAGCGCTTACATTTTCAAATTCTTCCCGCGTAAATTCTTCATGAAGTGCGGCCCAATTTCCGATGTCATTCCATTCGAGTTCCGCAGGCACCACCCGTATCATTCGCGGCGGAATCTTTTCAATGAGCGCGTAGTCAATGGAAATTTTCTGCGCTTTCTCATACGTTTTTTCCGACGCGGATGCGCGGTAAATTTTCAAAGCCAGTTTCTGAAATTGCTTCAAAATAGTCGAAACCTTCCACATATAAAGTCCCGTATTCCATAGATATTTATAAGAATAGAGGAATTTTTTCGCACGCTCCTCTGTGGGTTTCTCCACAAACTCATCAAGTTCATAAACTTCTAAACCGCTGTCCGTGGTTTCCGCAAGTTTTCCGATTTTAATATAACCAAGATTCGGATTTGCGTATTTTGCACGCACTGCCACAACGCCGAGCCGATCGCCGTCATGAACAAGTTTTGCTGTTTGCTTCAAAGCTTTTTCAAAGACTGCGTTATTCTGAATAAGATGATCGGCATAGACGATAGTCATAACTTCGTCCTCAAACCCGAGCTTTTTGAGGTAATGCGCAGCAAAACAAATGCACGGTCCAGTATCGCGCATAGCCGGCTCAATGATGAGATTTTCACCCGCCAATTGCGGAAGCTGTTTTTTTACAAGGCTTTCATAAGCCCCATTCGTCGCGACAAAAATGTCCGACGGTTTCAAAAAAGAAAGGCGGTCGAACGTTTGCTGAAGCATGGTGCGATCTCCCACAAACGCATGGAATTGTTTCGGTTTAAGGTCATGGCTCATGGGCCAGAGCCGCGTTCCTGTTCCTCCAGCCAAAATCACTGCCTTCATATTTTATAAGCTTAGGCCTCGCTCAGTCGCCCATCGCGGGGACGCTCGGGCTCCTTCGCTTTCGGCCTTCGCGCTCGCGCTGTGCGCTCGCAGCAAGGAAGAATTATTCATAGCCGGTTTATTATAAGTAGAAAAAGCCAAATTGACTAGTTGACAAAATCGCTGGACTATTTATAATCAACCCCATGTCTCTAAAAGCAAAACTCGTTCGGGTTGATGATTTTGGCATAGAAGCTGATGGTGAGCGCCAGACTATTGTGATTGATGATGTAACCCATCTTGGAAGATCAAGTTCTGCTGCTCCTCGTACAAATCGTGTGCGAGGAGAAATGCTCACTGATGCAAAGGTGGTGATAAAAATTGAAGATCCCGATGCTCATGTTTCCCGCAATCACGTGCTCATTTATCCGCCGCGGGATTCAACAGGCGATTTTCGAATAGTCGATCTTTATTCTCTAAACGGGACGTATGTAAACGGAGAGAAAATTCCGGGCAATAGGCAAATGCCGCTGCGCAGAGATGACGAATTACAACTGGCGGTCAATTCAGTCCGCTTTCAATTAAGAATATCGCCCGATTCAGAAAGTGATACCAATTATGGCCTTATGGTCGGACATCGAGGGTATGATTTGCCTGATATCGCCAACGATATAGGAGATCTTCGAAGGGAGTTTGAAGCGCGCGGATTCCGCGGGAATATTGATACGCTTTTTGATGCTGACGCAACTTTGAAAAATATACGGAGGCGCTTGGAGGTTTTGCAGAGGTATGCGACAAAGGATTCGCTTTTCCTCTTTTTCTTTTTAGGACACGGAAAGGAAGATGGAAGTCTTTCGCTTGGAAAAGAGTTGTTAAGTCCAAATGAACTTTTTTCTCTGCTTGAGAATTTCCGCGGAAGAATTTTGATAATTCTCGATGGTTGCCATACGCATGCGATGGCAAGGCACGAGCCTTTTCCGCAGCACGCAGCGCTCGTCGGGCATAAGGGAGAAGCTTATTGCAGTTATACAACCAATGCTCTTCGCAGAGTGCTGAAAACAGAACCGCACCGTATCGATGTGCGGAGATTAGTTGAACGCGTTATGCAAGATCCGCGCATTCAAGGACGGCAAGTTGTGAGAGCTCATGATACAAGCCATATTGAATTGGTGAGCAGAATGAGCCCTGTGCGCCGCAAATAATTTTTGTAATTATGCCAGTTGATACCCCAAGAAAGCCAGAAAATGAACCGGAGGCCGTGAAAGCTCCGGAAGCAGTTCAGGAATCTCCGCTTAAGTGCGAAGTTTTTGGCCGCAGTTTGCCAAGAAACGAGTCGGATCCGAACCTTGATACATTTTTTGTTGACGAAGCAGAGGGCATTGTCGGCGTTTTTGACGGAATGAGCAGTAACCCGCTTTCGATTTTAGCAAGCCAGGCAGCGCAGGAATTTTTAGGAAGTCCTGTGGCGTTTGAACTCTTTAAAGGGCCGAAAACAATACGGCAGATGGAACAAACCATGAAGAAAATTTTTGAGCTTATTTGGCTAGAGATAAGGAAAAAGGTGATCCTCAACAATGTGCAGAGCGGAATCGGCACAACGGCTGTGGTTGGAAAATATTGGCGCGATAAAAAAGGTCGTCATATTTTAACTGCCGGCCATCTCGGCGACAGTCGTTTGTATCGGAGGAGGGGAGATAGCATCACATGTATGACAGCTGATCACAGCATGGCGAATCACGCCCTGTTGCGCCTTCCCGATGGAGAGAGTCGCCTTTTTGAATGGCAGAGGCAAATTGACCAAATTACAACATCCGCTCAATTTAGAGAATTTTTAAGAGCGCGCGGACTCCGCAGGAAGCGCCTTGAAAATGTACTGCAGTATCGCGGGGCTATGACGCGCTTTTTGAGCGGCGCTGTTAATGATTGCGATTTTCCTGTAGTCAGCCATATGCAGGCGGAACATGAAGATGAATTTTATTTAACGACGGATGGCGCGCATGGCAATGTACCGCTTCCGCAATTTTGCGAAATTGCATGTTCCGATGCTTCTCTTTCGTCAAAAGTCGAACATTTGCTTGTGGCGGCTTCTGTGAATGCCGAACAAGGTTCAGAAGTAAACTTCCATTTTGGTCCTGATGATCGGACGGTCGCCGCTCTGCGGCCTATTTTTGAATAAGACTTTTGCCAGTCATTTCTTTGGGTTTTGGCAGTTCCATAATTTTCAGAATAGTCGGCGCAATATCCTTGAGTTCGGCAAAACTGTCACCATGAGCTTGTCGAATGGTGACTTTGTCATGGTTCGACGAGCTCACCATGACAAAAGGCACCGGATTTTTCGTATGGCTCGGACATGGCTCTCCGCTGTCTTCATAAATCATGTATTCGGCATTGCCGTGATCACCGGTAATAAATGTAACGTAGTCATTTTTAAGCGCTTGCGGAATGATGCGTCCGAGGCATGTATCAATGGTTTCCACGGCTTTGATTGTAGCTTTGAGATCGCCGGAATGACCAACGAGGTCGCAGTTCGCAAAATTCACCGCAATAAATTCGTATTTTTTCCCCGCGAGTTTTTCGAGAAGCACGTCAGTTATTTCTTTGGCGCTCATTTCCGGAATTTCCGCATAGCTGTGCCGGCGTTTTGATTCGATCATCATGCGGTCTTCGCCTGGATTCGGTTCCTCGATTTGGCTGTTAAAAAAATATGTGACGTGCGCATATTTTTGAGTTTCAGCGAGTCGGAATTGTTTGAGTTTATGCTGCGCCAAAACTTGGCCGAGATTATTTTTTACCGCAGGAGTCGGAAAAACAACCGGCGCTTTTTGGGAATATGGCCCGAAGCATACAAAATACGGCCGAATTGGTTTATCGATTTTTATTTCTACCTGTTTCCCGGTTTTGGGGTCATTTTCGCCTGTAAAAGCCCATGTGATTTCCCGCGCCCGATCGCTTCGAAAATTGAAGAAGATTACCGCATCCTTATCATGTATCGTTGCCTGCGGTTCTAAGACTATCGGATCAATATAATAATCCGTTTCATTTCCGCGTTTATAAGCGTTCACAATTGCTTGAACCGGATCCGTTTCCTTTATGCCTTTTCCGAGCGCATAAAGATCATATGCAGGCTGCAGCCGATTCCAATTTTCATCGCGGTCCATGGCGAAATAGCGCCCAATTATTGTGGCGATTTTTGCTCGGTCTTGCAGTCCGAGTTCAATGATTTTTTCTTGAATTTGTTTTATGAATTCTGCGGCGCTACGTTCATGCACATCGCGGCCGTCCGTGATCGCGTGGATAAAAATCCGTTCCACCTTTTGGCGTTTTGCAAGTTCAAGGAGCGCAAAGAGATGCGCCAAATGCGCGTGCACGCCTTGATCCGAAATCATGCCGAGTAAATGGAGCGTTTTTTTCTTGCACGCTTCGAGTAGCGCCGGTTTCTGAAAAAAACTTCCGTCTTTTATCGCACGGTTTATTTCTTCAAGCTGCTGAAAAACCACGCGTCCAGCACCTATTGTAAAATGCCCGACTTCCGATCCTCCCTGCGTTCCTTCCGGAACCCCAACCGCCTCGCCGGATGCTTTCAAAAGCATCCACGGATATTTTTTCTTGAGCGCCGTGATAGTCGGCGTCTTGGCCAAAGTAATGGCATTGCCGGGATACGCTTTTCCCTCCCCAAAGCCATCCAATATAATTAAAAGAACTTTGTTCATATTAGAATCCGAGCCCTCGTAAATACCACTCCAGAATCATGTCTCCAAAAAATACTGCCACTAATGTTCCGGTCACGAGGAGCGGAGCAAACGGAATTTTCACGCCGAGGAATTTTTTCTTTCGCACAATAATAAAGATCGAAACAAAACTGCCTATCAGATATGAAAGAAAGAGTCCGACAATGGTCAATTTCCATCCGAGAATGACGCCCATGAATGCGCCGATGCGCAAATCGCCGAGTCCGATCCATGTTCCTTTTGAAATGAGATACTGTGCGCCGAAAAATACGACCGCAATCGCCGCGCCGACTAAAGCATCCCAAATATGAGGCGTGAGCGGAGTTGCGATTGTCGCGATGAGTCCGATGAGAATGGCCGGCAGCAAAATTTCATCAGATACTTTGAGGTAATGGAGATCGAAGAAAAACGTAAAGACGAGAACGAAAATATAAAAAGCATATAAAAGGTACATTCCAAAATGCATGCTGGAAAATTGTAGCGCATCGTTGAAAAACGGATATTTCAAAAACAAAAGCGTGAAGAGCCCGCCGGTCACAAGCTCAAGCAGCGGATACATGTACGAGATTTCTTTGCTGCAATATCGGCATTTTCCGCGCAGCGTCAGAAAACTTACGATGGGAATAAGGTCGAGCGGCTTTAATTCGGCTTCGCAGTTCGTGCACGATGACCGTCCGCTTAAAATACCTTTCTTTTTATGATGCAGGCGGTAAATGACGACGCTCGTAAAACTGCCCACGGCCGCGCCGATAATGAAGAGAACGACGAGAAAGAAAATAGTTAACATTTATTCGAGCGATAGTGATGGTGGAATTATTTCTCTTTGCGGCTCGTTTTTCATTTCACTGTTTCCGGTTTTCTGTTCGCCGCTGCCGGTTTTGATTTCATTATACCGCGTCATCGCCGTATTGCCGATAGATTCATTGCCGGATTTTTCCGCAAGATCAATGGCAGTTTGATATTCGCGGAGCGCCTCCTCATTTTTTCCTTCTTTTTGCAGGAGCTGTCCAAAATTCAAATGCGCTGCCGCAAGTTCAGGATCGCGCGAAATAGCTTCAGAAAGATGCTGATGCGCTGCAGGCAAATCATCATTTGCAAATGCCGCCCACCCGAGCAAATTATGCCCCATGGCCGTGTCTGGATGATTTTCGTACGCTTTTCGCGCAAGCTCCAGAGCCTCAAGCGGTTTCTTGACATGATTTATTGCAAGCGCCATCGGACGCACGAATCGTTCCATGTCCGACGGATCTGTTGAAACAATGTCTCTATAGAAAGAATATGCTTTTTCGAAATTTTTGAGATCAAAATAAGCGTCAGCAAGATATTGTTTTGCTTGAATCTGCGGTTTAAAACCGAATTTTAGAGCTTCTTCAAAATCCCGAATCGCCTCGTTCGGTTTGGCTAATTTTAATTTTGCTATGCCGCGGAAAAAATATGCAGCCGGATGGCTCGCATCCAGTTCAATAGCTTTTTTAAGAGCATCTTCGCTGTCAGCCCATTTATTTTCCGCTAAAAATGCGTGGCCGAGCACAATCCATGCGTCGCGGTAATCGTGCTGGGTTTTAAGCGCGTCAAAAGCGAGTTCAATGGCCAGACCCGGTTCATTGATTTGGTCGAAGCTTTGCGCGAGCATGGTTTGCAAAAATTCAATCCGGCCGTCGCGCGCGAGTTCAAAATCGCGGAAATTTGTAAGGATTTTTTGCGCATTGGTTTTGAGCGTTTCGTCGCTGCTTTCCGCGAGGCTTTTGCTTAAGAAATCTTTCGCCTTTTCTTGGTCATTCAGAAATGCGGCTATAAGTCCTTGGTAATAAAGGGTTGCTTGTGATTCAGGAAGTATCTTTTCAAGTCGGATTTTGGCATCGAGTATTTTGCGCATGCCAATGAGACTTCGGACGGCTTTCATCTGAAGAGCAGAGGATTGCCGCGCGAGCTGTGCCGCAAAATCAAAGTTTTTCAAAGCCGATTCATAATTTTTTTGGAGGAAATACACATCGCCGATTTTTTCGTACGGAGCGTATTCGCGCGATTCAAGTTCCGAGGCTTTTTGATAAGCTGCAGTCGCTTCTTCAAAATTTCCTTGGTATTTGAGCTCATCGCCCTGCCGCAAATATTCTTGATAGGTCGCGTTTGCCGCGATTTTCGGCCGTTTGATTTTCGAAACGGTTTGTTTTTCTTCGCTCGAAGGCCGCGGATTATCGCTGCCCGGAAGTCGTATTACACCAAAAAGCGCCAAACCCAAAATCACCACAACAACTGCCGCGAGGCCCGTGAGTATTTGAAATGTTTTTAGCAGCCGGTGCGGATTTTTCATAACAGGCCTTTCAAGATTTTACGAAAGTATTCGTATGTAGCATGCACAGCGCGCATGCAATTGCATCCGTTGCATCATCGCCTTCAAGCGCAATGCCCAAAAGATATTGTACCATCTTTTTCATCTGTAATTTGTCGGCTTTTGCGTCGCCGGTCACGGCAAGTTTGATATGCGCAGGATTAAATTCTTGGACTTGAATTCCGTGTTCTTCGAGCGTTTCTAAGATTACGCCGCGCGCATGGCTCACGCGCATGGCGGTTTTCACATTTTTAGAAAAAAAGATTTGTTCGATGGAAGCCGCTTGCGGTTTCCACTGCCGGATAAGATTTTTTAGGTCGGTCGCAAGGAGGTTTAGCCGGTGCGAAAAAGGATGCCGTTTGTCAGTAAAAATCCGGCCGAAGTCGAGCACTGTGATCTTGCTTTTCTCCATTTCCAAAACGGCGAATCCGGTCCGCTCAATCCCTGGATCAATTCCCATCACGCGCATGGAGAAATTATATCATCACGCACGAAGCGAAGCGAAGTGCTAAACAATTGAGCGCCCCGCCGAGGCGGGGCAACCGCTTATATCATTGTGGTCGTAATCAGCTTCTCTTTTTTTCCGAAGCCGGCGTTGCAGATGACGATTTCATCGCCGGTTTTCACTAAATGATGCGCCAAAAGCGTTTTTCTGATTTGGAGAAGGGGATGATTCAAATGGATGAATTGCACAAAAGAATTTGTCACGCCCCACACGAGGCTCATTTGCCGAGCCACATGGACGTTCGGCGCAAAAACGATGACTGGAATAAACGGACGGTACTTTGCAATTTCAGCAGCCGTGTATCCGCTCCGCGTAACAGCCACGATATATTTTGCGCGGATATCGTGCGCTAGTTTCGTGGCATTTAAGCAAGTAGCATTCACAATGGTCATGTCTTCCGGCCGGCGCAAATTCAATAAGTGCTGATGGGATTTAAGGTCCCGCTCAACAGCAGCAGCCACCCGGGCCAAAGTCGCCGCCGCCTCAACGGGATATTTGCCGACCGCAGTTTCATTCGAAAGCATGAGCGCATCCGCATGATCAAAAATCGCCGTTGCCGCATCGGAGATTTCCGCGCGCGTTGCCCGCGGACTATCTATCATCGAATTGAGCATTTGAGTCGCCACAATGACCGGTTTTCCATATTGATTGCAGAGGTGGATTATTTTTTTCTGTTGTAGAGGCACTTGTTCAGCTGGAATCTCAATGCCAAGATCTCCGCGCGCCACCATGACCGCGTCCGCCGCCCGGATAATTTCTTCCATATTCGTTATCGCTTCATGCCGTTCGATCTTCGCAATGACTTTTGCATGCGATTTTTTGCGCTTTAAAAGTGATTTCAGTTCAAATATATCCTTCGCCTCGCGCACAAAAGAAAGCGCCACATAATCAACGCCGTGCCGTACGCCGAAATCAATATCTTTGCGGTCTTTTTGCGTAAGCGGATGAGCCGAGAGAGAAGCAGTCGGCACATTCATGCCTTTATGGCTTTTGATTATTCCGTTTACAATGACCTTGCAGCGGATTTGGGTTTTTCCGGCATTGACGGAAATAACATGAAGTTCAATGAGGCCGTCGTCAACAAGAATAATATCGCCGCTTTTCACCTCGCTCGGCAGCGCTCTATAGTCAATCGGTATGCCGTCTTTGCCTAGAATAAGTTCGTCGCCTTTTTGAACGCTTATTCCTTTTTCTCCGACATCGCCAACGCGAATTTTCGGCCCTTGGAGGTCTTGAATAATGGCAATTTCACGGCCAGATGTTTTTGAAATTTCGCGGATAGCTCGAATAATGGCAGCAAATTGACCATAAGTACCGTGAGAGAAATTAAGCCGCACGCAATCCATACCAGCCGTGATCATTTTGTGAAGAACGGACTTTTCCTGCGATGCGGGTCCGATGGTGCAAATAATTTTCGTTCGATTTTCCATACTGTTATCCTACCTCAAGTAGGTAACCTAAATCTTCTTAAAGTCCGGCGCTCGCTTCTCCACCAGAGATAACTCCTCTAGGGGTTCCCCCGAGAGTCACTTTAGTTTCTGGTATCTTATATTTTGAGAAATCTGGAATGCTCCCTGTCCCCTCAAATTCATTGGCAATGACACCTACAGGAGATACATCAAGATTACCCCAACCATTTTTAGGAGCATGGAGATGGATTGCATTATCGGCCCCGGTAAAACCGATGACGTTTCCTGATCGTGAGTAAACTAACTCTGCTTTTGGTCCGCCAATAGGTACATAGAGAACTTCTTGCCTCTCGTTCACTTGCGTAACATATACATTGCCATTTGAATCTTGAGCAGCTACGCCAACTTTTTTCCATTTTTCTTCATTATGTTCAGCTTCATGCGATATGTCTCCCATTGCGTCTGCAGCAGGAGCTTGAGTCAATCTATCGGCTGGAAGATTCAAGCCCGGCGATTTTGAAATCGCATCAATTCTTGCATTTGCGCCAGCAACCGTCGCAACTACATATTCTTTTCCTCGCGCCCGAGTTTCCTCCGGCTGCCGATTCGCCGCAGCTTCATAGGATCCATTATCCCCAAGCTGCAATAGTGTTACCTCTGGCTCTCTTGCATGAGCTTCTGTGCCTGCTTCTACGCCGGCTTCTTGCGGCGGCGGTGCTGGAGCCGGTTGTTGTTCTAATTTTGGAGCTTCTCCTTCTCCCATAAATAAAAGTTATAATGCTGCCATTTGTTTTTCGAGATCAGCCAAAATCTGTTTTTCTTTTTCGTGGACCACGGCTTCAAGTTTGCGCATGGTTCCTTTTGTAGAATGATCTACTTCGCTTTTCAAAATATGCAAAGCCTCTTCCAGCTCCACCTTTTGGTCTTTCAAAACCTGTTCCCGCGCTTCCTTATCTGTATCAGGAATACCTTTCAATCTTTCCTGCGCCCGCTTTTTCGCCTCATCGCAGGCTTTATTAAAATCATCCTGCAGTTTCAAGAGATACGCGCGCTGGTCGTCAATCACTTTTTGATATTGTTCGTCGAGGGTCATATTTATATTTATTTCTCCTTTTATTTTACCACAAAAAGCCCTTTTAAAGAAGGCTATTTCACGGTCACGCTTTTCGCCAAGTTCCGCGGCATATCGGGGTTATTTTTGCGCAATACCGCCAGCTGGTATGCCAAAAGCTGCACAGGAATAATATTTACTATCGGAGAGGCATTGCCGACATCCGGCACGCGGATCCAGTAATCAAAAACTTCCTCGCGCTGCGGCGCAACGCCGATTATAAAACCGCCGCGCGCCTTGATTTCAATGGCGTTCGAAATGACGTCGCTGCGCGTTTCATCGTTTGCCACGAGAACGATGCACGGCGTTCCTTGGCTTATCAAAGCGATCGGACCATGCTTGAGTTCGCCGCCGGCAAATCCTTCCGCATGGATATATGAAACTTCTTGCAATTTAATTGCTGACTCAAGCGCCATTGGAAAATTCATTCCGCGGCCGATCACATACATGCTTTCCACATGTTTTATTTTGCGCGCGAGCATGGATATATATTTTTCATAGCGCGGATTTAACATGTCATTGATTTGGGAAGCTGCTTCAACTAAAACTTTTCTGCCTTCATTCAATTTTCCGGCGCAGGCATATGCAAGAAGCGTGAGAATCGCGAGTTGAGATGTTGTCGCTTTTGTCGACGCCACTGCTTTTTCCGGACCAGCTTTGATGTGAATGGCGAGGTCAGCCATGCGGTCCATGCTCGAGCCTTCAACATTGACGATCGTCATGAGCTTCGCGCCTTTTTTTCTCGCAACTTCCATGGCTTCGAGCGTGTCTGCTGTTTCTCCGCTCTGCGAAACAGCGATGAGGAGGCTGCGATTTTTTATGAAATGATGGAAGTTCGGAAATTCAGAACCGAATTCGACATTTATGTGTTTTTTGGCGATTTTTGAAAAAAGATAACTCGCAGCCATGCATACTTTTCCTGCAGTTCCGCAGCCGACAAGATACGTGCCAAACGCTTTATTGATGGAATCCGCCACGCGCATGATGAGTTTTTCTTCTTGGTTGATTGCGCGATGGATCGTTTCTTTTTGCTCCATGATTTCTTTGATCATGAAGTGGGGGAATCGTCCTTTTTCTGCCTGTTCCGGCTTCCAATGAATTTCGACTATGCGTTTTTTCACGGATTTCCCGTCGCTCACATTATAAAATTCATGGCCGCCGTCGAGTACGACCATTTCATTATCATCCAAATACATCACCCGATTTGTATACTGCAAAAAGGCCGGTATATCGGAGGCAATAAAATATTCTCCGTCCTGGCCTTTTCCAATAATGAGAGGAGACCCGCGCCGTGCCGCAACAATGGCATCGCAATCAGTACTCATAACGAGGAATGCTGAACGCCCTTCCATGCGTTTCAGGGCTTTCTGTACAGCTTCTTTAAGTTTCTGGACCCTCAACCCTCTTCCCTCAACCCTCAACCCTTTCAAATATTCTTCAATCAAATGTGCTGCAACTTCGGTGTCTGTTTCAGAAATGAATTTGTGTCCCTTTTTTTGAAGTTCTTTTTTGAGCGCGAGGAAATTTTCAATAATGCCGTTATGAATAACGACGATGCGATTGCCGCAACTAGCATGCGGATGAGCGTTTTTTTGCGTCACGCCCCCGTGCGTTGCCCAGCGCGAGTGCGCCATGGCCAAATTGCCAACGGGCAGTTTTATATTTTTGAGATTTAATTCGCCGATTTTTCCAGTTCGTTTATAAATTGAAATCTGTTTTGTGTGATTTGAGCGTACGGCAACTCCCCAGGAATCATATCCTCTATATTCCAGTTTTTTGAGGCCTTTGAGGACGATTTCCGCCGCATTTGTCCGTTTTCCTTTATAGGCGATTATGCCGCACATCAACGCGAGCGAAGCGAGCGCTTCATAAAAAAATAAGCGTGCCAATTGAGGCACACCGCATTATATTCGTATGACACATTTTTGTATAGCCTTCGGACTTTTCGTAATATTACGGACTCCAGACTTGCCTACAACGACCATATCTTCCAGCCTCACGCCGAATTTTCCAAGCAAATATACGCCAGGTTCCACAGTCACCACAGATCCGGCAGGAATTTTGCCGGAATATTTTTGAGAAAGATTCGGAAGTTCATGAATATCAAGGCCGACACCGTGCCCAAGACTGTGGCCGAAATTTTTTCCATATCCGGCTTTTTCAATCACGGATCTTGCCCATTGATCCGCTTGTTTCCCGGTTATGCCGGCTTTGAGTTTTTTTATGGCTGTTTCTTGCGCTTTCAAAACAAGTTGATAAATCGCCGACTGCTCCGCCGTCGGCGTGTTTGTAAAGAGCACACGCGTCATGTCAGAACAATATCCGCGGAAAATCACGCCCATGTCGATAAGAATGAGGTCGCCGCGTTTCAATTTACGATCCGTATTTTGATGATGAGGAGATGCGCTGTGTTCATTGATGCCGATAATAGGCGGAAAAGAAATATCATCCGCGCCAAAATCATGAGCGAGCGATTCGATTTTCCAAGCGATTGATTTTTCACTCACGCCGGGTTTTAGCCATTTTTTAAGTACGCAGAAAATCACGTCAGTGATTTTCTGTGCTTTATTAATATAGTTTAATTCAAGCGGTTTTTTCACTACCCGTTTTTGGTCGAGTGTGTCTTTGATATCTATGAATTTCACGCCGGCTGACATTTTTTTAAATTGTTTCCATGATCGCAGCGTTATGGTTCCGCCTTCGACCCCAAGCCGCCGGACACGGTATTTTTTCAAAAATGCCATCCACGGTTTTTCAAATCCGGCAGTCACATCAATAAGTCCAAATCCGGCCGGCAAAACTTTTTTCGCCACAAGGTGATACCGCGCATCAGTAAAAAGCCATCCGCGTTTTCCGCGCATCGTAAGCGCTCCAGCCGTCCCGGAAAAACCGCTTAAATATCGGATATTGGTCTTATTGACTACGAGAATCGTTTTTGGCAGCACAAAGTTAATTATACACTTGGTTATGCGTTCCTACATCGAGTATAATGACAAGAATATAATCGTTGAATTCTTCAAAAATCACCCGTATATCACCTGTCACCCAAAATGCACGTTTTCCGGCAAGACTACCTTTGAGTTTGTGGTTTTGTAAACTCGGGTCATGAGGATTTTTTGTGAATTTTCCTATTGCCGAAATAGTTTTGCCTTTTAAGTTTGTAGATAGTTTTTTGAATCTCTTTAAAAAATAACTATGGTAGCGGATGTCCATTATTTAAAGCCTTTTTAGATAATCAAGCGCTTCTTTTGCCTTCATGGATTTCGTCACATTTTTTCCTGTTGCTGCCTCTTTTGAGGCTCTCAAGATCGATTTTTCTTCCTCTGGCGTGAGGCCATTTTCAGTCACAAGTTTAAACGGTATGCCTTGGTGTATGATTATTTGTTTAAGATATACTTTTACAGCTGTGCTCATATCGATGCCCATACCCTCTAGCACTTTTTTTGCAGATTTCTTTGTTTCCTCGTCAATACGAATTTGAATTTGTGACATCAAGTCCATAATAGCAATTTGTCATTACGTTGTCAATACAGTCTTGCCTCCATTATTTCCCAGACTTCTTGCGTTTATCGAAGATATAACCCACGCAATACACGGTATGAATCAGTTTATCGTGAAACGGATCATCGATTTTTCGGCGCAATCGGTTTACATGAACATCCACTGTATTGCTTGCAAAATTCGCGTTGCGGTCCCATACGTATTCAAGAATGGAATTTCTCGTGAGAATTTTCCCGCGGTTGATTATAAAATATTCCAAGAGTGAAAATTCTTTGTTCCGAAGCGGGATAATTTGATCTTCTCGCCTCACGAATCGATTTTCAAGATTTAGCCAGAGATTGCATGCTTTGAGCCATCGCTGCGCATGCTGAACCGCTTTTCTGCAAACGAGATGTTTTAATTCTGTTGCAAGCTTTATATAAGAAAACGGTTTTGAAAAATAGCCGTCCGCGCTCATGTCAAAAGCGATTTTTTTCGTTTCCATATTTTCGCTTTCATCGAGCACCGCCACAGGCATAAGATATTTCTTTTTCCGCAAATCCGGAAGCGCCGAAAGAATGTTCCGCTCCGGAGAAGTTAGGTGGAGGAGGACCATATTGGCGTTTACGATATTTCCATTCAGCGATTTTTCAGGAGTCCAAATAATGCTTTTTGTTTTGATATTTTCGTTTTGAAGTTTTCCGATGATTTTACCTATTCTTTTTCCGGGAAGGTGCAAAATAATGGCTTCCATAAAAGAAAATGGTTATAATCGGTAGGCAGACTATGGGTGTCAATTTTAGACAAATTAAATTTGTTGTCAAAGGACAATTACAACCCAAGCTGCCGTAGGCAGCTTTTATACCTATAAATGAGCAAAAATTAACTGTTGTAGTTCAATGACAACAAGCATCAATATTACATTTTTGTCATGATTTCCAAACAAGCAATCACTGCATACTGCAAAGAAAAAGGAATTCCTTCCTTTCGCGCAAAGCAAATTCTCCATGCCTTCTATAAAGAAGGAAGAAGAAATTTCACGGAAATTTCCGTGCTGCCGCGAGATTTGCAAAAATCGTTCGGAGGCGTTTTTCCGATTTTTTCTTTTGAAGTTGCGCGCGAAGTTGTTTCGCAAACCGGCGATACTATCAAAACGCTTTTTAAACTTCATGACGGAAAATTGATTGAAGGCGTGCTTATGCGTTTTCGCGATAACAGAAATTCCGTTTGTGTTTCAAGCCAAGTTGGATGCGGCCTTAAATGCGCTTTTTGCGCCACGGGTACCATGGGATTTATACGCAATCTGACTGCCGAAGAAATCGCAGACCAAGTTTTGTATTTTGATCACTGGCTCAAGAAAAACGAAAAAAATAAGCTCCGCGACCGCGTAAACCACGTCATTTTTATGGGCATGGGCGAGCCGTTTCTAAATTATGAAGAGGTTATGAAATCTGTAAAAATTTTGAATGATCCGGATCTTCTTGGAATTGCCGCTCGGCACATTACCGTTTCAACATCCGGCGTTATTCCAGGCATCGAAAAATTGGCGCAGGAAAAAACGCAGATCAATCTCGCCATCAGTATTCATGCGCCGAACCAAACTCTGCGCGAAAAATTCATGCCGATTGCAAAAGCCTATAAACTCGACGCGCTTATCAAGGCCATCAAAGCTTATATTCAAAAAACCCACCGCCGCGTTTCTTACGAATATGTCATGTTAAAAAATATTAATGATTCGGAAAATTTGGCGCGCGAACTCGCAAAGCTCATCAAAGGACAGCAATGCCACGTTAATCTTATTCCATATAATGAAACCTATTTAGGTTTTTCAAATGCAGGAAAATCGCGGATTGATGGATTCCGCGAAATTCTTGAATCATTTGATATTCCAGTTACCGTCCGCGTTTCCCTCGGCCAAGATATTTCAGCAGCCTGTGGTCAATTAGCTATTAATCCTAAACCCTAAACCCTAAACCCTAAACCCTAAACCTTATTTATTACACTCTTTGCACCCGACATTGAACAAAACTACCAATCCCCAGACCAATACTATGATCGGCCATGCCCAACCCCACGGACTTACCGTAAATACATTCAATTGCTGCAGAAGACCGATCACACCTATTACAAGAAGAGTAAGACCTTTGAGCCAGTGAACGAGCGCCGCACAGGAACCGCACATAGTTTTTTGATGGTGGAAGAACATAAAAGAGAATTAAAAATTAAGAATGACTAATACAAATTATACTCTAACCAATAATTTTAAAAATTAGTCACTAGAAAACGTCTTGCTAAATTTTAAAAATAATCTTTGATTTTAGAGAAATGAAATAAGATAAAAATGTTATGCGAGCCCTCATACAAAGAGTGAAAAATGCTTCTGTCACCATAAGCGGTAAAAAAATCGCTGAAATTCAAAAAGGACTTTTGGTTTTATTGGGCGTGAAGGGGGGCGATACTGATGAAGATGCAAAATATCTCGTTGAAAAAATCGTCAATTTAAGAATTTTTGAGGACGAAGCCGGGAAGATGAATTTGTCTTTGATTGATGTGAAAGGCGAGCTTCTTATCGTTTCCCAATTCACGCTTTATGCAGACTGCCGGAAGGGACGACGTCCGAGTTTTACTGATGCTGCTGCGCCAGAATTCGCCAATGAGATGTATAAAAAATTTATTCAGCTAGCAAGAGCGACCGGTCTTAAAGTTGCCGAAGGGGAGTTTGGGGCCATGATGGACATCAGTCTTGTGAACTGGGGGCCGGTAACGATAATGTTATAATCACTCAAGTATGAAATCTGCAGCGACCATGGAAAAGCTCGTTTCTCTCTGCAAACGCCGCGGATTTATTTTTCCGGGTTCGGAAATTTATGGCGGTCTTGCGAATACGTGGGATTACGGGCCGTATGGAGTTGAACTTAAAAATAACGTGAAGCGCGCCTGGTGGAAGTATTTTGTGCAGGATCGGGAGGACATGGTCGGTTTGGATGCATCGATTTTGATGAATCCGCGCGTTTGGGAGGCAAGCGGGCATGTGACGAGTTTTTCCGATCCTTTGATGGATTGTAAAAAGTGTAAGGAACGCGTGCGCGGCGATAAACTCCTTGAGGAAAAATTGGGCATTGAGGGGGTTGCTGGAAAATCTCTCAAGCAAATTTCTGAACTTATTAAAACCCACAAAGTTCCGTGTCCTAAGTGCGGCGCGTGTGATTTCACAGAAGCACGATCCTTTAATCTCATGTTTAAAACCTATCAAGGCGTGATTGAAGAAGATGCGGCGATGGTCTATTTGAGGCCGGAAACCGCGCAGGGGATTTTTGTGAATTTTAAGAATGTGCAGCAGACTACGCGTAAGCGTTTGCCGTTTGGCATCGGGCAAATCGGCAAGGCGTTTCGCAATGAAATTACGCCTGGGAATTTCACATTCCGCACGCGCGAATTTGAGCAAATGGAAATCGAATATTTTGTTCGCGAAAAAGAATGGAAGCCGCGCTATGAATCTTGGAAGAAAGACGTTGAGCATTTTTTTGAGAAAATTTTGAAAATTTCTAAAGAACGCATTCGGTGGCGTCAGCACGAGAAAGACGAATTATCCCATTATTCAAAGGAAACATGGGACACGGAATATAAATTTCCATTTGGATGGGGCGAGCTTTCCGGTTTGGCGTATCGCACGGATTTCGATCTCAAGCAGCATGAAAAATTTTCCGGCGAGAAAATGGAATATCTTGATCCGGAGACGAATGAAAAAATTATTCCGCATTGCATTGAGCCGTCGTTCGGTTTGGATCGGACCGTGCTAGTGGCACTTTTGGAAGCCTATGATGAAGATGAGGCGCCGACGGAAAAAGGCGGCATGGAATCGCGCGTTGTACTGCGGTTTCCGCCGAATATTGCGCCTGTGAAGGCGGCGATTTTACCGCTTATGAAGAAAGATCCACTCGGCCCTGCTGCGCGCGAAATTTTCGAAACGCTCAAAAAGAATTTCGCTGTGGAATATGACGAGAGCGGCTCCATCGGCAAGCGGTATCGAAGACATGATGAACTTGGAACGCCATTTTGCTTTACCGTTGATTTTCAAACTGTTGATGACAAAACCGTTACGGTCCGCGATCGTGACACGATGAAACAGGAGCGTATCAAAATCGATGAGATTTCAGCGCTCTTACTTCACTACCCATGAGCCACTCTTTGGCCGAACGCGAATTCCGTAGGTTTTCATGCCTTCTGGAAATTTAGTTACAGTATATCCATTGCCTCCTTTTCCATAATCTCCAGACGGGCTGATATCGCAGAGGACGCCGCGCTTTTTGGCTGCTTCAAATTCACTGGGGAAGAACGTGAAGGTAAAAGTTACTGCAAAATCTTTCGGTCCTTCAATTTCTAAATCTTCGTCGTCGAGGATAGAAAGATCGCGTTCTTCTTCGTAAAGCGTTTTATATCCGCCGCGCCGTTTTTGGCGATTCATCCGGCAAGAAATGTTGAAATAATAATCTTCGCCGAGAGTTATAAAATCCCCTTCATAATGGAAGTCGACATCTGCCTTGAGTAGTTTATTGCCATTCTCTTCAAAAATTTGCGGAAGCCATTTAAAAGATTTAATCGTCATGACACCCGGAGACGTGTTTTCTTCAATAAACTGTTGTGCTTGCGTTGGTGTTGGCGATGCATATTGCGCGGTAGATAGTGTTGGAACGAGGAGCGTGAGGATGAGTGCGAACGTAAGAATTTTTTTCATAGTACGTGAGCGTAGCGAGCGCTTATTAAATAATAAAAATTTTATGCCATACCGTTTTTCTATTTCAATTTTTTCCATTTGTTGTTTCGGATTTTAAATCTCTGTCCATAATCAGCGCCTTCTGCAAATACTGTTTTTACAAGTTCGCTGTTGGAGTATCCAAAATTACAGCTGACCGTTCGTTTTTTTGCATCTCCAAATTCTTGCGGAGTGAATGTGAATGTAAAGGTGCTGCTGAAATCTTTCGGCCCGACGATTTCCGGATCATCTAAATACAACTCGCGGATTTCATAAAAGAGGTATTTTGTTCCGCCTCGGCGTTTTCGGACGATTTGGCATTGAATGCTGAAAGTGTAATCATAGCCTGCATCGAGTGCGTCTCCTTCATAATGAAAATCTACTTTTGCATTCATCAGTTTATTTTCGCCTGAATTTACCACTTCATCAGACCATGAGATTTGTTTTACTGTCATAACATTATTTGTTTCGTCAGCGTTTTGGGGGTTTTGCGCATAAGCAGCATTCGAGATGAGAAGTGCGCCCAGCCCTATGAGTGCGAGAAATCGTTTCATAAATTGAAATGGTTATGGGTTAAGAGGTTAATTATAAATTAAATAATAAATTGCGCAATAGCCCGAATTGATCCAAAGCGATTTTTCTGGTAAAATAATATGAATTTATGGAGCCGTGAGGGCTTCACGAATCTATATACGTTGAATCAATACAAAAATTACATGAAAATTTTTACAAAAGAATTTTGGACGACTTTTGACTGGAATGCGCTTTGGAAATTTATTGAAGCGCATCCGCTTGAAATACTCGGCGGAATTATAGCGGTTTTTATAGGCTGGAAGCTCTTATTGGCGATTTTCCGATATCTCTATCATCGATTTATTACTGAAAAGAGCCTTATCTATATGCAGATTACGCTTCCGCGCGAGGATTCGCCGAAGGACAAGGAGAAGGAAGTTGAGAAAGATTTTCGCGAACGCATTGCGATTATGGAGCAGCTCTACCGCAGTCTTTATGAAATTCGCGAGCTTTCCGTGGCGAATATCATCCGCAGATCTTTATTTCGCCATCATATTGTTTCATTTGAAATTGTGGCAAAAGAAAAGAGCGTGAGTTTTGTCGTAGCGGTTCCGAAGGAGTATCAGAGCATTGTGGAAAAGCAGATCACGTCGTATTACTCTGACGCGGATATTCAACTTATCGAGCCTTATGAATTGAATAAGCCGGGGAATAGCGCCGTTGCGTATTATGCCTATGAGAAACGGCCGTTTTGGTTTCCGATAAAAACATTCAAAACCATTGAGAATGATCCCTTAAACAGCATGACGAACGTGCTTTCAAAGCTGGCTGGAGATGAAACGGCCGTGATTCAACTCATGATTCGGCCAAAGAGCGGGAAGTGGCGTAAAAAAGCCGAAGAAGCCGGTACAACCATGATGAAAGGAAAAGAAAACAAAAGTTTTCTTTCGAAAATTCCGATCATCGGGCACATACATACTTTTCTCACAATGATGCTCTTTGGATATGATCGGGCAAAAGAGACTACGAATGCGCCAGGGGCGAGTCAAGGCGATCCATACATCCGCATGCTTCAAACGAAGGAAGAAATCGCCAAGCAGGTTGGAACAAAGTCGCAGCAGGATGGATTCGACACGACGATTCGGCTTATGAGTTCGGCAAAAACTCGGCGGCGCGCCGTGGAAATTATGAGCGATTGCATCGTATCGCTTAATTTATTCAAAGATCCGAGCATGAATTTTTTCCAGACGCGGCGCATTATTCCGATTCATTTTTTGAACAGTCCGTGGATGATACACAATATGAAACACCGCGTTTTTCAATTTGGAGAAAAAAAATCGATTCTCGTGCCGGAAGAGCTTGCGTCGTTTTTTCATTTTCCGAGCAGCCGCTACAATTACACGCCGATCATTAAATGGCTTCAGTATAAGGTTCTTTCAGCGCCGATGGATTTGCCGACCGAAGGTTTGCTTCTTGGGCATAACGCATTTAGGGGCGTGAAGCGGGAAGTCAGAATTCTTCGAAAAGATCGTATGCGCCATCACTATGTCATCGGACAAACCGGTACCGGGAAATCCGTGTTTTTGGGCTGGATGGCGCGGCAGGATATTCGCAACGGAGAAGGTTTATGCGTGATTGATCCGCACGGCGATCTTATTGAAGATATTCTTGAATATGTTCCAAAGGAACGCGCACGCGATGTTGTTATTTTTGATCCGTCGGATCAGGAACGGCCAATGGGACTTAATATTTTGGAAGCGAAGACGCCGGAGCAGCGCGATATGGCTTCTTCGCAGGCCACGGAAATATTTTTGAAATTGTTCGGCGATGAAATTTTCGGTCCGCGCATTCAGCATTATTTCAGAAATGCGTGCCTCACATTAGTGGAGGAGGAAGAAGAAGGCGCGACCTTGATCGATGTGCCGCGGATTTTCGTGGACGACGATTTTATGAAGTATAAAGTCACGAAGGTCAAAAATCCGGTAGTGCGGTCGTTTTGGGAGCATGAGTATGCTTCGACGGGCGAGCGCGAACGTCAGGAAATGATTCCGTATTTTTCCGCGAAATTCGGTCCGTTCATCACGAATACGATTATGCGCAATACCATCGGCCAGACGCGATCCGCATTTGATTTCCGGGAAATAATGGACAGCGGGAAAATTTTGCTCATCAAGCTTTCAAAGGGCGCGATCGGCGATTTAAACACGCAGCTTCTTGGTCTGGTGATTGTGGCGCGTCTGCAAATGGCGGCCATGGGACGCGTGGATATTCCGGAAAGTCAGCGGAAAGATTTTTATCTTTATGTTGATGAGTTCCAAAATTTTGCGACCGACAGTTTTTGTTCAATTTTGTCCGAGGCGAGAAAATATCATTTGGCGCTTATCATGGCGCATCAGTACATCAATCAGCTCGTCGTGACGAAATTCGGGAGTACGAGTTCGCAGATACGCGACGCCGTGTTCGGTAACGTCGGGACCATGCAATCGTTTAAAATCGGTGCGGAAGATGCGGAATATATGGCAAAGGAATACGCGCCGCTTTTGACAGAGCAAGACGTCATCGGCATCGCGAATTACAAAGCCTACATCAAATTGAATATTAATAATTCCACCACGCGTCCGTTTTCTTTGGAGACGATTTGGACCGAAGAAGGGAAAAATCCGAAGATCGCCGAAATTTTGAAACAGTATTCGCGCATGAAGTACGGAAGGAAGAGAGAGTTTGTGGATCAGGAAATCGAGGCGAGGATTGGGATTGATGTGGGGAAATAGGACGGCTCCGCTGCTCTCCTTCGGAACCGCTTCGGCCCGCGGCAAACTTAAATCAACATACATCTCTGGGCCTCGCTGCGCTCTCGCCGCGCGACCAACCCTAACTTACCCCGCTGCGCGCGGCTCGAGAGCTTCCTCCGGATAGCAGACAGAGCCGTCCTATGAAGTTTGAATATTATGGTAAAGAAACATATTTTCATCGACTGTCTTCTTTTCATTCTCATCGCCGTTGCCGGGGCGTTCTTTTTTCAGTTTGTGCGCGGAAGTTTGGCTGTTGAGAAAAAAGTGGATTTACAAGCGCTGCAAGCGAATGCTTTGATTGAAGAAGTCGGCCAGGCAAAAGAGGAAAATCGGATTCTCTATGAAAAATTGCTGGAGGCGAAGACCCAGCTGGATTTGCTCAAAAATACGACAAGCGAATTTGATGTGGAAGCTGCTCCAGCGGTTTTCACACCATCTGTCGCTGAAGAAATTTTAAAAGTTCCTCGCCCGAAAATTTTGCCGGATCTTCCCGGGACTACGAATTTTCTCGTGGTCGGACAGCACAAAAAGCTTGCCGATACGATTATGATAGCTGCGGTAAATATGGCTGCGCAAAAAATAACGCTCATTTCTCTGCCGCGCGATTTGGTGGTAAATGGAAGAAAAATCAATGAATATTTGAGTCTTTACGGTCCTGAAATGCTGCGGCAAAAAGTCGAGTATGTGAGCAGTATTCCTCTTCATCATACGGTCGTGCTTAATTTTGAAGCTTTTGAGGCCATTATTGATGCGCTTGGAGGAATTGACGTGAATGTAGAGAGAACAATTTATGATCCGCTCTATCCGAATGAAATTGGCGGGTACACAGTTTATAGTATCGATGCGGGGTCCCACCATTTGAGCGGCGCAGAAGCTTTGCAATATGCGCGCAGCCGGCATTCGACGTCGGATTTTGACCGCGCAAAACGGCAGCAGCAGATTTTAACTGCTGTTCAGGAACGAGTTTTGAATTTTGATTTTTTAAGCAATGCAGGCGCTTTGAAAAATCTTTTCAGCGCGCTAGCGAATTCCATGGAAACCGATCTTTCTCTCGACGAAATTATTTCGTACGCGCAGTCGCTTCGGAGTTTTTCGGTCGCTAGCGGAAACGTGATTTCCACGGAAAATTTTCTTTATTCTTCGGCAAATATCGGAGGTCAATACATTCTGCTTCCGCGCAACGGAAATTGGACGAAGATTCAACGGTATATAAGGGAGATCCTTGGATAAGCTTTTGGCCGATCTTTGATCTTTGTCCTCGATCCCTTTTTTCGACCAGTTTTAAAATATATATCTCATCTATATCCCAGTTATATTTCGGTGGAATACTTTATATATGGAAGATATATGGGAAATATATTTTTAAAAATGGGCGTTTATCAAATAGGCCGAGCCGCCTGCCTATCTTCTTCTTTTTGTTTTTTTCTTTCCACGCAATTCTTTTCGTAGCGCCACCCAGTTTTCCGAAACTTTCTCACGCATAGCAAGCGAAAAGTGCACTTTTCGTGAGTGTTCGGCGCGGCGTGGCGTATGTGATAAGGTGCGTTTCTTTTTCATAGGCTGATTTTGAGGAGTACGGGAAGGTGATCAGAAATTTTCACTTCTTTGAAGACCGTTATTTTTTTTACGTCGAGATTACGAGAGTAAACAAATACGTCTAAAATTTTCTTAGGTCGATGAGCGGGAAATGTCGGATATCCCATCATTTTCAAATCATGCATTCGGAGAAAATCATCAAGTTCCCGTATTCCTTTCCAGATATTGAAATCTCCACAGATGATTACTTTTTTATTGTGAACGAAGTGTCCGAGTTCTTCAAACTGTTTTTTTCGCATTTTTGAAGAAAGCGAGAGGTGGACGAGAAAAACAGATAGATTGCCTGGCAGGAACAGTTCATATACGAGTTTTTTCCCGCCTCGGGTAAGGTAGTGTTTTTGAAAAGGTATATTTTTCTTTGAAAGAAAACCGTTGCATTTGCCCTTAAAGAAGGGGATGAGAGGAAGGATACTTTTTTTACCATACTTCGTCGCTGCGTCATAGAAAGAGTAGCCATGTTTCTCGAGTTGGTGGCTTTCAATCTCAATGAGACAACAAAGGTCCGGATTGGTTTTTTTCATGAGGAGAGCGAGTTCATTTAAAACGCGGCGTTGAATTTTCTTTGAACAGAAAAAATAGCGATAGAAATGAAGAACGTATTGCCAAATAGAACCGTCGAACCCAAGACAGTAGCTTATATTAAAGAGAAGAATTTTAAACGATTTCATAATTACCACCATACATCCCTCATCCCCAAGCGATATCCGAAGATATCGGTGATTATCATTAGGGCGGGACTTATAATGAATATGGCAATGGTATATTGAAGAGAAGGAATAAAGAAAATGCCGACTAAAAGCAGCGCGCCGAGAAAATCGAGCTGATCAAAAGGGAGCCATCTGCCGCCGTCAGAGATGCCAAAGCGCCGTTTGAAAAAACTTTTTATGAGATCGCCCAAAAGAATCCCACCGCCGAAGCATAAACCGACGATGGCAGTCGTGGCATACGAAAAATTGTCGTAAGGGAAAAGCGTAAATTGCGGCATGAATTGGTAAAGAAATTTTTGAGCAAGCGCAACAATAATTCCTGCAAAAATTCCGCTCAAAAATCCGCGATATGTTTTATGAGCGCCAAATATTCTTTTGCCGAACCACGTTCGTCCGTGATCAAGAGGATAATTCAGAATCGGAACCTTTTTCAAAAACACCGGCATCATATTGGCGAGATACGCCGGGAGCATAAAGTAGATGGATTGGAGGATGATTTTCATGATTGATAGCGTTCAAATTCAGACCATAGGCTTCCGGCGTAACCTATGATGATCGTAGCGAGGAGTGCAACATTTTGAAATGGGAGTTTAAGAATTAGCCATACAATGAGAAGAAAATAAAATACTGCCGCTACTTTTCCGCCAACATAATGTTTTGTATTCCATTTCCCGAATATGAGGCGGTTAACCACAATGGAGCATGTAAGAGCAAGGCGCGGAATAAGTATCAGCACGAGGATGAATAAGGAATAACTGTTTTCCAAATAGAAAAAAATCCACGATGCGATGAAGAAAATTCCATCGCCGAGCGCATCCAGCACCTCGCCGATTTTCGACTCGTAATGGAGTTTTCTTGCAAGGAATCCGTCGAGCCAATCGCTTAAAATAATGAAGAGGGCAATCCCGAGGAGGATGCGGCGATCGCCGTGATTTAGAAAAATCCATCCATAAGGAATTAGGGCAATAAGCCGTGCAACAGAGATCGCATTCGGCAGCCAGCGGAATTTATTCATCGTAATGCTATAATATCTAGGAAGCCGTATGAATGAAACACTGTTTTTGGTCGTCCTCATTATTATTGGATACATTGCCGTTGTTTTTCTTTTTTCCGGGTTTTTGAGATGGGAGCGGATGAAGCGCGAACGCAAGCAGAAGCATACGGTGCTGGCGATTCGTGTATCCAAGATGAATGAAACTGGCCCCATGGTTGCGGAACAGATTTTTGCAACCCTTCACGGTTTTTTTCACAAACTTTCATGGTGGGATCTTCTCCGCGGCAAACGGCAGGACAAAGTGAGTTTTGAAATCGCCCACACCAAACGGCAGATTAAATTCTTCGTATGGTTTCCATCGAAGCTGCGAAATCTTATCGAAGGTCAGATTTACGCCCAGTATCCGAATGCCGAAATTGAGGAAGTGGAGGATTATGCCGGCCTCACGCCGTCATCTCAATATGCGGCCGGTGCAGAGATCGGTTTTGAGGATCCCGCAATTTATCCGATTAAGCGCTATCCCCAGTTTGAAGATAAGCTTACGCGCGTTCCGGTTGATCCGATTGCCGGAATCACCGCTTCGCTGTCAAAGCTTCAACATTCCGATGATAATGCCTGGATTCAAATTATCCTTCGGCCGCTCGATATGAAATGGCGCATCGTTTATTTAAAGTGCCTTCGTATTGTTTCAAAAGGAATTTTTGGAAATATCGAAACCCTCAAAAAAACCTACATTCGAATGTTCATTGTCCGCAATTGGAAGCTGAAATTATTTTTCTTCCCTCTCTATCTTTTCTTTTGGTTCCAAGGTATTACCTCTGGCATAAAGCATTTTTCCTTGAGTCTCGCAGGCGACACTGGCAGCGAAGGCGACGACCTGCGAGAGGAGATGTCGAGCCGCCATGAGCGCGAAACCGATATCGACGCGGCCATGGATAAAATTTCCAAACTTCTTTTTGAGGCGACGATTCGCGTCGTATATATTCCTCAAAAATATGATCCGGAAACTTCCGCCGTGAAAGTGCGCGAAATTGCCGGTTCATTCAAGCAGTTTAGTATTCCGCATCTTAATGGATTTCATATGCACGGGATTGAGGAAGGTATTTTGGTGGCGAAAAAATTCGAGCAGCGCCGAGATACCGGCGAGGTGGTGCTCAATAATGAAGAGATGGCAACTTTATACCATCTCCCGCACATGAACGTTGCGACGCCGAATATTGCGTGGGTGCGTTCTAAAAAACTCGAACCGCCTTCGGATTTGCCAAATCCGGCTACGGTTGGCGCCGACGAGGGTTTTACGCTTCTCGGTAAAACGAATTTCCGCGGCAGCTCTCAAGAATTCGGCATTAAAACGAATGACCGCCGCAGGCATATTTATGTCATTGGAAAAACCGGCATGGGCAAATCCACACTCCTTGAAAACATGATTTTTTCCGACATCCGCAGCGGAAAGGGCGTTGCAGTGGTTGATCCACACGGCGATCTTGCGGAGCGCGTGCTTGATTTTGTGCCGTCGAACCGCACGAACGACGTAATTTTATTTGATCCTTCGGACCGAGATTATCCTGTTGCATTCAATATGCTTGAGAATATCGATCCGTCATACAATACGATTGTTGCATCCGGCCTCGTCGGGATTTTTAAGAAAATTTACGCTGAAAGCTGGGGTCCGCGGCTTGAGCATATTTTGCGAAACACCATTCTCGGGCTTTTAGAATATCCGAATACGACTATGCTCGGCATCACGCGCATTCTCCAAGATGCGGAGTTTAGGCACCGCGTCGTTAAGAAAATTGAAGATCCAGTTGTGAAGAGTTTTTGGGTGAATGAGTTTGAGCGCATGGAGCCGCGCATGCGTTCTGAAGCTATTTCGCCGATCTTAAACAAGGTTGGCCAGTTTTTATCAAGCCCGATTATCCGCAATATCGTTGGCCAGCCGAAGAGTTCGGTCAACCTCCGTTTTGCCATGGATAACAAAAAGATCGTGATTGTGAATCTTTCAAAAGGGAAGATGGGCGAGGATACTTCTTCGCTTCTGGGAGCCATGATTATCACGAAATTTCAGCTTGATGCCATGAGCCGTGCGAATATTCCTGAAAAGGACCGCGTGGATTTTTATCTTTATGTGGATGAATTCCAGAATTTTGCCACTGAATCGTTTGCGACCATTCTTTCCGAGGCTCGCAAATATAAACTTAATCTCACAATGGCGAATCAATATATTGAGCAGATGCCGGAAGAAGTTCGATATGCCGTTTTTGGAAACGTCGGAACGCTTGTTTCTTTTCAGGTTGGTTTTGATGATGCCGAGCCGATTGCGGGCCAGTATGGCGGTGATGAAACAATGGTTGCGGATCTTGTGGCGCTTCAAGTGGGAAATACGTACATTCGGCTTTTGATCGACGGTATGCCGACGCCGGTATTTTCCATGACGACTTTCCGCGCGCCGCAATTCGAATTGGAAGAAGGCCGCCGCGAGAAAATTTTGAAATTTTGCCGCGAGCGGTATTCTGCAAAGCGCGAAATGGTTGAGGATAAAATTAAGCGCTGGAGCGAGAGCCAAAAGAAAAATGAGGAAGAGAAAAACGATAAAGGTCTAAATTCCAATGTTAAATCGCATCCAAAGTCTAAAAACCCATGAAAACATTTTTTATTAAGTGGTATAGCCAGTGGCGCGAACTCCTCAAAGAAAAGAATTTTAGAATTTCTTTGTTGGTGGGGATATTCCTTTTATTCACCGCATTGATTGTGATGAATTTGGCCGCTTCCTATAAAGAGACGGTGATTGTGCAGCCAGTTGGAGATCTCATTCTCGACCGGCTTCCTCCGCTTGATTTAAATATTTCTTTTACGTACGGATTTTTTCTGATTATTACGCTGATCGTTTTGTATCCATTGTTTTTTAAACCGCAGCTCGGTCCTTTTACTGCAAAAACGATGGCCGCTTTCCTTATAATTCGGGCATTTTTCATTACTTTGACCCATATTGGAGCGCCGAAAGGATTTTTGTTGCCGGCATGGGGAGGTGATCCGGATTCAGCGTTGCGTCTTTTTTATGTCAACGATCTTTTCTTCTCCGGCCATGTCGGTTTGCCGTTTTTAGCAGCGCTTCTGTTTTGGGAAAATAAGTTTATGCGGTGGTTTATGATTATTATGTCGTTTGTTCAGGCTCTCACTGTGCTTTTTCTACGCGTGCACTACTCCATCGATGTTTTTTCAGCGTTTTTCATTACGTATGCGATTTACATTGTGAGCGACAAAATTTTCAACAAACTCAACCTCTCATTCCATAATATCGTCCTGCGCATTGAAGAGAAAATGGGGATAAAATCATCGCATTAAGACCTCGATTCCAGGCAGTTTTTTTCCTTCAAGAAATTCCAGCATTGCCCCGCCGCCCGTGGAAACGAAGGTGAATTTTTTCGGCTGGATATTGCAGCGCTTGAGGGCGTCAATGGTGTCGCCGCCGCCTACATATGTTTTTGTTTTTCCTTTGAGTCCTGCAAGCGTTTGCGCAACAGCTTTTGTTCCAGAAGCGAATGGCGTGAATTCGTAGAGCCCCATCGGACCGTTCCAAATAACGGTTTTTGAAGCTTTGATAATATCCGTAAAATGGCCGCGTGTTTTGCTTCCGACATCGAGGATTTTCATATTTCCTTCTATATCTTCAAGCGGAAGATCAAGCGTTTTTGCATATTCCGTGACTTCATCCGCAACGATGGCGTCATGCGGGAGAACGATATGCTGACCGCGTTTTTCCGCAAGCATCAAAAGTTCGCGTGCGGTTTCCAGCTTATTCGGTTCGAACAGTGACTTGCCTATGTCAAAACCTTCGGCCGCTAGGAATGTATTTGCAAGCGCGCCGCCGATCAAAATATAATCCGCTTTTCCAAAAAAGTTTTTGAGCAAACCGATTTTCGTATCAACTTTTGCGCCGCCGACGACTAGAGTGAGCGGTTTTGCAAATTTCGAGAGCAGTGGAGTTAAAAATTTTATCTCACGCTCCACGAGAAATCCGGCATACGCCGGCAGATGTTTCGCCACGCCGTACACAGATGCGTGTTTTCGATGGCATGCGGCAAAAGCGTCATTCACAAAAATATCACCGAGCTTTGCGAGGGCCTTCACAAACTTTGGATCGCAGGCTTCTTCTTCCGGATGGAAACGAATATTTTCGAGAAGGAAAATTTCGCCCTCTTTCATTTTTTTCACCGCTGCTTCCACGGCTTTTCCAACGCAGTTGTGTAATTTCTCTACTTTCTTTCCTAGGAGTTTCTTAAGGCATGCCGCGACCGCATCAAGCTTTAAACTGTCCACCACGTGTCCTTCCGGCCGGCCAAGATGAGTCATAACAATTACCTTGGCTTTTTTGCGGAGGAGAAATTTGATGGTCGGGAGAGTTTCACGGATCCGCGTGTCATCCGTGACGCCGCGTTTGTCGATTGGTACATTGAAATCGACGCGGAGGAGTACGCGTTTGCCCTTAAGATTTTTAATATGCTTTAATGTGCGTAGCATAGGCCTATACTATAAACTATAGAAATGCCCAATTTCAATTTTTGATTTCTATAAATCAGAGTTTGCAATTTATTAAAAATATGGTATAATAATATAGAATAACTTCAATAAAAATGCCAAAAGCCCGCTACTTCCACAAATTTTTCCTCCTTTTACTTTTAGTGTTGGGATTGGGGATTATTGTTCATCGGCAAATTTCCGCCGCAGCGGCTCTCGACGCCCCCGTTTTAGAATACCCGATAGATATTGCAATGCCTGCCGGACCGCAGGATTTTGCATTTAAATTCACTGCAATTCCAAATGCGGCTTCCTATAGTATGGAATTGTATCAATTGGCTCCGGATAATGTGTCATGGAAATATCTTTATAAAGCTGGCGGTTTTGATTCACCTGTTATAGACACTTCTATGTTTAATGACGGTTATTATGCATGGAGTGCTTGGGCGGTGGATTCTGGCGGCGTGGAAAATAAAAAATCACAGTTTGGTTATTTTTCATTGGGGCGCGATACTGCCACAAAATCAGGGGCATCGATTCCAGGGCAAACAACAGGATCTTCCATTGATGTTCCAGAAACTGGCGATGTTAATTTCGCTGGAGTCAAAAATCCCATCATCACTAAAAATGGATATAAATTTTCAGTCCTTTTAAAAAGCACTTTTAAAACCCAACAATCGGTTGAAATAAGCTCTCATTGTTCGGCATTTCCAAAAGGGGCTACCGATGTGATTATCTTTAATATGGGCTATCAGGTTTTATCACAACCTTTTGGCAGCAAAAAACATACGTTTATCTATCCATTGACTGCTGATGAAATGAAATTGGTGAAGAAAGCGCAGAAGAAAAAAATTGCTCTGGAGTGTCATTTTGCTATTGGAGGCAAAGGATCAGCCAACGAGACAGATTATTCCAATAACGAGCAATATATAAAGCTGAAGTGGAAAGCGAAAAAGTTAAAAATTATAAAATAATTTCATCAATCCATTCACGCACTCGTATCCTTTATTCTGTGAATTCGTGCCGGAACGCTTGAGCGCCTGTTTTTCAGTCTGGCACATCAGCACGCCGAACATAATCGGTATGCGGTTTTCTATGGAAACTTTTTGAATGCCATAGACGACGCCGTCGCACACGGCGCGGTAATGATCGGTTTCACCTTTGAGCACGCATCCGAGCGCGATGATGCCGTTCCATTTTTTACTTTTCGCGAGTTTGGAAGCCGCGAAAGAAATTTCAAAAGCGCCCGGAACTTCAATTATGCGAAAGTGCTTTTCCGCGATTTGGGCTTCTTTAAGGGCTTTTTTAGCGCCTGCCAAGAGCCTATCGGAAATCTTTTTATTGAACTGCGAGACGATTATAGCGATGTGCATAGCGGGCAAGTATATCAATTTCTACATTAATAGAATCACCATTTTTTAACCCCCCCAAATTGGTATGTTTTTTGGTAAAAGGAATAAGGGCTACGGTAAAAGAATTTTTCGCTACAGCCGCCACTGTAAGGCTGACGCCGTTCAAAGCTACGGATCCTTTTTCCGCAATAAATTGCGCAAGTTTTTTCGGCAATTCTATCGTGAGATATTTTCCATTTGAAATTACATTGCATGTTGTATCTACATGTCCGAGTACAAAATGACCGTCCAGTGCGTCATCAATTTTCATACTTGGTTCTAAATTCAGCGCAGCGTTTGTTTTAAGCTTTCCAAGATTTGTTCGTGCAAGCGTTTCGCTCACCACATCAACCATAAATCCGCCCGGCGTTTTTTTGGTTATTGTTAAGCAGACGCCATTCACCGCAATACTCGCCCCAATTTGCGGCCGCATTTTTTTGCTCAAAATAGAGAGATGCATCCCGGCTTTTCCTCCAGGAGTCTTTTTGGCGAGCCGGCCGATTTCGCGTACAATACCGGTAAACATAGCGCTAAAGATTATATCACGCAGCCCCATTATGAATTTTCTCGAAGAATTCGAACGTCTCCGCCTCAAAAAGCCGCACATAGGCCTCCAATGCGTTCAGAATGAAAACAGCCCTTTTTGCCAGTACACGGAAAAAAGCAAAAACTGCTATATGACTTTTGCGAGCTACACGGCGGAAGATTGTATTTATAATCATCGAGTTTTTTATTGCCGAGACTGCGTGGACTGCGCGCAAATGCAAAAATCCGAACTCTGTTATGAGTGCGTGGATGGTGTGAATTGCTATAACTGCAATTATTCCGTGCTCTGCCGCCAGGCAACCGACTCAAATTTTTGTTATGATTGCGTGAATATTCAAAATTGTTTCGGCTGCGTTGGATTGCGGCAAAAATCTTTTTGCATTTTCAATCAGCAATATAAAAAGGAGGAGTATTTGAGCGAAGTTGCGGCATTAAATAAGCTGTCTCCGGCTGAAATTTATCCTCGACTTGAACCGCTTCTCGCAAGTGTTCCTCGCAATGCCATGTACGGCGAAAATAATGAAGGAAGCTACGGGGATAATATTCGAAACTGCAAAGACTGTTTTTGGGTGTTTGATTCTTTCGGACTCCATGATTGCTATTACACGTATAACGGCGATGATGCAAAAAATCTCTACGATGTGACGCATTTAGGTTGGGCAGAGGAGTGTTTTGAAATTATGAGCGGCGGCAATCTGAATAATTGCATGTTTTGCAGCGGGTGCTGGTATTCAAATAATTTAACCTATTGCGAACTCGTGTATAACAGCCACGATTGTTTCGGGTGCGCGAGCTTGAATCATGTGGAATATTCCATTTTGAATGTGCCGTATTCCAAAGAAGAATATTTTAAGCGCGTAGCGGAGATTAAAGATGGCATGAAAAAGGACGGCACATGGGGAAAATGGTTTGCCTCCACCTATCCGGAGGTGATTACATATGGATATTAAGGTATAATGAGCGCGAATTTTATTCCTTAACTTTTTTATATGAAGTTTCGTCTCGTACCGCAAATTTCGCTCTTTCTTAAAAATCAGCCCGGCGTCATGGGTGAAATTTCGGAAAAACTTTCGAAGAAGAAAGTAAATATTCTCGGCCTTTCTGTTGATGAATCAACCGATTGGGGCGTGTTCCGCATCATTGTGAACAGCCTTGACCGCGCGAGGCGGGCGCTCCATAGTTTTGGTCCAAAAGCGCTCATGGTGAATAAGGTTTTGGAAGTTACGCTTCCGAATGAACCTGGCCAGCTTCAAAAAGTTTCTCAAGTGCTCGCAAAAAAGAAGGTAAATGTGAATTATGCTTATGCGAGCGGAAACGGCGGTGAAACAGCTCTTTATCTTTCGGTGAATGATGTGAAGAGGGCGATGGAGGCTTTAAAATAAATTCAAAATTCGAAGGTGTAAATTTTGTTTGATAAAAGCACAAAAATCCGCCGAGGTGGATTTTTGTGTCATAAAAAGTTTAGAAAGATTTCATGTGACTGTGCTAGAGAATGGGGTACTATTTTTTAACCCCTTTTCTATGCGTAACGTCAACCAGGTCATGCTCCATGGAAGGCTCACTTCGGATCCGGAAGTGAAGGCTTCCCAGAAGGGCCAAACCGTCACGGTGTTTTCCGTCGCCACTAACCGCGACTGGAAAAACAAAGACGGCGAGGTTATTTCTCACACGGATTTCCACAGGGTGGTGGCTTTCGGTAAACTCGGCGACATTGTCGGCAAGTATTTGAAAAAAGGCTTGCCGGTGCTCCTTTCAGGACGTCTTTCGAACCGGTCGTATGTCGCGGCTGATGGCACAAAACGCTACATCACGGAAGTCGTAATGCAGGATTTTAATTTCCTCTCAAAGCCGAAAAAAACCGAAGAAGAGACAACGCAAGCCGCTTTTTCGGTTGAGCCGGTAGCAGCATAAATGATAAAGCTTTTGGCTGCCGTGGTTGCCTAAGGAGAACTTCGCGAGGCCGGTTGCAGAAAGTGTTAGTAGCGGTTGGGCCAACCGGCCGAGCGAGAGGCGAGGCAAAGCGCTGCTTGTCAGCGCTTGAGGAAGATGCTGTTGGGAATATTGTATTTCGAAGCCGAGCCGTTTCGACGAAGGCAATCCGGCAGCCAAAAGCATGTATACTAAGGGCGATATGCGTTTTTCCGTCGTTATTCCCACATACAATCGGAGCGAAATTCTTTCGCAGTGCCTACAGGCTCTATTTACCCAAGATTTTGATAAATCGCAGTACGAGATTGTTGTGGTTGATGACGGGAGCCAGGATGCAACACAGGAAACGCTGAAAAAGTTTCAAAAAAAGTCGCCTGTTCCGCTCAAATTTTTCCATCATAAAAATTGCGGCCAGGGAGTGGCGCGCAATCGCGGAATTGTTGAGGCGCTTGGCGAGATTATTCTATTGCTCGGAGACGACATGATCGCTGCGCCTCAACTTTTGAAAGAGCATGATCGTATGCATCGCCGCCATCCGGAGGGAAATGCTGCTGTTTTAGGATTTATCACATGGCATCCGAAACTGGCCGTGACTCCTCTTATGCGATTCATGGAACAAGGCGGCGCGATTCTCGGCCGTTTCGGTGGACATCAATTTGCTTTTGATCTTTTACGAGGCAAGCATGTTGCGGATTACCGTTTCTTCTACACATCCAATATCTCCTTAAAGCGCAGTCTCCTCGCAAAATTTAAATTCGATCCATGGTTTTCCGGATACGGCTGGGAAGATATTGAACTTGGGTATCGTTTAACCAAAGAAGCCGGTCTCGTTTTATATTACGAGCCGGCAGCTTTGGCCTATCACGATCACATGATGAATGAATTGCAGTTTATAAATCGCATGCGTTCTATAGGCCGAAGTTGCCATGGTATTCAAGAGAAATACCCCGAATTGCAGCGAATGCCGTCGCAAAAGAAGCAGTTGATTTTCAAAATGCTTAGCAATCCAATAAGTCTAGGATTTTTCAAGCGTTTAAATCGAAATCTCTATTTTTACGCTCTCTCAAAAAAATATTTTCTTGAGGGGCTCAAACAAGGGTATAATAAAAAATGACGAATTGCTAATTACTAATGACTAATGAGATATAAGAAATTATTCATTGTTGCTGCCGCAGTATTAATGTTGTTTATTCTATCCGGTTGCTTTAAAAAGAGCACTGGATCTGGAGCGGCGAATCTTTTGTTTTATGGCCTTGATGACAGCGATGTTTTTGATCAGATGATCGCTCAATATAAACAGAGTCATTCTAACGTTCAAATCCGCTATAAAAAGTTCAATGATCCAACGGAGTTTGAAAATCTCCTTGTGAATGAAATTGCCGAAGGCGAAGGCCCGGACGTCTTTTTTGTCCATAACACGTGGCTTCCGCGGCATACGAAAAAACTTGTTCCGCTTGCATCCGAAACATTAACCGCAAAAACATTTTCGGAAACGTTCGTTAATGTCGCGGCAGAGGATTTTATTCAGCCGGATCCGAATGACGGCGTGAAGAAAATTTATGCCTTGCCGCTTTATGCCGATACGCTAGCGCTATATTACAACAAAGAGGAATTTGAACGAAAGCTTCCAGAGAGAGGCAAGCCTGCGAATACATGGGAGATTCTCAAGCAAGACGCGGATAAATTTCGACAGCAGCCCGAAGGCGGAAAGCTCGAAAAAGGCTTGATATCGCTTGGCCGTGCGGACAATATTGCTCTTGCAACAGATATTCTTTATAATTTTTTCCTCCAAGCCGGCGTAGATTTTTATGATGCCGATTTTAAGCAGACGCAGTTTGCGAACAAGGGACAGGATGTCTTTGATTATTTTGTAAGCTTCGCAGTTTCGCAGAACAAAAATTACAGCTGGGACGGGGAATTAACGCCTGTGGATCGTGAGCTAAAAGAAGTTGAGGCGTTTCTTTCCGGTAAAGTGGCAGTCATGGTCGGTTATTCGGATTTTTATCAGCGACTTGAGACGGATTTAAAAAACGTCAAAAGCCGCAATCCATCGGTGATTTCAAAAGATGATGTGGCGGTTGCTCCTTTGCCGCAAATGTCCACCGATGAATCGAATTTTAAGGTTTTGGCGAATTATTACGGACTTGCAGTTTCAAGAAATGCAAAGAATAAAAAAGCGGCGTGGGAATTTGTTCAATACGTTACTTCTAAAAACAGCGCAAAGACCTACCATTTGCGCACAAAGCGGCCCACAGCGCGCCGAGATCTGATTGAAGATCAAAAGAAAGAACCGATTACAGAAGTTTTTGCGTCACAGCTTGGATATGCCGGAAGTTTCCGAATATATTCGGATCAAAAGTTCGCCGCATTTCTAAAAGAGGCGATACAAAATGCCGTCAACGGACAGTCGAGCAAATCCGCGCTTTCCGGAGCGCAATCAAAAATCAATGATTTGTTGAAATTGGAAGCGCCAAATGGGCTCTATCCAAAGCCGGCGAAGAAGAAAAAATAAAATTATTATCCAACCCTTTTTGGTATTTCTTTTTGTCCGCGCAGGAATTCTTCTGCAGTCATTTCACGCTTTGATTCAGGCTGTAGTTTAGCAATTAAAATTGTTCCTTTTTGCGTTCCTACAGCCAAAATCTTTCTATCTACGATAGTTATTTCTCCTGAACCAATTTTTTGTTCATCAACCGAGGCTTGAATAATTTTTATGCGCTTTCCGTTCAGTATAAAAAAAGCGCCCGGCCATGGATTATATGCTTTTACTTTGCGCACAATTTCTTCTGCAGTTTCATGGCTAAAATCAATCCGGCCGTCTTCTTTCGATATTTTTCTGCAAAAAGAAGCACTCATATTATCTTGAGGAATGCTCAAATGGGTCTTTGCAAAATCAATAAGGATGCGCGGGGTAACTTCCGCTGCAAGCTGTGCAAGTTTTTCTGAAAGAGTTACGTTTGTATCCATCGGATCAATTGGCAGGTTTCTTTGTGCAATAATATCGCCTTCATCCATTTTTTCATCCATGAGAATCCAGGTAATGCCAGTTTCTAGGTCTCCTTCAAGAATTGTTTCTTGAATAGGAGATGCGCCGCGATATTTCGGGAGCAGGGAAGCATGGATATTTATTGATCCAAAGCGAGGAATCTCGAGAATATCTTTTTTTATGATTTCTCCATAGGAAACAACCAAAAGAAAGTCGGGTTTTTCTTGAATAAGTTTTTGTTTCACTTCAACAATACGGGCCGGTTGGTGAACAATTAATTTATTCATCAATGCAACCTGTTTTATTGGCGAAGCGATCTGTTTTAAACCTCTTCCGGCAAGCTTATCTGTACCTGTAACTACAAAAGGGATCCGTATATTTGCTTTAGTCATGGCTTCAAGGATCGGCACGCCAAATTCCCCGGTTCCGATGAAAATAACAGATAGATTATCCATAATTCTTATTCTATCAGATCAGATAGTCCTTTTCTGTTGACAAAACCATAAATTTTGCTAGAATTGCAGGCTTATGGCAATCCAAGAACAAAGTTTTACAGAAGCGATTAACCTGATACAGACAGCAAAAAAAGTTCTGCTTGTATCTCATAGGAGACCGGATGGCGATACTCTTGGCGCAACCGTAGCTCTTGCGCTGGTCATTTCGCATCTTGGGAAAAGCGTTACGCCGGCATGCATTGATGAAGTTTCTAAACGCCTTCAGTTCATTTCGGCCGTTTTGCCAAAGAACATGCAATTTGTGCGCGAATTTAATATGTATGATTACGATCTAATTATTATTAGCGATGCCGGCGCATACCACATGACCGGATTCCATGAAAAATATCCGGATTTTTTATCGAAAAAAGTGCCGATTATCAATATCGATCATCATGCTAGCAATGAGGGATTCGGGACAATCAATCTTGTAGATCCGAAATCTTCATCCGCGACGATGGTGGCATGGGAATTGATTAAACGGCTCGGAACGCCGCTTACAAAAGAATTGGGAATGGCTTTGCTTGCAGGAATTTACAACGATACTGGCGGATTTGTTCATTCCAATACTACTCGTGAGACATTTGAAATTGCAGCCGAGCTTGCTAAAGCTGGCGTTTCCGTAACCGATATTACAAAACCTCTTTTTCGCGAAGCTAGCTTTTCACAACTGAAACTTTGGGGTTTTATTCTCGAAAATCTGCGGAAAAACGATAAAAACGTTTTGACTTCTGTTGTTACGGAATCTGATTTTAAAATGATCGGCGCGCATAGTTCTGATACAGGCGGAATTGTGGATTTAATGAATACGGTTCCGGATACGCAATTTGTCATGCTGCTTGCTGAAGATGAAGGCCAAGTGAAAGGCTCAATGCGTACGCAGCGCGATGACGTGAATCTTTCTGACATTGCAGGCCAATTCGGCGGCGGCGGGCATCCAAAGGCTTCAGGATTCCGTGTGCACGGCCGATTAAAAAAAGAAATCGTTTGGAAGGTAGTTCAGGTATAATAGTTTTGATGATTCGGAAATTTTTTGCCTCATTCTTTCTTCTCGTTTTCGCCTTTTTGATGATGCCGATGGCTCTTTTGCAGAGTTTTATGAGCAGTTTTTTAAGCGAATCGCGCCTGTCGCAAAAAATCATTCCAGCCACCTATGAACCTGTTACGAGCATGTTTATTGGACAATTTTCTCATAAGCCCGAGGAAGCAAAACTTTTTCAAGAGCGCATTCGCAATGCTGTTCCGCGCGAAAAATATACTCAACTCATCCTGCTCGTCATCAGGCCTTTTTTGGCGAAAGAGCTTCCATCGGAAATTGACATGAAGCCGCTCAAGGAAGCTTTAAAAGATATAAAATTCGAATCGCGTTTTGCTGACGAAATCCAAAAACAAATTCCGCAAAAGATTCCGCTGAACGTAATCAAGGATCCTGAAGTGCAAAAAACGCTTCGCGCTTTCTTTATTGCAAAAAATTACAGCTCGCTTATTTTTATAGGAGTTGCGTTTATAATTTTGAGCTTGCAGGCGCTTATTGTTTTTTCTCCATGGTCGAGCATACTCAAATGGCTTGGAGCTTCAATTGGCAGTTTTGCCCTTCTGCTTACGCTTTTTCTCGTATCGTTGGACCAGCTTGATATTATTGCCACCATTTCTGATGGTTTTTCGCCGAGCCAAACCCAGCTTTTAAAAACACTTATCAAGCAGCCGCTTTCGCTTCTTACGTTATGGATGTTTTTTTTATGGAGCGCTGCGGTCCTTCTCTTCGGTTCAGGAATTATTTTTACTCATTCTGGGGGAAAACTACGTTTCCCCCACTAGCTCGCCTCGGCTTCGATAAACTCAGCCTCGAACTCGCCCCCCTTCCTTTCCACTCTTTAGCACTCGCTTGGGACCCACAAGACCCAAGCTCGCGCTACAATTCTTACAATAAACCACATTAAAAAATGACCTACAGAAAATATCTTTTAGTGCTTGCAGGAACTGCTCTCGTTGGATGGATTTCTTTTCTACTTGTTATTTTTCGGCTTGATCCGTGCACGGCGCCTGGAAAAATTACCATATGCCACCTGGCATCAGCGCTCGCACTCATCCTATTTTTTACAAGCGCTTTTTTTGCGCTCACTGCAACCTTCACACTTCTAGGATTCGGTTTGCGCCTGTGGTTGCATCAATACGAAATTTACCTCGATCACTTGAATATTTCTTTGCGCCAAGGCTTGCTGCTTACATTTTGCACGCTTGCGGCGGCCGCATTGCTTCTTTTAAATGCCCTCACTTGGTGGAGCGGCCTTATGCTTATTGCCATTATTCTTTTGTTGGAATTGTATTTTACGCGCGGAGTATAGTGGGATTACCCGCTATATGCCGGATTCGAAAGTATGCGGATTTTGTTGAAGGGCCATAAAACCACCGAAGCTTTTCCTTCAATGCGCTCGATAGGCAGAAAATGATTGATGTCGTCGTTGCACTCGCGGTCGCCGGGCCCGCGGAAACATGTGCGTGAATCCGTGCTTTTTCGGCGGTTATCGCCCATCACAAAATATCGTCCTTCAGGCACTTCAAAAGTCATAACCCGCTGCGCATTCATCGGAAAAGTTTGATTTTTATTCTCTTTGCTCAAATATTCTTCAGGAAGCTCCCAGCCGCTCTGATGTTCTTTGTTATAAATATAGACTTTGCCGTTTTGGAGTTTCACTTTTTCTCCAGGCAGCGCGATGATGCGTTTAATGTAAAAATCCTGTGCGTTATGAGGAGGACGGAAAACGATAATGTCGCCGCGCTCCGGCGTTCGATAGCGGCGGTCTCCAAAGAAAGGGTAGTATATCGCTTTATTCACAATGAGATATTCGCCAAAGCTATCTTGGCATTTGTCATGAATTTCATTCAGCGTGTTGCACATGGATGGCCCAAAAACCTGGAATGGCGAAATAAGGTAAGTGCGGACAGTGTAGACAAGGAACACGATAACAACGATATTGAGAAAAAGATCTCCAAGAAAATACAGCGTGGGGTGTTTTTCCCGGAGCTCGTCTAGCCATTTTTTGGCTTTTTTCGATTCAAGCATGTGTTACACTTATATCAGATGATCCGAGATTATCTTTATAAAAGTTATTTGGCGGAGGGAGAGAATATTGTTTTTGTTATTCATCGCCACCTTTTAATGCAGAGTAAGGATTTTTTTCGTATCGCGTTCTTCGGACTTTTTCTGCCGCTTTTCGGCTGGTGGCTTTTTCCTAAGATTATGCTTTTTGCAGCAGCATGGCTCGCTATCGGAGTGCTGCGGTTTATTTATGAATTTTTCGATTGGTATTACGACGTGTGGCTTGTGACAAATGCGAGTCTTATCGAGATTATGTGGAAAGGATTTTTCGAAAAAAGCTCTGCGCGTATAGAATATCACATCATTCAAGGCATTGGCTATGAAGTAAAAGGATTTTGGCGCACGCTTTTTAATTTCGGTACTATTGCGCTTGAAAAATTTACAGGGAATGCGTCTGTTTTTGACGGCGCGGTAAATCCAAAAAAGAAGGCGGAAATGCTTACGAAAGCCCAGGAAGAATTTGTTACGAATAAGAGTTTCCGCGATCATAGAGCGCTGCAGGGCGTGCTGACAGATTTGCTTCAGCAGCACATTGTGGAGCATGGGTTGCCGCAAGAACAAGAGGAAGAATAACGAAATTTCTAATTTCTAATACCTAATTTCTAAAGTCTAAAGCCTAACGTTTAATTGTCGAATGTATGGAATTTTCTCTTCTTTTGGTCGCTATAGTTATTCTTCTTGCTCTTGAGATTTATTTAATTCGGCGGCGCAAGAAGAAATTTTCCAAACGAGATTTAGCGCTTGTACGCTCCGAATGGGAAGCAATTCGCGGAAAAATCGAGCGCGATCCGAAACACGCCATTATAGAAGCGGATAAATTGCTCGATTTTGTTTTGAAAAAGAGGGGATTTTCGGGTTCGCTCGGAGATAAATTACAGCGCGCCGAAAAATGGTTTTCGCACGCGGATGATATTTGGTCTGCGCATAAACTGCGGAATCGGTGCGTGCATGAAATAGGTTTTGATGTAACCGAGGGTGAGGCGCGCAAAGCCCTTTCTCAATATAAACAAGCTTTATGGGATCTCGGCGTAAAATTATAGGAGTCACAGGCGTTATCGGTAGCGGGAAAAGCGCGGTTTGCCGGATTTTAGAGGAAAAATTTGGATTTTACTGGATTGACGCTGATAAAGTAGTGCATGAACTGTACTTGCCTGGCCGGCCCGGATATCAGAAAATAAAGGATTATTTCGGAGCGCAATTTGTGGGCAAAAAAGGAGTTCATCGCGGCAGGCTGCGCCGGTTTCTCCTCAAGACGCCGCAGAAACTGTGGATTTTGAATAAACTTATTCATCCGCTCGTTGTCCACGAGATGAATAAAAAAATTGTTCAATCGAAGGGAAACCGAATTTGTATCGAAGCTGTTTATTTTGAGCCGAATGATTTGGGAAAATTCGTTGATCAAATTTTGGTTATTGATGCTTCCGATGAACAGATTTTCAAACGCTTGAAGTCACGCAAAATCCCAAAAAGCCAGCTTATTGCGCTTTTAAAATTTCAGCGAAAAAACCTGCCGAAGATTTTTAAGAGAATAGAAAATAATGATTCAGAGAATGCCTTGCGCAAAAAAATATCTACGCTTGATCTATAGCTGTATTGAAGCGCGTTCTAAAATAATGCGCCATTGGGCCAACGACTTCCGGATCAGTTAGAACGACTAAGTCATGGTCCTCAAGTCCCGACGGAGGAGCTGTGGGTGTTCTGTCATTGAATGCGTATACGCGATATGGTTGTTTTCCATGATCATAGACATCAACGGCGCTTTCTGCTCTACGCCATTCTGCAGCGCCCGCCGTAAGAGGTTTTACAACAGCCCAAGTTCTCGGTGTTTCTGCCATATATGATAGAATTAATGAGTAATGAGGCCTCTAATGTGGTTTAATTATAACTAACTTTATTTCCTTGTCAAGCTTTGAACCTGTTATCGGGTTGGAAATTCATGCACAGATTTCCACGAAATCGAAGATGTTTTGTTCGTGCAAGAATGATTCTTTTGGCTGCCTGCCGAATACAAACGTTTGTCCAATTTGCATGGGGTTTCCAGGTATGCTTCCGGTGATCAATAAAGAAACTGTTACTCAAGGAGTGCTCGCCGCGCTCGCACTGCATTGCGAAATTCCAGCGTTTTCCAAATTCGACCGCAAAAATTATTTTTATCCAGATTTGCCAAAGGGGTTCCAGATTTCGCAGTACGATAAGCCGGTTTCCCAAAAAGGGTATGTTGATATTTTGATTAACGGTAAGCCAAAAAAAATTCGCGTGCACCGGCTTCATCTTGAAGATGATGCAGGAAAATTGGTGCACGTGAAGGACGGTACGTTGTGCGATTATAACCGCAGCGGTTCGCCTTTGATGGAAATTGTTTCCGAGCCGGATATTCGTTCCGTGGAAGAGGCCTCGGAATATGCGCAGGAAATTCGGCGGATTTTGCGCTATGTCGGCGCTTCGGATTGCGACATGGAGAAGGGGATGATGCGTTTTGATATCAATGTTTCTTTGCGCAAGAAAGGCGAAGAAAAATTCGGCGTGAAAGCCGAAGTGAAAAATCTGAATTCTTTCCGGGCTCTTGAGGCTGCGCTCGCGTATGAAATTTCGCGGCAGGAAGAGGTCTTGAAGTCAGGCGGGAAAATTACGCAAGAAACGCGCGGCTGGGATGATGCGAAAGGCGAGACGTTTTCCCAGCGGAGTAAGGAGGAAGCGCATGATTATCGTTATTTTCCAGAGCCGGATTTGCCTCCAATGCAGATTTCGCATGAGCAGATTGAGCGCTTTAAAGAGGAATTGCCGGAGTTGCCTTTGGCGCGGCGGCAGCGATTCATACAGAAATTCGGTTTGTCCGAAGAGGATGCGGGAATTCTCACTGAAGAAAAATCCATGGCGGATTATTTTGAAGAGACGGTTCGTATTTCCAAGGATCCGAAAAAGGCGGTTTCGTTCATCAATACTATTCTTTTAAAGCATTTGAACGAGGATGGTTTAAGGCTTACAGATTGCAAAATCCAGGCTAGCCAACTTGGAAAATTATTGAAGCTTGTGAATGAAGGAGTGATTTCAAACAACATGGCCAAATCGGAGATTTTTGATGCCATGTATTCGACCGGAAAAGATCCTGAAAAAATTGTGGAAGAAAAAGGACTTAAATTAGTAAGCGATACCGGAGCAATTGAAGCAATATGTCAGAAAGTCATTGATGAGAACCCCGGACCGGTTGCTGATTTCAAAGGCGGGAAGCAGCAGGCTTTTGGATTTCTCGTCGGCAAAGTCATGCAGGCAAGCAAAGGACAGGCGAATCCGAAGTCAGCCAACGAGATTTTGCGGAAATTACTGGGATAGGGTATAATATAAAAAATCATTAGTAATTTTATGTTTGCTTCTTCACAAAGTACCCTTTATATCGTTTTGACCATCGCCATCGCCCTCTTAACGATTTTTTTGTGCGTGACTCTCATTTATTTGATTCTCATTTTGCGCGATGCAAGCAAAATGCTTGAAAAAATTCGGGAGACGGTGGAACGCGTGAATTCATTTATTTTGAAACCCGTGAGTCTCGCTTCATCCATAGTGGATCATGTGCGGCCGTATATTGAAGCAGCGCTTGAGAGGAAGGGAGGCGGGGAATCCAAAAAACGGCGTTCATGATCGGATAACGCGGAGAGGAAATTTTACGATCGCATTCCAGATGCGTTTCCAGCGGGACGGTTCTTTGAGCAGGCGATAGAGCCATTCGAGTCCGAGTTTTTGCATGAGTTTTGGAGCGCGTTTTTTTAGTCCGGATAAAAAATCAAACGCGCCGCCAACGCCCATGGCGATTTTTACGGATGGGAATTTAGCGATATGGCGGCTGATCCAAAGTTCTTGAGCCGGCGCACCGTATGCTATGAATAAAATTTCAGGTTGGGTTTCGGCGATGAGCGCGTTGATGGCGGCGAAATCAAAATCATTCGGCGATCCGGAAAATGTTCCGACGATATTTACGCCCGGATACCGGATTTCCAAAATCTCTTTTGCTTTTTCAGCGACTCCGACAATGGCGCCCAATAAAAAGATGGGAGTTTTTTTATCGCGGCTCACAGCGCAGATGGATTCCATAAGATCAACGCCTGTTATGCGCTCGGAGAAAACACGTTGGCAAGAACCAGGAAAGAAGATCAGGCCAATAAGGCTTGCGAGGCCTTTTAATAAGCGGCCGATGGCGCCGGAGCGTTTGGTTATTTCTTGAAATGTCGAAGCCCATAGGATGCCGATTCCGTCCGGAATACTTAACCATGCGCGGTTGAGCGTCTCGCGAAAGGAAGCATTGTTCTGTGCGTGAAGGAGCATTTCAGGATTCGGCGTGACAATATGTTTTGCGCTTTCGCGGCTGCGATTTTGAAGTGCATCAAGAATGCGGGCGAGCGCTTCGTCTTTTGTGCAAACGTCGAATTGAATATTGAGGACTTTAACTTTTTTCATCAGGCGATAAAAGCAAAATTATGATTGCTTGTTATTTTTTTTATTTTTTTGAATCCGGCGCTCTTAAGTAAATCACGGAGTTCATTTTGTTTGAAGGCGTAATAATAGCGGAGGATTTTTTTCTCCGTGCCCCAAGGAATTTCTGCATTTTGCGTTTTTTGATCAATGTATTTTCTGTATTTCGGCTGCCAGAGATTCCAGACAGTAATGAAAAGCAGGCCGTTTGGTTTTAAAATACGCTTAATTTCTTTGAGCGCTTGCAGGCGGAGTTTTTTTGTCGGGAGATGATGGAGAACGGCAATACACCAAGCAGCACCAAAAGAGCGGGCAGGAAAGGGGAGTTTTGTTATTTCGGCAAAGCGAAAAACTGCATGAGGATTTTTCTTTTTCGCGATGCGCAGCATTGTTCGATTATTATCCACGCCGGTATATTCGATTGGGTTTTTTTTGAGAAAGTGAGATAGCCGTCCATTGCCACAGCCCACATCAAGCAAGCGCAATCGGTTGTTTGCCGAAGCGAGCGTTTGCCGGAAGAGGGCCGGAGGATCATGCATCCGATGGCCCGACTCCGAGCGAGCGGAGGCAAATACCGGTTGCGCTTGCTTGCGAAGGTAGTCCAAAAAAATCTTAAATTCTTGCCAAGGCCGGTCGCGCGTGGCGTCGAATTCATGCGCAATAGCGCTGTACGAACGCTTTACTTCCTGTAGAATGTCTTTGCTTCCCATGGCTAATGTTGCTCAACTTGTTCTCGATGCCCTCGAATCCGGCGTAAAAACGAGCCGTCAGCTCCATGATATCAAAATTCAATTCGCCGAGCATTTTGGGGTTTCGCCGCCGCCGAATCATGAGCTTGTTGCCGCGTACCGTTCGCTCGTGAAGCTTGGGAGAATTAACGAAGATCGCGAGTTTGCGCGTCTCATACGTAAACGTGCCATACGGACGCTTTCCGGCGTTTCACCGGTTGCTGTACTCACAAAGCCGCTCGGCTGTCCTGGCAGATGCGTATTTTGTCCGACCGAAGAAAATGTTCCGAAGAGTTATTTGAGCAATGAACCTGCTGTAATGCGCGCGATCATCAATGATTATGATCCTTATAAACAAGTGAAGAGCCGTATTGCAACGCTTCATGAAAACGGCCATCCAACGGACAAAATTGAACTTATCGTTATGGGCGGGACATGGTCTTCGCATCCGAAAGCATATCAAGTTTCATATATTCGGCAGTGTCTTAATGCAATGAATGACACGCGAAGCCCTCGCCTTAGCGAGGCTATGCGTCTAAACGAAACAGCAAAACACCGATGCGTTGCAGTGACTCTGGAGACACGTCAAGATTGGATAAATGAAAAGGAAATTTTGCGCATGAGAATGCTTGGCGCTACCAGAGTTGAAATAGGCGCACAAACTATTTATGATGATGTGTTTGATCTCGTGAAACGAGGGCACCATACTGATGCAACAATACGCGCCACGCAACTCCTCAAAGACGCAGCCTTCAAAATTTCGTACCACATGATGCCTAATCTTCCGGGATCAACCGTAGAGCGCGACATCGCCATGTTCAAGGAACTTTTTGAGAATCCTATATATAGACCTGACATGATGAAGATTTATCCATGCATGGTGGTGCCATTTTCAGAACTTAAATTATGGTATGAACAAGGCCGCCATCGGCCATATACGGATGAGGAACTTCTTGAAATTATTTTCCGGATCAAACCTTTTTTCCCGCGATACCTTCGCGTGACGCGGCTCATTCGAGATATTCCAGCCACGAGTATTATCGGCGGAAGCAAGGTTTCAAATCTTCGGCAGGTGGCGCAGCGGATGATGAATGAGAAGGGAATTGTCTGTCATTGTATTCGTTGCCGAGAGATTCGCGGACAGCCAGTCAGCCCTAAAGATATTGAATTACGAATGATGAATTATGAAGCATCCGGAGGGCAGGAATTCTTTTTGAGTTATGACGATACGCAAAGCGACAAGCTTTGCGCTTTATTACGGCTCCGTTTTTCAAGCTATTCCATTAACGGTAAAAAACATTTTATAAAAGAACTTGAGGGCGCTGCGCTTCTACGTGAACTCCACACTTATGGTGCGCAAGTGCCCATCAGCGAGCGCGATGAACTTGCAAGCCAGCATATGGGTTTCGGAAAAAAATTGGTGGCGAAAGCAGAAGAAATTTCACGACAGCACGGTTACAAAAAAATGGCCGTGATCGCCGGCGTCGGAATACGGCCGTATTACCAAAAATTAGGATACGAACTTGAGGACACGTATATGGTGAAAAAACTAATATAGATTGCTTCGCCCCGCTCGCAATGACAATATCACTCCGCATCGCCGGCTTCTTCGGCAAGTTTTTCGATGTCTATATCGTCTATTTTTCCATCAGCTCCTCCGGCAATAGCATCCATGGCAGGCGTGGCTTCTATTTCGTCACTCTGAATAAGACTCATGGTAAGTCCAGCAATGCCGAGTCCGACGGTTGCAACAGCTCCGCCCTTTTGTATTCTCCGTAGGACAGTGGCTAATTTTCCTACTTCGGTCGCCCCGGTTTCTGCCGCAACCTTTGCTCCTGCTTCAGCTGTTTCTCGCGCTAAAGTTTTTGCTGCTGCTTCTCCTGCAGTTTCTACAGCTTTTACTCCAATCCTAGCTCCAGCTTCTTTCTCCGCTCCTTTCACAACACCTTTTGCAAGGGCTTCGCCGCCCATTTTCGCCAATTTCGCAGCTCCATAAGCTCCTTTGAGACTCGAAACGCCGGCGCTCACTCCGAATGTTGTACCAAAGCTCAACACCAATAAAGCATCTGATGCAAGCCCTAAAAGCCCGAAACCAGGCCGTACAACAAATCGTTCAAACTTTCCGATTTTTCTGCCGGTGAAAATTTGTCTGCCGGTTGCTAATGCATAAAAATCGGAGTATTCGCCGGTAAACGGGGCGATATCAAAAGCCGCGTGGCCAATAGCCGGTAGAACGCCGGTTTGTTTATCTCTTGTAGCAACGCCGGCTGCAGCAGCCAAACTTCCTCCAACGGCGAGTTTAAAGAAGCGCAATTTTTTTCCAACTATGCGGAGCATCGACATGTTTTCAGTGGTGACGGCTGCAGGTGCGGCTTTTTCCCGCTGCCAGTGGAGCAAGTGCGCAAAAACTTTTCTGAATGATTTTCGTTCTATATCATTGAGTTCAGTATCCACTACCGATCGGCTGATGTTTTTTCTTTCTCTAAAAAAGGTGCCGATAAAATCAAAGAATCTTCCAATGGCGCCCTTTTGCATTTTTGGAATTTCCGCGATGGTATCATTAAACATTTTTTGCAGGCGGGCGACTTCAGCCGCATCGCCTCTGGCTGCCGCCCGCTGAATATCTTTGAGTAATCCATCCCCGGCCCGCATAAGTTCCCGATTATGTTCTGCTGATCTTCGCGCCAAATCATCGAGCTGTCCAAATTCATCCGGCGTAAGCGCGCCTTTTCTCGCCGCCGCATCGAGATTTTTATAGAGGTCTTCCGTAGCATGTCCGAGAGCTTGTTTGCTCAATTCAATTCTGTCCATGCGGAGCTGTTTAAGCGCGGGCCCTCTTTCAGCGAGCTGTTCTTCGATGGCAGTCAGACTTGCAACAACAGTTGGATCGCTCGGCCGCTTGCGCAAGAGCGAAGCATCGCGTTCAAGATCAGCCACTTCCCGTTCTAAATCGAGCAATTTTCGATTGTGCTCCAAAAGCGCCTTTTCCGATTTATATCTGCGCATGGCTGTTCTGTGATTCGGATCATTAAATCCCGCTATTTCTTTTTCAGAAGGAAGCGGAGCAGATTCATCCGTGACTTTCGCACGGGTTTTTAAATCATTCGCGAGTTTTCCTCTTAATCGATCTTCTCCTTCTGAAATTTGTCTTTTGAGCAGATCGATGCCTGACGCCGGACGCCGCACGCGTTTGTTAAGCCTTTTTACCAAAGCGGTCGGCACGCCGAATCTTCCATAATAATTTTCGAGCCAAGCTTTGTATATATCGTGAGTAGTATAGTGAATGTAACCGATGCGCAGTCCTTGGAGCGCAACGACTATGCCAACCGAACGCCATTTTCGTTCCTCAACAAGCGGTTTTTCAAGATCCGCATAGGCGTTGGATACGTCCTTATTTTTCCCCATGACTTGCAGGAATGCTTCATGAATGCTGTCTGTTGAAGGATTATTTTCTAAAGCATGATCAAAAGAATGCCACGCATCGGTTCTTTCTTTGAGGGCATGTTCGAGGCTCGCTATTTTTGCCCGCACGCCGCTGGCTAAAGCAAAGATGGCATTCCGTTTTTTCTTATCCGGTTCTTCCATGGCTTTTTTGTTTATTTTGTCGATCAAGTCGCGGCCGACAGCCATGAGTTTTTGAGCATCGCCTGTTTTTGCATAATTGCCGCTGTCGACGAGATTGCGAAGTTCTTTTTTCTGCGAACGGTAGAGATTCCACAAATCTTCCGGAAGTTTTTTCGCAATTTCATCACGATGCCGCGAGCCTTCCACCTCATCGTCTTTGACAATGATTCCCTGAAGCGTTTCCGTTGTGTCTTTTTTCTTCAATTCATCTAATTTTCCAGCTTTAAGCAAAGCAAGCATAACGCTGCCGACAGTAGCTCCGGCCGGAAGAGAATCCGGCAGATGAAGCGAGCTCAAAAGATCTTCATGATCGAGAAAGAACCTCCGTACGATATTTTCCGCATCAATAAGCCGTTGTTCCGCAGGTGTTGTTGCAGTTGTAACGCCTGCTTCCGCACCAGCTTCGCGAGCTGCGCCACGGAGAGATTCAAAATATGAACGCGCTCCTTTTCCTGCCATGAAATCTCTGTACGAAAAGTTTGTGATTCTACGAAAATCCTCTGGCGCAATTTCCGTGCCGTAATTTTCTTTAAAGTAGGGGAGCATGCTGCCTTCAACACGTGCCAAGTTCCATTCTGCCGCTCTTTCACCCGGTTTGGCCTGGACGCCTTCTTTTTCATTGAGTTTCTCATCGAGTTTTGCAAGTACATCGCCGAGCGTGGCATTAGAGCCGATTCCAATTTCAGCAATAAGCGCTTGTCGGTCTGTTCCCTGGAGATATGCGCGGATGGCTCTGTACTGGTTCCGTTCCTCTTTTGTAAAAACCGGATGGCCTGGAAGATATTTTGCCACCGAACTCATAGCATCGCTATCAAGTACAGGTTCGATTGTGTTTTTATAGACCCATGAATCATCATCGATAACATCTTCGTATTTGTCATTATGCCGCGAAGCTAAAAATTTAGGATCGATTTTTACTTTTGCATCGCCTCCGCTCATTTCATTTCCTATGCGGCCGGCCATGCGGGTATACATTTCCTTGTTTTTTGCAAATTCAGGATCTTCGCCGAAAAGTTTATCCCAAGCTTCTTTTGCACGCCCTCCTTGCTTTTTGATCCAATCAATAGTTTTATCCCAACCAAAAATATAGCCAAAGCCAAAAACCGCAAGCGCACCGCCAATAGCCCATTTTAGCCATCCCCACTTGCTTTTTGGTTTCTCATCTTTTTGATCACCGGCTTTTTCAGCTTCATCGCTGCTTCTTGTAAAGGCTCGATAAATTCCGCGTAGAAGAAAAAATCCAGCAACAGCCCCTGCTATTGCCAATCCATATTTCACCGGTTTCGGCATGCTTGCAATGGCTCCCCGAACCGTCCATCGATCGGATTCTTGAAGAGCTTGAGTGAAATCGGTACTCGCTACAACGCCGATATCTCGACTTATCTCTCTTGCATGACTTACGAGCGTTGGCCATTCGCGGCTAAAATATTTTGCCGTTTCAGATTCCGGATGATCCCGCAATTCCCGCAATTTATGAAATGCGGTATTTTCCGCAGGACGCGGATTGCTTTGCGCGAGAGTTTCTCCAAAGAGGGGAATATTCGCAAAATCAGCAAGATCGAATTTTTTCTCGAGATCAGGATGATTATATAAAAGCGTCGCGAGCATAATCACGGAAACATCGCGAAGCGCATCTAGCTTTTCTTGCTGTTCCTCCGGCGATTCAGATACAGCGATTCCATTGATAAGTTCCGGCGTTTTTTGATCATAGCTGCGGGTTTTTGTCCGTTCGCTAAGATTTTGGAGAGAAACATCGGTTCTGCCTCGAGCTGATTCGCCCTTCATAGCCATGCGTCTTGCTTCAGTTCTTTCAGCAAGAGTTTCCGGACTCTCCGGCCACTGCGGTTCGTCATACGCAGTTCTTGGTTCGGTTTCGATAGATGATCGATGATCGTCCGGGAAAGGCGATGGAGGAGGCATGAGAGAATGACGAATTACTAATTACTAATGACCGAATGATGAATGATATCTAAAAATTATACCATAAGAGTGATTTTATGTACAGATATCTATCAGAGGGGGAGTAGCTAAAGAAGCATTAGCGTACTTTGCACAATATATCTTGTACAAACATATCAATCCGCAAAGCAAAACCGGCATTTGCCTTCGCTCGCTCGGAGTCGGGCCATCGGATGCATGATCCTCCGGCCCTCTTCCGGCAAACGCTCACTTCGGCAAACGACCGATTTCGCTTTGCGGGTTTTTATTAAAAACGTCCTTGCAAGGCAACCACGGCACCCAAAAGCTACAAAATATTCAACAATACATAAAAATACACACTAAATTTGGAATTAAGATATTATTTTTGGCTTACAGAAGCCAAGAAACTTAAAACTCGCGTTTATAGGCGTTTTCCGAGGAAAAATGAAACTAACCCTAGCAGCCGCTTAATTTATAAAGCAGCAAACAGGATTTTATCCTGTTTGCTGTGGTGAACAAGTTTAGTAATCAATCAATAATCAATCGCTACATTTTCTTGTTCAAGGATTTTTTGCTTGAGTTGCGGATGATTTTTTAACTCCGGATCGCTGTCCATAATTTTTTCTACAGCTTCGCGCGACTGTTTTATTGTTATTGCGTCGCTCATAACCGCCATCTTCAAATCCGGTATTCCGCTTTGAGCTGTGCCATAAACCTCGCCAGGCCCTCGTAACTGCAGATCAATTTCAGCTAATTGAAAACCAGAATGATATTTCACGAGCGCACCCAGTCTGTTTAATATTTTATTTTTTTGTAAAGAGTTTGTCTGCGGCGAACTAGGGAATAAAAAACAATATGACTGCTTCAGCCCCCGCCCCACCCGTCCGCGAAATTGATGAAGCTGCGCGAGTCCGAAACGCTCTGCTCCCTCAATCATCATGATTGTCGCATTCGGCACATCCACGCCAACCTCCACAACGGCAGTGGAAACAAGTATTTGGATTTGTCCTTTGCAAAACGCCTCCATAACTGATTGTTTTTCGTCAGTCGGCATCTGGCCATGCAAAAGCCCAAGCTTGAGATTTGGAAAAATCTCGGAGCGCAGTCTTTCAAATTCCTGCGTAGCCGCTTTTACTTCCAGCACTTCTGATTCATTGATGAGCGGAAAAATAATGAATGCCTGTTGGCCTTTTTGGATTTCTTTCGCGATCCATGCATATGCTTTTGTCCGTTTTTCTTCCGGCACGACGTGAGTTTCAACTGGTTTTCTGCCGGGCGGCATTTCATCTAAAATAGAAAGATCCTGATCGCCGTAGAGAATAAGCGCCAGCGTGCGCGGAATCGGCGTAGCAGTAAGATGCAGAATGTGAGGACTGCCTTGCTGCCGTAATGCTTCGCGCTGCCGTACACCGAATCGATGCTGTTCATCAATTACGGCGAGCGCCAGTTTATCAAACTCGACTTTTTCCTGAAGCACGGCGTGCGTTCCAACAACCACAGATATTTTGGCTTGTTTAAGGCCTTCCAAGATCTCTCGTTTTTCTTTAGCCGGAGTTGATCCGACAAGGAGCGCTGGCGAAATTTCAAACGGCGCCAAAGTTTTTGAAAGCGTATGAAGATGCTGCCGCGCAAGAATTTCCGTTGGCGCCAGTATGCATGCTTGCCATTTTTTGCGCGCTACATGGAGTATTGCCGCCGCAGCTACGACCGTCTTGCCCGATCCAACGTCTCCTTCCAAAAGCCGCGTCATCGGGTATGGCGCTTCAAGATCTTTAATGATTTCATAAATTGCTTTTTTTTGCGCACGCGTGAGCGGCCATGGTAGACTCTCCGAAAATGTTTTTATAAGTTCCCAGTCTGCCGGGATTGATTTTTTGGCTTCATGAGTGGTTTTTCGGTATTGATGCCTTCGATAGAGCGCTGCAAGCTGGAGCAAAAAGAGTTCATCAAATGCGAGCCGGCGCTTGGCCTGCTCAAGCTCCTTTTCGTTTTTTGGAAAATGCACTGTGCGAATAGCTTGCGCGTACGGAATCAGGCCGTAAGTTTTTTGAATTTCTTCCGGGAGAAATTCCGGAAACATATCGGCAAAGCCCATGAGCGGAAAAAGTTTGTCGCGAATCCATTTGGAACTTAACCGTCCAGGCCTTGTTTTTTGCAATGAAAGTTCCGTTTCGTGGTAAATAGGCACAATGCGCGCCGTATGAATCTGCTCCGGTTTTTCAATTTCAAAAGCCGGATTTTGGAAAGATATCTTCCCCTTCTTCGCATCATATTTTATTTTTCCAGATACCACGATGCGCATGCCTTTTTGCAGGGTTCGCGCAATATACGCTTGATTGAACCACACCGTTTCGATTGAACCGGTTTCGTCGCCAATGAGAGCCGTTATCACGGACATACGCCGCCTGAAAGACGGCTTTGAATAAATGCTTTGGATTGTTGCGCGCACGGTATTCGCCTCCCCTATCACGATGTCTTTTATTTGCTTTAGCTGCCGGTCATCGGTATAGGTCCTCGGAAAATATTTCAAAAAATCCTCAACGGTTTCAATGCCGAGTTCCTTCAAACGCTTGAGGTGGCTCGTTGTAGTTTTGAGCGCTTTAGAAAGAGGCGTTGCGAGCATAAAGAATCCATCAGCATTTTACCACGGGCTTTTTATACGCTTAAGCATAGGATTTGTGACTTGTGTATAAATTTGCGTTGTATTGATGTTGCTGTGTCCTAGAAGCTCTTGAACATATCGAAGATCAGTGCCATTTTCCAGGAGGTGGGTTGCAAAACTATGGCGCAGCGAATGAAAAGTCGCCTGTTTCATGACGCCGGCTTTTTTGAGGGCATGTCCAAATACTTTTTGCGCAGTGCGTTCGCATAGCCTTCCACCCCGCTCACTCGAAAATACATAATCATTTGTTTCTTTGCCTGCCATTAAAATTGCAAAGTCATTTCGTAATTTTGCCGGCATAACTGTTATGCGATCTTTTCCGCCTTTGGCGTTTTTTATGTGAAGTATGAGTTCCCCAAGAGCGACATCGCGAATTTTCAAACGCACCACTTCGCTCACCCGCAGACCGGCGCCGTACGCAAGCGCTATCATTGTGCGGTGTTTTCGATTCTCCATGCTCGCCACAATGCGTGCTATTTCATCGCGTGAAAGGATGACGGGAAGTTTATGCGTTTTTTTCGGGAGTTTCACGCCGAGCGGCTCAAAGGAACGGAGTATGTTTTTCTTAAAAAAGGAAAGCGCATAAAGATAGAGCGCCACGGTTTGCGGCGAGCATCCTTCATTTTGTTTTATAAGCAGAAATTCGCGTATTTCATTTGCCTCAATTCGACACGTATTTTTTTCGCTCCGCATCATGAGAAATTCAAAATAGATGCGGAGACAATTCGTATACGCCTTGATCGTTTTTGGCCTGTAATTTCGAAGCTTGAGTTCCTCTGTCATCTGGTCGATGTAATGCATAATAGCTTGATTTTAAGAATAATTTTTGTTAGTGTTATGAAGGAAAAGGCTTTCGGCCCGTGGTTCATAAACCACAGCTAGCGGAAAGTCTTTTTTATTTGCAAATATATAGCAGAAGCTTTTTGTTTAACTTCATGGAAGTTCGTGCCAGGCAGTTTCTTCATTTTTGTATGGTAAACCTGCATAATTCATAAGAGTATAGCAAAGAATTATGAAATTTTTATGACAAAGTTATGACAAATGCCTCCAACACCTTTACATTCATCCCTAGTTCGCCTAACCTGTATCCCAGATCACTTATCTGAAAACACTTCGGTTATTCCGAGTTATGTGAAAAATTTTTGATTGCTTTTTTGTTCAAATCAATTATATTGAGCCCTTAACTTTATTTATATGACTGAGAATCCTACAGGAGACGAAGAAGTACGGCGTACCTCTACTGGCGAGCGCATACCTTCACAAGATTTAATTGTAGGGGAATTGAGTTTTGGAATAGACGAAGAAATCATCCGTGAAGCTGCGAGAGCAAGGCCACAAGAAGCAGAGCTTTTGGAAACAGATGGTCTTGAAATTATTTTACAGAGAATCCGCGAACTCTATGACGGAATAGTTGCACTCGAAAAACAAGGCTTACGTGGAGACGATCTATATTGGGCAGTAAAAAGCGATCCGAAATTATGGCTGCCTTGCTCTCGTTATTATGGTTTCTACCGAGGTCCCGTATGGGGCGCTCGCCAGCAGGGTGTTTGGTTTGCTCGAGATCCTAAAACTGGAAAAAGATAAGCAATCAAAAATTCATCACATAACACGCACTTTGCGGCTTCGCTCCCTTTGGTCGCTACGCCCATATTTGGCGCTGGTGTAGCACTGCGTGCTAAAATTGTACCAGCGCCAAACATCGCAAAGTGCGGGACGTTAAACGAAATTGAAAAATTGGCGCCTGCTATTGACAAAATATATTTTATTGGTAATAATAACCTTCCTAATATCACCTAACTATTTAAATAATGGACAATAAAGATTGTGAACCTCTCCCTCGTGCAATTGAAGATATGGATGCATTTTTGGAGGCACTTGAGAGAGGCGGGGCAGAACGTGATAAGGCGGAACAAGAAGGCAGACTGGAAGAGTTTCTAGCTGAGACCAGGGCAGCAATGCTTCGACAAAGAGAAGAAAGAAAATAGTAAATAGCGGCGCCAATTTTTCAACTCTGCGCTCCTCGGCCTTCGGCCTGCGGTGCTTGGGGCTTCGCCCTCGTTTAACACGGCATGTGCGGCTCGGCTTCTCGCCTCCGTTCCGCCAGTTTTTTGATATAAAAAGTGGAGGCTGAACTGCGGCAGAGCGCCTTCGCCCAAGTTTGACTGCGGTATGCCCTTCGGGCAAAATTGTACCGCAGTCAAACTTCGCACATGCCGGAACGTTAAGTGAAATACATTTTTCCCTTTGCGGCTGACGCCTAGCTTTTTTAATCGGGAAACGAATTTGATTTTTTTCTTTTTATAGAGGGGGAATAACGCTAACCTCAAACAAGCTTCAAACTTGAAGATAAGCTCCCTTCCCAATATCAATCCTTTCTCCACGATCAACACCAGCGATTTTACTTAGATAAGAATCCAAATCAGTACGACTTAAAACTTGTCTTCCCGAAAATCCGTTCAAACTCGCATTCAGCACGATACTCCCATCAACTTGTGCTTGAATAGAATCCAATGTCACACTTTCTGGTAAATTAAGTCTCGCAGTTTTATCTCCCACCTTCAAAGTCAAATCGTCCAGATTTAAAACCACAGACCGACCCTCCTTCGAAAACTCAAGTGTGCCAGAAGATACAGGCCCTCTGAGCACTAATTCATGCCAATTTGGCGGAAGATCTCGCACAAAAACATCAGCATCAATCCGAGCACCTCCCAATGCTTTTTCTACTTTTGGCCTAACATGAACCAAAAATTCATCCTCAAAGATTTTCATTATCCGCTCAAAATTTTGTTTATTTTCTTTAAAATATCTTGCCATCAAAACAGCAAGTTCATTGAATGAAGCCATGAAAAAAGCCATCAAAACCTCAATATCAACTTCACGAATCAATTCTTCCATTTTTTCGTCGCTCAAAACATCCTTCATAGAATCCATTTTGGCTTCAAGGGTTTTGCCAAGCTCGCCAATCACACGCACTAGATCCTCCATGCTGTTAATCTTTGCCAGATCAATTTTCCTTATTTCTGTCTCAATCTCAGGAATAAGCTTTTGCACAAGTCGATTCAATGGCTCAAGCCTGGGTTCCTTCGTAATTAAATCCTCTCTAAATTCCATGGCACGTGTTTGAAATCCGATCACATCTGCATCGCTAAAATTCGGGTCTTTAAGCCAGTCTCGATCAATGTCCAAACCAGCGGCTTCCAACCGAGCTTCAATCCGTGGCAATGCATCAAACATTTCACGCATTTTTTGCTGCATGAGTCTATTCATTGAACCCCTTCGTTCAAGCTTCCCGGCAGAAACAGCTTCTGTCCTCCCAACACGATCAAGTTGAGAAGAAGCAGTAGCAGTCAGATCAGCAGCCACATCAACCTGCGCCCGAGCAGTCGTTGATTCATCTCTCTTCGCCATTAAATCATTAAGAGCACCCTGCGTTTCAGAGCCAAATTTTCCATCAACACCATAGCTTGGCAGACTACCTCCATTTTCTAAAATCTTCTTTTGGATTGAGGTTACAACCACAAAAGGATTTCTCGAAACTCTAAAAAAATTCCAGTCTACAGGCTGAGCTGCCTTTTCCCAATCCATTAGATCACATACTTTTGACCAGCTGGTTTTTAGCTTATTCAGAAAAGTATATGGATAAGTTGGCGGTTCTTCATTTTTACCAACAGTTTCAAATGGAGCATCAGCATTGCCTTTGAATGCTTCCAGTCCAGACGAAGCTTCATCGCTCGATGGTACCCTTTCAAGTCCCATAGAAATTTTGTTTTAAATCTCTGTATTATACCAAATTTTGGTCTGATTTACCATGGTTTTTGCCTTCCTCATCAAGGAGTTTGAGCGAGGGGCAATTCACCCCCTAACCCCCTCTTGCCCCTCGCTCAAACAAAAAATCAAATTCTTATTCCATTAAAAAACTTTTTCTTTCCAAGAAAAAAAGGGAAAAATGTACATCACCTAACACGCACTTTGCGGCTTCGCTTCCTACGGTCGCTACGCCAATATTTGGCGCTGGTGCAGCACTGCGTGCTAAAATTATACCAGCGCCAAACATCGCAAAGTGCGAGACGTTAGGCGACATAGCAGGGGCAGCTTATACTAAAAACATATTTACCTTTTTTCTTTTATGACCTCAGAAGAGCTACGAAAATATAAAGAAGTACAATTAATTGCCAAAGAAACGATTGAATTTCTCAAATCCTTCATCAAAGAAGGTTTTTCTGCAAAAGAAATAAAAGATGCAGCGGAAAAGTTCATGAATGAAAAAGGCGTGAATTCATTTTGGTATTACAACATCGGAGCATTTGTTTTCGTAGGAGAAGAGACTACAATTTCAATTTCCGGCAGACAGTACCAAGCAAGTGATACAAAAGTACAACCAAGCGACTTAGTTACAGTCGATTTAAGCCCTGAACTCAATGGCTATTGGGGAGACTTTGCCAGATCATTCATTGTAGAAAATGGAAAAGTTATTGAGTCGGAATTTTCTAAATTGCCGGAAATTGTCGAAGGTATAGAAGCTGAAAAACAACTTCATGAACAATTCCAAAGCTTTATCAACGAAAATACGAGCTTTGAAGAAGCATATACCAAAATGAATTTGCTAATTAATGAACTCGGATTTGAGAACCTAGATTTTAATAAAAATCTAGGTCATTCAATCGTTAAGCACAAAGATGATCGTATTTATATTGAGGCTGGCAACAAATCTACTTTTAAAGATGTTGATTTATTCACATTTGAGCCTCATATAAAAAAGAAAAAAGGTAAATATGGATTCAAGCATGAAAATATTTACTATTTCGACAAAGGAAAGCTTGAGGTTTTATAATGCCCCTGCTACATCGTCTAACAGCGCCTATCTGGCTCGGCATTTTACGCGTCCAGTCGGAGGCTGTCCGCTAAAAATGCCTCACCCATATTTGCTTGCTCGCTTTGCCTGTAAGAAATATTATACAGGCAGACTCGCAAGCAAACATCAGATAGGCGCGGACGTTATATGAAATACATTTTTTCCTTCTGATCTGCGATCAGCTTTTTTTATAAGGAACCGAATTTGATTTTTTCTTTATTTGATAAGGGGAAACAAGGTTGTTTTCTCCCCGACAAAGCGGGATCGAAAACATTTTTTTAAAATATATTTGTTTTTATCATCACAAAACTCAATTTCCCTAAAGTGCGGGGAACATTTTATTTATATCCAGTATTCTAGCCAAAGACTCAACTTCTCCGACCCTTACAAAGGATGGTATCCCGAGAAAACAATTACGTTTAACCAATATGGCAGCTCCCCCGGAATTTCCATGTTCTACCTTTGCCGATGTTATAAAATAGTCACCCTCATATCCTGATATTATGCCTTCTGTAGCTGTTATGCCGCTATCTGAACTAATTCCGGGATATCCAAGAATAACAACTTTTTCCCCTAGTTCCGGCTTTATATTGTAACAAAAAGGTGGTTGCGGCTTGTTGATCTTTTCTAGATAACTATTGTTGCCTTTCAAAAATATCACAGCAAAATCGATCTTATCATCTTCTAAATTTACTCGTATATCACTACTACTGAAAACTTCATTGCTTCCCGGGAAAACAATGTTGCAAATATCTGCGCTATATCCTAGCTCGTTCATTACAACGTGTTTATTTGTAGTGATAATATTGGAGTCTTCAGCGACAGCAAATGCTCCTGCTGAGCCAGCACTTGTTAAGTAGGTTTCACCTCTAAATAAAAAGCTACAAGTAATAAACCCAATATGGGGTTTCCACTTTCGGATAATATCGGGGATAGATTCTTCGTTGGCAGTTTTGCTTCCTTCTACTGAATATTCTTTGATTTCTTCTTTTAATTTCTTTTCCGTATTCTGTAGTTGATTTTTTAAACTTTCAGCATTACTTTTAACCATTTGCGATTCCTCCCCTATGCGCTCTATCTCTATTGATGTATTTTCTAATGCTTGCTTTTGAGAATTAACTACTTCTTCTAATAGACGCACCTTATTAGACTGATTTTCCTGCCATTTATAAAGCCACAAACCAACCAGCAGGACGCAGCCTAAGATTACGAAGCCAAGACCAGCGAAGATTAATTTTCTTTTCATAAGCCAAAAATAAATTATTTAGCTCTTTGATTATATCTTAAATACCGATTCGCAATAATAGAGAGTTTTGCTATCTGAAAAACTCTTTATAAAAAAATGAGCGGGAGTAAAATATAGTAAATCAATCATAATTATATTAAATGACTTTTCGGCAAAGGATCAAAACGATAATTGGGGATGATGTTTACATAAGACTTGAGAAAGAGGCAGATGCAGAGGTCTCTTTAGCTTTGAAGATGCCGCTAAAAGATCAATATGAGCAGGACAAATACTATCGCACGAGATTTTTGATTCCTTTGTTAATTCCAGAGTGTGAATTGTTTGAGCAAAAGGCTTTAAAAATCTCTCCTGCAGACATCGTCAATATATTGTTCCGATGCAAAATGCTTTTTGCAGTTACAACTGAAGATGAATACAGAAGAAGAGTAGGCGCAGTATCCTTGGTTGACGAATACAATTTTGCTGTACCTTGGACTAAAAAGAGCCAAGGTGTTGATTCATTAATAGGTGAGTATCTAGACAGACTTGAGGGATTTCAAGAAGAAAGGACGTTAATTGCAGCGATAAATTCTTTCCATATAGATTCCGCCGCCCAACAAACCTTTTTCGATCAATTGTTTCAAAAACTTGAATTCCCATTTTCCTGCTACCTAGAGGAAGATAAACTTATAGATAAACATAAAATCTTTGAACCGGGACTCAGAAAATATGAGATAAAAGATGCAAAAAACTTCTTTTGTTCGCCCTCGCTGGGATTTACTACTTTAGGATCCTCGACTTATTGTGAATGGTACGCATCTGCATGGCTAAGAACTCTTTTAGGTCTTTTTAAAATTTCTGGTTTCCTTACTCCTGGACAAATCGAGTTTGGGCAAAGCGGTGTTGAAATAATTGCGCCAACTTCTCCGGTTTTCCTAGGCACACATTCAGTGGGATGTTATTGCTGGGATGAAGATAAAAAAGAATCGTGGGAGAAAATTCCGGATGGGTGCCTATGGAGATCATTTGGCTATCGAGGTATTTCAAAAATGTGGCTTGATACCAGGACATTTAATGGTATCGAAAAATTTCTTCTTGATAACAAAAAAGTCTTTGAATTGCTAAAAAACCCGTGGGACAAACAATATTTAAACGACGTCTCACCAACATTAGACATACTGAGCTCTGCTACTCAAATCCCCGACCTTGGTGCCAAAGTATTATTGATCTACTGCTGCCTTGAGCATCTATTCGTACCCAAAAATATAGTAACGGATAACAAAAAATATATCGTTGGTGGCATCAATGCCTTAAAATCTGATCTTCTTGAATGGTTTAATCGATTATACAAATTGCGATGTGATTATGCCCATAAAGGCTTTATCCAGAGGGATGAAGAAGTTCTTGGTTTAGTTATGGAGTCAGTTAGAAATGTGATGAAGTTACTCATAGCCAAATTGTATAATCCTTAACGGCAAGCTGTTTTGGCTCGCAAAATTCACCCCTTTAGTTCCCCTCTTTTGCTCGCCAAAACGACGAAAAAATCAAATTCTTATTCCTATTTAAAAAACGATCCCGCTGCGCGGAATCAAAGGAAAAAATGTACATCATATAACACGGCATAAGCGGCTCCACTCCTCCCTTCGGTCGTCGTTTCGCCCATATTTGCCAGTGATTTGCCGCCTGTGCGGCGACAAGATATTATATCACTGGCAAACATCGCTTATGCCGGGACGTTAGCTGAAATAACGCAAATTTTGCATTTGCGTCAAGCGTCATTTTGTGTTATTATATTAGCGGTTATTCATTAACCAAAATAAAAATGAAAAACACAACTAAAGTTATTTCTGGCGTTCTCATTGTAGCTGTCGTTATAGTGGCTGCTGTTGCGTTTGGCAACTCTGAATTATTTCAAGGAAAATTAACGCTCAACCCTCAAAAAATTACCAAAGTAATTAAAGCTGACAGTTGCAACGGGACATGGACAAAAGTATTTGCAACAAACGGAACACAAAATGACGCAAACGTAACAGTCGGATCAATTGATAATCTTTTTAATCTGGCAAAAAACGGATGTGAATTTAAAATTGTAAGATCAAAAAATTTAGATATTGGTGAGGAAAACAGTGCTATCGAGTGTGATTTGTTAACATTTGACGCATACCCACTTTCGCCAGAAGATGTAACGCCACAAATAAAATCATGGTTTTGCGAAAGTTCATCTACAACTCAATATTTCGGAGTAGGTGGCGGATCTGGCGAAAGCATCTTTGATACGACTGGAGCATCACCTATCATAGAAAATGTTGGAAGAAACTTCGGATATTCAGAATATGCGAATGGACATGGTGAAATAGGTTATAACTGGCATGAAACCGACGGTTCAAATCACACTCTCAGCACAGAATTTGCAAATTATTCCATTTTTGCCAGATAATAAAGTATAAAATTTGCGTTACATCAGCTAACACGCACTTTGCGGCTTCGCTCCCTTTGGTCGCTTCGCCCATATTTGGCGCTGGTGTAGCACTGCGTGCTAATATTGTACCAGCGCCAAACATCGCAAAGTGCGGAACGTTGTGTGAAATGGCGCGACCGTCGTTTTGTTGTTTACGGTTTTTTTTGGCGCTACAAAGTGTTGATTTTTTTCCTTAATTTTTGAGAGCTGCCACATCACACAACAGCGGCTAAACGGCTCGGTTTCAGGCAGCGTCCAGCAGAGCTGTCCGCTCCTGAAAACCTCGCCCAAGTTGCCCAGCGGTTTGCCGCCTGTGCGGCGGCAAGATATTATACCGCTGTGCAACTTCGTTTAGCCGCGGACGTTAAGTGAAATAATTTTTGCGCTATAACATTTAAAAACATGAGTTACTACATAATCATTCGAGGCCCGTTAGGAAGCGGTAAATCAACAATATCCGAGAAACTCGCTCATATTTTGGAGGCAAAGCACGTTCACATGGACGAGGTGCTCGAAAAACATGGTCTTGATAAAATGCCGCCTGACGCACCGTGCATTCCTGCGGAAAATTTCATAAAAGCAAATGAGATTGTGCTGCCAGAAGTAAAAAAATTACTCGCAGGCGGCAAGATAGTTATTTTTGATGCCTGCTTTTATCACAAAGAAGTGATTGAGCACCTCGTCCAAAATATTGAAATGCCGCACTACATTTTTACGCTTAAAGCACCATTGGAACTTTGCATAAAAAGAGATAGTGAGCGACACAAAACTCATGGTGAAGGTGCGGCACGGGCTGTCCATTCGCTCGTTTCTCGGTTCGATTATGGTAATATCGTTGATGTTACTGGAAGCCTCGAAGATGCGTTAAAGGATATTCTTTCTTACCTACCGACGCCCAAAAATTAAATCACTTAACACAGAATATGCGGTTTCGCTCCCGTTGGTCGCTACACCCATATTTGCCAGCGGTCGCCCTTCGGGCATATTATACCGCTGGCAAACATCGCATATTCTGGAACGTTATGCGAAACCGAGAAAAACCTTTTAATATAGACCAAAAAGCGGAACACATATTGACTTTTTGTTTTTAGTGCGCAATCATGCTCATCCTTTAACCAATAATCAACTTAACTATGGCTACTGCTCCAAGCGAAGAATTAAAACCAAAAACGGAACTAGATATAGCCAAAGAAATTGCCGCTGCAGAAGCTCGATGTGATATTGCAACTGCATTAAGAGGCATTGTTAAAGCAAGGGTATTAATGAACGTGGCCACACCGCGAGAAAGACGAGTCAGCGAGCTCGCGGATTTTATTGCAAACAACAATGGGAATATAAGAAGAGAGCAACTTGCGCAATTTCTAGATGGTTTAAATGAGGAATAGATTGTGTTCCGCTTTTTGTAGAAATTAAGGTTTGTTTTTCTCGGCATCGCATAACACGCACTTTGCGGCTCGCTTCCGCAAGCGGAGCGCTCGCCCAAGTTGCCCAGCGGTTTGCCGCCTGTGCGGCGGCAAGATATTATACCGCTGTGCAACTTCGCAAAGTGCGGAACGTTATGTGAAATACATTTTTCCCTTTCTGGCTATCGCATATAGCTTTTTAAATCAGGAAACGAATTTGATTTTTTCGAACAATGTATAGCGCGACCAGAATCAACTATTGCAAAATTAAATTTAGACATTAAAATACAATCATGAATGGAGCTCCCACAAAATCAGCCATGTTACTAGCAACAGTTCTTCAAGTTGTCGCATGCCAACCCGACACACAAGGAAAACCTGAAGCTCAACCTGATGGTAAAATTGAATACCTTCAAGATCGTGTGAAGCGTGTATGCGGAGCAGCAGTAGAAGTTGAGGTTGGAGATAATGATGCTGGTCGCGCTATACTCTTTGTAAGAGAGGGGGTGAGTGAGTGGCAAAGACAATGTGCATTCCATGAATTTAATCCGAATCGCTTTGCACCACCAAGCGATCTACCTAGTAATCAAGCGCAAAAACTTAGATAGAAATTTAAAAACGAAAAAATCAAATTCTTATTCCATTTAAAAAGCGTTTTCTTTTCAAGAAAACAAAGGAAAAAATGTACATCACATAACACGCACTTTGCGGCTCCGCTCCCCTTCGACAAGCTCAGGGTCGCTACGCCCATATTTGGCGCTGGTGTAGCACTGCGTGCTAAAATTGTACCAGCGCCAAACATCGCAAAGTGCGGAACGTTATGTGGCATAGGAAAAACCAAATGCTTGCGCATTTGGGACTGTGGCCATTTTTTCTTGACACAAAACGAGCAAAAAGCGAAAATCTACCCTTATGAAAATCGAAAAAGGAACAAGCAGAACTGCTTTTGTTGGTGAGCGTTATACAATCAAATTTCCTCGTCCAAATATAAAAGTAGCGGTAGACTCTCTCAAAGATTATCTTTCGATTGGTATACGAAGAGCATTGCCGTTTATAAGAGCTGATGAAGACGATCCCTTTGGTCTTTCGTTTTTGCTATTTCGAGGTTGGCTACAAAATGTAAGAGAAGCACGCATATCTGACGATTTCATAAATGTAGTAGTTCCTACAAGATTTTCGCTTTTTGGTTTCATCAACATTCAAGATACGGCTCCAGATGTGGATGCACAGGATGGGGAAATATATATAGACATCATCAAGAGAATCAAAAGCTCTGCAGATGTACGTTTACAAGATGTTATCGATATGAGGTCTGCAACCCATACACTGCCAAATTCAAAAAATTATGGTTTGTCTGAAGGGCGAATCAAATTACGAGACTATGGTGAAAAAGGAATTGCAGAGCTTTTGCAAAGATTTGGTACACAGGTTGAACAAGTACTTCAAGAAAAAATGGCCACAATCCAAGCTCGCTAACGCTCGCTTATTTTCCTACACCACATAACACGCACTTTGCGGCTCCGCTCCTTTCAGTCGCTACGCCCATATTTGGCGCTGGTATAGCACTGCGTGCTAAAATTGTACCAGCGCCAAACATCGCAAAGTGCGGAACGTTATGTGACATATTTTGGTGGTTTCGTTTGCATTTATTATTCTTAATCGCCATAATTGCCTCGACTTTTATTTTCTAATATATTTTTATGATAAATCCAGAAACTGAAAATTATCCTTCACCCGATGGGTGGAGAGCACCAAAAGGTGAGGATGGTGGACGGATACTTCCTGATAGAGGTCGCATTGAAGAAGAAGTTAGAAAAGGAGTCGAGGCAATTATTGATGGCGGACGCTAAAATTTCTAGAACTAACTGTCCACCAAAATACATCACATAACAGAGAATAGGCGGTTCCGTTCAGTCGCTTCGCTCCTTCACTACACCCATATTTGACCGCGGTGTGCCCTTCGGGCAACATTATACCGCGGTCAAACATCGCCTATTCTCGAACGTTGTACGCCATGGCGGAACCAACGAATAACAGAAATTTTGGCGGCAACACCCCCTTGATTTTTGGCTTTAAATAAACTAGGATGCACTCTTATGAAACATAGCCTTGTTTTAGCTTTAGCATTAAATGCCTGTGTGCCTGTAGCGCAGATCCAAAGGCATGAAGGAATAGAAATGACTCATCCTTTTAGTAAGATGGCAGGTCAATTGGAGGATATAAGAGATGCAATACAAGTTAATTGCGGCTTACTTAACAGGCAGTTTTCTTTAATAGCAGTTTTACAAGGCAAAGAGAGCGGCAATTTTTTTATGACAGAATTGAGCGTACAACAGAAAGCGTGTGCACAAAAAGTAGTGCAAACCATGCAAGCCAAAAATAACTGTGAAATATTTACTGAAGAAAAAGGTGACAGATTAGTTGTAAAAGGTATTTGCAAATAATTTATAATGCCGCCAAAATTTCTGTTCGCCTTCGGCGGGTTCCGCCACAGCGTACAACACGCACTTTGCGGCTCCGCTCCCTGCGGTCGCTACGCCCATATTTGGCGCTGGTGTAGCACTGCGTGCTAAAATTGTACCAGCGCCAAACATCGCAAAGTGCGGGACGTTGTCGGAAATTGGATTTTACTTTACAATAAAAGTATGAAAAAAATCTTGATGGTTTTAGGTTTCCTACTAGTCTTGGGAACGGCCTGCTCTTCACAAAATATAGAAGTAGTTTCCCCGTTTAATCATCCTTTATTTATTACCAAGGATGATCTTTCATCGTTCAAACTGGCCGAATATCATTTTGTATCAAATGAAGAAATATCTCGAAAGGAGGGAGAGCTTTTTGCATCAACAACAAGGATTTATCCAAGTAAAGATCTTCTTAATAAAAACTTTCAGGATCCAGCAAGTTATATTCACTTAGATGCAACGGAGTTTTCTAGCGAAGATAGTGCAAAGGCAAGGTTCCAAAATTTCTACAAGAAAGTCGCGAAACTCGGTCCGACAGATCAAATTTATACAGAAAATTATAATAATTTAGGAGAAGAGAATATCTTAACAACAATCTCTCTCACTCTCAGCAGTGAATACTCGGCCAGTTTAACCAGTCGTTACAAAAATTACATCATCAATATTAATGCAGTAAGTTTAAAAAGCTTAAATAATGCTGAAGAGCAGGCCGCCGCTATCACTGAACTTATTCTTGAAAGAATTAAAATTATTAATTAACGTAAAATCCAACATCCGACAACACGCACTTTGTGGCTCGGCATTTTTTCGAATTGGCGTCTTAAGTTGTGGTATAATAATCATGCTTATGAAAAAAGTGCTTGCACAAATAGACGGAAAATCAATCAATCAAGCCGTTGAAACCTCATCTAAAATAGAAGGGATGAGTTTATTGCGCGCAAAAAAGAATACATTTGCCGTTAAAATCCTCAAACAACATGGGCGAGCATTCTCGATATAATGTTTCGGGCGACGAAGCGAAAATTCTTAAAAACAAACTCGGAATTGCTGATCAAAAAATACTCGAGGATCTCGAGACCCTTTTACTCAAAGATACGTATGCTCATTTTTTAACTTTACTTCAAAAAGGGAACTTGAAATTCAACACAAAACTTATATTTGAAATTCATAAATATTTTCTTGGTATTCTTTATGCTTGGGCAGGAAAAATACGCACTGTGGAAATCTCGAAAGACGATATGCTTTTTTGCGCAAGTTCACAAATCAAGAAATCACTTCAAGATTTCAATCGTCTCTTAAAAAATAATTTGCCTATTTCACAAAATAACAGAAAAGTGATCAGTAAGAAACTTTCACTGATCCATTGCGAGTTTAATGCAATTCATCCATTTAGAGAAGGTAATGGTAGAACAATTCGTCTCTTTCTTGATTTGATTGCGGTCGACTTCGGATACGGCTTGATTGATTATGGTAAAACCACAAAAATGAACTACATTAAAGCGTGTGTAGCTGGCATGCAAAAAGATTATTCAAAAATGCAAAAAATTCTTTTTAAAGGACTTGCACGGGGCGCCAATTCTTAAAATGCCTCGCCCAAATTGTTGCGCGGTTGAGCGCTATCGCGCTAAATTATACCGCGCAACAACTTCGCAAAGTGCGGGACGTTATATGGCATAATAATGAAAAACCAAAATGCTAAGGCATTTTGAATCTTTTGGAGATTTGTACTATACAAAATTGGGCATTCGATATATCATTCAAGACCTTTAACCCATAAACTATGCATGAATCAATGGATCCATCTCTAGGGAAAGCTATCGGAGAAGCGCTTGAAAGATTCTCATCTGATGATCGGTATACTTTAGTAGAAGGAGGAATATATCGGCGAGTCGAAGAAGAACTTTTGCCAACACATAGAGATAACTTTAGATTATTAGGTGAAATTGAAGCGAGAGGAGCAAAAGATGTTGGTGAGGCTGAAACTGTAAAAGATATGTATGCTATCGTTAGCAAAGAAATACGCAGACAAGCTTCGAGCATGGGTATTTTTGTAAAATAATTTTTTTGATAAATCTCCAAAAGATTAAAGGCCGCTCATCGCGGCCTTTGTTTTCATTACACCACATAACAAAGCCTATGCGGTTCGGCTTCGCTACGCTCGCCTCACCCAAGTTTGCCAGAGGTAGGCGCTTGTGCGCACATTATACCTCTGGCAAACTTCGCATAGGCTTGGACGTTGTACGCCATGGCGGAACCAACGAATAACAGAAATTTTGACGACATTTGCTATAATAACGTTACAATCACTTAATTTAACTTAATAATTATGGATATAAATGAACAAAAACAGCCTATTCCAGTAAGAGTCGTTGCGCCGTTGTCTTTCAAAATATTCGCAACAATTTTTTTATTGATTGGATTAGGTATGCTGCCCCAAATACTGGCCCTTTTTATTTTTAATCCAGTATTGAGCATTATTCCATTTGGTCTCTTTTTATTGAATGAAAAAACAGCCATAGATTTATTTAAACTAAAAGGGAATGCTGTTCGAAATTTTTATATTACAATCATTTTGGACGCCTTTTTTTGGGGGTTCAGATTTCCAATTATATTGGGTGCACTCGCATCCAATTCGTTAATATTCGCATTGGGAATTTCTTTTATTACAGCTTTGATTGTCATCGTTCCTTTCTTAATCGTTACTCGCAATAAAATACCTTTACCGAGTACAAATCCTGGTCGAGACAATCGTATTATATTTGTTTTAGTTGTAGCTCTTTTGATTGCAAGTGGTATTTATTCCAGTATGCAAAATCGGCAAGAAAGGAAAACGATAGATGATATTCTCAATGCAGAAAAAACAGACAAAGTAACGTCTCAATTAACACCCCAAAAAAAGCTGGCATCTGAGCGATGTCAGGTACTTCTTAATGCAGAATTTATCCAAAAAACATGCGGTCTTACCACATCCGTTTTTTCTCACCAGAAATACAATAATGATCGCTATTGCAATCTCGTGACCAAGAAAGAAAATGGTCCGGAATTTCCAGATATCGGTTTAGAAAAAGGCGAAACGCATGTAGCTCAACTTCTATATAAGCTTTCATCAGATGACTACGATGATTATAGAAATCAGGTGGCACAAAACTTGAAATTTTATCCAGACGCAAAAATTGTTGAATATACTGAAACAGACGGCGAATCCTTTAGCTATTCCAAAAATAATGAAGCAACATTTATTTTTAGACCAACTGAAAAAGATTTTTCGATTAGACTTTCTTCTGATGAATGCAACGCAGATGCTCTTAAAATTATAGGACGAGAGATTATTAATAATCTCTGAATCAGTAACAAATGCCTCAAAATTTCTGTTCGCCTTCGGCGACTGTTCCGCCACAGCGCACAACACGCACTTTGCGGCTCCGCTCCCTACGGTTGCTACGCCCATATTTGACTTATTTTTCTATTTCGGTATCCCTAGAAAGGTTCTAATCCTCTAGTATATGCCAAAAATTGCACTTAAAAATGTGGTCTGGAAGGAAGGGAAATATTATGTTTCTCAATGTCTTAATGTTGATGTATCAAGTTTTGGTAAAACAAAAAAAACGGCACTTTCGAATCTGGATGAGGCTCTAGAATTATATTTTGAGGAAACAAAAGTTCCAAAATTTAACAAAGTAGAGCGGCCGGAAATAGTTTCTATGCAGCTGAAACATGCCTAAACTGCATTCATCGAAAGTGATTACAAAAGTCCTTGAACGCAAGGGCTTTATTTATTTCTAAGCTCTCTCGCGGGAAACCCGCTCGTTCGCGCTCGGCCTTTGGCCTCGCTCTCTCAAAAAGGAAGCCATATGAAGTTTCGCAAAGAGGGCAATCCTACTTTGACGGCTATTGTTCCAGCCGGTAAAGAAATTCCTTATGGGACTTTTAGATCTATCCTTCGGCAAGCGAATCTTAACGAAGATGATTTTAAGAAAAAATAAGTCAAACATCGCAAAGTGCGGGACGTTTTTACTTGAAACAAAAAGCCATTTTGGTATTATATCGACGTCTAACTTTCATATATGAAAATTGAGAAAAAATTTGCCGGCAAATGGGTAGCTATAAAGAAAGATAAAGTTGTTGAAAGTGATCTAACTCTAACTAAGCTCAGTAAAAAGGTGGAAAACAGAAAGGACCACAAGAGTCTACATTTTACTTTAATTCCAAATGGATTTATTGCAGGTTAACTTATGATTGTATTTCCGTCTATTTTGCCGAATCGGGAAGTACTTTCCTGCTTGGTCAAAATGGCTTTTTGAATAAATTTAAAATTGTCTTAAACAGCCAAAACAAAGAAGTTGAAATTGTACAATAAATTCGCAATGAATTCATCGCCTAACAGCGGCTTTGCGGTTTAGTTTTATTTGCCTTATTTTCTATTCATGATAAAATGTAGTTGTTTAAAATTTTCCTATGAAAAAAGAACAGTTCACAGTTTATATAGAACAGGATGAAGATGGAATGTTCATCGGTTCTATTCCAGCAGTCCCTAGTTGCCATGCAGAAGGAAAAACACAAGTTGAGATGTTGAAAAATCTTGATGAGGTTTTGGAGTTATGCCTTCGCAATGTGAACAAGAAAGAAATTATGAAAACAAAATTCATTGGCATCCAAAATCTAGAGCTTACACATGCCTAAACTCATCCCTATCAAACGGTTTTGTCGAAAGAGATGCACAGGGTTCACATGTGTTTTTCAAACATAAAGATGGAAGAACTACAGTAGTGCCAATCCATAATCGAGAGCTGAGTAAGGGCCTGCTTAGGAAAATTTTAAACGACGTTCAGCTTACAGTTGAGGAATATGAGAAATTACGAAAATAAGGCAAATAAACCTCACCCAACTTTTGACCTGTTAAAAGTACTCCGTGCTATATTTTACCAAGGCCAAACTTCGCAAAGCCGCGGACGTTGTACGCCAAAAAATAAGCCGTTTTTAAGGTAAAAATTCTTTTTTGCGAATTACGTAGTTTAACCAAAGGCACTTTTGATATATAATGAAAATCAATTGGTCCAAATATTCATAATTATTGCTCCACTGTTTCTCATTATTTTTGCGAGCGCATTGCTGCAAAAATTCAAAAACATTGGAGATGAATGGAGTAAGGTTTTAAATGAATTTGCTCTTAAAATCGGCCTGCCGATACTGATCTTTTCTGCTCTTGCCAAAACTTCCTTGTCATTCAAAGCAGAAGCTCCGCTCATAATCGCAAATTCATTATTTTTGTTTCTTAGTTTCGTTCTAGCCGTAATAGTTGGAAAAATTTTGCGCCTCAATAAGCAGATGTTCCTAACATTATTTATCTGTTTTGTTTTTGGTAACGTAGCCTATCTCGGCGTACCAGTATTAACAGCATTATCGGGAGTACAAATACTACCAACCGTAAGTCTTATAATAGCGATTTACCTGTTTTGGCTTTTTACGATCGGAATTGGCTATTTGGATTATTCTTTAGACAAAAACAAAAAAGACGTTGCCAAAAACATACTTAAAAATTTCACAAAAAACCCTCTTTTGCTTGCTGTTATTTTTGGGCTACTTATTGGCAGTTTTAAAATTGCAATACCAGCCATTGTTTTAAAATCATTAGACATGATCAGCGCTTCGGTAACACCAACAGTCTTGGTAGTCATCGGACTTTTTATAGGGACGTCGAAAGTAGGAAAATTATCAGAGTGGATTCCTGTATTACTTTTTTCATTGTTTACACTCGCTTTATTTCCGGCCGGGTTCTATTTCGGCGTAAAATTTTTCGGATTTGCACCATCGCAATTTTCAAGCTCAATCATCGAGGCAGCAATGCCGCTCGCTATAACCCCTTTTGCGCTAGCCGATAAATATAATTTACATAAAACATTCATTGCCCGTTCAATTGTATTAAGTACGATTTTATCAGTAGTATCATTACCTTTTTGGATTTCCGTTGTAGGTTAAAATATATGAACTACATTTTTCTCACAGGGCTCGTTGGCTCGCTCATTCTCGTAACCGGCGCAGCGTGGCCGGAAGCAAAGGACATTAGGCATCCGACAAAATCGCTCAAAAATTGGCTGTTCGCTATCGGCGGGTTCGTCATGCTCATTTATGCCTTTTTAGGTTATCAACAGGGCGGACCGATTTTTTTCGTGATTTTGGAGATTCTCGTTGCCATCGCAAGCATCCTCATGATGCTCAACACGCCTGACAAAATCGACACGCCAATAATTGCGGTCAGCGGCCTTGGCCTCATCATATGGTCGCTCTACCTTTTTGAGAACTATGGTACGGTAATTTTTATCCTTGGACTTTGCGGAATCGGACTCGGTTATGCTTTTCAAATGGGTACTATGCGCCGGAGCGTGGCTTTAACATTAGGAAGCATTCTTATCGCACTTTTCAGTTATATCGAAGCGAGCTGGATATTTTTCTGGCTGAACGTATTCTTTGCTATTTTTTCAGCCTATTATCTGTATAAAGTGGCGTTTGCCAACTTGAATTACAAGCGGTTTTTTTCCTAAATCGAAAATTATTTTTGGATCGGTGATTTTTTCATCGTTAACCTTTACTCCCCCGCCCTCCACGAGCCGTCTTGCCTCGCTTTTTGATTTTGCAAGTCCAGCTTCAAAGAGAAGTTCGCAAATGTCATACGATTTTTTCGAAAGCGTTTTTTCAGGAATGTCGGATGGTTTGCCGCGCTGCTGGAAAATTTTTACGAATTCTTTTTCAGCTTGAGACGCCGCCTGCGAACCGTGATAAAGAGTGATGATTTCGCGCGCCAAACGCATTTTGTAATCTTTTGGATTTTCGCCTGCTTTCATTGCCTGCGCTGATTCTTTGATTTCGTGTACCGGTACATCAGTACATAATTCAAAATACGGCAGAATGAGTTCATCCTTCATCGACATGATTTTTCCGTACTGTTCATCCGGCGAATCCGTGATATTAATCACGTTATTATAAGTTTTTGCCATTTTACGGCCGTCAGTTCCTTCCAGAAGTTTTAACGTCATAACATGCTTATCGCGGTTTTTTAAGACTTTTTGGAGCACGCGTCCGGCAAGCATATTAAAGAGCTGATCATTTCCTCCTATTTCAAGATCCACATCCATGGCCACACTGTCATAGCCTTGCATAAGCGGATATAGAAATTCGTGAAGCGCAATCGGACGGTCCTGCGCAATGCGTTTTTGATACATTTCGCGCTTAATCATTTGCTGCACCGTGAATTGGCTCGCGAGATGGATCAGTTTTTTGAGATCCATTTTCGAAAGCCATTCGCTGTTTTGCTTAAGCTCGATCTTTGAAAAGTCGAGAATTTTGCTCGCTTGGGCTTTATATGTGCGAAAATTTTCCGAAATTTGTTCCGGCGAGAGAGGCGGCCGCGGAGAATCCTTGTCCGATGTATCTCCGATGAGAGCAGTAAAATCACCTATCAAAAAAATCACGCGATGGCCAAGACGCTGAAAATCACGCAGCTTCCGAAGGGCGATGGCATGGCCGAGGTGCAGCCTGGAGCCGGTTGGATCAATGCCAAGGTAGAGTGAGATTTTTTCGCCTTTTCGCAGCTTTTCATAAAGCTCTTTGCGTACAATAACCTCCTTCACCCCCCTGTCCAGCAGTTCCGAAATGACATCGGTTTTTGGCATAGATATTAACAACATCATACAAGACTAGGACAAGAAAAAACACTTGATTTTTAGACCCCAAGGCTTACCATTATTTATGCTGATTTTCAGGAGAAAATACCCCTCTTATATACGTCCGAATTGGCAGCAATTTCGATTGCCTTCGGAGGGGTTCATTTTTCGTTTGCATTTACACGAAAAATGCGTATAATTTACCCCTTAACCTGTTGTCGTCAGCTGACAACTAGCGGCAGACCCGCACCATTTCTATGCTGAAAACCATCCTTCAAAAAATCGGTTTATCCGATAAAGACTCGGAAGTTTACCTCGCGTGTTTGGAACTTGGCACACAGCCTGCGAGCGTTATTGCCCGGAAGGCAGGATTAAAGCGTCCAACCACGTATCTAATTTTGGAAGGTTTGCTTAAACGCGGTCTTGTGAGCGAGTACACGGGAAGCAATGTGAAATATTTTACCGCTGTTTCGCCGGAATACCTTTTAAATTTTGTTGAGAAGCAAAGGCGCGAACTTACATCCCACCAAAGGGAGCTTGAACAATTTCTTCCGCAATTTTTGTCGCTTTCCAATCCATACAGCATTAATCCGCGTGTGCGTTTCTATGAAGGCATGGAGGGAATTGAGCGCGTTATGGATGATACGCTCATGGTGAAAAAACCGGAAATTCTCACTTACTCAAGCATTGATCGTTGGTTCTCGCGCGAAGATTTAAAGCAATATATTGGCCAGTACGGCCGGCGCCGAAGCGCGGATAAAAAAATCGCTCTGCGGGGCATTGTCATTGATACTCCTATTGCCCGTCAATACATTGAAAAAGATTATCCCGGCGACAGCGCCATAACACAAACGCGCTGGTTTCCAAAAGACATTTCGATTTTTCATAATGAAATCAATATTTACGATAACAAGGTTGCCATTTGTTCAATCGGCAAGCATGAGCTTCTTGGGGTGATTATTGAGAGCGACGAAATTGCAGAAAGCCAGCGGTCCATTTTTGAACTTGTGTGGCGCGCTGCCGAAGCCCAAGATTCTAAGAAAAAATAATTTTTATGCCTGAACGCAACCCATTACCGTTTGATACTGCTCAAGGCGTAGGGATGCCTTCGAGGGTCATCCATGAGCCCTTTGCGCTCGAACAGCTCCATACTATGGTATCTGCAGCATTAAGATCGCGCGACCTGGCGCGTTCGCGAGGCGAAGAACCAAAGGGGCATCGCGTCGTTGTCGCAGATCTCATGCAGATTGCAAATCTTGTCGTATCAGGCCAAGACCGTAATGATACATTACTGCCACAAGAAGCATGGAAAGTTTTGGATCTTGAGCATTATCCATATCTTGTTGAGCGCTGGACTGAAATAGAACCAGTTGCTCGTCGCGTAATTAGCACACATGAAGCTGCTGTAGAGGCGATGAAGCTTGATAATGTGGTTCCTGTTACTGTTTCTTCCATGCAGGTTGATCCGGAGCGTATTTTTCATTCGTCTGAATTCCGGCTTTTATTATCGGCTCTCTGGGGTTCCAAAGATACAATCGTCCACGCTGCCGGAGATCCGGAAACAAGCGTTGCTGAACTTCTTGAATCTTTAATGCCAAGAAAACATAGACGGAGATTCGAGAAGGCGAAAGGAAATGTTAGAAGTGGCTACTATACTTATGGACTTTTTGAAGTGGCATTTCTTGCAGAGCTCGCGAAGCTAGGGGCGACGGCTATTCAATACGGCAACAGACGCGAAAGAGGATATGCAGAGCTGACAAAAGCTGTTTTAGGCCAGGTGCTTCGTTTAAATTCAGAAGTGACAGATCGTGTGACGATTATGCCGGAAACAGGCATGCTTGTTGCAGGAGGTTTAGAGACAGATTCATATCGTGTTGGCCGTCAGGAATTTGATGATGGAAAAAGATTAACGATTAATCCGCCGCCTTCTCTTGACGATTTGAGGGCATTACTTCTTAACGGCACGACACAGCGATTTAGTTCTGAAAAATGGCAGTACATTAAAATTCATATTATGCGACTTCTGGATCGGCTCGCTGAAATTTTGGATATCGAGATTGGTGCGCGAAATCGTATCAGTGGTATTTATCAGTCAGCGGATTCTGCGGATAGAGTTACCGAGGCTGATGCGGCATTCGTTATTGAGCTTCTTCACGGCGTTGTTATAGAGCCGTTGCGGGTTATTCTAGAGAAGAAAGGGTTAATTTGGGTTCCTCCTACTCCTGGTTCTGAAAATGGTCCAGAAAATGGAGGAACACGAGATCCGGACAGCGATCCTAGCGGTGGAGCTGGCGGTGGGGATACGTCTGGAGCAGCGAAGTAGAAAGTACAACAGTAGACAGGAGCGCTTAAAAAGCGATAGCATAAGGCCGAGCCGCAGCGAGGCTAAGCAAATAATGCGCCCAAAGGGCGCAACCATTCTTGGCATGAAGGTATTAGATTTAAAAGTGATTTTTGAAGACAAGAATTTTTGCGTTATAGAGAAGCCGGCGGGAGTTATAACGGAAACGCTTGCTGAAGACGGCGCGGTTTTTGTAAAACCGGTGCATCGTTTAGATAAAGATACGTCCGGCATTCTCGTGATGGCGAAATCCGAGTCCGCTCTTGCAAAACTTTCGGCGCAATGGAAGGCGCGCAGGGTTGAAAAGACATATACCGTTTTAGTGAAAGGCGTTTTTGATGTGAAGGCTGGAAGGATTGAAGCGCCGATTGCGCGGAGTTTTAAGGATCGAAAAAAAATGGCTGTGAGTAACAGACCGGGCAGCCGAGAAGCATCTACGGATTTTTGTGTGAAGAAAAGTTTTGGCGATGTGAGTTTACTGTCGGCCTTTCCTTTGACTGGCAGAACTCATCAAATCCGTGTGCATTTTGCGAGCATCGGGCATCCGGTGGTTGGCGATGCGGTTTATGGCGATGCAAAACTTAATGTGCGTTTTCAAAAAAAGTTTGGATTGAAGCGGCAATTTCTACATGCGTCAAAACTCATGCTTGACCATCCCACGACTAAAAAACGAATTACCTTTCGTTCTCCTCTGCCGTCCGATTTGGCTCCTGTTTTTAAATCTTTACGATCTCGATCTCACTGAACGGCTGGCGGTGGCCTTTGAGCCTTTTATATCGTTTCTTCGCTTTCATTTTAAACGTGCGGACTTTATCGCCTAGGCCTGCCTTTAGTACTTTGATTTCTGCGTAAGCGCCTGCCAAAAATGGCGTTCCGATTTGCGTTGTTTTATCGTCGACCTTCAGTAGAACCTTTTCGATTTTCACGGTTTTTCCTTCTGTTGCGGCGAGTTTTTCAACGCGGAGAATATCCTTTTCTTTCACTTTATATTGCTTTCCGCCGAGTTCAATAATGGCAAACATAGTGGCTATATATTATAGATGTCCATGGCTTTTGCAATGCCTTTTTTAAAAGCCGTCAGGAAAGCTTCCGAAGCATTTTTAAGGCTCTCTTTAATAAGTGGAAGCTCTTCCTTCTGAAACGGTTCTAGTACAAAAGAACTGATATCTTGATTCTTGGGCGCTGATGCTCCGCGGCTTTCAATGCCAATGCGCATACGCGGAAAATCCTTAAAGCCAAGAGATCGTATGACGGATTGCATACCGTTATGGGAGCCTCCGGAACCTTCTTTGCGGATTCTAATTTTGCCCAATGGAAGATCAATATCGTCATATATGACCCAGAAGTTTTGCAGATTTTCCCGTTCGCAATCCGGGCATCCGCAGCATGTTGATAAAAAATGATCTTTATAAAAATTGAAAATTGTTTGCACGGCTTTTCCGGAATTATTCATAAAAGTTTGCGGTTTTGCCAAGAGGTATTTTGTGTCTGCAAAATGGCCTTCTGTTATTTCAGCGTTAAATTTTTTGTTGATTTTAAAAGGAGGCGCATCGAGTTTTTCGCGCAACTCGTCCACGCACATAAAACCCGCATTATGCCGCGTTTTTTCATATTCTTTTCCTGGATTTCCCAAGCCGATAATGAGTTTCATATTATGATAATATCATTTCCATCTATATATAATGGTTTGTTTGCCGACCAAAATTTCATCGCCGAACTTTGCGCCGATGCTTCGCAGGCGTTTCTGTATGCTCAATTTTTCGAAAACATCGTACACGCGCGCAACCCCTTCCGGATTCAAGAAATCCGTCATCACTACAATTTGCTCAATGCGCCGGCCGGTCACCGAAAAAAGGCTGTTTGTTTTGCGCTTCTTGATAAGTTTCACTTCATAACTTTTCGGATCTTCTTCAAGATGCGGCCGGAAGATTTTAAAAGAATCCGGTTTTACTACTACATCGGCCGGTTTTTTGGTCGTTTTTTCCAGAAGTTTCCAGACAGCAAAGAGCAATTCCTTGAGTCCTTTTCCGGTGACGCAGGAAAATGCGAATATTTTTTTCACGCTGCGGTTTTTTTTCAAAAAATACCGAGCGACTTCTTGGAGAGTGTCTTTATCAATGGTATCAATTTTGTTGAAAGCGACGAGCTGCGGTTTTTTCGCAAGAGCACGGTCAAACGCTTTCAGCTCCGCATTGATAGTTTTGAAATCCTGCACAGGATCCAGAGTATTCACATCGATCAAGTGCACAAGCACGCGATTGCGCGCAACATGTTTTAGGAATTGAATACCAAGGCCTTTTCCTTTATGCGCATCTTCAATTAAGCCCGGGAGATCGCAAGCGAGAAAATTTTGCTTGATGCTGCCGCCGAACGGTTTCATGGTAACAAGGCCGAGATTCGGGACAAGAGTCGTGAAATGATAATCTGCGATTTTTGGACGAGCATTTGAAATCCGGCTTATGAGCGTTGATTTTCCGACAGAGGGCAGGCCGATAATTCCAACATCGGCAACAAGTTTGAGTTCGAGCGCACAAATGCGTTCTTGGCCCGGCTCTCCGAATTCGGCAAAAGTCGGCGCTTGGCGCGTGGAAGATTTAAAATGCGCATTTCCAAAGCCACCCTTTCCGCCGCGAGCCACCAAAAAGCGTTCGCCGTTTTTTGTGAGATCGCCGAGAAGGGTTTTCTTTTTTTCATCAAAAATAATGGTTCCGATCGGCACAGGAAGGATAAGGTCAGGCGCATCAGAGCCGCCTTGATCTTTTCCACGGCCCGGTTCGCCTGACTCTGCGCGGAAGATTTTTTGAGTATTGAACTGCGCGAGCGTATTGATGTTTTCATCCGCCTCAAGAAAAATGCTGCCGCCTTTGCCGCCCTCGCCGCCGCTGGGTCCGCCGCGCGGCACAAACTTTTCCCGCCGGAAACTCACGCAGCCGTTGCCGCCTCGGCCGGCAATAAATTGAACAGTAACTTCATCGCAAAACATAGGTTTTGTACTCGGTATTATTGAATCTAATAAGCTTATTATTTTTGATTGATGAGATAATTTTCCGTGCAAGATTTTTTTTACGCTCTAAGCTCGGTAAATAATCGCGGTAATAGATTTTCTGAAGCAATTTTATAGAATCATATTTTGAAAATTTTATTTCCCACATCCACTTTAGACTTTTCAATTTATGGCAAGTAAGCGAACCTTTCAAATGAAGACATTTTATTATTTTTTTATTAAGCCACTCAATATGAATCTTGCTCGCCGAAATGAATTTGGTATAGATTCGCGTATTGATATATCGTTTCCCTTTATAAATATTATATCTATCCTGATAGTGATATATCGTTCCATCACCATCCAAATGGCCGCGCAAAAAATCTCTGAAAAATTCATCTGGAATTTTAATTTCACCGATGACATGAGTTTTATTCGGCATCAAGCCAATATCCATAAGCCAATTATAAAATCCAACATTGCCAAATTGTATCCTGTAGCTTGGTTTTGTGGCATAGCCATTATTATACGATTGGCTGATTTTATTTGAGAGGTTAAGGCATTTTTTAAATGTTTGCAATAAATCCATATCGGATGATCTCATAATAATATGCCGTTTATCCTTTGAAAGATTCCCGTCTGTCACTAAAAGCCCAATGACATAAGCTAATTCAGGGCTCCAATGAAAATCATTCTTTTGATGTTTTGGCCTCATATTTGGTGCCCAAGGTGGGACTCGAACCCACACGGCCGTAAGGCCACGCGATTTTGAGTCGCGGTCGTCTGCCAGTTCCGACACTTGGGCTTATATAGCAATAGAATCTTATCAAATTGAGGTTTAAAGTGCTATGTTGGGCACATATAGATGAGCACCATTCACTTCATCTTTACCGGCGGTACTATAGATTCTTACTACGATGTCACAAAAGATACGGCAGTGCCATATGTTCACTCCGTTATTCCTCAATATTTGGCGTCGCTTAAGCTTTATACGCCTTTCAGGTTTTCCAGAATCTGCATGAAAGACAGCCGGGATATTGGAATGAATGATCGTAAAAAAATGCTCCGTGCCATTGAAAAAAGCACGTGTTCAAAAATTCTTCTTACTCACGGGACTTATACTATGCCCAAAACCGCGCAATTTTTGCACCAACATCTCCGGAGGCGGGATCAAACAATTATACTTACAGGTTCCATGATTCCTCTCATGGGTTTTTCTCCGTCAGATGCAGGATTTTCCCTCGGTTTTGCTTTGGCGAAAATTCAACAACTTCCTCCGGGAGTTTATGTTGCTATGAACGGCAGAGCATTTACTCCCGGCGAGGTGAAGAAGAATATAAGAAAAGGCAGATTTGAAAGCTAGGGACACGTTGAAAAATCCTGCGCCTTTTCGCTAATCTATCTTTCCAATAACGTCCGGCAGCCAGTTGAAATATTTCTTTTCAGTGCGGAGCTGATCTTTGATTTGCGCAACGCGCTTGGAAAATTCGTCTTTTGCGTATGGCTGATTGAGAATCTGAAATTCCGCGTGATTCCTGCCGACGCAGCCGAATAAATCATGCGAATTAAAACAGCGCACGCAAAATTCGGCATTTTTTGAATTGCCGCATTCCAGGCAAAAGTTGCAGTTATAGAGATCGAAGCCGGGCGTACATTCATAAATGAGTTCGCTTGCAGCCATTAGATCCGTGTCGAGCGAATCCTTCAAATTATCATTGTGGAAAACATAGCAGCAGTCTTCGCTTTCAGTAGTAGCAAAGGCTGAAGTGCAATTTTTCGAATTGATGATGTGATCGCCGGTGCAGTTTTGAGTGTTCGTTTGTACTGATGCGGTGTGCGGATATTTTTCGCGAAGCGTTTCAAGCTGCGCAAAGTATTTTTTGATATCTTCTGCACCTTCGAGCCGAAGAGTCTCCATTTTTTTGAGATATTCATCGCGCGAATACGGTTTATTAAATATATAAAATTCCTTTTGCCTCAATCCGACGCATCCGAAACAATTTTTGCATCCGCGGCAGTCATAGCAAAAACGGCAGTCAGAGCAGTTCACGCATTCGGCGCAAAAATCGCAGCTGTAGCAGCCTGTGCAAGAAACGCATTCATAACAAAGTTCGCATTTGATCGCGAAATACGTGTCCCAGCAATCGCGCAATTGGTTCGGATAATGGCAGTATCCGCAGTCTTCGCATTTGTATCCGCCAAAACACATATAGCTGTCTTTGGAATACGAAACCATGTGAACGTACGGGCAGTTTGTGTTGTGAACGGAACGCAGGTTATATGTCGGAGTTGTGAAGAGGAGTTTCTTGAATTCTGTTACAAAATCCATATTTTAGGGGATCAATGGCATTATACATTATTGATGGATGAGGTTTTTTTGATGGAGCTGGCGCTGAAATGTGACCGCAAACCGATGCGATTCATCGCGAATCCGCTGAAGGAGTTTTAAAGCTTCATCCCCTTCTTCGAGTAACAGCGGCGCTTTTTCGTCTGGCAAATAAATCTCTTCAAGCCGTTTCGCAAGCGCAATCACCGGAATTTCGAGTTTGAGGCGTTTCAAAGCCAAGAGGGCCGTATTCAACTGTCCTTTGCCTCCATCTATGACTAACAGATTGGGTTTTGATGTAAACGAGGTATCCGGTTTATGTTTTTTTACGTCATATGCCATGTAGATCAATCCATATTTTTCTATGATGCGTTTTTTTTGAGGATTATTTTTCATAATCCGTTCGATTCTTTTTTTCATTGCTTCAGGCGGCTGACGCAAGGCGATAAATCCATATTCGGCATAATAATCTTCCAATGCTTTTCTGCAATTTATATAGATGCGTTTGCACTTTGATTTTGCAATTAGTTTGTCCATGATTTGATATCCAAGGCGTTCTCCGCGCAAACTCGAATGCACCCAGAGCGTCATTAAAAGCGTCACTTTTGGATCGAGCGCAAAGATCCTGCCAAAGCCTATGAGTTTATTTCCTTTTTTTGCAACGAGAAAATCTTTTTTCTCAAAATTGTCCGTAGAAAGCGCATCCCGTTCTTTTTTTACGATGCGCTTCACTTCCTCAAAATCTTTTTTTGTCAGCATTTTTATTTGAATATCATTTCCTTCATTTTTCGCAAGATATTTGAGCCGGCGCATGAGGGTTTCTTCCATACTCCGATAGTCATCGGGTTTTCCGTCCACAGTGCGAAGTTTGAAATGGCGGTAGTCGGAAGATTTCGGAAGGCCGTTTTCGAACACCACCACGGAGCCGACAGTTTCATTGCCGCCGAGATGCGAAATATCATAGCCTTCAATTCTTTTAAGGCTGATTTTTTTGAGCACTTCAGAAAGCCGGACGAGTGCGGTTTGTCCGCGCTGTTCAGAAAGCCAGCGGATGCGGAATTGTTTGCCAAAAGATACGGCATTTTTTTGCGAGAGCTCGAGGAGTTTGTTTTTTTCTCCTTTTTTCGGATTGAGGATATGAACTTGATTGCCGCGCTTTTGAGCAAGCCATTTTTCGAGCGTAGTTCGATCCTCCAATTCTTCAGAAACGAGAATTTCTTTGGGGATATCCGCAGCACGTTCGTAATATTGGAGCAGAAAAGATTGTAGGACTTCAACGAGGTCGATTGGCGCATCAATTTCTTTCATCTCAAGCGCATCAAGCGCAAAATTTTCCTGCGATACAAGTTTGCCGCCGCGAATCATGAGAATGTTGAAGAAAACACGCCCAAGATCTGCAGAAAAATTAATGATATCGGTATCTTTACGGTCATGGTCGGTTATTTTTTGGCGCTCGATAATGGACTGGAGAGCAAAAAGTTTGTCGCGCAAACGAGCCGCTTTTTCAAAAAGTTTTTGCTCGGCCGCATCCGTCATTTGTTTTTTAATTGATTTTTCGAGTTCATCGTTTTTCCCATCAAGAAAATCCATAACTTGTTGAACAATTTTTTTGTACTCAATTGGCGAAATAGCTCCAATGCAAGGGCCGGGACAGCGCTTAATATAATAGTCGAGACATGGGTAATCGATGACTTTATTGGTGACGTTGACGAGATCTTTGTTTGGAGAAAGAGATAAGGGTTGAGGGTGGAGGGTTGAGTGTGGAGGGTTGAATTTAATGTCTAAATTGCAGTGCCGAAACGGAAAAAGTTTTTTCAAAATCCGCAGCGTTTCATAGACTTTTGAAGAAGCCAGCTTCGGGCCGAAATATTTTGCACGCGGGCCGAATGATTCCGTCTTTTCCAGCGTCCGTTCGCGCACCACGCGGATGCGCGGAAAATCCTCTGCCCAATTTACTTTAATATAGACATAACTTTTATCATCCTTCATTAGGATGTTGTAGCGCGGCTTGAGTTCCTTAATGAGATTATTTTCAAGCAAGAGCGCCTCAAGTTCTGAATCAGTCTGTATAAAATCGACGTCAGTCGTATTTTCGATGAGTTTTCGCGTGCGCGTGGAATGCTCGTAGCCTTTTTGAAAATACGTTTTCACGCGTTTTTGCAGATCCTTCGCTTTGCCGACATAGAGTATGTGCCCCTCGCGATCGATCATTTTATACACGCCTGGCGTAGCGGGGAGATTTTTTGCCAAGTCTTTTTTTGCCAAGTCCTTCATGCGAGCCTATTATACATTCGTGAAGGATCCGTTGTCTCTCAAACAGGCCATTCTTGCCACGCTTCATTATTTTGATATGTTTGATTTTGCCCCAACTATCAAAGAAATTGAGCAGTATTTGTATGGTTGGTCTGCGCCGCAGGAAGCCATTTTAGAAGCGATGCGAGCGCTCCCAAATGTTGCGCACGCGCATGGATTTTATTGTTTGATTGGTCGAGAATCTTTGGCCGAGGATCGCAAAGAGAGAATAAAAATTGCTGAAAAGCTTTGGAAACGCGTTGAAAGGTTTGGGCCTTTGTTTGCTTTGTGTCCTTTTGTTCGAATGGCGTCGGTGTGCAATACGCTTGCGTACAATAATGTTGATGAAGGGAGCGATATTGATCTTTTTGTAGTCACGACGCCGGATTGCATGAATACCGCGCGTTTTTTTATGAAGCTGCTTACCCAAATTTTTGGAGTTCGCGCTCATCATGACAAAGTTGCCGGACGTTTTTGCCAGAGTTTTTTTGTCACCGAGAAGACGATGAATTTAGCTTTGCTGGCACACGATTTTGATCCGCACCTTGCTTATTTTGTGCTGACGATGAAGCCATTATTCGGCATAAAAACTTATCGGAAATTTTTGGAAGAGAACGAGGAGTGGGCTGGAAAATATTTCAAGCGATCACTCACGCCGCAAACAGAACATATGAAGAAATATCATTTTGCAGGAGCGTTCCAATGGATGTCTGAAAAAATTCTGAATTTGTTCGGCGCCGTTAGCGAAGCATTTTTCGCAAAATTTTTGGAAAAACGCGACTTTGCCCACGAAAAGAAATTTCCGAAATCGGGCGGCATCGTGATGCGGAAGGATATTTTTAAGTTTCACGAACACGATCCGCGTGAGGAAATCGCCAAAGAATTTTTAGGAAGGTTAGAAAAACTATAATTCAAGGCAACCGAGGGCGGATGCATTTTTGAGACCAATTTGGGCCTGCTAGGCCGAGGGATCATGTTTTGCGGAGCAAAATGCCCGACTATCGAAGGGCAATCCCGAGGCCGTTGCGAGGCCGTACATGTTAGGCCGAGCAACAGCGCAGGCCATTGGTCGAGAAAATGCGCAGTCCTCGGTTGCCGAGCCGGTCCGAGCGAGGCAATCCGGAAGCAAAGACTTTGATATATTCATTCCTTCTTAAATTGCAGCTTGATCGCCGTTCCGTGGAATCCGTAGTGCCGCCGGATTTCGTTTTCCAGAAATCGGCGGTATGAAAAGTGAATGAGATCAGGATGGTTGCATATAAAAGTGAAGGTCGGCGGTTCGACATCAGACTGCCGTCCTTCATAAAATATGATTTTCCTGCCGCTTCGCGTGGGCGGATGGCTAAGAATGGTCGTTTTAAGAAAAATTTTAAACTGCGCATCCGCGATTTTTTTTCGCCTTTCTGAAGTTATATTTCTGGCGAGTTCAAGTATCCTAAAGATATTTTTTTTCTTAAGCGCAGAAATAAAAATCACCGGCGCCCACGGCATGTAGCTCATTCGGTATGTCAAAAGATCAAGAAGCTTTTTTCGCTCCATTTGATCTTCCATAAGATCTGATTTATTTATAGCCACAATAAGGCCTTTGCCGGCTTCCAGAATATATTCGCTTACATGAAGATCCTGATTTGTAAGACCGATGCCGGCATCGAGCACAAGACATGTCACATCGGACCGCGAAATTGCATTCAAAGCGCGCAGTACGCCGTATCGTTCAATTCCCTTGCTGATCTTGCCGCGGCGCCGTAGTCCGGCCGTATCAATAAGCAGATATTCGTGGCTATCGAATCGAAAAGGCGTATCCGTAGCGTCGATGGTGGTTCCGGGCTTGTCTGAAACGATAAGCCGAGGTTCGCCTAGAAACGCATTCACGAGCGAAGATTTGCCTACATTCGGTTTGCCTGCCACCGCGATAGCCGTTTCATTTTTTTTGCGCGGTTTTTCTTTTTTCCATTTTAGTTTTTTGAGGATTTTTTCCGTTGCGGCCTCAACATCGAGAATGCCCAAATTATGAACGGAAGAAACGGGAATCGCTTCCCCTATTTTCAAACTCCATGCCGCCTGTGTCTGCGAGAATGCATTGATAGCCGCCGATTTCAGCTTCATGATACACGCGGTCGCGCGTTGTGCCGGAAACAGGAGAAGTCACAGCCACGCGCTCGCCAATGAGACGATTAAAGAAGGTTGATTTACCGACATTCGGGCGGCCGATGATGGCAATAACTGGAAGAGACATAAGATTGCGGAGTACAGCGAGCAATGACATAATACGGGCAATGAGACGATTTCAGAAAGCCATTTTTGTTTTCTTGGTGACAATCATTCTTGTGTCATTGGCTGTGCCGGTTGGATATGCACAGATTTTGCCTGCACTTCGTAAGGGGTGGGCTATTCAATCGTGCGACGATTTGAAGCCCGAGCTATTTTCAAGCGAACAGCAGTTCAAAAATATTATGAAAGAATCCGGCGACAGAGGTTTAGATAAACGTGAGTTTTTGAGCACGGTATTAGGCTGCGCCATAAAGACCGGTAAAATTCGTCTCTTCATGGTTCCCTTTTTCATTACGTATTTCATTCAATTTCTCCTTTCCATCGCAGGGCTTGTGGCTGTGCTTTTCATGGTCATCGGCGGATATAAATATGTGGTTGGCGGACTGACAGAAGATAAAGAATCAGGCAAGAAAACGATCCTCCATGCGCTTGTCGGTTTTATTGTGGCGCTTTCTGCATGGATTGTAGTGAACTTTATCCAAGTGGCGCTCACAAGCTGATACAAATGAAACTTTCGGTTTTGAGATTTCGGCAACTCATTCTATTTCTCGGCGACATTGCATGTTTCATTGCCGGGCTTTTTGTGGCGCTTGCAATCCGCTACGGCTGGCCGATTCCTCAAGGATATCTCGCGCCGCATCAGCTTCCATTCGCCATAATTTTTGCAATTTGGCTTCTTGGATTTTACATCGGCGGCCTCTATAATCTGCGTCTTTTAAAGCAATACCGGACTTTTTTCACGCTTTTTTTCACCGTCTTTGGTATCAATGCAGGAATTGCCGCGCTCTCTTTCTACTTTGTTCCATTTTTTTCCATCACGCCGAAAACGGTTTTATTCCTCGATCTTTTGGCAACGCTTGTTTTGATTCTTGGATGGAGATGGTTTTTTTCTGCCATTGTCGCCTTGCCGCCGCGCAAGCTCGCGGTTATCGGTTTCGGGCAAGAAGTGAATGAACTTCTTAAAGATTTCGAAAAACATCCGCAGCAAGGATATCGGTGCATCTTTCATATAAAGGATGCGCAGCATGGCTCCACGAATCTTCCGCATGAACTCAAAAGCCGCGATATTGATATGGTCGTTGTCGCAGCCGATTATCGCCGTTCTCCGGAACTCCAAAAAAGCCTTTTTGCATGCATTCCTCTTCATATACAATTTGTTGATTTTGTGGATCTTTACGAACAGTATTTTCAAAAGATCCCCCTTGCCGTGATTGACCGTGCATGGTTTCTTGAAAATCTCAATGAGCTTGGGAAGCAATTTTTTTCTTTGGTGAAGCGCGGAACGGATATTTTTGCGAGCGTCATTTTCAGCTTAATTGGATTAGTGCTTTCTCCTTTTATTATTCTTGCGATTTTAATCGATTCTGGACGCCCGATTCTATTTTTACAAAGGCGTGTAGGGCAGTTTGAAAAGCCTTTTCGCATCTATAAATTTCGCTCTATGCGCCGAGATGGCGAAGATGAGAGCGTTACGACTGTAGGTAAATTTTTGCGAAAGACACATCTTGATGAAATTCCGCAGCTTTGGAA
>JACPMA010000009.1 GCA_016186205.1 Candidatus Peregrinibacteria bacterium | reverse complement strand
TGAATTATACTCCGGTTACAGCAAATTTTTGTAAATTTAAATAAAGTTTTCTTGTTTGATAGAAGCACAAAAATCCACCGCGGTGGATTTTTGTGTAATAAAAAGTTTAGAAAGATTTCATGTCATTATGCTAGGGTCTTTTGCGCCGGAAGGATTAGGGGCGAATTCTGGTGAATACCGGCGAACTTGACGCTCGTCGGTGGGGGTTCGATTCCCCCTCGCTCCACCACTTCCGGCATTAAAAAAGAGCCTCTTACAGAAGCTCTTTTTTGATTCTGGGAACCGGCGAACTTGACGCATATATATTAGCACACTCAATAAACGCTTTCAAGATAGCATTTTTCGCAGTACACGATTTCCAGACGATCAGACGCATAGGGGCTGAAAATCTTTTCTTTACACTTGCCGCACTCCCTCTGGAAAAGTTTCCGCGGATTATCCGATTGGATTCGATTTTTATTTCGGCACTCCGGACATAGCCGCGGAATCGGCAAATTCATGAGGCGGTAAAATTTCAGTTCCTGCGCGACGATGCGATAATTTTTCCGGCAAACCGTGCATGCGAGAATTTCTTTTGTTATGTCATCAGTAATATCGCGAATATTATCAGGAATTTCTTGGATTGTAGGCGGTTGGTATTCTCGAATATCCGGTTCCTTCCACCGCCAACCGCGCTTGAGAATTTCTTCTTTTGCGAGAGGTAAAAATACTTGCGCCGGCGTTTCGTTATACGCGAAAGGCGAAAGCATAGGCGAGAAAAACCACCCAAATTCCCATGTTTTTTTCATATGTTCGATAATCCTCGGCACAAGTTTTTCGTATTCTTCTTTTGTATATTGTTTATTCAAAATGCAGAATTTTTTGTGTTTTAATCCAATGCATCCGAAACAATTTTCCGAAGAAACGCAACTGTCGCAGTAACGGAGATTATTTGAAAACCAAATGTAATTGCAAAAGGCGAGATTTTGCGATCCTCGCACTACCGCGGAATAATAAATTTCTTCGCAAGGTTCCCAGCCGGCGGAATAGACATTATGCACGTCTTTGCAGTTTCCAAATGAAGTGAGGTGATAGCAATCTTCGCCATTTAAACCTTCAAACGTGTCGAAGCAGTTTTTGCATGCGAGAAGATGGTCGCCGGTGCAATTTTCACACTTGAGCATGTATGCAAATCTGCGCGCCGCAACTTTTTTTATTTCCTGAAATTGTTGTTTTGTTTTTTCAAAAGCGCTAAAGGAACCGCAGAGGATTTTATTTTTCGCTGCTTCAAATTCTTCTTTCGTACACGGTTTGTTCCAAAGATAATAACTTTTATTGGCGAGATTGCTGCAAAATAAACAGTGATCGCAGCCGCGGAGCTGATAGGAAAAATAGCAGTCCGTGCAATTATTGCATTCATCGAGCATGATTCCGTTGTAGCAGTAATTGAGGTGCCGGCCTTCGTACTGCAATGTGGAATAATTTATAAACATGGAGTCGATGACATCTTTGTTTTCCACAGTCCAATAGGTATAGAGGCAGTCTTCGCTTTTAATGCCGAGCGCATTAAGGTAGCAATTTCGCGATTGCCGAAGATGGCTGTTGTAATCGGAGTTTTCGCAGTTGAAGATGGAGGTTCCTTCGCGCGGGACGATTTTTTGCAACTCGCTAAATTGTTCAAAAAACGGTCGATTGAAATCAAAATCGCGGCCGTATTCGCACGCGTCCCAAGAATCGCCCCACCACACGGAATTTTCATACACTTCAAAAGGCGCGTCCGGCGCGTAGGCGCTTATAATTTCTTTTCCTGTTGCAGTGCATTTTCGGCGATAGAGCTTCCATTCATTGCGAAACGCCATAAGTTCCCGAAGCCGTTCTTCCGGTGCAAGATTTGGCAGCGGCACTCCAAGCCGTTCGCAAAAATCGATTTCAGCTTGGGTGATTTCAAATGGTTTTTCTGTAATGCGGCAGGTTCGCGTTTGACCCATATGCCGAATTATACCCGGTTGTAGGAAAATTTTGTAAATTTAAATAAAGTTTTCTTGTTATAAAAGCGCAAAATCCGCCGCGGCGGATTTTGCGTTGGGTTCGATTCCCGGCATCTCCACCAACCTTCTGGCTTTATAAATAGAAAAGAGCCCGCGTGGGCTCTTTTCTGGCATCGACGGATTTGACTATTTAATATTAGCACACTCAATAAACGGTTTCAAGATAACATTTTTCGCAGTACACGATTTCCGGCCTTTCCGGCGCGTAGGTGGTTTGAATCGGCGCTTGGCACTTCATGCACGTGCGCGCCCAGAGCTTCAGCGGGTTGATTTTTTTCTTCCGTGCAAAGTGGCGGCAATTTACGCACTTTCGAGGAAGCGGAATGTTTTGTTTTTTATAAAAAGAGAATTCGGATTCCAAGATTTTAAAATTTTTCCCGCATGCGGTGCATGGAAAAATTTCCTTACAAATTTGAGGGTCAATATTTTTTATGGAATCCGGAACATTCCCCAAATCAATGGTTTGTTTACCTAAAGTTCCAGGAAGGACATCTTGCCATGCGTAGCCCAATGCCGCTGCGGAGTTTTTCTCAAGCGGTTGAGTGTCATGCGCCACGCTTTCATTATAAGCAAAAAGTGTGAGCCAGGACGGAAAAAACTCACTATACTCATGCGTCTCTGTCATATGATTAACGATTCGTCCGCGCATCGCGATATATTCTTCTTTTGAATATTGTTTATTGAGAACGCAAAACGAACGTCTCTTCATCCCAATGGAGCCAAAAAGATTGTGGGAAGAGTGGCAGTTTTCCGAGTACCATACGTTTTGCGATTTCCAGCAATATACGGTGAAGGCGCAGTTATAGGAGTTATCCGGCGTGATGCTTTGATAGCAAAGTTCCGGGCCTCCGGTGGAGTAACATTCGTAGCAATCTTTGGCGCCATCGCCGGCAGTCATCCATTTGCAGGTGTGGAGATTCCGGTGTTCGTAGCATTCATAAGAATTTTTTGAGTTGAGGAGATGATCGCCCGTACAATCTTCGCAGTTCACGAGATTCATGCATCGGCGCACAGTAGCGAGGAGAAATTTCTCAAATTCCTTATGGAGTCGTTCACGCGCCTCCCACGAATCAAGACGCATCCCAAGTTTCTTTTGAAAATATTCCTCTTTTGAATACGGTTTATTAAAAATGTAATACTGCTTATGCCGCAGTCCGGCCGAGAGCAAGCAGTCTTTGCAATCTTTGAGATCGAAGCCGAAAATGCAGTCAGAGCATCCGTGGCATTGCATGCATTCCTGGCAGCCGTAGCATCGTTCGCAGAGGATCGATTCATAGAGAAGCTGAGAATCATTGACACGGTAATTATCTATGCAATCTTTGACGTAGTTTATTTGGAATCCGTACATGGAATCGTGGGCATGCCATGAGCCGACGACAAGGTACGCATTTTTCCCGAATGCAAAATCGTAGGTGTATTCGCAGTTTTCGCTGCCGGTGCCATTGTCGTTTTGCATTGCGAGTTTTGGGACGGCTTGAAGGAGGACGTGATACTGCGGAAAAAACGGCTTTGAGAAATCAAAATCACGGCCGTATGAAGTTGGATCCCATTTATCCGACCACCAGCAGGAATGACAATATACCGCCTTTGTGCGTTTCGGATCATAAACGGAAATGATGGGTTTACTGCAGAGGTCGCAGCTTCGCTGGTAGTAAAAACGTTCGTTTCGAAAAGCAAGTCTGGCACGCTCGCGGCAGCGCGGACAAGTTTGCGGCCGGGGAACGCCTATTTTTTGATAAAATGCATCATCGCGCTCTTCAATGACGAAATCATTTTGGCAACTTTTGCAGGTTCGCATTTCTCCCATATGTCGAATTATACTCTTGGCCGTTTTTTACTCGCTTAGGCATGGTGTTTAGGTTGCCATTTGGCCTATATCTTGTATTATTCTATCGCTCGAAAAATCCTTCTTTAAACAGAATGGATTTTACGGCGTTCCTTGAAAGTTAGTTCAGAAATGCCCATTTTGGGCGATTTGTGGCCATAGGAGAAAGCTTCTATGAAAATGCGCATTGTGACTCTCATTCTCTGCATCATTTCCATCACCATCGTCAACGCGGTTGCGTTGGCAGAGACCATGGGCGAAGGCGAAGTCGTTTCTTCCCGGAACTGCGTCGACGCGTCGAAGCTCGAGCCTGCCATGCGCGGCAAGTTTGTAGAGGTCGTTGCCAAGCTGTTCGAGGCGACGCCCTGTAAGCTAGGAGAGCCGCGCATCGTCGTCACGGGCGTAAGCGAAAGCGACCAATGCAAGCGGGCAAAGGCTCTTCTTCTGACTGACACGAAACACGCAGCCCCAATGCTTCTTGATAACTGTTCCAAGGATGAAGTAAATAGTTCAGCGAGAACGGGCTTGAGGCTGCTCGAGAACGATGGTCGTCTGGAAGAAGCAATCTTTTTGGCAGAGCGCTTCGGCCTCACGGACGAGGTTCGTCGTTTGCGCAGCCTAAACATCGGCTATCTCCGGATAGTGACGAAGCCGTATGCTTACTTCTGGATCGACGGGCATGGTCCAGGAGATACACCAATAAGACGCACCGAAGTGCAGGCGGGAAAGCACACAGTAGAGCTTAAGAACGACCGGCTTAACTGCACACCTGTCACGCGCCATGTAGATGTTGAGCGCGGCAAGGAAAGCTTCATCAAGGCCGAGCTCGACTGCACGAACGCGAAGAATTAGCCCAAGGGAAGCAATCTGAACTAACCGTGGTGTCATCTGTCGCCCTTATAAATGACGGATGCACATCCCTTTGCTGCCCGCGAGAAATCGCGGGCCAACCAGTGTCCTTAAATTTTTAAGGATAGCGGTTGTATATCTGTTAATTTAAGAATTTGCTAAAAAGTATATTTCGTGCTATGATTCAATCTAATCTGTAATCAATATTCCTCATGCCACGTTATTTCACCAAAGAAGGATTAGACTCTCTTGAAAAGGATATTGCCGGCCGTGTATCAGAAAGAAAGGAAAGCATTGGCGAAATCGCTACAGCTAGAGAGTTTGGTAACGATCGGGTAAAAAATCCACAGCTCGATGTTGCGCTGGAAGCAAAAGAGTTAGCATCCGTAAAAATTGAAGAATTGCGTCATATTCTCCATGATGCGGTAATTATTACTATCCAAGAACAATCTGCAATAGTTGATATCGGAACTACCGTAGTAATTATCATTGATGGAGAGAAAAAAACTTTTACGATTGGAGCAGCTAATGAATCATTATCAGAAGAAGGTTTAATTAGTTATGAATGCCCTATTGGTCAAGCTATAATTAAAAAACGAGTCGGTGATCTTGCCGAAGTCATGATTCGCGAAAAAAAAGTGGTAATTGAAATTAAAGAGATAAGACCTCCTAGTGGTGGATATAATGCTTTCAAGGCAAAGCTATATCCTTTAGCAAAATAGCACAATCTATCAAAGGGAAGACATCGCGAAAACTGCTGCAGGAAGATAGTTATCTACGGAAAAAGTTCTGGGGAGCATCACCGATGAAATGATCATAGACTATCTGGAAAATCAGGACGAAGATGAAGACAAACGCGGAGATGAATTTACACTGATCGAAGCATAAGGCGAGGTATTTGCCGAGCTTCAGCTCAAACCAAACTATCGCCTTCAGGCGATAGTGGTTTAGTACACTGTTTCCAGATAGCATTTCTCGCAGTACACGATTTCCTGTCGGTCAGGCGCGTAGCTTGTAAGCATTGCACTACTGCATTTGGAGCATGGCTTTGACCAAAGTTTTGGAGCAAGGCGTTTTGAAATGCGATTTTTGTGGCGGCATAATTGGCACTGTGAAGGCGATGGAATTTTAAGGAAATTATAAAACTCAAGTTCTTGAGGAATAATTTTGAAGTTTTTTTCACATTCGATGCATGCACTTGTGCCAGGTACTGGAGCCGCAGTTCGCGCCGATTGCTGATCAGAAATATTCTCATCCAACCATCTATATCCTTTGGCAATCGCTTCCTTTTTGGTAAGGGGGAAAACATCCATAGCAAGAGCTTCATTATACGCATGCGCACAGAGTGATTTTGGAAAAAATTCACCATATTCCCCCATTTGTTTCATATGTTCGATAATTCTCGGCACAAGTTCCTCGTAATATTCTTCTGAATATTGCTTATTGAGAATGCAAAATTCTTTCTTTTTCAATCCAATGCATCCAAAGCAATTCGAGCTGCTGAAGCATTCGTAGCAATAGGTGCAATCTCGAACATTTTTCTGGCAATTCACGCAAAACTTCAGGTTGTAGATATTATCTCCGCATCCGGAAGAAAAATAGATAAGCTCTGCTTTGTTTCCCCACGAGTTGTAATCCATGGATGATTTTACGTCCAGGGAAAGCCTGGCGCAGTACCGGCAATCTTCCATATCTTTGCTGTCAAAACAATAAAAGGCATTTTTTGAATTAAAGAGATGATTGCCGAAACTGTTTTGATTTTGTTCAGCAATGAGATTTTTCCGCGGCTGCGTTTTGAAAAATTCAATGCATTGCGCGCGCAATTTGGAAGCGCCGTCTTGGGTTTCCAGTCTAAAATTCTTTTTATGATTTTCAAATTCTTCCTTAGAATATTGCGTATTGAAAATCATGAATTGTTTATTGCGCTGATTTATGCAGCCGATGCAGTCTTGGCACGACACGCAATTTTCCAAAAAATAGCTGTCGCGGCAATTTTGGCAGTCTTGAGAGTAGCGCACGCCATAGCACTTCAGGCAATCTATGGATTCATAACAAAGTTCGCATTCATAACAAACTGAACAATCGACAACCGACACACATTGCTTGAGCAAATTTGAATAATAGCATTCTTCGCAAAAATCGCTTTCGCCCACGAGGTAGCAATTTTTCATATACGCGGTGCAGTTGTTATAGTCGCTGTTTTGCATAGTGCCTTCAGTGTTGAACAAGGCAAGATGCGGCACGCTGCGCTTCAATTCCGCAAACTGTTCAAAAAATCCACGGTTGAAATCAAACGGGCGAGAGTAATCGGTTGCATCCCAATTATCGCTCCACCAAGCCTCCGGGCTGTATACGGGAAAAGGTTGATTTTTGTGATATTGAGAGAGTGTATTTTTTTTCGTCAAATCGCAGGTTCGATAGTAAAGGTATTTTACATTGCGTTCCATAAGCCTTCTCACAAAACGGCACGTTTGGCACTGACTTGGCGTTGGCACTTCAAGTTGTTTATAAAATGCCAAATCGTCATCGACGATTGAAAATTCCGTTTTGCATTCCATGCATGTGCGATTTTCAGCCATAATTTGTCAGGAGAATAAGTCCTCCTATAATAAATATAAAAGCGAGCGCCTTAAAAAAGAGAATCTTGCGATGCGTGTCTTCCCGTTCCACTTCAGGAATCATGCGAGGCAAAATCAGCGTCCATAGAAAAGAAAAAAGCGGCTGGACTCCGAGGAACACGGAGGTGAGCGAAGCTTTTCCGAGCGTGAGCGCATAGGCAAAAAGCATGGTTCCGCCGAGGCCGCTGATTTGGTTGATGATAAGCAGAAACCATCCTCGCTGCGTGACGCCGGAAAATATAGTTTTGAGTTCATGGCGTATGTTTTTCGCGAGAAGCGAGAGCGGGCCAATAAGAAAACTTCCGAAAAGATACCAGCTGAAAGCGCTCCAAAAATTGGGAAATGCCGGCGCAAATTTTTTAAAAATGACATCGGAAAGCGACCAGCTAATGCCTGCTAAAAGCATAAAAATAAATGCTTTACTGAATCGCCATCCGTGATGGTCGCTTGGTTTGAGCGCCGCCAGAACCCCGCCGGCGAGCAGGAGAATAAAAGCCGGAATTTGCCCAATACTAAGCCGTTCTCCGATCATAAAAAATGCAAAGATGAGTATGAAGAGGCTGTCTAGCTGGAGGAGGAGCACGACGCGGCTCGCCTCTTCAAATGCCATGGAGCGGTAATAGAGAATAAATGGAGCCATCCATATGAGTCCCCCGAAAATCATCCAGAGGACGGCGTTCCACGAGAGATTTACCGGCGGAAAAATGAGAAAAAAGGCGAGAATGAGCGGAAGCCGCGTGAACGCGAGAAACACGGTCGCCGCAAGATCGCTTTTCAAAAAATGCCTGCGCACCGCCGTATCCATGGCATTGCTAAATCCCCAGAAAAACGGCGTGAGGAGCGCAAAGAGAAGCCAGGAATTCATGCCTTTAATATACCATTTCTAAATAGCATTTTTCGCAATACACTTGTTCCGGTCTTTCCGGCGCGTAGGTTGATTGTAAGCCAACGCCGCATTTTTTGCAGTTGCGCTCAAAAAGCATCCGTGGATTTCGGAGCGCAAGTCTTGTTCGATGACGGCAATCCGGACACTTTGACGGAAGCGGCAAGCCATACCTTTTATAAAAGGAAACTTCCGCGCGTTCAACGCGAAAATTCTTCTTACATTCATGACATGCGAGAATTTCGTTTATGATTGAATCCGGAACCTCTTTTATATTTTGCGGAACTCGATATGTTTGCGGTTGATAATCTTTTGGATCTTTGTCGCGCCATCGATATCCGCGCTGCAAAGCTTCTTCTTTTGTTAAAGGAAAATATTCCTGCGCCACTGTTTCGTTGTAGCAGAATAGCGAAAGCGAAGGGTGAAAAAATTCGCCAAAGCTCCCATCAGTTTTCATTTGTTCTACGATGCGCGATCTCAAATCTTCATACTCCCCTTTTGTATATTGTTTGTTCAAAATGCAGTATTGTTTATGTTTAAGCCCGATGCATCCGAAAAGATCCGACGACGAAACGCAATAGCTCGAATACCAAATATCATGGCTTGCGTGGCACCAAACGGAAAAGAAAATCCGTTGATTCTGGAAGTGGCAGATGTATTCGTAGCAGAGCTCGCATTCCTCCATGTAATTGCAGTCCTGGCAGTCTTTCATGTCGATGACTTGCGCGCAATAACGGCAGTCTTCGAGCCGCTGGACGTCATAGCAATCCGCCGCGTTTTTTGAGGAATAGACATAATCGCCGGTGGAATTTTCCGTCTGGAGCGTCACAGCAAACCGCCGCGGATACTTCAATTTCAGCGCTTCAAATTGCAATTTGAGATTTTCAAATTGCTGCGGATCGCAAAGATTGAGCGCCGCCTTTGCTTTCAAAAAATCTTCTTTTGAATACGCTTTGTTGAAAATGTAATATTCTTTATTCCGAAGCCCGGTACAGCCGATGCAGTTTTTTGATCCGTGGCAGTCGTAGCAAAAAAGAAGTCCAAAACTTCCCGCGCAATCTTGGCAGTAAAAACATTCGTAGCATTTTTCGCATGTCACGCATTCGTAGCAAAGTTCAGAGTCGCGCACGAGGAGCGAGTCAATGCAGGATTTGCAGTAGTATGGATTGCCGTAGAGACAGTCCTCGCAGTACACCGACCCGAAAATAAGGTGGCAGTTTTTGCATGCTGCCGCGTAATTTGCGTAAGGGCAATTTTCGTTATTGCTTCCATTAATGGCAATGGTCGGCACGACCTTTTGGAGTTCTTTATATTGATCGAAAAACGGACGATTGAAATCATACGGTCGAGCATAGTCTGCGCCATCCCATGTGTCTCCGTACCATTCTTCTTGGTTATAAACCGGCTGCGGACTGTCCGGATGCATGCAGGAAATAATTTCTTTTCCGGATAGCGCACTTTTTCGTTTGTATAGAAAACGTTCGTTGCGAAAAGTAAATCTGCGCCTGCGTCTTTCTTCCGGACAAAGAGTCGGCGGCGGCACGCTGATTTTTTTGTAAAACTCAAGATCGCTGTCTGTGTGAATAAATGGTTTACCCGAGATTTTGCAGATGGCTGATTGAGGCATGCGCGTCTAGATTATCAGCTGAAATAGAGCGGCGCAATCGTATCTTCATATGGATAGGTCGAGGGCAGAAGCCATTTTCCGTACTGTCCTTTAGCGCGTAATTCGTCCTTTATCAGCGCGACTTTTTTAAACCATTCGTCCTTGGAATATTTTACATTGAGGATTTCATACTCGGCATGATTTCGTGAAATGCAGCCGAAGCAGTGGTGCGAGTTGAAAACGTGCTCGCAATATTCCAGATCGTGGTTATGCCAGCTTGCATAGCAGAAATTGCAATTCACATTTCCGCTATTGCCGATGCATTCATAGAGGAGTTCCGAAGGGTCATAACCGATTTGATCGCAATCAACCGAATCTTTCACGTGATGGGCCATGCTCCGCATATACAAGCAATCTTCCCCATTTGTAAGCTGATAACAATTGAAGCAATTTTTGCTGTTTTCAAGATATGAACCCATGCAGTTTTCGCAATTTTTCTGAATGGTAGCCACTTGTGGAACCAGAGCGCGAATTTTTTCAAGCTCCGCGAGGAATTGTTTTACGGTATGAGTTGATTTCAGACGCGCCACCTCCTGGGCATACATTTCGCGAGGCACCGGTTTATTCAGAATATGGTATTCGACATTTCGCAAACCGGCGGATAAAAAACAATGCCGGCAATTTACAAGATCAAAGCCGAATTCACAGTCACTGCATGTGAAGCAATTGAAGCAATAGTTGCAATTATATAAACTGCTGCAAAAAACGCATTCATAACATAGTTCGCTTTTGTCAGTGCGATCGCAATCCACACAATCTCGATCCGCGTAGCAATATTGAAGATGGTAGCAATCTTCATTGTAGTGGCTCCCAAATACGAGATAGCAATTTTTATTTTTGAATGCGTAGTTCGTGTATTCGCTGTTTTCCGATTGCGAAAACTGGAGCGCGATGCGCGGTTTCTTCAGTTGGAGTCTGCGGAAATCTTCTACAAAAGACACGGCCTGATTATACTAGAGGTCTATGCGGCCTTTTTCAATCCATTTACGGCTTTATCAATATTGACGATATGATCCGCCAGTCGTGGAAGTTTCTCCGCCGATTCCGTAATTTTTGCGATCGCATCTTCTGAAACGCCTGCTGCCCGCGCTTCTCTCACGAGCTCATCCGTTTTATCGCGGAAGAGCGGAATGCTTAACTTATTTGCCTGAAAGACGAAGTCGCCGATATCGCCGATTATCGGAATGGCTCCAATAAAAAAATCTGCAGCTTGCAGCGCCGCAATTTTTAAAAAATCAGTTTTACTCAATCCTGCTTTGCCCGCTTCACGCATGAGATACAAACCGGAGAGAACGCTCGTGGCAGCATCGCCGGCTCCTTCAAAAAGACCGAGGATGGCCTCAACCCCGTAGGTATCCATTATTTTTGCAAAGGTTCTCACCCGCGCTTCCGCATTTTTTGCGGCTCGCAGCTGATCGAGAATTTCTGTTTGCTGAAGAACTTTTTTTGTAGCGCTCTCCACATCATCTTCTTCGGCTTCAATTTCCGGGTCATGAGCTTTAGGAGATTTTTCTGTTTTTCTTAAGCGCCTTCTTCTCGCGTTTTCAATATTTGATTCGTCTGTTGGCATGGTTTAATTATACAGTGCTATATGTCGTTTAGTATACGCTTTCGAGGTAGCATTTTTCGCAATAAATGGTTTCCGTCCGCTCCGGCGCATAAGTGGTTTGAACAGAAGCGTTGCATCGTTCACACTTCCGCTCAAAGATTTTGAAAGGATTTCGTAGCGCGAGCCGGTCGCCGTAGCGCGTGTCCGGATGCCTGCGTGGGATGGGAATATTTTGTTGCCGGTAAAATTTGAATTCCTGCGGTATGATGCGGAAATTTTTTCCAGTCGCTTCGCATGCGAGCGTTTCGTTTAAAATCCCATCGGTAACGTCTTGGATGCTATCGGGAATTTTGTATATTTGCGGCATAAAATCATGCGCTTCTTCATTTTTCCAGATAAATCCTTCTGCGAGAGCCTGTTCGCGTGTCCGCGGGAAAAAGAATGAGGCCGTTGTCTGATTATATGGAAACAAAGATAATGTTTTTGGAAAGTATCGTCCCCACTCGTTGGTTTTTTTCATGTGTTCAATAATCGCAAGTCGAAGTTTTTCAAATGTTTCTTTTGTATATTGTTTATTGAGGATGCAATACTGTTTGTGTCGTAGCGCAATACAGCCAAAGAGATTTTTTGAAAAATTGGTGTGCTCACAATATTCTATGTCAGAGGCTTCAATGGTGAAACGCGAAAACCACGTGCGATAGGCAGTTCCGCAGGCCACGTTGTTAAAATTCAGCGTGCCGCGGTGACCGTCGTAATCGGCATTAAAACAATCTTTGGCGTTAAAGATCGTGTAGCACTGCAGGCAGTCTTCGCTGTCTATGCACTCGTAGCAGTTCCGGCAGTTTTTTGAGTTGAAAATAATATCACCGGTGACGTTTTCTCCATTTAAGATATTGGCGAATTTTACCGGCCGGCGTTGACGGAGTTCCATGAATCTTTTAAGCATTTTTGTCTGTTGTTCAAAACTTCCATTTAAAAGCTCGGCTTTTTTTGAAAAATATTCTTGCTTTGAATATGGCTTATTCTCAATATAAAATGATTTATTGCGAAGGTTTGTGGAAAGAATGCACTCGGTACATCCTATGCAATCTTCTATAAATGCGCAGTCCGAGCAGCCTTTAGACCGAAAGGTAAAGCGACACCCGTAACAGTTTTCACTGTAGGCGCAGAAATAGCAGAGTTGGCATTGTTCGGTCCAGTCGCAATCCACCGAATCTTTGCAATGCATCGGCAGCGAGCCATACATGCAGTCTTCGTTAAAATCGCCGCCAAAAATCAAGTAACAGTTTTTGTCGTACATCGTGCAGTTGCAGTATTCGCTGTTCACGCAGTTGGCTTGGAAGAGCGAGCATCGCGGAACGACTTTTTGGAGCTCGGCAAATTGTTCAAAAAAAGGTTTGTTAAAATCAAAATCGCGTCCATAAGAAAACGGATCCCACTTGTCAGAAAACCACGCCTCTCGTTCGTACACGGGATATGGCGTATCTGGCGGATACATAGAAATAATTGAGGCGCCTGTTAGATCGCACTTGCGGCGGTGTAGAAAACGGTCATTGCGGAAAGCAAGTCTCCATTGATGTTGATGCGGAAAACAAATCGGCAGCGGTTCGAAGCCGAATTTTTGGTATGCGGCGATATCCTCCGTCGTGAGCTCAAAGGGATGATTACCGACTTCGCAGATTTTAGCGAGAGACATACTGGGTTATAAGTTCAAATTATTGAGGCCTCTATTTTGTAAAGCTGTAACGAAAACTTTGCCAATAGCCATCGGCGTTATTGTTTTTAGCCACATCAATAATCAAGGCGTCATTTTTTTTCAAAAAATAAATTATCTCATTTTTTGGAATGGCATTCATGTCTATCCACGGTTTACCTCGGGTCCACCATTTGATAATCGGTGTTGGGAGATGGGCACGTAGCCACTGTTTAAATTTTTTTATCGGCGAATTGGTCGTAATATGACTCGGTAGCTGAAAAACAGCCAAACCTGCAGGCTTCAATATGCGAAGAAACTCTTTAAGATATTCTTTTATATAGCGAGCTCGCATATGCTGCAAAGTGATGTTTGAATAAATAAAATCAAAATGATCATTTGGAAAACATTCTAGGGTATTAGTTTCGTTGAGAATAAAATTGCACGTTTTTGGATAGCGATTGTGTTCATTTGCAAGGCGTATCATGGACGGTGCAATATCAACGCCAATGACTTCTTGGAAAAATTGCGCTAATGCTTGAGTGAGTCGACCGACTCCGCAACCAAAATCAAGCGCTCGTTTTCGGTTTTTCGCATGATGGCCGATTTCGGCTATGAGTTGATGAATTTCCTCGTCGCCTGTCTTAAAAAATTCGTCGATTTTCCATTTGCCGCCTTTTTTATCAGAATAAGTAAGTACTGCCCAGAAAGGATCACTTTTGGCAAATTTTTCCCAATTTTCTTGTAAAAAGTTTAGACTCATAGGAAGTGTATCAAAGCCTCGGCCATAGAGCGACCGTGTCTTCGAGCGGATACGTTGGCGTTAGAATCCGCAGATCATACGTTCTTTCTCTTTTTAATTGATCTTTGATTTCTGCGGTTTTTTTGAAATATTCTTCTTTTGAATACGGCTGATTTAAAAGATGATATTCTTTTCGATGCAGACTGACGCAGCCGAAGCAATTTTGGCTGTTACTCACCCATTCGCAAAATTCAAGATCGTTTGATTCCCAGCAGCTGAAGCAAAAATTGCAGTTATTGAGTTTATAGCAGCTGGTGAGATCGTAGCAAAGTTCCGAATATTCGAGGACAAAAATATCCCAGCTGTCTTTGACGCCGTGAAATTCCGCCACGTATCCGCAATCCTGGGAATCCCGCACGTCGAAGCCGTAAAAAATATCTTTTGAATTGAGGATGTTATCGCCCAAACAATTTTCCGTGTTGATTTGCATGGCGTCTCGGCGCGGCACTTCCATTTTGAGGCGATCGAACGCTTCCGTGATTTCATTTTGAGTGAGCGAAGCTTTTTTAGCGGAAAATTCTTCTTTGGAATATGGTTTGTTGAAGATGTGGAATTCCTTTTTGCGAAGCCCCACGCAGCCGATGCAGTTTTTGCAGTCTTTCAGGAAATATCCGTAATCGCACTCCACGGCGTTTGCACAGTCTTGAAGGAAGTTTCCGTTCCAGCATTCCTTGCAATTCACGCAGTTATAGCAGAGGGTGCATGTTTCAATGTGGTCGCAGTCGATGCAGTCGGTATTTTTATAGAAATCGCGGCCGTACATGCAGTCTTGGTTTCCGACCGCATTGGCGATGAGGTAGCAATTTTTGCAGTGGTCAACATTGTGGCAGTACGCGCTGTTGGTCGAATTGATGATCACAGAAGCCACCCGCGGAGTTTTCAGCTTGAGTCGTTCAAATTCTTTAAAAAAATCCATAGAGATTTTTTTTGAGTCTTTCGGTAACGTCGCCGACTTCGGCCTCAAATTTCCGGCCTGTAATGAGTTCGTATGCTTCGATGTAGCGGCGCGCGGTTTCGACGCGAACTTCGTCCGGAATCGGCGGCACCTCCCCTTCTCCGCGAAATCCGCGCGCCGCCAGCCATTCCCTCAAATATTCTTTATCGATTTTCTTCTGCTCCTCGCCCCGCGCCAACCGAGCCTCATACTCATCCGCAAACCAAAACCGCGAAGAATCCGGCGTGTGGATTTCATCAATCAAAACAATTTTTCCGTCAGTAACGCCTTCCGGCGTTACTCCAAGTTCATATTTCGTATCCACAAGAATAATTCCTTGCTTTGCGCAAATTTCCACACCGCGCGCATATAGCGCAAGCACGGCCTTTGACAGAAATTCCCATTGTTTGCGCGTCAAAACCCCGCGCCGTATAATTTCCTCTCCGCTCACCGATTCATCATGGCCTCCGTGCTCGGCTTTGGTCGATGGCGTAATAATTGGTCGCTCGAGTTTTTGATTTTTCCGCAGACCTTCCGGTAAAACATTTCCGCAAAAATTCCGCACGCCTTTTTCATAATGGTACCAAGCGGAAGTTGAAGTTACGCCCGTAATATACCCGCGCACAACCATCTCAACCAAAAGCGGTTTGCATTGCTGCGCCACGACCACATTCGGATCAGGAAATTCAATAGCGTGATTGCCTATAATATCGCGCGTTTTTTCAAACCAAAATTGGCTGATTTGATTCAAAACTTGGCCTTTAAACGGAATTGTCGTAATGACGCGGTCAAACGCGGAAAGCCGATCAGTCACGATCAAAATGCGGCGATCGCCTTTTGTATAATTATCGCGCACTTTGCCTTCATATTTTTCCCCAAGTTGCGAAAAATCCGTCGCAGAAAGTGTATGCGGAATTTGAGCCTGCAAGTCTTTTTCGGAAATCATAGCGGCCTCATTTTATCATAACTCGCTAATTACAACCCGCGGCGCCACACACATTCCTCAAGATGTCTTATAACCGGTTGTGGATCTGATATTGTCTGAAGGCTTCCAAAAGCGCCATCTATAACGCCGAGATGCGTTGCAAGTTGTCCTTCGCGAACAAAATCTTCTCCGTCCGAAAGCATAAGGAGCATAACCCGTTTCTTTACAGCATCCATAAGCGTCGCCGGAAGAACAGGCACAGAATGTTGAATTTGCTTAGTCGCTTTTTCCGGATCGAATTGCCGACTTTTAGAAAATGCAGCCCTTACAGCTCCAATCTGTCTGAAAATTTCATCGAGTGCTACTAAATGTAATTCAAGATTTGCATGTCCTGCTTTACGTCCGATTGCTTCATAAGCTTTTGCAACCAAAGTTTTCCAGCCGTCATCAACGCGTCCGGAAAATACAAGAAGATCAAGCGCATCCGGCGCTTCATCAAGACGGCCGCTTAAAAGTTCCGCTGTTTGTCTAGCCGAAGTCAGGAGTTCTTCTCTATGTTCTGTAACTATTTTTTGCCTTGGTATGCCAAATCTGCCGAGCAAGACGCTGCGTACACCCGCGTCAAAATCAGTATTTTTGCCTACCGTATATATCGCGCGATCAATGTTTTCGATAGCCATAAAAGGGCTTTATTATGATGGTAAAGCCAATTTCTGTAAAGCATTTGCATTGGCATTTGTTTCAGATGAAATTCCATGATAATAAGATTATGTGAAGGAAGTTTGCGCCATTGTTGGAGGTCAGTGGGGTGATGAAGGAAAAGGAAAACTCGTGGATATATTGGCGCAAAAATTTGATGTAATTGTTAGGGCGACTGGCGGAGCGAATGCCGGACACACAATTTATGTAGGCAACCAAAAATTTGTGTTTCATCTTGTGCCTGCTGGCATGCTTCATCCGGGCAAAATTTGCGTGATGGGAAACGGGATGGTTGTGCACCTTCCTACCCTTTTGGAGGAAATTGAAATTCTTAAAAAGGCCGGTGTAAAAATTTCCGGCCGGCTGCTTCTATCGGATCGCGCACATCTCGTTTTTGAATACCATAAAATTATCGATCAACTGCAGGAGGAAATGAAGGGTTCGCAAAAAGTCGGCACAACGCGCCGCGGCATCGGTCCTGCATATATGGATAAAACTTCGCGCATAGGCATTCGTGCCGGAGAGCTTAAAAATTTCGCAGCTTTTGTTGCGCATTATCGCCGTAATCTCGCCAGTCTCAAAAAGATGTATGAATTTTCTTTTAATGGAGATGCAGAATTACGTGCTATCAAAAAAATCTCAAAAATGGTTTTGCCGCTTATTGCGGATACGAGTTTATATTTGGCGAATGCTCTGTCTGCCAAAAAATCGATTCTTCTTGAGGGTGCCAATGGAACGCTTTTGGATATTGATCACGGCACGTTTCCTTATGTAACTTCTTCAAATGCTTCAATCGGCGGAATTATTGCAGGAAGCGGTATTGCGCCAAGTCGTATTGTAGAAAACATCGCTATTATGAAAGCATATGTGACGCGCGTTGGGAGTGGTCCGTTTCCGACGGAATTAAAAGATGCACTTGGCGATAAAATTCGAGAGATCGGTAATGAATTCGGCGCTACAACAGGACGTCCCCGAAGATGCGGCTGGTTTGATGCGGTTGCGGCGCAATATAGCATGAGAGTAAACGGATTTTCAGCAATTAATCTAACGAAAGTGGATGTTTTGAGCACGCTAAAAAAACTCAAAATCTGCACAGCCTATATATATAAAGGTAAAAAACTTGCGGAATTTCCAGCAGATTTGTCCGTGCTTGAACAATGCCGGCCGCACTATATTGAAATGTCTGGCTGGCAGGAAGATATTTCGTCGGCTAAAAAATTTCACCAGCTGCCGAAAAATTGCATGGCATATATTAAAAAACTCGAAAAACTCATAGGCTGCCCGATTCGATATATTGGAACTGGAAAACGCCGCGAAGAAATGATATTTAGAAAGTAAGCGCGGCGGCTTCAGATTTTCACAAATCCATCAGGATTTTTTGCTATTTCCGGCGCCATTGCAGTCCACGTCTCTTTTAAGATTTTTACCATCATTGCGTCGCTTTCCATGCGTATGGTATTTTCGGATTTTTTGCGGAAGACGCGAGCCGTGAAATTTCCTGGATCGAGCTGGTCGATTTCAGCGCATGCCTGAATCACTTTTTCATATTCTGCATTTTTGAAAAAATCTTTCATACGCGTGATGCTTTCGTTGAGGTGAATTTTTGCAGCAACCGCTTTTTGATGCGCGAGATGCTCTTTTGCCCGGAGTGCCAATTTTTTCACATGAGTATTTTCCGGATCAATGGCAAGAAGCGTGTCGAAAAATTCAAGCGCCCGCTCAAAATCACCGCCGTCCACAATGCGCTCATTTTCATTTATTTTTTGTTCGATGAGTTCGGTTTTTGCCTGCGCGAGGTACGCGGCCGCTTGGCCATTGAGCGGATCCATGCGGATGAGTTCATTACAGCGTTCGATGGCATTCCCGAATTGTTTTTCCTGAAGCTGTTTTTCAATTTCGCGGAGCATGGCTTCCGATGCCGTTTGTCTTTCTTGTTTTTGTTCTTTTGCAAATGTTTGGTTGAGCTTTGCGATGAGTTCACGCAACCGGTTGTGATTCGGGGCATATTGATAAAGCCGGCTGTAAATTTTCATGAGGTCTTCATAACGGCCTTCTTTCCAAAGATGCATGGTTTGATCAATGTCGCTGTCGACTTTCTCTATATTTTTTTCAATAATCATTTTTTCTATATTCTTGAGATATTTTTGAACTTTGCGATGATATGGATTTACTTTCAAAAGTTCTTGGCACGAACCAAGCGCAGCCTGAAGATTTCCTTGATCCACAAGCGCTTTTACTATTTTAAGCCCTTCATTGATATATGTTTCAGGATCGATCATCCTTTTATTATACCAGATTTTTGTTTATTTGATAAGCTCGCCGCGCCGGATTTCTCACGATTTTGCTGATTATTCATATTTTGCGCCGCAAAATCGTAAGCAATTAGCGCGCGAGATCTTGCCAAAAACAAATTTGTTTTTCTCAATTCACTCTTAAGAGTGAATTGTCACCTGTTAAATTATACATTGTAAAAAGGCTTGCGCCGCGCGGAACTTTAGGCGGCGTTTCGAAGGATAGTCGGCCCATATTTCTCTACTTCATGAAGAGCTCCTTGGAATATTCTTTGATTTCCGCCTTGGTGATATTGATCCGTAGAAATTACTCCTCGGAGAGCTGCATGGATGAGATCATGGGTTTCGCTGTCGCCGAGTGCTCGTTCGAGCGTCATTGCAACAGGCGCAGCTTGATGAACGAAATTTTGGACCCGCGGATCGTTTATTCTCGCCTGCCATGCAGGATTATGTGCTCCGCATGCAAGAGCGCCGTACACCAAAAGCGAAGTAAGCAATCTTGTTTTTGCGACTTCGTTTTTTCCTCTTTGCTCTCTCCTTTCTGTATTCTGCGGACTTTGAGGTCCATTTCCTGGAGTATTTCTAAATCGCATCATCTACAATATAGAGAATATTCAGGATTTGTCCATTATTTCTCCAGGTTTTTGATCTGAAGAGTGATGGCGCTTAATTTTCCCTTTGCCGTTTTCAGTTTGACGCGCTCGGTTTCCACGATTTCTTTCGGCGCGCGCGAGGTGAAATGTTCATTGGCAAGTTTTGTCTGAAGCGAGGCGGCGTATTGTTCGAGTTGTTCTTTTTCATTCGTTAACCGTTTTTGTTCCGCGTCAATATCTATGAGGCCTGCAAGCGGGATGAAAATTTCAACGCCGTCGTCGGTATAATGGGTAAGCGCAGGATGCACGTGCGGCGCTTGAGAGAGAATTTCTAACTCGCCGAGCTTGGCAAGCCGCATGATCGGCTCGCGTTTTTCTTCCAAAAGCTTTTGCCATTTTTTGCTTACGAAAATCGCGTGGATTTTTTTCGCAGGCTCGATTTTGCTTTCATGGCGGAGGTTGCGGATCGCGGTTACTGTATTAATAACGACTGACATTGCTGCAGTTTCTTTTGGAAAAATGAATTTTTTTTGAACAGTCGGCCAGCTATGCGAAATAAGAAGATTTTTTTTGCCGAGTTTTTCCCAAAGAGTTTCCGTGACATATGGTACAAAAGGATGGAGAAGAGCGAGAATAGTTTCAAGCACATAATTAAGAACGCCAAGATTTTGACTTTCGCCCTTTGCAATTTCCAAATACCACGCGCAATATTCGCCCCACGTGAAATCATAGATTTTCATGCCGGCATCGGAAAAACGGAATTGCTCAATATCATCCGTCACTTCTTTTATAATTTGCTGTGTTCGGGTGAGGATCCATTTATCTGCGAGGGTGCGAGGTTTGATTTGATGAGGTTTTTTTATTGATAAGGCGCGATTTGATATTGCTCTTTTTTTGATAAGAAGCTCGTTTTGCGCTAAAAGCGCAAAACGAGTGGCATTCCAAATCTTATTCACAAAATTCCTAAACCCGGCGATTTTTTCTTCATAAAGTCGAATGTCATTCCCAGGAGTGGCGCCGATCACCATTGAAAGCCGCAATGCATCCGCGCCGTATTTTGCAATCATATCAAGCGGATCAATACATGTTGCCGGATCAGACTTGCTCATTTTTTTTCCTTCCCTCGTGCGCACAAGGCCGTGGAGATATACGTATTTGAATGGAATTTCATCTAGCGCGTAAGTAGTCATCAAAATCATGCGCGCAATCCAGAAAAAGAGGATGTCATAACCGGTTTCCAGCACCGAAGTTGGATGAAAATATTCTAAATCCTTTGTTTTTTTGGGCCAGCCGAGAGTGGAAAAAGTCCATAGACCGGACGAAAACCATGTATCGAGGGTATCCGGATCCTGCTGCAAATTTTTCGAGCCGCAATGCGGGCATTTTTTCGGAGCCTCAACTTGAACAAACGGTTTTTTGCATTCGAGTTTGCATGCTCCGCCTTCCTTTTCATTACCAACGCAATACCAAACAGGAATTTGGTGCCCAAACCAAATCTGCCGCGAAATGCACCAGTCATGGAGATTTTCCATCCAGTGGAAATAGGTTTTTTCAAAGCGCCGCGGCAAAATCTCAATTTTGCCGTTTTTAACTACATCCAACGATAATTGTTTTAGACTTTTCTTTGCCTTACCGAATTTTTTGTCTACAGCAATGAACCATTGTTTGCTCACGAGCGGCTCTACCGGTGTATCGCACCTGTAGCAAAGCGAAATATTATGCACATAGTTTTCGTCGATTTTTTCAACAAGCCCTTTATCCGCGAGTTTTTTTACAATTGCATCGCGCGACGCGCGCGCGTTTTTTCCCCGGCGTTATTGTCATAGCTCCTGTTCCGAACTCCGGATCCGCGCTTTTATCGGCCATAATGCTCGCTGACACATCGCCTTCGATCCACGGCACGACTATGCTTTGGCCTATATATTTTTTATAGCGTTCATCATCCGGGTGAACCACGATGATTTTGTCCGCAAACTTCGTTTCCGGACGAGCCGTGCCGATTACAAACGGGCCATATTTAAAATAATAAAATTTTGTTTTTTCTTCTTTGTATTCCACTTCATCATCTGCGAGCGTAGAAGCGCAGCGAGGACACCAATTCACAATGCGGTGTCCGCGGTAAATCAATCCGTCATGATACATTCGCACAAAAATTTCCCGAACCGCAGCCGAAAGCACTGGAGAAAATGTGTAGCATTCCCGGCTCCAATCGCATGACGAACCCATTTTTCGGATTTGTTTTCGGATAGTATCTTGTGAGCTGGCAATAAATTCCTTTACGCGTTCCACAAACGCCTCGCGTCCAAGATCAAATTTCGTTTTCCCTTCTTCTGCAAGCAATTTTTCCACTTTTGCATTTGTCGCGATAGCTGCATGGTCGGTTCCAGGCACCCACAGAGCCGGATCCCCTTTCATCCGGTGATATCGGACCATAATATCTTCCAGCGCGAGCATGACCGCATGGCCAAGATGGAGCGTGCCGGTTGCATTCGGCGGAGGCATCATAATCGTGAATGGACGCTTCCCTTTTACGATTTTTGGTGAAAAGAGCCCCGATTTTTCCCATGCGCGGTAAATTTTATCTTCGTATTTTTTTGCTTGATAAGCTTTTTCTAAAATCACAAGGTTAAGTATAACACTTGATGATATATTTTCATTTGCTTTTTTTCCGTGCTTCCTTTACTTTAATGCCGCTTTTATCTAAGTTTTCTTCCTGATTGCCTAATCCTGATCCGTTTTGAACGGATTCAACGAGGCGAGCTGACGGAAGAAGGCGTTAACCCCAAGGATTTATGTCTCCCATTAAAGCAAATCAACAAGAACTCGAAGCGATGCTACAGGCAGCGTGCCATTTCGGACACAAAGTTTCGAAGTGGAATCCAAAAATGCGGCCGTATCTTTATACCCAGCGCGAAGGCATCCATATTTTTGATCTTGCAAAGACCTACGAATGCCTTACTCGCGCGCTGGAATTTCTTAAAGAATCCGCAGCTGCAGGAAAAACGATTCTTCTTGTCTGTACGAAACTCCATGCGACAAAACTTGTTACAGAGGCGGCAAAACAGAGCGGTTGTCCTTTCGTGACGCGAAAATGGATGCCGGGTCTCCTTACAAATTATGAAACGATTCGAAAACGCATTAAATATTTCAGGGATTTAAAAACCGCGCGGGATGCCGGCGATTGGGAAAAATATACTAAAAAAGAGCGGCTGGAATTAAGCAGGACTCTTGAAAAACTCGAAGATGCTTTTTCCGGCGTGGAGCATATGAATCACCTTCCGGATGTGCTCGTTATTTTTGATGCGATACGCGATGAGCTTGTGCTACGCGAAGCAAAACGGCTCCGGATTCCGACGGTTGGAATCTGCGATTCAAATGCAGATCCGGATTTAGTCACCTATCCAATCCCTGGAAATGATGATGCTGTAAAATCTCTTAAATATTTCATCGAGAAAATAGGTTCTGCCCTTGAGGAAGGCAAAAAACTGCATGCTTCACGCGTACCGGCGCCTCAAAAACCAGATCAGGCGCGTGCGCAGGCGGTAACGGAAAAAGTAGCCGAAAAAGCCACTAGCCTTCCGGAAATCCCTGTGGTATAATAAATATATGGCAGATCAGACTTCAGGACAGCCTTCAGCTGCTCCTCCCACACCTTTAGCTCCTGCCCCAGCGGTTTCTCCTTCAGAAGCTGCTGCAGCAGCTCCAGAACAAGCAGCAGCTCCATCTGTTGAGCAAGACGAGAGATTTTTTGCAGCGCTTGGCTATTTTGCTTTTCTCTTCGTAGTGCCGTTAATTGTGAAGCCGAAGAGCGCATACTGTAAATTTCATGCCAAACAGAGCATGGTGCTTTTTCTGATCACCATCTTGGTTTTTATGATTTTGTTTGCCATTCCTTGGTTTGGGTCGCTTTTGACACTCGCGATTTTTGCGGTTTACATCCTTGCGATTTATAAATCATACTCCGGAGAGCTTTGGGCTATTCCGGTTATTTCGAAATTTGCCGGCAAAATGAATGTTGAAGCGCTTTATGGGAAAGCCGGACTTGCAGTCGGCGCCATTTCCGGTTTGAAAGATAAGGCAGAAGGCCTTGCCGCGAAAGCAGGCGAAACCGTGAAAGGTTTGGGCGCTCAAGAACAAGCCGCCCCCGCACAGCCGCCAGCGCAAGAAGCGCCTGTTGCACCAGCAGCCGCGCCGCCTCCGCCTCCGCCTCCGCCTCCGCCATCTGCGCCACAACCTCCGCCACCGCCAGCGCCGCCGCAGCCGTCGCCTCCAAGTTAATTTGTAACATAAAATATATATGAAAAATAAAAATCAATGGATCAAATGGGTAGTCGGCGTTCTTTTTATAGCGCTTGTTTCCGGAGCTGTTTATTTTAGTAAACCGAGCACACAGAAAGGTGTTGTTTCTGGTTTGCCTTTGCTTAATGCACCTGACCTAAAAGTTATTTCAATAGATGCTGGGCCTGGCAAGAAGTTTAATACAACGATAGTTCGCGCGAAAATACAAAACTCCGGTTCTATGGTGGTGAAAAAAAACTTCCCTGTCCTTTTCACTGCTCGAATTGCAGATGCTACACCTAGTCCGGGCGCTGGTACTGTTTCTGGTGGTGTCATAGTTTCAGCAAGGGTGAGCATAGATGGGCTTGGCAATGGCAAGCCCAGGGAAGTAAGCCATACTTTTAACAAAAAATTTGAATCAATAGGGTATGTTCTTATAACTGCCGACCCGGATAATATAGTGTCGGAATCTAACGAAGATAATAATCAAGCAGCCAAAGAATTGCCGCCACCTCCCAACGTTCCTTCATTCTATACCGTTCTTCCATAGTATTCAGATCCTTGACCTAACATGGCAAACCCATTAGAGTCTTCGTGCTATGGCGATTACTCTAGATCAGATTAAATCTCTTCGAGAAAAAACCGGCGTTTCTATGCAGGCGTGCAAAAAGGCGCTTGAGGAAGCAAAAGGCGATGAGGCTAAAGCGATTGAAATTCTTCGAAAAAAAGGCGAGGCGAAAGCCGTGGAACGCGGCGAACGTTCCACAGGCGAAGGTATCGTTGTTTCCTATATTCACAGCAATAATAAAATCGGCGTGCTTGTTCAGTTTGGATGCGAAACGGATTTTGTGGCGCGAAGCGACGATTTTCAGCGGCTCGGCCGCGACATTGCCATGCATATTGCCGCCATGAATCCTTTGATTATCGCGCCGGCCGAAGTTTCGCCGGAATTGATCGAAAAAGAACGAGAAATTTGGAAAGCACAGCTTGCAAAAGAAGGAAAACCGCAAGCCATGTGGGATAAAATTATTGCCGGAAAAGAGAAGAAATTCCGCGAAGAAGCGGCGCTTTTAACCCAGGCTTTTGTGAAAAATCCAGAAATAACCATTGAGAAGCTCATTTCCGACGCGATTTTGAAACTTGGCGAAAATATAAAGCTGGTGCGGTTCACGCGCTATGCGTTATAATAACGGCCCATGCAAGACCTTGAACCAATTCTCTCCGATCTCAAACGCGGGAAGATGATTATTCTTGCCGATCATGAAGATCGGGAAAATGAAGGCGATCTTATTTTGGCTGCGGAAAAGATCACGCCGGCAAAAATCGCATTCATGGCGAAGTTCGGACGCGGTTTGATTTGTGTTCCTTTAACTGGCGAGCGGGCGGTGGAGCTTCATTTGCCGCCGATGGTAGAAAAAAATACCGCGCCGCTCCAATGCCAGTTTACGGTTTCGGTTGATGCAAAAAGAAATGTGACAACCGGCATTTCCGCAATCGATCGCGTTGCAACCATTCAGGCTCTTCTAAATCCAAAAACCAAGCCGGACGATTTAAATCGTCCGGGCCATATATTTCCTCTTATTGCTCGAGAAGGAGGCGTGCTTGTCCGCCGAGGGCATACGGAAGCGGCCATTGACCTTATGCGTCTTGCGGGACTTAAACCAATGGCGGTTATTTGTGAAATTATGGGAGATGACGGCAGAATGCTGTCCGGAAACAGATTGAAGAAATTTGCAAAAGAACATCAACTTCTTTTAGTGCGCATTCAGTCTCTTATTGAATATCGGAGATGCAGGGAAAAACTCATTTCACGCACGGTTGAAACAATTTTGCCGACAGAATATGGCGAATTCAAGGCATATGTTTATCAGGATTTGGTAGATCAGAAGGAACATGTTGCCCTTGTTATGGGAAATCCTTCTCAGAAAAAACCCGCACTGGTGCGAGTGCACTCCGAATGCCTTACCGGAGAAGTATTTCGTTCAATTCGTTGCGATTGCCAAAGACAGCTGGATATAGCTCTCAAACGAATCGCTGCCGAAGGCGAGGGAATTTTTCTTTATATGCGCCAGGAAGGTCGCGGCATCGGACTTATTAATAAATTGAAAGCCTATAATCTTCAAGATAAAGGGTTTGATACGGTTGAAGCGAATAAAAAATTAGGGCTCCCGCCGGATCCGCGCGAATACGGCATCGGTTCGCAGATTTTGGTGGATTTGGGAGTTTCTGACATTCGGCTTTTGACGAATAATCCAAGGAAGATTGTCGGGCTTGAGGCATATGGTTTGCATATTGTAGAACGTGTTCCTATTGAAATTCCAGCGCGGTCAAAACGGGAACATCGCTATTTGAAGACAAAGAAGATAAAATTGGGGCACCTATTGAAGCAAGTTTAATGAAAGATGAAAAGTTCATGAAGAGGGCGCTTGAATTGGCTAAGCGCGGCCGCAATGCGGTTTCGCCGAATCCTTTGGTCTCCGCCGTGCTTGTGAAAAATGGCCGCATTATTGCGGAGGATTGGCATAGAAAATTTGGAGAAGCGCATGCAGAAGTGAATCTTTTACGCCGAGCCGCAAAAAAATTACACTCTTTTTCCGGATGTATTTTATATCTCACTCTTGAACCGTGCGTTGAATTTCCTGGAAAAAAAACGCCTGCATGCGTTAATCAAATCATTGAATCCGGCATTAAGCGAGTTGTAATAGCTATGAAGGATCCGAATCCGGAAGTGTCAGGCAGAGGCATAAAAGCTTTAAAAAAAGCGGGAATCAAAGTCTCAACCGGTCTTTTGCAGCAAGAAGCTGCGAAACTCAATATGCCTTTTGTGACTCTTAAAATTGCGATGACGCTTGATGGAAAAATTGCCACTAAAACCGGCGATTCAAAGTGGATTACGTCCGAAAAATCCCGTCGCTATGTAAAATCTCTGCGCGATGAACACGACGCTGTTTTGGTCGGTATTAACACGATTCTACGCGATAATCCGGAGCTGAAAGGCAGGCGAAAACAGCCTTTGCGAATTATTCTCGATTCGCATTTGCACATTTCTCGAAATGCAAAAGTTCTGCGCGACTCGAATGTTCTTCTCGTTACAACCGACCGCGCTCCAAAATCAAAACTGGATTATTTTTTAAAGCGCAAAATAGCCTGTAAAGTTTTTCCAAGCAGGCTCAAAAAAATACCGCTTTCTCCCCTACTTCGATTTCTTGGAGCCAGCGGCATAAACAGTCTTTTTGTTGAAGGCGGATCAGAAATATTCGGTTCGTTTATTGATGCGCGGCTCTTCGGTCGCGTTATTTTGTTTATCGCGCCAAAAATAATCGGAGGCCGAGATGCAAAACCGGCGGTTGGCGGTGAAGGCATAGCTTTGCTCAAAAAAGCCATTCATATATCGCGCCCGACGTTACGCAAAATCGGTTCAGATTTCCTTTTGGACTGTTTCGAGTTTGTAAATGTGAAGAAGTGAGACGAGCGCTGCGAGCACCATCGGCGCGATGATCGCTCCCTTCAAGCCGAAAACCATCAAGCCGCCGATTACGACAAGAAACGTTGCAAGCGGATACGTTTTTGTTTGTTTTGAAATGATGTATGGTTTTATGAAATTATCTACAAGAGCCACGATAAGCGCGCCCCACAGGAGCAGTCCGATTCCGGCAACATAATGTTCTCCTGCAAGCAGAATAATGGATGCCGGCAGCCAAACGATGCCGGTTCCGCCGACTGGAAGCATTCCAAAAAATGCCATAACCGTACCCCAAAAAATTGGATTCTGCACGCCGGCAACCGCAAGTCCTATTCCGCCGAGAATTCCTTGAACAATGGCTGTAAGAAATATGCCGTAAAGCATGGCGAGCGAAACTTGCTGGAATTTTTGAAAAATTTCTTGGCCAAAATGTTTTGGAAGCGGAATGATTTTTTCAATGGACTCGACGATATATTTTCCGTCTTTGAAAAAGAAATACATGGCAAAGACAAGGAGGAAGAAATTAATAATGAGCCATACAATGCTTCGGAGCAGAGTCGTGCTTTGTTCCACAAGACTTCCGGAAAACGCTTGTGCAGCTTGTGTGAGAGAAGAAACTAGATCAACGGCTGGAATTCCGAAATATTTGCTGGCTTTTGCCGTGAGTTCATTGAGATTGAATTTTCCAGAGCGGATCCATCCTTCAAATCCTTGATATGTTGAAACGGCTTCTTGAGAAAGGAGGATGATAAAAACGAAGAAAACAAGACTGAAAATGACGCCGATAGAAAGGGAGATAATGGCTCCGGCAAGCCGCGTTTTGCCATGAACTTTTCGGAGTGTCCATTCATAAATCGGGTAAGTGCCGGTGACAAGAATGGCAGCCAAAACGAGGGTCGTTAAGAATGGGGCGATCACCGTTCCCAGAAAGAGGAGCGACAAAAGGATGGCGATATGGACGAACGTGAGCTGAAAAGACTTCATACATCATGCAATATACACTGGATTTTTCTTTATCAAAATGGTAACGTCTCCTCCTTTTACAACGTTTTTATAAGTGCCATGCGACGATTTTTGCTCGGATTTTTTGCCGGCATCGCCGTGATGACCATTCCGATTGGATGGGCATTCCATCGAGCCAGTTTTTTTGATGTGCCGCACAATGCTTGGTATTCCGAAGCGGTAGCCGATATGAAATCCCGCGGACTTTTTGACGGTTATCCGGACGGCAGTTTTCGGCCGGCCAATTACGTAAATCGCGCAGAGCTTGCCGTTGTGCTGCAGCAGCTTCTCAAAAATATCGAAGGCGAAGAAATTGCTCAATCAACAGTATCTTTTGCATCGCCGTCATCGCAACCGCAACCGCAACCGTCTTCATCTTCATCGCCGGTTTATAATACGGTATACGAAACTCCTTTTTCCGATAGCCTTGCTTTTATAAATACGCAGTTATCTTCTTCATCCGGGGCTGTTTTTTCAAACCTACAAACAAACATTTCTTCATCGAGCGTCGTCGGCGTGAATCATGAAGTGGTTTCGGAATCCTATGGACTTTTGTTCAATGCTCTCGCAGAAGGCGGCAAGAAAGATGAATTTGAAAAATCTTACCAATTTTTCAAAAGATATATTTTAAGCGACAGGAATCTTGCTTATTGGAAGCTAAAAGAAGATTTGACTCCATACGGCTATGCGAATGCAACTATCGACGATTTGAAAATTATTAAAGGTCTTCTTCGCGGATTTGAAAAATTCGGCACGGCCGCTTACCGCGATACCGCGCTAGCCATGGGTCAAGCATTAAAACAGCACGGACTCCGCAATGGCGTTCTTACAAGTTCTATTTCCTGGGATTCTAATGGAACTTATGCTGACGAACATCTTATTCTCGGATATGCGGATTTTGAGGCTATGAAAAAGCTTCAAAGCTATGATCAAGAATGGAAAGAAATCCGCAAGAAGACAATTGAAATTGTTAAAAATGGCCGTCTGGAAAGCCGTCTTTTCAGCGATCGATATAATTTTTCCACCGGCCAATATGAATCAGATGCTTCGCTTCATATGATTTTTCAAGCCTATGTTTCCGAACATCTTATGCTGGGCGGCGAATGGGATTACTCAAAAAAACTTCTTAAATTTATGAAAGATGAATTCACGCGGCGAGGCAAGATTTTTGGGCGATATACTGCAGCAGGGCAGCCTGCGGTAAACTATGAAGATCTTGCAGTCTATGCTATTGCAGCTCGCGCGGCTCTTCTTGCCGATGATAAAACTTTTGCGCAAGCGCTCATCGATAAAATACTCGATCTCCAAATTAAAAACGCTTCTTCTCCGCGCAGAGGCGCTTTTCTTTGGAGCGAAAATGAAATCGTGTATGCATTTTCGCAATTGAACGCTTTATATACAATTGCTCTTTTCAGGAATACAAATCTTGTGCCGCAACCTTTTTCCGCTCCGTCGGGAGACGCAGCCGCAAGCGGAATTCCTCCTTCGCCGCCCGGTCCGCCGCCGGTTATTACGGATCAAAACTTTGTTTTATGGCACATGTCTGACATTTATTACGGTTCCCATCACAACAGAGACCTCACTACGATGGTGAATGATATGGATACCATTGCTTGGAACGATGCTCTTATTGCCGGTGATATATCCGGCAACGGCAGCGCTGAAAATTTTCAGGCTATGAAAAATATTTTTATGACGGAATCGAATCATCCATGGTCGGCATTCCATTTTCTTGCAGGTAATCACGAATATCAGTGCGGAGAGGCGCCAGAGCAAGGATGTCTGGATAATTATAAATCCATCATTACCGCAAATCTTCGCTATACGTTTGACCGAGGGAATATTCATTTTATCGTTATGTCGACTGACGACGGCAAATATAAATTGAGCGACGCAACGATGGCATGGCTGCGCAGTGAAATAGCGCAGAATCAAAACAAAATCATCGCACTTGCCACACACCAAATGCCGCATGCCTTTGAAGGCATGGACCAAATTCTTAACGAATTCGGAATTGATCTATGGCTTTTTGGCCATGCGCATTGCAAGCATGGCGACCCTTCATGCACTCGCCACGGAGCGTTTGGAGATTTTTACCAACAGGCCGAAACGACTTTTGTTGATGCCGGATATATCGGGAATATGGAAAGCCGATATTTGATTTTTACCAACGGGAGCAATCAGGCCCGCATTCTTTCGCGCAATCATAAAAACGCGGCATTCCAATCGCAGCATGAGCACACTGTTACTTTGCGATATCCTTTTTCGAAGAATTAAAAAGCAAGATGGTTCCAAAATAAATTCCTGCGCCGATGATGGCCAGAAGGCTTATTTGAAGAGGCAGCCAAAGTGCGAATGTTTGTTTTGCGAATGTAACAGCAAGGCTCATCAAAAGCGTCGCTATCAGCAATTTGAGAATTTCTTTTCCTTCCACGATTGGCATTTTTATGCGTTTAGAAAGAAGGATGCCAAGAAGCACGGCATTAAAAATATCCGCTACGGAATTTGCAAAAGCCAAGCCATAGGTTGCAAAAGAAAAGATTTTTGTGAGGATCAGACTCAATGCAATATTTATCCCAACCGCCGTTACGCTCACAAGTACCGGGATTTTTGTGTTTTTGAGGGCATAAAATGCACGCGCTAGAAGAAAGACGGTTCCTGTAAATGCTAAACCAAGGAGAAAAATACCCAAAGTATTTGCCGTAATCAAAGTATCCCCTGCGGTAAATTTTCCGTATTCAAGAAGGAGTTGTACTATTTCTTCCCGGAGAAGAAACATGCCTGCGGTAAGCGGAATAAGCAGAAAAAGAATGCGCCGGATATTCGTCGAAACTTCCTTGGCAAGGTCAGCGGTGCGGTTATCCGCCGCAAATCCGGCAAGCGTCCCAAAACTTACCACGGCAACCGAAATTCCGATAATGCCCAGCGGAAGGCTTTCAAGATTCGAAGCAAAGTTGATAATTGTTATGCTTCCGGCTGTCAGCGTCGAGGCGATAATTGTGTCTACGATGAGCGAAAACTGCTGAACCGACATGCCGAGTATGCGCGGCAGCGAAAGAATGATCATTTCTTTTATGCGCGGGCCCCACCATTGTTTCGGGAATTGATACCGGAATCCAAGACGCATTATGACCGGTATTTGCACAGCCATATTAAGAAATGCTCCAACTCCGACGCCTATTGCAATGCCATAAACGCCGTATTGATTTGTGAAGAAAAGAATGCCGCCGATAATGCCTAGGTTATACATGATAGGCGCCAGGGCGAGCCCCCAAAATACATGGAATGAATTTTGGATTCCGGATGCAATTGCGCCGATAGTGAAAAAAATCGGCGTAACAGACATAAGCCGAGTGAGATGCACGGTGACGGCAAAATTTTCCGGAGCAAAACCCGGGACAAAAAGTTTTAAAAGCGGGCCAGTCAGAAGAATGAGCCCGGCAGAAATCACAATAATAATCACGCCGAGCGTATGGAGAATTTCATTGGCAAAACGGAATGCGTTATCACGGCTCTCTTTTTTGAGAATCTCAACAAAGAGCGGCACAAAAGCTGCTGAAAGAACCCCGTAGGAAAGGAGGTTAAAAAGCAGATCCGGAATCCGGAAAGCAGCGTAATAACTATCGAGATTAAATGTTGCAATTCCGGCATTCGCTGAAGCTCCGAATTTTGCAGCCAGTAAATTATCCCGCACCAATCCGAGGATTTTGCTTAATAGAAAAGAAAAACCGAGTAAAACAGCATGTTTTTTCATGGATACTCTTATCTGATTTACAGATAGGCTGTTTGAGTGTATAATTATATGAAATAAAAATCCATATAAATCAATATGAATGGCACAGAAATAAATGGTAATAGTAACGGAAACGGAAAAGCTGTTGCATTTCCATTCTTCAGCAGGCTTTTTAATATTGCGCCTTCAGAGTGGCCGCGCGTTACGGAGTGCTGGCTTATCACTTTTTTCTTCAAAGCAGGTTCTGCTGTCGGATGGACGGTTTTAACAGCTGCATTTGTATCTCGGTTCGGAATCAAATTTCTGCCGCTTTTATTTGTTATGAATGCATTGCTTATCATGGGATCCACGTTTCTTTTTGAGCAGCTTATTCTCCGCATCAAACGGGAAGTGCTTATGATTTTGATGATTCTTTTAGGCGCTCTTTGCATATTTTTCGCTTCGTTTCTCTATGATCGTTCTTCGGTTCCTTTTTTTGCGCTTGTGATTTTTGCAGAATCGGTCTTTCTCGCGCAGTTCAATGTTTTTATACCTATTCTTGTTGGCGACCGTTTTACCCCGCTCGAAAGCCAGAGTACGTTTCCGTTTGTTGAGTCCGGCGATACGATCGGCGGCATGCTCGGAGGCGCGCTCGTCGGGTTTTTTGCAATTAAGCTTTCCGTGGCCCTTTTGCTTTATGTTTGGATTGGATTTCTTGCATGCGTAATATTTGTTTTTGTAATTACAAGCGTGATACGCGTAAAGCTGCCGCCACTTCCATTTCGAGTTGTTGAGAAATCCGAACTGCGGACACGAGATCAAATTGCAGTCGTGATGCAAGGCATTAAGCAAATTCCTTTTCTCAAAGGGTTGGTCATTATCGTTATGCTTCAATGGATATTTTTTAATATTCTCGATTTTCAATACACGAAAGCCATTGAACAGAGCGTAACGCAGAAGAAGGAACCGACTATAGCGCTTATCGATTCACGTCTCTTGCGAGCATCAATACTTTCCACGCCTCCTGTTGAAGCAGCCGTTGCAAAACAGTCGGAATCTGCGCCGGCGCGGGCTTTAACGCCTGCGGAGCAAAACAAGCTTGCCCAACTTTTAGGCACATGGAAAGGTTTTTTCCATTTAGGCGCTTTTCTTGTCCAGATATTGTTTGCTTCCAGATTTATTACATCTCTTGGAATTGTCGGCAGTCTTCTCCTCCACCCCATCATCATGCTTATCAGTCTTGTCGGGATGTTTTTAAAATTCGGGTTTCTTGCTGCCGTCACGACAAGGATGAGTTTTGAAGTAACGAATGTCGTGCATAAAAACGCTTATTTCAGTTCGCATTATGCGCTTCCGCAATATATCCGCGATCAAGCAGCGCAGTTTTTGGAAGGCATGGTTCGGCCGATGGGAACGGTCGTCGGCATGATTATTCTTTTGGGTTTGCAGTTCTTTTTAAGCGGTCGGGAACTCTCTATGTGGATTCACGTAATTATGTTTACGATAATGGTTATTATTCTTTTTTCGACAATCCGGTTGCAGTCGAAATACACAAAAATCTCCCGCGATCAGCTTTTTTCTTCGCTCCCCTATCCGGAAAAACTCAATGCCATTGAAATTTTGGCGCAAAGAGGCCATAAAAAAGCCTCGTTTATTCTTGCTCAAAAACTCACCAATTCGACGGCTGATGAAGTGCCGGCCGTGCGCATAAAAATTATTTCCGTACTCGGAAAGTTGAGAGATTATGAGACTTTGCCGGAAATTCTTGATGCCTTTTCGGATCCTCATTCGGAAGTTCGGCTATATGCTGCGCATGCGCTTATGAATTTTCGCGACATCGGCGAGCGGTTTTATTCGCAGGCTTTTTCGCGTTACCGCATGGTGGAAACGTTGAAAGAGGTATTCAGCCGAGAACAATCCGCTGCTGTGCGCAGTGCTATAATCCGCGTGTTTTCGCTATTGCGTCAGCCGGATGTCGTGCCATTTTTGCTCGGGCTTCTCCAGACAGATGATGCCCATCTGCGCGGAGATGTGATTTATACATTGGGACTTTTTCGCGATCCGAATACGGCATATTATATTGCTCCATACTTGCGCGATGCGGATCCGTGGGTGCGTGCAAATGCCGTTGTAGCTTTATGGAATTCGCCGAAATACAACGGGGATCTTGTAAAATCATTGGAAGTTATGCTTGAAGCAGACGATGTATCGATTAAAAAAGCCGGACTTTTTGCTCTTGGCGAAGTCGGCATATCGCAAAAACAGACAGCGGTTGAACATTTGAATAATGGCGATGAAACGCTAAAAATTGAAGCGGCCTTCGCCCTAACGAAATGCGCCGATGCCCGCGGTTTTTCTTATCTTCTGGATCACTTCCTGCGTTTGCCGGTTCAAGAATTCGAAACTCTGCGACGATTTTTCCATCGATTAAAAAAAAAAAAAAAAAAAATGATCGAGCAGGTGCTTACTCATGTAATTTCACGCGAATTAGAGCAGCTCATGGAAAAATCTCATAAATCACTTCACGAAATCAACCCCGCAACTCTGGAAAAACTCCGCCGGCTCTATGAACTTCTTGATCAGCATGAAGAGCTTTTTGCCATTGAAGAGGCATTAAAAGTAAAAAGTAATATGTAATAAATTATTTATGGCGCTTCTCACTTTAAAATTCGTCACCGATGTGCGCGATGAGCACTACGAAGTAGTTGAGTTTCACGGCGAACTCGACCAATCTACACTTGGAAATACCGAAAAACAGGTCGGCGAATTGCTGGAAAATTTCAAAAGACCCGTGCTTCTTTTTGATTTGAGCGATCTTAATTTTATTAATAGCGAAGGCATCGGTTTTCTCGTAGCGATTCATACAAAACTCCGTAAAAAAGGCCAGGATCTTTTTCTCTGCGGCCTGAAGAAAAATGTCGCAGATGTTATGAATGTAATCGGTTTACCAAGTCTTATTCCGACTTTTCCAAACGTCAATGCAGCCCTCGAACATTTTAAGCATATTTAATCCATGGAGCTTGTTCAAAAAAGCGTTTTCCGGAAAATAATCACCGTTCTAGTAGTCATATTTGTAGTTCTCGGCGGGATCGAGTTTGCTGCGAAAAAATTTACCGGAATCACCAATGAATTTCTTGGCATTTTCATGCTCGGTTTTTTTCTTGCCATGACTTGCGCGCTTCTCTTTTTTCAGATTCATCGTCCTCTCGCACAAGTTTTTCAGGAGATGAAAGCGCTTTTGACGAATCGACCCTATAAAAAAATATTCACCCAGCGCATTGATGAAATAGGCGTGCTGGCTCATTTTTTCAATAATGTTACAAAAAATATAGAAAAGATTTCCGTGGATATTGCGGAAGGCAAGCGGATGCATAAAGAGCTTTCTGTCGGGAGCGATATTCAACGCAGAATTATTCCAAAAATAATGCCGCAAATTCCCGGAATCTCACTTTTTGGAAATATGAGGCCGGCTTCGGAAATTGGCGGAGACAGTTTTGATGTCATACAAACTCCGCAAGGAAATACCTATATCTATGTCGGCGACGTTACCGGCCACGGCGTGCCTGCGGCGCTTATTATGATGATGGTGAATACGATTATCAGAACGTTCAGCGAAACGTATTCAAGCGGTTATGATCTTATCGTGAATACAAATCGTGTTTTAAAGCAGCGCATTGAGCCGCGGCGATTTATGACATGCGTATTGCTTCGCTGGAATCCACAGGAACAGAAATTGTATTATACCGGCGCCGGCCACGAGCACATCATTATTTTTCGGAAAAAACAGAGAGTTTGCGAGGTAAGACAGACCGGCGGAATCGCGCTTGGCATGGTTCCGGATATTTCAAAAATCGTCAAGGAGGAAGGAATTTCTTTAGAGACAGGCGATATGGTGGTGCTTTATTCCGACGGAATTATTGAAGCAAAAAATATGACCGGTGAAATGTTCGGTTTGCCGCGGTTAAAAGCAGCAGTTGAACAATACGGCGCTACCGCTGCGCCGGAAGAACTTTTTACAAATATCTCGAAGGATTTCGGGATTTTTGTCGGAGATCAGATTCAAGAAGATGACATCACGCTTATTGTTCTCCAGAAGACTTAAGCGCATTTGTCAAATTCTTTGGTTTACAGTATAATTCAGAAGCGTTTATGGATAATACATCGAGAGAAAAACTTGAGTCGCAAGCTGTACATGAGGCCCAAAGAGGGCCGGAAAAAGCCGAAAAAATGCTTGGCGCAAAAGAGGTTAAACAAAAAGCCTCCGAGGTTTTAAAAACTGAATCAGCCGAAACGGCTGAAGGCCAAGAAGGAGTGGAATTATCAGAAGGAAAGGTTTCAGAGGTTTCTTCCGAAGATAAAGCTTATGCGCCGCAAGGATCCGGTAAGGCATACAGCGCTGATGAAATTGAAGCTATTCGCGCAAAGCTTTTGGCCGCGCTTCCTCCTCAAGAAGTAATGATACGGCAGATACGAAAAAAACTAGGACAGCAGGAAAAAGTGCTGACAAAGAGGATGAAAAAACTCCAGAAGAAATCGCACAAAAACGCTTTTTATTTAACCATTGTGGTGGCTCAACTCCGAAAGGTACGGGAGTATTTTTCAAAACTCGCACACGCAACATTTGAACTCGTAAAACATCTGTGGCTGGAAATTGTGCATGGGGTGTAAATGTGATAGACTCGGCCTTGCATGGAGTTTGTGTTAACCGCAGAACAGAAAGATCTTATAGCTCGCATTCAACGGCTGAAGGAAGAAAAACAGGCCGTTATTTTGTGTCATAATTATCAGCGGCCGGAAATTTATGAAGTTGCGGATTTTATAGGAGATTCTTTGGAGTTATGCCGCAAAGCGCAGACAACCCGCGCACGGATGATTGTTTTTTCAGGCGTGTATTTTATGGCCGAAAGCGCCGCGATTCTTAATCCTTCCATGAAAGTGGTTATTCCTGCAAAGGATGCAGGATGCGCGCTTTCTGATATGATTACGCCGGAAGCGCTTCGCCGCAAAAAATATGAATATCCTGATGCCGCCGTGGTTTGTTATGTGAATTCAACCGCTGCCGTTAAAGCCGAAAGCGATGTTTGCTGCACTTCTTCAAATGCCGTAGATGTTGTTCGGTCTGTTCCGCATAAACGCGTACTTTTTGTGCCTGATAAAAATCTTGCAAATTTTGTGGCAAAGCAAGTTCCTGAAAAAGAAATTATTCCATGGGACGGTTTTTGCCCTATTCATCAGCGCCTTTCCGCGGATTATCTTCTGCGCGCAAAACAACTCCATCCAAATGCAAAAATCATTGCTCATCCGGAATGCACCGATGATGTGCGCGAAATTGCCGATTACGTGGTTTCCACGAGCGGCATGATGAAGGTTGCCAAAGAAAGCGAAGCGACCGAATTTATCTGTACCACGGAATGCGGCATGATCCAGCGTATGAAGCGTGAAATGCCGGAGAAAAAATTCTATACGGTCTGCAGCGTGTGTTTTGATATGAAAAAAAATACGCTCGAAAATATAGAAGAGGCGCTTATCAGCGAGCAGCATGAAATTATTATTCCGGAGCCGGTTCGGATAAAGGCATACCGAGCATTTGAAAGAATGTTTGAAATATCGTCCCCAAAGAAACAAATTTTTGTTGCCGTTTGAGGATATGCTAAAAAACTCTCTTTCTACTGCAAATTGCAAAAATCGGCTGCAAACTTTTCAGGCCTCCTCGCTGTATCTGTACCTGATACAGCTTCGTCGGCCTTCAAAGTTTTCGCTCGATTTTTGCAATTTTCGTTACGAAACATAGTTTTTTAGCATATCCTTTTGATGAATCGCGTTTTACTAAAGCACTGTACTCACGCTCAAGCATCGCGGCTTACTCCACGCGATCCGCTTTATCGAAAATGGGTTGATCAATATACATTTCGCGAGCTGAAAAAAGATTTAGGTCTTGGTGATCTTACGACAGAGGTTTGTTTTCCTAAAAAGAAAATCATAAATGTTTTTGTGATTGCAAAGGAAGCTGGAATTTTTGCCGGCGAACAGGAAACAAAATATTTTTTAAGAAAATTTCCAGCCATCCGATGGAAATTTTTAAAGCATGACGGCATGCCATTAAAAAATAAGGATATTGTTTTGCGAATGCGCGGATCAGTTGATCTTCTTATGAAGATTGAACGCGTTATTCTCAATCTTTTAGGGCGCATGAGCGGCGTAGCGACGACAACAAATCGTTTTGTAAAAAAAGCAAAAAAGAAAAATCGTTCAGTGCTTGTAACGCCGACGCGAAAAACGCTTTGGGGACTGCTTGATAAACGCGCGTGCGTGCTAGGCGGCGGCGGTACCCACCGTTTAGGGCTTGATAATGCGGTTCTTATTAAACATAATCATTTGAAAGCAGCAGGCGGAAATCTTCAAAAGCTTTTGCGCCATGTCATCCTTCGGCAAGCTCAGGATGACAAGAGAATCAAATTTATCGAAATCGAGGTGCGCAATAAAAAAGATGCGCTTATGGCAAGCCGAATTTTTACAGAAGCACAACAACACGGTTTAAAAATTCCATGCTTCGTGATGCTGGATAATGTTGCTCCGCGCGAGATTACAGAAACCATTCGCGAAGCGAATATAAAAAAGTTTTCTAAATACGTACTTTTTGAAGCCTCCGGTCGAATTTCTGAAAAAAACATCGCAGCATATGCAAAAACAGGCGTTGATATTCTTTCGGTCGGCGCTCTTACCCATTCATCTCCAATGCTCGATATGAGTATGCGGATTGTTTAATTGCCTAACAAATGGAGATGGACGTGAAACACAATTTGGCCTGCTTCTTTTCCAACATTAAACACAAGCTGATAACCTTTACATTCAAATTTTTTCGCGAGCTCTTTAGCGATTTTTACAAGATGTCCGATTACCAGCTCATCCCCTTCTTCAAGGTCAGCGATAGTGGCAATGTGTTTTTTTGGAACAAGAAGAATGTGAATCCGAGATTTAGGATGAATATCGTCAAAAGCAAGGCAATGCTCGTCTTCATGCCTTATAGTTCCAGGAATTTCTTTCTTTATGATTTTGCAAAAAATGCAATCATCCATACTGCGATTACTCTAGCATTGCGACCGCGATATTTCTACATTTTTTCGCAATTTCTTCCAGCGAAGAAATGACATCATAATAATAATTCGCAATGGCGATTTCAGTGCGATGGCTTGTATAGCGCTTTCGGCTGCGGTTCCGGAGTTCTTCCTTTTTGGCATTTAGAGATTCATAAATGCCGAGAATTTCTTCGCCGAGTTTTTTGTTTCCGCTGTCAATCATTTCGCGCGTTTTTTTCATAAGATCAGAGATGTCCGCGAAATAATCTTTCAGCTCGCGTTTTTCCGCAGAAGAAAAAGAGCGTCCTTCGCTTATCAAGCGTATTCCGACGCGTTTCATTTTTTCGTCATAATCGCGAATGCGTTCTATTTCATGGAGAATCCGAACAAAACCAGGCACGAGAACGGACTGTTCTTTTGAAAGTTTTTTTTCAACGATCGCTTCCAAAAATTCAGAAATGCGGCTTTGATACCGATCTATTTTTTCGCTCAAGGCTGTCATGAAATTGGAATATTTTTCCTGTTTTTTTACTATCATCTCGCTCGCGTGTTTTAGAAATTCCGCAGCAAAGCCGTGCATTTCCTTTAGAGCGGTTTTTACTTGATCTAAAGCCGTTCCGGGATCTTGCAGAGAAGCTTCCTCAAGATAATAAAGCTCCTCCATTTTTTTCTTTCCAAAAATGAGCATATTGCTTAATGTGGCGATCAAAGCGACCAATGGAAAAAAGAGAATTGTGTTGAGAATATTAAAGAGCGTGTGGCTATTTGCGATTTGGCGCGCTGCGTCTTGTGCAGGAGAAATAAAAAGCACTAATCGCAAAAATGGATTGAGCAAAATCAGAGCTAAAATAGCGCCGATACCGTTGATGATAAAATGCGCGCGCGCCGCTTGTTTTGCCGCATGACTGCCGCTTAAAGCAGCGAGATTTGCCGTCACGGTAGTTCCAACATTTTCCCCAAGAATTAGCGGAACGGCTTGTTCAAATGTAATCAGCGAAGAGAGAGCAAGCGCGATGGTAATGCCAGTCGTAATCGAGCTCGATTGAACAAGAATCGTTACGCCCATTCCGGCTAGAAATCCAAGCCATGGCTTCGCCGCAAAAGATTCAAAAATTTTATGAAAAATTGCGTTATCGCGGAGAGGATCAAAAGCCGTTCCCATGAGCTGGAGTCCAAAAAAAAGGATGCCGAAACCAAACAAAACTTCTCCGCTGTCTTTCGCGCGGTCAGTCCGACCAAAAAGATGGATGAAAGCGCCTGCAGCAATCATCGGAAGCGCAAAATTTTGGATGCGGAATGCGATGATCTGCGCCGTGATTGTTGTTCCGATATGCGCGCCAAGAATTACGGAAATAGCCTGCGGAAGAGCCATAAGCCCTGCATTTACAAACCCGACCACCATGACCGTCGTAACGGAGCTCGATTGAACAATAGCCGTTGAAAGCGTTCCGGAAAGAACGCCTACAAATCGGTTTGCCGTAAGCGTGCGGAGCAGACCTTTTAAGCGATTTCCGGCAATCCGCTGAATTCCGCGGCTCAAAACTTCCATGCCGTAGAGAAAAAGTCCAAGTCCGCCGAGCAACGGAAAAGCGATATCCATAAGAACAGGATAACGGAAAAAATCACGAATTACGAATGATGAATGACGAATTGCTTATTCAGTTCGCTTGTTTTTTGCTTTCGTCCAAAGCATACACAGCCCTGCCGACGCGCACGAATTGCTCGTTTTTCTGCAAATTGAGCGAAATCGTGCCTTTCTTTACATGCCGCTGTTTTAAAACGCCGGCGATTATTTCCTGCTTGGTAAGCGGGCTCTTTTTTCGAAGTAAATCTTCGATAACGTCAGCCACTGTTCCTTTTTTATATCCCCATTCCTTAAGTCCATAGAGGCCGCGTCCGACAAGAACAAAATGTTCATCGCGAATAAGCTCATTGTGAACCGCCTGCGTGGTTACCATTTTTTTATCAAACGCGGATTCGGTGATTTTATTGGCGATTTCGACAAAGTGAAGCGGCTTTCCTTCCCGTTTCAAAACAATATAAGCTTTATCGCGGATGGATTTCGGGTTGATATGCCTCCAACCCATGAGTCCGACACCTTCCTTCACTTTTTTAAATCGCACATCAACCAAAAGGAGCGCCATCACAGCCTCGCGCGAAAATTTTCTCCCTTTTTCCTGTAGCTGCGCTTCAACATCACCGGCAAGTTCGCTTGCAGGAACAACATCTTTTTTCTTTGCGAGCGTGTGATAAATGAGATCCGCCACCATCGAAAGTTCGCCTTCATCCATGGCTTTCAGTCTCCAGAACGGATGGAATACGCCGTTCTTTTCAGTCCGGACAAAATCAGGACAAATGGCAAGCGCAAGCCGGATAATATGGCTATCCACTTCCGCCGTGGCCGCAAGTCGTTTTACAATTTCGCTCACGAGCTCGTCTTCATTGCTTAGGCCGCCATTCAAACCAAGAAGTTCTTTGGCGATTTTTGCGACCTCTATAAGTTTCGTATTTTCAAGGGTCCGCCGCAATTTTCCAAGCGCAATTTTCTCAATCTGTCGGATGCGTTCCCTCGTCACGGAAAATTGCTGGCCTATTTTTTCAAGCGTTTGCCGCGGTTCATTATTGAGACTGAAACGTTTAATGATGACTTCTTTTTCCTTCGGCGTAAGTACGAGAAAAATATCTTCAAGAATTTTGGTGAGGTTAAGTTTTGATGCGGCCGCTGAAGCGGAACCGGAATAAGAACTGTTCATAAGATAATTGATTAAGAATGTGTTATTGAAGGGCAGGCTTTAAGGTATTCATTTTTCAGTATCGCGTCAAGCAAGAAAATTGAAAACATCGCAAGGTTATCGTTCTTTCTATAAAGGAAAGTATTGTATAGGTAAAAATCAAGCTTGTCAATAGGAGGTTTTATCCTTATTTTAAGAGCTTTTTAACCTGAAAGATTGCTAAAAAGGCTTTTTATAGGTTGATCTTCCTGATATAATATTCTAATGGCTAAAGATAAATTTCCCGATAGGAAAGAAGAACCAAGTGGCCGCCGAGATATAGCTTTTGTTGCGCCGAAAGAGCAAGACGGCGAATCTCGGGAAGCGCGAGCTAACCGCGAACGTATTTCCCGCGAGCAAGAAGCTCATTTGGGAGCTACTGCTGAAAGAGGTTTTTTGCTTGGGTTCAATGGAAAAATGAAAGAAGCTGGCGAAATTCGCAGTAAACTTCAAGGCGAAACAAGCATACGCACGCTTCGAAACGGCGGAGTAAACCTTAGAGAAAACGATGAAAATTATCTCGAAAAATTTGAGCGGCTTGCAGCAGCGTTTCTTACGCCGGCAGCAAGTACTCTCAATAAAGAAGGCCACCTTGAATATCATGTTGATTTTCACGGCAATGAACTTGCGGAATGGAATATAGGCGCCGGCCATTGCCTTCCTCCTTCCGTAACATCCATTCGCGTTTTTGACGAGAGCGGCGCTGAACTTTTTCATGATTCAGAGCGCGGCATCAAAGACGGCAGAGTGGGATACTATGAAAAATCAACAGGAGCCTATATATCTATTCACACCGGATATCGAATTGAAATTTTGAGCACCGCTGATGCGCAGCACGATGCAGCCGTTCAAAAACAGATTGTTCTAGAACGCGATTTTTTCGAGCGCAATGAACAAAAGGCTACTATGACTCAAGCATTCCATAAATTTTTTGCGGAAAAAGGATGGAAAGTTCGCATTGATGAAAATGATTTTTATGAAAATATCGCTCAATATTTAGGACCGCTTGATGCTAAATGGTGGCAAGAATATAAACGGACTGGAGTTTTAAATGAATCCTTGCTTCAAACACAATTAACGCAGGTCTTTTCTGCTGAAGAACAGGTTTTGCTCGGAAATCTTGGAAAGATGGGCGTTGTTATCGATCTCGAAAGGCTGCCAATGCTTTTGAATGACGAGAAGCTCGCTTTTTTGCATGAAAAAGATTTTGTTTCTTCAGAAGCAATACGTCTTGAATTTCAAACGCGCGGACTTTCCGGCCGCCTTACTCCGGATGGATTTTTAATTCCTGAAGGTATTCGCGAAAGGACAACCGTAGACCGTGCTTATTGGGCGAATCTTTTGGGTGATAATCGTGAGGAAATCGAACCGCGTCTCACAAAAGTGGAATTTCTTGGACGGACATTCAAAGTGAATCGTTATGTTACGCCTTATTTATTGGAAGCCGGTAAAAGGCTTGCGAATGCCGGAATTCAATACCGCGCTGAAACAGGCGGCGGATACAGTTTTCGCAGAACATGGGGCAGGCCGGCAGAAACCGATACAACGGTTGAGCAGCTTTCTCTTCATTCATGGGGAGTTGCCATTGATATTAATCCCGGCCAAAATCCGCCGCATGAAGGCGGCAGCACGAATATTTCGCCGGAAATGGTTCGAATTATGCGTGAATGCGGCTTTGCATGGGGTGGGAATTGGAAAGGCGATCAGTATGACCCAATGCATTTCCAATTTATGGCGAATCCTTTTGAATATACACATGCCATCCGGAGCGACTCTGCGCTTGCTGCAGCACAAGAATCTGGTATTCTGCAAAAACAGGCAGTCGCATAAAAAAATAGGTTATACTTTAATTGTGCGCCCAGGTGGCGGAATTGGAATACGCGTCGGCCTTAGGAGCCGATGCCGAAAGGCTTGAGAGTTCGAGTCTCTCCCTGGGCACCACAACCTGCGAAGCAGGTTTATATTTATGAAGAAAGGCTTCAGCATCGTAGTTGTTTATATATTGCTTGCCGGTTTAATATGGGCTGGAGTTTTTGCATGGAAAAATCTGCGCGGCATTGTGCCTGCACTCAAAAAACCGCCGGTTGACATCACGCAGATTATAAATACCACCGGCATGCCGCTTAAACTTCCGCCCGGATATTCTATAGAAATTTTTGCAAAAGATTTGCCGGGCGCTCGGGACATACTTATAGATTCGAGCGGAAATATGTGGGTGAGCCAAACATCGCAAGGAAAAATTGCGCTTTTATATATTCAAAACGGAAAAGTAGTTGAAGCAGATCATCCACTTCTCCTCCAGGGATTAAAAAATCCGCACGGACTCGCAATTGATCCGGAAAATAATTTTTCTCTCTACTTTGCAGAGGAGGATAAAATATCAAAAACCTGCATTTACTGCGATGGACAGCCTGAAACAGTTATCGATCTTCCAAGCGGAGGCAACCATAAAACGCGTACAATCGGTTTTGGCTCGGACGGCCGGCTTTATGTTTCTATAGGCTCGAGCTGCAATGTTTGTAATAAGAAAAATGAACGTCGCGCCTCGATACTTTCCATGAATAAAGACGGCAGCAACGCTAAAATTTTCGCAGCCGGACTGCGTAATTCCGTATTTTTTACTTGGCATCCAACCACAAAAAAAATGTGGGCCACGGATATGGGCCGCGATTTGCTTGGCGATGATTTGCCGCCGGATGAAATAAATATCGTAGAGGAAGATAAAAATTACGGTTGGCCAATTTGCTATGGGAAAAATATCCATGATTTAGATTTTGATAAAAATACTTACGTTCGCGCGCCATGCCAAGAGCCATTCGAGATGCCTAGTTTTATCGATATTCCGGCCCATTCTGCTCCGCTCGGACTGGCATTTTTTGAAAATGATCTTCTTGTCTCTTATCATGGATCCTGGAATCGAAGCGAACCGACCGGATATAAAGTGGTGCGTTATAAATTGGATGAGCAAGGAAATCCGAAAGGAGCTTTGGATTTTATAACCGGATGGCTCACAAAAGACGGCGCGCTCGGCAGACCTGTGGATATTTTTGTGGCTGCGGATAATACTATTTATATATCTGATGATAAAGCCGGCGTTATTTATCAGATTAAAAAACTATGAAAGTTACGGTTTACGCAAAACCAAAGGCTAAACAAGCAAAGATTGAAACTGCTGGATCTGGCGAGCTACGAGTTTGGGTGCGGGAAGCTCCTCAAGACGGTAAAGCAAATGATGCAATTGAGGCAGCTGTAGCGCGTCATTTTGATGTTCCGAAATCGTGTGTAAGGATAAAGAAAGGCCATACTGCTAAGAAAAAAATCGTCGAAATTTCAATGTGATTCTGCTAGAGTGAGTCAGCCATGAATGAGGAATCAGCCATTGTCCGAAAAACAGAGCGCGAGGTAAGGAAAATGGACAAAATTCTAGAAAAGCTCAAAAAAGTCGAGCTTCAAGAATTTACGAATTATCTTCATTCACCGTGGCGCATTTTTTGGGCGAACTTTTTAGCAGGAACTGCGCGGGGGCTCGGTTTTTTAATTGGAGCAACACTTATAATAACAGTCATAGGTTTGCTTATAACTAAAATTCTTGGAAATATTCCGCTTGTCGGCGAATTTTTCCAAGCTGTCAATGTTTGGATTCAACACGCCCTTAAGCAATCAACCACTTAATTCACCCCATTCACCGCGCTAAAAAAAGCATTCATAATTCATCATTCGTCATTAGTAATTCGTCATTCGTCATTCGTCATTCTCTCATATGTCCTTCGTCCATCTCCATAATCATACCCATTATTCTTTGCTCGACGGTCTCTCGCGGCCAAAGGACTGCGTAAAAATAGCGAAAAAACAAGGAAGTCCGGCTATTGCCGTTACGGATCACGGCGTTCTTTATGGCGTGATTGAATTTTATAAAGCTGCAAAAGAAGAAGATATAAAACCGATTATCGGCTGCGAAATTTATGTTGCGCCAGACGGGCGTCTTAAAAAAGAGCCAGGCACAAAAATAAATCATATGACTCTCCTCGCTGAAACAACAGAAGGGTATGAGAATCTTATTACGCTTGTTACCAAAGCTCACCTTGAAGGATTTTATTATAAGCCGCGCGTGGACCATGGATTATTGCGTGAATACGGCAAAGGCCTCATTGCTCTTTCCGGCTGTCTTAACAGCGAAACTTCAATCGCCATCCTCGCAGGCCAAGAAGAACGCGCTCAAGAAATCATCAAGATGTACCAGGAAATTTTCGGGAAGGAAAATTTCTTTCTCGAAGTTCAAGATCATCCGAAAATGGCGAATCAGATTCTTGTAAATCAGGCGCTTTTCCGGCTTGCAAAGGCGACTAAAACGCCGCTTGTTGCCACGAATGACAATCACTATGCGCGCAAAGATGATCGCGATGTGCACGATCTTCTCCTTTGCATTCAAACCGGAAAAAATGTTTCTGACCGCGACCGCATGATTTACGAGGATGATTATTCAATTCGGAGTCCTGAAGAAATAAAAGAAGCATTCCGGGAATATCCGGAAGCAATTACAAATACTCTTGCCATAGCGGATCGATGCAATATTGAAATCAAATTTGGAAAAAATCTTATTCCGCGGTTTGAGCCGCCGGAAAAAAAATTGCCGGCTGCGTATTTGCGCGAACTTTGTGAGACAGGCCTGAAAGAGCGTTATGGCGAAAAAGTAGACGAAGCGCTTCTTAAACGGCTTGATTATGAACTCGAGACGATTCATAAGGCCGGATTCGATACCTATTTTCTCATAGTTCATGATTTTGTCCGGTTTGCAAAAGAAAAAGGCGTGATTGTCGGCCCTGGCCGCGGATCAGCTGCCGGTTCGCTCGTAGCCTACGTTCTTAAAATCACCGACATTGATCCTTTACAATACGGTCTTCTCTTTGAGCGTTTTTTGAATCCGGCGCGCGTTTCCATGCCGGATATTGATATTGATTTTGATGATGAGCGGCGTAGCGAAGTTTTAAATTATGTTGTTGAAAAATACGGCCGCGGAAATGTTGCGCAAATTATTACTTTTGGAACTAT
>JACPMA010000007.1 GCA_016186205.1 Candidatus Peregrinibacteria bacterium | reverse complement strand
GCTCTAGCCAGCTGAGCTACCGGCCCTCGGATTCTTAGTATATATAAAAAGTGTGCACGTGCACACTTTTGTTCTAATCCAGAAATGATTTGCAGAAAACTGCACGACATTTGACAAAATTTACGGATGCCGCGATAATCTTGGCTGCTTTATGAAGCATCCGAGAAATATTGATGCCGCCGAAGAGACAACTAAAGTGCCTCCAGCCAAACCTACACTCCCGTGGCCACAACTCCTTATAACAGGCCGCGAATTTGATGATGCGGCTGATCAATTACGGTCTGTGCTTACGCCACAAGAAGATAATTTTCCACTTAGAAGAACTGGCACTGGGTGGGCTGCAGAAACACGGCAATTTCTTGCTGCAAACCGTATTGCGCCGCAAAGAAGACCAGGAGAAATAGTCTCAATCAATCCGGAACGTGCATGTCAACTCCTATATAACTGGGTGCGCGAAGCAAAAACACGCAGGGGTGCAGCGGAGATGCAGCGCCTTGAAAAGCGTGCAAATGAAGAGTTGAGCGGTACAGCCGAAGGCAACGGTTCAGCTCAATCGCTCGACCAACTCTACTGCAAAGACATCGTTCTTTTGTTAACCGCTATTTTTGGACTGGAAGATAATGCTGAATTGAATTTGCTGCGGCATGCTCCGGCACAACTCCTCCTTCTCGCATCGCTCTTGCATGAATTGTATTTTGAAAAACCGCTGTCTACCGTATCATACGATGATTTTCGTGAACAAGCTTTGCTTCTTCTATCAACGATTGGGGAGTTATTTGATGTAAAATTTGACTCTCTTCCGCGAAGGAGCCCAGGCAAAACCGATGATAGAAAGGCATAGTGAGAAAGTGTAATCTTCTTTTGTATGTCCTTGCCGTCGCATTTTTTCTTTCTCGTTCCCGGACTTTCTGAAAAATACCGCACTGGCGGACTCATGGTGATCCGCAACGTAGCGGATATTTTCTCGAAATTTCCTGAAAACAGAGTGCAATTTATTACCACTGAAGAACGCCATCCGGATGCGCTTTTTGCAAAAGATTTTTTCAAACCATCCACCTTCAACCCTAAACCCTCAACCCTTTTTATAATCACTTGGGGTCCGCTCGTCGAAAAACACATCAAACTCATCCGTGCGAAAAATCCGCACGCGCGCATTCTTTATTATGCGCAAAGTTTCGGGTGGGATATAAAAGTTCCGCCGCGCATACCGATTGCGTGCGTCAGCCGTTATGTGATGGCGCAGTGGGCAATTCATGCGCCGGAAAATCTTTTGAGCCATATTCCGCCGCCATTAAGTCCGTATTTTTCGCTAAAAAATCAGCCGCGCGACATCGACATTCTTGTCCATGCGCGCAAGCAAAACGATTATTGCCTCAAAAAACTTCTCCCCGCTCTGCAAACCGCAGACTATAAACTACAAATTATTCACGATTGGATCCCGCAGGAAGAATTTGCTCGTCTTCTTAATCGCACAAAACTTTTTCTCTACATCACAGCGCCTCATAAAGCCGGCTTTCGAAAATGGCTTCCTGGCGAAGGATTCGGACTCCCGGCGCTTGAAGCTTTGGCATGCGGCGCGCTTGTAGGTTCGAATTTGCTTGGTGGCGTTACGGATTTTCTCACGCCGGGCGAAAATTGTTTAAAGCTTCAAAACGGCGATTTAAATTTTGATGTGGAGCTCATTAAAAAAGCGCTGGAAAAATTCCAGCCGAATGAAAAACGGGCTTCTGCAATCTGCGAGGAATATTCTTTTAAAACTACTGAAGAAAAATGGCGTGAATTACTAAAATTTACTTCGGCAATTATTTGACATATAGAACCTGGCTTGCTTAAATAAGGTCTTGTTTTTGAAATTTTATGGAAGAAGGACCTACGCAACTGCCTGTTCTTGATGAAAAAGGTGCGACTGGAGTTGAGGCCGGAACAGCCACTGTAGAAAGATTGCAACTTGATACTGAAAGCGCTGCAGAAATGGCAGCAGCGGTAGCTTATCCGCCGGCAAATTATCAACATTTAACACCTGAAGAATTTGCACGTTGTTCGCCAAGAGACCTTGTCCGCTATTCCGCGCAGGCGCAGGCTGCAAGAGATTGGGTGGCAGTAATTCGATTTCAAGAAACCCTTGTTAAAGTGCAGCCTAACAATGCACGCGGGCACCTTTTTCTTTCATTAGCTTTGGAGCGGACGGGACAGTATGCAGATGCGTTGACTGTTTGGGAACGCGCGATTTCTATTCCTGGCTATCGACCAGATCCGCGCGATGCTTATCGCTGCGAACGATTACGCGCCAGAATGTACGATCAGGCATCAACGCCGGGCGCGAGGCCTGTACGGCACGATCTGCCTTCCAGCCACATGCAAGTTACGCCGGAAATGTTTAAATTATGCGCTGACCATGATCTGCTTCGCTATTCTTTGCAGGCACAGCAAGATGAACGATGGGACAGAGTTGAAATGTTTCAATGGGAATTGGTAAAACGGCACCCGCGAAATATCATGGCTCATATAGTGCTTACGCGCGCTTTTGTAAAACAGGGAAAAATGGAAGATGCCGCAGCGCTTATGCCAACAATCGAAGAATTGAGAACGCCGCAGGATGACATAAGGGTCACCCGCGCAGTTGCGACTTTAAAACGGATATTGGCCCGACGGCCTACGGCTGAAAATTTCGCAGCGACATCGCCTGCGCCATCGCTTGCGTCGCCTGCGCCAAGTTTGAGTGCCGGGCCTGCAACGGATTCCGTACCAACACCAAGAAAACTTTCGAATATTGATACATCCCGTTTCGATAATTTTTTGGCCTCAATTCAGCGCGAGGCAGAGAACTGGCCGCAAATTCAAGGTCATGGCGAAGGTTGGCGAAAAATTCCGGAAGATGAAAACGATTTTTTCACGGAAGCGTTTGTGGAATTTAGAAAACAGCTTGAACGCGCCATTCCGAAAGGACCAAACAGAGCACTCTGGGGAAAATTTGACGATATAGAAATGCAATTTCAGCGCGGCATAGTAAACGTCAATGCGCTCGCTACGCTCATGGATCGCGCAGAAAACGCAGCGAGCGGAGCAAAGGTGGATTTTGGCAGGCTCGAACCGATTCGCATCAAAACTCGGAGTGCGGGCCCAAAACTGCTTTAAATTTTGCGCTTGCTTTGCGCTAGCTGAAAAATTTTTGGTACAATCATTTTATGAAACTTCGATTTACAAATAAACCAAGCAAAACGGCGCTCCTCATTTATCCAGTTTTTGAAAAAGAGGCGGTGCGCGATGCCGGAATAAAGAAAATTTTTGCGCAGCTTACAAAAGAAAAGGAATTTGAAGCGAAACTAGGCCAGACGTTTTTCCTTTTTGAAAAAGCAAAATCGCTTCCGGCTCATACGCTTTTGCTCGGGCTAGGCAAGCCGGAGAAATTGAATGTTTCCGAAATCATGTCGGCTTTTGGCGGCGCTGTAAAGCAAACTCCGCATCATCGCCCACATACGATTGCAATAATACTTCCGCTTCAGCTCCATAAATATATGCAGGATATTGTGGAGGCCGCAGCGCTTGCCAGTTATCAACCGTCAGCGCCGTATAAAACCGGAAAAGCACTTAAAAAATTAAAAGAACAGCAGGTGGAAATGTTTGAAGTAGTCGGCGCTGATAAAAAAATACAACAGGCGGCGCGGAAAGGACTGGTAATTGCGAACGCAGTAAATGAGCTCCGTGATTGGGTAAATGCTCCTCCGAATTTTGCGACTGCCAAGTTTTTTGATGAAAAAGCAGAGGAAATTGCCAAAGAAACCGGCGCAAAACTCACCATCCTTCGAAAAAAAGAACTTGAAAAACTAAATATGGGAGCGCTCCTCGGCGTAAACCGTGGAAGTCCGGACGAAGCGCGTCTCACAATTCTCGACTACATGCCGGCAAACACGGATCCAAAAGAACCTCCGCTGGTTTTTGTTGGAAAAGGAATTCTTTTTGACAGCGGCGGCTATAATCTCAAACCTCGTGGGTATATCGAAGACATGCAGTTGGACAAGGCAGGCGCCGCCGCAGTACTTACGCTCATCCGGCTCCTTCCGAAACTCAACATCAAACGCCGCATCATCGGCGTTGCTCCATTCACGGAAAATCTCATCGGCAAACATGCCTTGAAGCCGTCTGAAATTCTAAAAACCTATTCCGGAAAAACCGTGGAGATCACAAATACGGATGCTGAAGGGCGTCTTGTCTTGAGCGACGCTCTCGCTTATGCCGTCGATCAATTCAAGCCAAAATTTCTTGTCGACATCGCAACTCTCACCGGCGCATGCATGGTGGCGCTCGGCGACCGCTATGCGGGACTTTTTGGAAATGACAAAGATTTAATGGAAAAACTGCGCGCAGCCGGCGAAGAAGTGGATGAATTGCTCTGGCCCATGCCGCTTCACAAAAACCACAGCGAAAAAATGAAGGGCGTATATGCGGATCTTCGCAATGCCGATTTGGGAAGCGAGCGCAATGCCGGAGCGTCAAAAGGCGCGGCGTTTCTCCAAGAATTCGTTGGAAAAACAAAATGGGCTCATCTTGATATTGCGGGACCGGGCTGGACCGAAGATCCGAAGAAATATGAGCATAAAGGCGCTACCGGATTTGGCGTGAGGGTTTTAGCGCGGTTCTTAGAAAAGTTATGAAAATCGGCATAGATGCAAGACTTTACAGCTCCGCCTTCACCGGCATCGGCCGGTATGTTTACGAACTCATAGATCACCTCATTAAAATAGACCGGCATAATCACTATGTTCTTTTTTTCAATCAACCGGAATTCGAAAAATTCCATGTGCCGCGGCTCGGCCTGGTGGAAAAAATTCTGGCTGATGCGCCGCATTATTCTTTCGCGGAACAATGGCGGTTTTGCAACATTCTCCGGCGTGCGAAACTCGACCTTATGCATTTTACTCATTTCAACGCGCCGTTTTTTTACCGCAAGCCCAGTATCGTAACGATTCACGACCTCACTTTAAGCCTTTATCCAGGCGAAAAAATGAAGCAATGGTGGCATAGGTTTGGATATCAATTAACTATCCGGTCCATTGTGCGGCGGTCAAAACGCGTGATAGCAGTTTCTGAACATACAAAGCGCGATATTGTCCGCATGCTCCACGTCGATCCGGAAAAAATCAGCGTCATCCACGAAGGCGTGAATCCGCGTTTTCATCAAATTACCGACCGCCATATTATTGATGAATTTTTGCAGAAATCCGGTTTAACAAAACCGTATATTCTTTATACGGGCGTATGGCGGAGCCATAAAAATCTCGTAAATCTCATTAAGGCATTTGCAATTTTAAAGCATGCGCATCATTTTGACGGCTGGCTTGTGATTACCGGCAAAGAAGATCCATGGTATCCGGAAGTGAAACAAACTGTCCAGAGCGAGGGCCTGGAAGGTGAAGTGCGATTCACCGGTCTGATTCCGGATGAAGATCTCGTGCTTTTATATAATGGCGCGCTTATATATGTGCTGCCTTCTTTTTATGAAGGATTCGGCTTGCCTGCGCTAGAAGCGTTTGCGTGCGGAATTCCGGTGTGCGCTGCGCGATCATCCAGTTTGCCGGAAGTATGCGGGGAGGGGAATGCTGTATTTTTTGACCCGCACAAACCGGCGGATATTGCTTCAAAGATCGCCTCGGTGCTGTCTGATCCGACTCAAATGGAAAATCTGCGCCGTAAAGGCTTTGCTCGACTGAAAGATTTTTCATGGGAAAAGATGGCTCGAGAAACGCTGGAAGTTTATAATAAAATTCAGTAAAGCTCTCTGCATTAGCTCGTCTCTTGCAGTCGCCGAAGGGCGGGTCTCGTGGGTTCCCGCCCGAAGGCGACCAAAGGAAGGGGGCGCGAGTCCGAACCCAGCCCTGCCGGAAGGGCTGGGGAGGCGAGCGTAAGCGGGGGAAACCTTGGTTTCCCCCAGAAAATTATGTTTACTCCGCTTCAGAAAATCATCTCCGGGGCCGCGGCGCGCCTCGGCATCAAACGCGAGATTGAAGCTGCGCTTATATGCGAAAAATATCGCAAACTTGCGCCGCGGCTGGTTCACGCCAATGCGCTTCAGCATACTTTTCCAAAATTCTATCGCAACAAAACGCTCACGGTCGGGGTGGAAAATTCCGCATGGGCGCATCAAGTTGCAATCAATAAAAAAACCATCCTTCAGGCTATGAACGAATCTCTCGGAAAAACCGCTGTTAATGCCATAAAAACGGTCGTGGTGGAAAGTATTTGATTTCCTTGACTCAATACCCATTTTTCCTTAGACTAAAGCCAATTAATTATGCTGCGCATCAGATTCTCTCGAACCGGAAAGGTTGGTCAACCTAGCTACCGAATTGTAGTCGCCGAACATCGCGCTCCGGTAAAAGGACGCTATATTGAAAATCTCGGCCATTATCTTCCGGCTCGAAATCCAAAAACCGCCGTAATCAATAAAGACCGCGTGACCCACTGGATAAGCAAAGGCGCGCTCCCGACGGATTCCGTTGCCGCCTTACTCAAAAAGGAGGGATTTGCGAATATGGAAAAGTATCTCGAACCGCGAGATAAACAAAAAAAGAAGAAAGGCGAGGAAGCAAAAGCTGAAACCAAACCTGCTGCCACGCCTCCGCCGGCTGCTGAAAAATCAGAAAAAGCCGCCGCCCCGGCCGCATAGTCAATCTATCACTACTATTACTACTATCACTACTGCATATAATGGTTTCTCAAGATCCAACTCAAGGTCCTGATCGCGATTTTGTAGAGTACATTGTCAAACAAATGGTGAGCGATCCGGATACCGTGGAGGTCACACGCACGGTTGATGAAATGGGCGTGCTTATCACGCTGAAGGTTGCAAAAGAAGATATGGGCCGAATCATCGGTAAAAGCGGCCAAACTGCAAAATCAATCCGCGTACTTCTTCGCGTCGTAGGGTCAAAAAATAATGCCCGTGTTAATCTGAAAATTGTTGAACCCGACGGCAAGGAAGTAATGGTCGCGGAAACTCCAGCCGATTAACTCTCTTATAAATATATGGCTACATCCTCCGGAACTCTCATTTCAGACACGCAAAACGTAAATCTGCCAGAATTAATTAATAAAGGAATTGCCTACGCCATTATTGTGGCCGGTTTTCTTTCGGTAGTGTTTATTTTTATCGGCGGAATTTCATTTATTCTCTCTGGCGGGCAAGAAGAAAAAATCAAACAGGCGGTATCAACCATCCGTTACGCAATTATCGGCCTCATCGTAACCGTACTTGCAGTTATTATTGTAAACGCCATTGGAAAAATCATCGGTATTTCCACAACCGACTACATCAGCTTCTCTGAAATCGTAAAGCTCATCCAGGATATTTCAAAGAGCGTCCGCGGAGGAGGCGGAGGACAAGATACATTACGGTGAATTACGAATTTTAAAATTATGAATGATGAATAAAATCTGATTTCATCATTTATATTTCACTCATCATTCGTAATTCGTAATTATTTCAATATTTCTCTCACCAAATTCTCCCAATCATACGGAAATTGGTAAGTTTCGGCAGCGCGCACAATGGCCGCAAACATCTCCCATTTTGTCGGATTTTTAAAATAAAACCCGTTCCCTTTTTCGCGGAGCGGGTTGTAGTCGAGCGTACCGTCGCCGTCGAGTTGTGAAATCGGCACGCAGCCTCTTTCGCGAACCGTATCGGGATTTCCGTCTTGCATGATAACGAAATCAGCAGCGCGGAAAGCCGAATCCCGCGAAACATCCGGAAGATAGTGGAGAAATTTTCCAATTGGCATTTCAGCATCATGCGGCACTCCCAAAATAAGGGTGGTGAGATGAATGGACTCAAGCCCTTTTAATAAATCTTTAAACGATTCGATTTTTTCTACTCCGGAAAGATCGATAAGAAGCACCGGCGTGCGCGGAAAAAACATTTTTCCGATGAGTTCGCGTTTGCATTTTGCTTTTTCACTTAAGAGTTTTTGGTATCGATCCATCTAAAAATTATACCAAATTTTGACTATTTTCTCCAGACCAGAGCTGTTGACAAGGATGTGGTAAAATGGGGCGGTAAAGTTGCGCCCTTCAGGCGCATTAATTGCTTAGCCGAGCTGTGGCTCGGCCTGATGGAAACCCTTATCCTGATTGACGGCTCCGGGCTTATATACAGAGGTTTTTATGCTATCCCGCCTTTTTTCAAAAGCCCGAACGGTATGCTTACTAATGCCGTTTTCGGTTTTACCAGCATACTACTCACTCTCCTCGCCGGCCAAAAACCGACGTATATGGCTGTGGCGTTTGATAAAAAAGGGCCGACGTTCAGGCATAAAGAATATAAAGAGTATAAAGCCACGCGCGTAAAAGCGCCGCAAGAACTCTACGATCAAATTCCGCTTGTTAAACAGGTGGTTGATACTTTTGGAATACCCGGTTTTGAGGCGGACGGCTATGAAGCCGATGATATTTTGGCCACTATCGCCAGGCTGCTTTCAAAGAAAAATTTACAGATCCTTGTTGCAACCGGCGATTTTGACGTTTTTCAAATCGCTGGGCCGCATGTTGCAATTCTCTATCCTGCAAAAGGGTTTAAGGAAGCGGTTGTGTTCGATGTAAAAGGAATTATTGAAAAATACGGAATCGCGCCGGAGCAGATTCCTGACTATAAAGGACTTGCCGGCGACAGCAGTGACAATATTCCCGGCGTACATGGTATTGGAGATAAAGGCGCCACGGATTTACTCAAAAAATATTCAACGCTCGAAAATATCTATGAACATCTTCCGGAAATAACAGGCGCATTAAAGAAAAAACTGGAGGATGGTAAAAATGATGCTTTTATGAGCAAAAAGCTGGCAACGCTTGATGCTGATGTGCCGCTTAATTTTGATTTGAATGCATGCCGCGTCAAAAATTTTGATGTGGATGCAGCGCAGCGAATGTTTGGCGACCTTGGTTTTAAGAGCCTCCAAAAAAGACTGGATGAACTCTACGGAACAAAAACTAATCAGGGCGTGCTGTTTTAAAATGCCCTTGCGCATTCATATTGAAATGTTTCATAAACATATTCCTAGCATACGACGGGTATTCAACGCCGGCTTTTTGGCTTAAATAAAGGAAAAATCATATATTTGCCTTACGAAACGAATTTTCGCGGTTTTTGCGTACCCTCGAAAGGATTTCTCAAAAAATCCTGAAAATTTGATTAGTCGTTTTCGCTTTAGAAAAAACAATACAAACTTGTGTTGAGTAAAAAATTGCGACGGTTATGTTTGCGAGCAATATTTTTGATCGCCATGATGCCGGTTTTTGCGCTAAAAAAAGCCAAAAAATCGACTATCCGAATATTAAAAAATCTCCTGTCAAAATTGTGTGATTTTGGCATGCCTAAAACAAAAAAACTGAATACAAAATTTGGACGAATGGCTTAATAAAGCCAAAAAATCGTACACAAAATTTGCATTCCATTTTTTTATGTACTATTTTCTGGATACTTCATATGTCGAAAGCACGACTTTTTGCCGGCCTTGACGTTGGATCTGCAAAGATCCGAACAGTCGTAGGAACCATTGATGAAAAAACGCAAATGCCAAATGTAATCGGCGTTGGCATTGCTCCGTCCACCGGCCTTCGAAAAGGACAGGTGATTGATGTTGAAGAAACAATCAACAATATCACCGCTTCGCTGGAAGACGCTGAACGCATGGCAGGCGAGCCGGTTCATCATGTGCTTTTGGGAATTTCCGGAAATCATATTGAGTCTTTCAACAGCAAAGGCGTTATCGCAATATCTAATCAAGGCAACGAAATCACAGAAGACGACATTGACCGCGTGCTGGAAGCTGCTCAAGCTGTAGCAATTCCAAATAACAGACGAATTCTCCGAATTATTCCGAAATCTTTCACCGTTGATGAACAAAAGGGGATTAAATATCCGGTTGGCATGACCGGCATACGGCTCGAGGTGGAAGCGCATATTGTGACCGGCATGATTCCCGCGGTCCGCAATATTGAAAAGTGCGTTTTGCAAGCAGGCGTTGATATTCAAGACATTATTCCCGGCGCGCTGGCTGCGTGCGAAGCTGTTCTTTCAAAAAGACAGAAAGAACTCGGCGTCGTTGTAGTTGATATCGGTTCCGGCGGCACGTCTGTTTCGGTTTTTGAGGAAGGCACAATCCTTCATACGGCCATCGTTCCTGTCGGCGGAGAAAATGTAACGAACGATATCGCAATCGGTTTGCGGACTTCCGTTGATACGGCTGAAAAAATCAAAATTGAGTACGGTTCATGCATTCCGGATGAAGTGAATGACCGCGAGATGATTGATCTTTCCAGCTTCAGCAAAATCGACATGCAGAAAATTTCCAAAAAGCACTTGGTGGAAATCATTGAAGCGCGCTACAGCGAAATTTTCCTCCTCGTAAAAGAAGAACTCGCAAAAATCCACCGTGACGGCATGCTGCCGGCAGGCGTAGTGCTCACGGGTGCAGCTGTAAAAATTCCGGGGATTATCGATCTCGCCAGAGAAACGCTCAATCTTCCTGTGCAAATCGGATTCCCGCAGAATTTCGAAGGTGTGGTGGATAAAATTGAAGATCCTGCTTATGCCACGGCCATCGGTCTCCTCATTTGGGGAACGCGATTTGAATCGCGGCATTTTGGCTTCCATTTTAAGGGACTTAATCTCCGCAAAACTTTCTCCGGCCTCAAAAATTGGGCCAAACAACTCATTCCTTAATTCATCATTCATCATTTATAATTCATAATTTTTCTTTTTATGGACTCATCGCTCCGAAATCTCTTCGCAGGGAAAAGCTCTACTTTTAAAAAGAAACCGATGTCGGTTGAAATGGTTACGCCGGAAATCAGTCCGGTTGCCTCGCTTAAAGTAATCGGCATCGGCGGCGGCGGCAGTAATGCAGTTTCGCGCATGATGAAGATCGGCGTAAAAGGCATCGAATTTATCGCGCTCAACACCGATGCGCAGGCGCTTTATCACTGCGAAGCTCCGCTGAAAATCAATGTCGGCAAGGCCACGACGCGCGGACTCGGCGCTGGAGCTCATCCGGATATCGGCCGGCAAGCGGCGGAGGAAAGTTCAGAAGAAATCAAGGCGGCGATTGAAGGCGCGGACATGGTGTTTATTACTTGCGGTCTTGGCGGCGGCACAGGAACAGGCGGTGCGCCCATTGTTGCGGAAATTGCACGAGAACTTGGTATTCTCACCGTTGCTGTTGTTACAAAACCATTCTCGTTCGAGGGCTTAAAACGCAAACAGCATGCTGAAGACGGACTTGAAAATCTTCGCGGAAAAGTTGACGCGCTTATCACGATTCCAAATGACCGCATCCTTTCTATTATCGACAAAAAGACGCCGCTTATGGATGCATTCACGGTTGTGGATGATGTGCTGCGGCAGGGAGTTCAAGGCATTGCGGACATTATCACGGTTCACGGACTTATTAATGTGGATTTTGCCGACGTGCGAACTGTTATGCAGAATTCCGGTTCAGCTCTTATGGGCATCGGCTATGGCGCAGGCGAAAATCGCGCTGCAGAAGCTGCAAAAGCTGCCATCGAAAGTCCGCTCCTTGAAATGGATATCGGCGGAGCAAAAGGCATTCTTTTGAATATCACCGGCGGCAACGATCTTGCGATGTTTGAAGTTGATGAAGCGGCGCGTATTGTCACGGAGGCTGCTGATCCTGATGCCACGATTATTTTTGGCGCTGTAACGAATGATTCCTACACCGGTGAAATTAAAGTCACTGTGATTGCAACCGGTTTTGATGAAGCGCGGCGGGAAAAACCTTCGTTCTTTCAAAGAGAACACGGGTCGCTCCAATCGCCGTCTGCAGCTCCAAAAACCGTAGAGAGCGAGTTAGATATTCCAGCGTTTATTCGGAAGAAAGTAGGATAGAATAGATGCGTGAATATTTTAGGGCACGAAAAATTTGAAGAGTTTGTGAAGAACCATCCGTCCGGAACTTTCTTTCAGTCCTGGACTTTTGGTGAATTCCAGGAAAAAATTCCGTACCGCGGAAAATCATGGTGTGTCATTGCGAGGAGCAAAGCGACGAAGCAATCTATTGCAGCAACTTGTTTAGCGATAAAAATGAAATTGCGTTTTGGAAAATGCTGGCTGTGGGTTCCATATGGACCGCTGTTGGTAGAAAATAGTGGAGAGATGGCAGGGGATGGCAGGGATGGTATTTTTGAGGATTTGGCGCGAATTGCAAAAGAAGAAAATGCGATTTTTGCAAGAATTGAACCACCAACGGCGGCTGGTTTTCTCCCCGGGGAGGAATTTGCCGATTTACTTAAACGGTGGCGAATTGTAGCTTCTCCACAACGTTTTACGCCAGAATATTCACTTATTTTAGATTTAGAAAAAACCGAGGATGAAATTTTAGCGCAAATGAAACCGAAAGGCCGCTATAACATTTCAGTGGCCTTGCGCCATGGGGTATTTGTTGAACAATTTGTGCACGCGCACATGAAAGTACAATCACATGCGGCGGATGTCAAAAACCGTCCTAGGACGGAATTTGATAAATTCTATACAATATTACAAACAACAGCGCAGCGTGACGGCTTTAAAATCCATCCAAAATCTTTCTATGAAACGCTGTTAGCTACTTTCGGCGAAAATAGTTCGCTTTTTCTCGCCGAATTGAAGCAAAAAGGAGGCCAGGCGAAAATAATCGGCGGTATTATCGTCATTTATTACAAAGATACGGCGACTTATTATTATGGCGCTTCCGACCACCACGCGTACCGAAATCTCATGGCGCCGTATTTATTGCAATGGGAAGCCATCCGCGAAGCCAAACGCCGCGGAATGAAAAACTATGACTTTCTTGGTATCGCACCGCCGGATCAACCGAATCATCCATACGCCGGCATCACTGAATTCAAGAAAAAATTCGGTGGCAGGGAAGTAAATTATCCGCCGGCATTCGATATTGTTTATAAACCGGTGCTGTATCGATTGCACCGATTCAAAAATGGATGAGGGCCTAGAAACCTTATTCGGTTTTTTTGTTCTTCAATTCTCCCTCCCATTTATCCGCAATCAATATTCCATTAAGGTGGTCTGTTTCATGCTGCATTATGCGCGCATTTAGCCCGTCAAGTTTTAGCACATGCCATTTTTCTTTTTCATCCATGTAGCGGATGGTCACTGCTTTATGCCGCCGCACGATCCCAAAACGGCCAGGAATGC
>JACPMA010000004.1 GCA_016186205.1 Candidatus Peregrinibacteria bacterium | reverse complement strand
TGATGATATGAATTTCCTTTGCCCACAGAAATGACGCTTGTCTCCGGTGACACGGCATCTAAAAAGGCCGGACTTGTGGAAGTTTTACTGCCGTGATGGGCTATTTTCAGCACATCGGCGTCTATATTAACGCGCGCTTTTAAAAGCCGTTCTTCTTCTAATGCTTCGGAATCACCCGTAAGCAAAATTTCATTTTCTCCGTAGATAATTTTCGCAATAAGAGAAGTATTATTGATGTCTTCTTTTAAAGAAAAATCCGGTTTGAATGGGAAAAGGATATCGATAATAACGCCGTCATCAAGCCGAATATCGTCCTCACCGTAAGCCAGTTGCGCCGGAATTTTTTTATCTTTTATAATTTGAAGAAAAGTGCGCCAGAAATAATTTTTCTTTGCGGCGCCCGTAAAATATACGCGGCCAATATGGTATTTTCGCAAAACCGAGAGCAGACCTTCAATATGATCGCGGTCTGGATGGGTGAGAAAAACTGCATCAATGGTATTTGCAAAAAAAGGCAGCACGTTTTTTAATTCGGCAATGACTTTTTTCTGCGGTCCGCCGTCAAAAAGAATATTTTTTCCAGCCGGAGTGCGGATGAGAATAGCATCGCCTTGGCCGACATCCAAAAAATACACATGAAGCAATCCATCCGCTTGACCATTATAAAAAAGAAGCCCTGATGAAAACGCGATAGAAAGAATACCTATGAAGATTTTTTTCATGAAGACCTCCATATCACATCTTCATGAAATCTTTCTAAACTTTTTGTTACACAAAAATCCACCGCGGTGGATTTTTGTGCTTATTTTAAACAAAAAGTCTATTTTGGTATTTTACTTTTTCTCCGTCTATACCACCCCATCACAAGCCCAGTTAATCCGGCTACAATTACGCCTGGGCCGGTTTGCGGAAGATAAATTGCAGTCACAGCGCCGCGGCTTTCGTTTGCAGACGTATCTTTTGCCGTAACCTTAAACGTGTGCCATTTTCCGGCTTTCAAATCCTCGACTTCAACAGCCGTCGTAGATGTTCCGAGTGATGTGCTCGCGCCAAAAGTGCTCGTCATTTTTCCTTCGCTTTGATACAAAAGTTGATCCGCCAAATCTTCGGCGGAATTTTTGCTCGCTTCCCAGCGCAATTCAACAATATTTTTCTCCGCATTTTTTATGCGCGCGACAAGCTTTGTTACGTCTTCCGGCGGAATAAGATCTTTTAAAGCGCCCTCTTTTCCCATTACCGTCACGGAATTTGCTTTTGCAGCAACTTCATTTCCAGCCTCATCAGCGAATCCTGCTACACGGATTTCGTACTCCACAGGTTCTTGTGGATCGGTTGTGACGTAGGCGGTTTTCCCGTCAACGCTCAAACTTACATTCAAAACATTTAATTTTGCTTGCGTGCCTTTTTTATAAATCGAAATTTTGCCGCGGGGATTTTCCGGCAGCGTCACTTTTTCGGAAAAATTTACAGCCATTCGATCGCTTGTCGCAGCGGATCCTCCAGTAACGGTCGGCGGATCTTTGTCTGTCGAGCCGGAAGGCTGCGGAGCCACCGGTGAATGAGCAGGCTGCGGAGGCGGCAAATCTTGTTTCTTTTTGGCGCTTCCTTTAAACGAGCCTGTATCCGCGGTTCCGCTTATAACCGGATTATTGTAGTAATCCTGAATTTCGATTCCGGCGGTGAGCACGTATTCGGCGCCCTCTTCTTGGGGTTCGGTAGTCAGTAAAACCGTCGCGCCGGTTTCATCGCGCGAGTCAATTTCCGCTTTTTGAATATCAAGACGCGATTTGTCAGACGTTTTTTCAATTTGAAAAGCGCTTTGCGATTGTTCCTCCGGCAATTTCACCGGTTCGGAAAATTCAACAGTTACGCTGACCACATCTTCCGCTTTTACTTTTTTTACTTGCGGCGGTTTGCCGTCATCTTCAATAGCAGCGAGGTGGAGTCCAGCCATCGGTTTTGCGCTTGCTTCGCGGGCATAGCTTGAACTTTCATTTCTGGCAGCATCTACCGCGGTCGCCGAAAAATAATACGTTTGGCCGTTTTGAAGATTTTTAACCGTGTAGGTTTTTACATTTCCGAGAGGAATGACAGGAAGATCATAAGAATCATTCTCCGACTTTACGGCACGCGTGCCGCGGTAAATTTTATATCCAGTAACGCCGACATTGTCCGTAGAAGCATCCCACGAAAGCTGGACTTCTCCGTCGCCGGCTTGAGCCGTAAGATTTTCAACATCAGCGGGTTCAGTTGTGTCTAATGAAATTATTCCGTCTGAAGATGTACCGTTTCCATTTGATGGTTCCGGGTTAATGGCTTGAGCGCGCAATAAGTTTGTTCCAGAAACAAGCAGCACTGCCACCCATCCAGCCACGAAAATTTTCCAGAAATTGCGATATTTATTGTTCATATGTTTCTTTTAAATTTCTTAACATTCTATCAAAAATTCCGCCTTGGCTCAATCGGCTTGGCTTGTCATATTTCAAGAAATAATTGTGGTTATTTGATAGAATGATAAGTACTATGGTTTTTTTAAAGGATAAAATCCGCGAGCTGATCGGGTTTCCACACGCAAAAATCGAATATCCGACCGAAGCAACACATGGAGATTATGCTTGCGCTATTGCTTTTGAATTGGCGAAGCAGGAGAAAAAATCTCCGCGGCAGGCGGCGGAGGAGTTGATGAAAAAAATTAAGCGTCCCGATTGGATTGAGCGTATTGAAATTGCCGGTGCCGGTTTTATCAATTTTTTTCTGTCACCGAAATTTTTGACTGCATTTCTTGCAGAAATTAAAAAAGAAGCCACGCAGTTCGGCCAAAGCGATATTTTTAGAGGCAAGACTGTGGCAACCGACATTTCGCATCCGAATGTGGCAAAGCCTATGGGAGTTCATCATCTTCTTTCCACTATTATAGGCGATTCGCTCAATCGAATTTTTGCAGCTGTTGGATATAAAGTGGTCCGCGATAATTATCTCGGCGACTGGGGAACGCAGTTTGGAAAGCTTATTTATGCATATAAAACGTGGGGAGATGAGGTAGCTGTTCAGAAGAATCCAATTCCGGAGCTTTTGGAATTATATGTAAAATTTCATGATGAAGCTGAACGCGACCCTAACTTGGAAGATCTCGGCCGTCTGGAATTTAAAAAACTGGAACAAGGCGATGCGGAAAATCGCAAGCTGTGGAAATGGGTGGTCGATTTAAGTCTTAAAGAATTTCATAAAATTTGGAATCGATTGGATGTGAAGTTTGATTTTATACACGGCGAAAGTTTTTATGAAGATAAAATGCAGGCGATAATTGATTGTGGAATTAAGGAGAAAATTTTTGTGGAGGGCGAAAGGGGTGCGCTGATTGCGCCGCTTGATGATGCGAATAAACCGCCATGTATTATTCGAAAATCCGACGGTGCAACTACATATGCCACGCGCGATCTTGCCCGTGTTAAATATTGGGAAGACGAGTGGCATCCGGATTTAATGGTTATGGTTGTTGATATGGCGCAAATACTCCATTTTCAGCAATTTATTGAGGTTGCTGAAAAACTGAAGCTTACAAAAGCGCAAAATATTCATATTCCTTTTGGAAGGATGCAGTTTCCGGAAAAAAGAATGAGCACGCGGAAAGGCAATATTGTTTTGCTGGAAGAATTATTGGATGAAGCGCAAGAAGGCGCGTATAAAATCGTGTGCGAGAAAAATCCGGAATTAAGCGATAAGCAAAAACGAGCCGTAGCACGGCAAGTAGGCATCGGATCCGTTAAATATGCGGTGCTTGCGCAGAATCGGATGACGAATGTGACATTTACGTGGGAGAAGATGCTGTCTTTAGAAGGCAACAGCGCGCCGTATGTGCAGTATGTGCATGCGAGGGCGTGTTCGATATTGCGCAAACAAGACGGCAAAAAAATCGTTAGCAAACAAGAATACATTTTAAAAGAGCCATCAGAGCTGGCAGTGGCGAGGCTGCTGCCGAAATTTCCAGAAGTGGTTGCGCATGCGGCGCAGGAATTTAAACCTAATTTGATTGCAAATTATCTTTTTGAGCTTGCAAGCCGGTTCAACACTTTTTATGCGAGCGTTCAGGTTTTGCAAGCCGAAGAAGATGCACGCGCGGCGCGACTTGCACTTACGGAATCCGTTGCAACCACGCTGAAAAACGGCCTTGCGCTTTTAGGCATCGAGGCGCCGGAGGAAATGTAAAAAATAAATCAGTATGTGTTTTTCTGCAGGAGCAAGTTTTGCGGCAAGCGGTGTTCTGGCTGTTGCCGGAGGAGTCACGCTGAAGAAAATGCGTGAGAAACGCATGTTGCCTATCGCCCTTGTCCCTTTGATTTTTGCAGTTCAGCAGTTTGCCGAAGGCATTCAATGGATGAGCGATAAATCCGGACTCGTAAGCGCTGTTGCCGGTTATTTTTTCTTGTTCCTCGCGTTTTCTTTTTGGCCAGTATATATACCTTTTGCGATTTTCCTAGTTGAAAAAAATTATCGCAGGAAAAGATTTATTCAACTTTGTATTATGATTGGAGCTGTTGTAGGAATTCTCGGACTCGCATTTCTCATAGCAAAACCACTCTCTGTGATAGAGGCAAGCCGGCATATTGAATACATAATTGCGATACCGCTTGGTCTTGGAATTCTGCCTTATCTTTTTGCTATCGTGGGAAGCTGTTTTGCTTCAAGCTACAAAATCATTCGCTGGCTTGGGGGTTTGATTATCGTATTTTTGCCTATTTCGTGGTGGATTTCATCGAGCGCATTTGGATCCATTTGGTGTTTCTTTGCGGCAGTATTGAGCGGAATAATTTATTTTTTCTAAATCCAGTTTTTATAAAAGCCATCTGCATTCGGCGCACAACAGATTATTTTGTGCATTTCGCTAAACTCGCTCGGCGGCGCAAAGCATGACGTTGTCCTGTTTTGCGTATTGGCGCCTGCCTGCCGGCAGGCAGGGAGAGGGAGGGATTCGGTCACGCGTCGTCGCCCTTAAGCGGCGCGCGCGACCCCGCCTCACTCGGCTCCGCTGAAAAGCTTCGCCTCGCTGCGGCATTCGAATCCTATTTTGTACACGCACTGCTTGATAATACGCTCGGGCTACGCCCTCGCGGCGCAACAGAAGCGCTTCGCTTTCTGTTGCGTACTGGCGGAGAGGGAGGGATTCGAACCCTCGTGCCCCCTTGCGGAGGCAAGCCGCTTTCGAGGCGGCCCCGTTATGACCACTTCGGTACCTCTCCATACTTTTGCATCAAATAGGAATTAAATTTTTCGAGATGTTTTGAATTCGAAGAACCTATGATATGAAAAAATCGTTTAATCTCATCCTCCCGTCTTAAAAATACACTAAATTTTGTTTTTTGCGTGGGATGAAAAGTAAATGCTTCAAGGGTATTTTTAAAAAAGTTCAAAATTGGGAGCGAACGGTTTGTAAAATTTATTGCACCATTAAGATATTTCTTTGATTTATAAACATGCCTATCAGTATAAAAGCAACCATCTGTATCAAATAAACCTCTCAAGCAAGCTTTCGTTAAAAAATCAGATTCCTTTATCCATTGCGGGATATCAATTTGTTGCCGAATTTTACTTCCGATAGCAAACCCCTGACGTAATAGAAAACGTATAAATTTAACACTGGAAATAACAATATACAGAACTGAATCGCGCTCATATATAGAAGGGGATATACAAAGGATTCTCTTTATAAGAGAAACGACATATTTACCATACTGGGCATCAGTGTATCTATTTAAAGAGATAGAGGTCTGATAGTGGCTTATGGTTCCGTCTCCTAAAATAATTCCGATTAATTCAGCTAAATTCCTAGAATGAACAGGAATCTTAATATATTTTTCGGTAATAAAACCAGACTTTTTAGCTAAAATTGGATGTCTGAAAAAATTTTGATATGTAATTTTGCCGCCCTTTGCTCTTCCTTCCGGCGTTCCAGGATTGCCGTAGCGCTTTATACGCATTAAAGCTCCTTTTCTTCCGGCCGTTTTTGTATGCCAGTAGTCAGGCAAAACAGAAAATTTAGGGTGAAAGTTAATTAGGTTTGCTATTTTTACAAAAACCCTAAGAGGCATGAGTGTTTTTCCATACCTCCAAGTCGAGAGATTTCTCCGATGAACATTTAATAATTTAGCGAGACCAGTGCAAGAAAAACGTCCTCTTGTTTTAATAATTTCAAAAAATTCTTGCGGAGAAATTTTTTGCAGTTTTACTCGCGGCATAATTAAAACGTAGCATTTTATCAATTTTATTTCAACCGCTCACGCACCTCTCCAGCGCAGATTTTACCCGATTATCTTTATTTCGTCGCGTGGATGATATATATGGTGCCGCCGTTGAATTCCTCCACGCTGACACGCGGCAGAATTGATTTTAGAACTCCGCGGATATCTTTTGTGTAATCCCAGCTGGCAAAATTCTTATATATCCACGCGATAAGCGGATTGAATATTTTCCACAATCCGGACGGCAGGCTGGCGTCTAGAATCGAAATTCGTCCGCCGTCCGCAAGAGCGTTTACGGCTTTCTGCAAAGCTTCTTTATAGCGGGGAATTGCGCTAATGCCAAGCGTGGACTCTACGCCGTCGACTTTGTTTTTTAAATGTAATTCGGCGGCGTCGCCTAGAAGAAATTCAATATTTTTCCAGCCGTGTTCCGCCGCATTTTTTCTGGCCGAGCAAAGCATTTCTTCCGAATAATCAAACGCAATGATTTTTCCCGTATTTCCGATATACTTTTCCAAATAAGAAAAATTCAGTCCCGTACCGCATGCTAAATCCAGTACGGTATCGCCTTTCCGAAGATATAATTTTTCCGCCGCAATTCTGCGCAATTTATTTTCTCTGCCAAGAAAAGTTATGATACATGCAAGTTTGTAGAAAAACGGATGTGTGCCCCACAAACGGTATGTTGCTTGTACATGTTTTAATGAAAGCTTCATCTATCTTTTAAGCCGAAGAGAGTTGAGCACCACCGAAAGCGATGAAAACGCCATGGCTCCGGCTGCCAAAACAGGATTGAGCAGGATTTTCCAGAACGGATAGAGCACGCCGGCCGCCACAGGAATCAACGCCGCGTTATAGAAAAAAGCCCAAAATAGATTTTGTTTCACTATGCGCATGATACGCCGCGAAAAATCCGCAATCTCCGGAATAAGCAAAAGATCCCCGCGCATTAGCGTGATATTTCCGGCTTCCATTGCGATATCCGTGCCATCGCCCATGGCAATTCCAAGATCTGCCGCCGCCAGAGCCGGCGCATCGTTTATTCCGTCGCCGACCATCGCCACGCGTTTGCCCTGTTTTTGAAGTTCGACAACTTTTGCGGATTTATTTTCCGGCAGCACCTGCGCCATGACGTTTGTAATACCGGCCTGTTTTGCGATTGCGCGTGCGGTCCGTTCATTGTCGCCGGTGATCATCCAAACTTCAAGGCCCGCTTTCTGCAGAGCCAAAACGGCTTTTTGAGATTCGGGTTTTATGACGTCTGCTACGGCGATAAGTCCAAGCGCTTTGCCGTTTTTTTCTAAAACCATTACGGTTTTCCCGTCGTTCTCAAGTTTCTCAAGATTTTTTTCAAGCGCGGAAATATCAACACCGCGCATTTGCATGAGCGCACGGTTTCCTATGGCGGCTGAAATTTTTTGGCTGCCAAAATCCACGGTTCCAGTAATGCCTTTTCCTGAGATAGCCTTAAAATCAAGCACTCGATTCTCAACCCTCTCCCCTCGACCCTCCGTTATCGCTTTTCCAAGCGGATGCTCCGACCGGCTTTCAAGCGCAGACGCGATTTTTAGAATTTCTTCACGCGAGCCGATAACGTCCGTAACCGCCGGTTTGCCTTGCGTGAGCGTGCCGGTTTTGTCCAAAATCACGGCATTTATTTTCTGCGCGATTTCCAGCGACGCGGCATCGCGCACAAGAATTCCTTTTTCCGCGGACTTCCCGATCCCAACCATCATCGCCATCGGCGTGGCAAGCCCCAAAGCGCATGGACAAGCGATAATCAGCACTGCCACAAAATTCACAAGCGCGTATGTGATTGCCGGTTGCGGGCCTAAAAAATACCAAATTATGAAAGTCGCGATAGCTATTACGATGACGACCGGAACAAAATAACCCGAAATGATGTCTGCGAGACGTTGAATAGGCGCTTTAGAGCCTTGAGCTTGTTCGACCATTTTAATAATGTGTGCGAGCATCGTGTCTTTGCCGACCTTTACGGCTTTAAATCGAAAAGAACCGGATTGGTTGATTGTAGCGCCGATGACTTTGTCGCCGCTGCGTTTTCCAACCGGCATACTTTCGCCGGTCACCATGGATTCGTCTATTTGTGATTCGCCGTCGATGATTTCTCCGTCAACAGGAATTTTTTCGCCAGGCCGCACGATGATTATGTCTCCGGCGCGCACTTCTTCAATCGGAATTTCCTGCATTGTTCCGTTTCTTTCAACACGCGCTGTTTTTGCGGAAAGTTTCATAAGTTTTTTAATGGCTTCGCTCGCCGAACCTTTGGCTTTCAATTCAAGAAATTTCCCTAAAAGAATAAGCGTGATGATTATGGAAGAAGTGTCGAAATACAGTTTCGCCGCCACGCCGCTTTCCTCGAATAATTGCGGCGCGACAGTGACCACGGCGCTATATAAAAACGCGGCCAGCGTTCCAACAGCGATGAGAGTATTCATATCCGCGGTGCGGTATTTCACGAGAAGTTTTAATCCGCTGTAGAACTGGAATCCGACCCAAAATTGCACCGGAATGCTTAATGCAAAAAGCGCGACGGGTTTTGAAAGCCATGACATGGCGGCGGTTGGAATAAAAGAGAACCATTCTGGAAAACTGCCGATAAAAATAATGACGGAAAATATGGCGCCAACCCACAATTTTTTCCGCAAAACGAAAAGTTCCTTCTCACGCTCGATTTTTTCTTTTTCCAAAATATCCTGCGTTTCCGAAGTTTCCCGTATCGGTTCGTAGCCGGCGTCTTTTATGGCTTGCGCGATTTTTTCAGGAGAAATTGCAGAAGGAAAATATATAATTTTAGCGCGGCCGTTATTAAAATCCACATCGATTTTCTCAACGCCGGACAGAGATTTTACCGCTTTTTCAACGATCATTGCGCAGTGCGGCGAATCCATGCCGACCACTTTAAAGGATGCAAATTCTTTTCCGACTGCACCTTCAGGTGCAGTTTTGTTAATCTCGTGTACACTGGTTTCTGTCAGCATTTTTTGAGACTCCGCATCGTGGTGCATATGCGGAATCATCAAATGATAGCCAATATCAGCAACCGCTTTCGCCAGCGCTTGCGGCGAAGTTTTTGTTTCATCAAATTCCGCAAGAAGCGTTTCCGAAGCAAAATTAACCTGCGCAGATTTCACGCCTGCTATGCGCCCGACAGCACGTTCAATTTTTGATGCGCAACTTGCGCAATGCATGCCATGAATTGGAAAAACTTCTTTTTGCATACTATTTATGCGACAGCGTGTAAATTTTAATAAGTTCTTTGCGCGCTTTTTTCTCTTCGCTCCTTTTGCGCATTTGATGAACGACATGCGTGACGAGATGATTTTCCAGCAAAAATGCGTTGAGGCTTTTGAGCGAATTTTGTATGGAAAATGATTGGGTCAGAAGATCAACGCAATAATCCTCGCGTTCTATAGCCTTCATAAGGCCGTTTACTTGCCCTGCGATTATTTTTGCCCTATGCAGAGCGCGTTTTTTTATAGCTTGGTTTACCATATATTTATATTATAAAAATTAATAGATCATACCCCTACCCCCTATTATAGCGGTGTGCGGCAAAAAAGCAAGGCGATTTTTGCAGTTTACTTTGCCGCATCAACGATCTCTTTCAGTTCTTTTTCTGCAGCTGCGGCCTCCGCCGGAGTTATTTCAGGAAAAAATTGCGAAATCATACTCGGTTTCATGCCGGCGATTTTTATTATTCCGTTTTCTTCAAATACATTTATTTTGCACGGCATACACAGCGAAACCATGCGGTTTTTATTCAGAAAAGCGTTTGCATATTTCCCGGAGCATATCTCAATAATCTTGAGCGGTTTTTGCTGAAATCCCTTGGCAGCCAGCCGTTCTTTGACGTCATATACCTGGAAAAGCGCCCATCCTTTTTGGTCTACGGCTTTTAAAACGGCCACCACAGCTTCATCAAAATTTTTGTTGGTTTCAACGACGTAAGCGAAGTCGGAGATATGCATGCAAAATCACTCTAGCATAGAATTTTCATGTGCTATATTAAAAATATCACGGCGGAACCCATTTATTTTTCTAACTGTACTTCATATGAAATATTCCAAAGAACAAATCGTCTGGATTTTTCTTCGATTCGCTCTGGGTTTTACGCTCTTTTGGGCTTTTCTTGATAAATTGTTCGGCCTTGGCCGCGCCACAGCGCCGGACAAATCCTGGCTGGCCGGCGGCTCTCCCACAGCAGGATTTTTGAAGAATGCCGTACAGGGGCCGTTTGCAGATTTTTATCATAGCCTCGCCGGAAATCCTGTTGTTGATTGGTTGTTTATGCTTGGACTTCTTTTAATAGGTCTTGCTTTAATTCTTGGAATAGGAATGAAAATCGCAGGTTATGCCGGAACTTTATTGATGCTGCTTATGTGGGCGTCGTTATTGTTCCCAAAAAATAATCCGATTCTCGACGAGCACATCATCTATCTGCTTGTATTTCTCGGTTTCACATCCGTGAAAGCTGGACATTGGTTTGGACTTGGTAAGTGGTGGGTAAATACCGGACTCGTCAAAAAATATCCATTCTTGGAATAACTTGGCGGAACAGCGTATGTTTAAAGATTCCTGGAATCGAGGTGAAACGAGAGAGATTGGTCGAAACCTTTTATAGCAAATCCTCAAATCGTGCTATCTCTAATAGTCGTCGATCAAGAAATAGCTGGGTTTTTATATTGAGATTGTCGGCATCGGCTCTTATAATTTTCGTTTTGAACTCCGGCTGGAGTACCACATAGTCATTGCGTTTAAGATAATCCTCGATTTTTGTATAAAAAAGGCCAAAGTATTCGTAGTCGAGGTCAGTTAGATCCGGTATATTTATCACTAAATCTTTTCTCCTATGCCCCACAATTCTAAAATCAGGCCATACATACCAATACTCACTTAAAGTACATCTAAATATAACGTTTACTCCAGATTTTTCAGTAGAAAAAACATATTGAAAATGGCGATTCGCGGTTGAAAATTCCTTTGCAAGCCATACAGCCGTTAAGGTTTTTACTTTATGTATTTCGTAAGAATTTATGAGTTGTATGAACCGCTGCCGCCAATTACGATGCCAATCGTCGTATTCAACTGAATTATAGAAAAACCGCCATAGGTCATTTTTAAATAAGGCATCATCTAAATTTGGCACGCGTTCCCGAAGCATATCAAATACGTCAAGAACGTTACGAATTACTATCGATTTTCCACCCCGATCATGAATCGCCTTTAAATATTCAATATTCGGAATTACTTTTTTGCTCATATACCAATCAAGATCAAAAATATCCCGCGGTTTGCAAGGAGCCATCTCTTTACCAATACCTCTCTTCGTGCGCAAGAGAACAGCGGCAATTTTACTTGCCATTAATGTTGAGAGTGAATAGGTTTTTATCGAAAACGCATATGTCCCACTCGTCACCGGAATTGTTTCCACGCTGAACTCTGAAGTTTTTTCAAAAAAATTTACATCAAAGCGAATTTTAAGCACATCAAATACGCCATGTCCTTTTATACCAACCTCTCCGAGAATATCTGGAAAATTTATAAAAGCATAATCCGTCCCTGTTTGCCGTTCAGTTTTATACCGAACACTTATATCAATATCGTAATCAGATTTGAAGTATTTTTTAATATCTTTGCCAAATTTCTCAAAATCAAATTTTTTGTCCGTTTGAAAATCTAAATCTTCGGACATGCGGGATAAACCGTACACAATGCGCAAAAGCGTACCCCCATACATAACCAAATGGGAGTAGGTCCGACTGTTGTAAATAAAATCAAGCACCGCATAATGCAGTTCTTCCTTCAGGGCGTTCAGAATAACATCATCTGATATGCCATCTTGCCGCCGTTCAGTGACAATATTCCTTAATTTTTCGATAAGAATATTCATAGACGAATTTTTACGGAAGTATATTTGGCAACAAGTTCCTTGAGACTCTTTTTTTCGTTTTTAGATAAAACATCCGCGTCAATTCTTAATTCTTCCAAAAGATCAGGATGTACGTTTTTAGTAAAGCGTTTTGTGTAATAATAAAGGTAATCAAATACAGCTTTATGAGGAAGCGCGATAGTAAATTCAAAATTTCCTTTCAGTGTCGTAAAGCCGTTAAATAATTTTTCGTTAATGTTTCGATAAGAATAATTCCCTATCCGATTGGTAAATAATCTCGGTAGCTTTTGTGTAACCGAAATGTAGTTATAATGTACGGCCTCGGCAAAAAGACCATAATACTGAAGCGCCGTTTCGAGACTGATGTACGAGGGCTTGAGGAGGACATTTGCAAGTAGGAAAAGATAGCTGATATCCGTTTTGTGCTTTTCGAAAAAGAAACGAGTAACGTAATAATTTTTCTTTAAACTTATAATTAGTTTGTCTCTTAGCCCTTTATGAATGTAGGAATTGAATGTGCTTTCGGGTATGGAAAATTTCCTGACCAGTAAACGCAGTTGATCCTTCGTAAAGTATGGATATTCAATGAATAATGAAAAGAAAGTATCTCTGCGCATATTGTTTAGGAATTATTATTTAATCGTAGTATATCCTAAACATATAGAAAAAGTCAATCTCTGGTCGCTCGATACTTTTTATTTTCTGGCGGAGCGCTCGGGTCAGGTACCACAATTTCAGTGTATGCTCAAAGGCTCGATGGGTCGAGATAAAATGAGGCAAGTAAGTCGATACTCGACAATCATGATGAGCTATTTTCAGATTACATTTGCCACTCTTTGTTTTTGTAGTTAAAATACGTAACCTTATGCAAAAGACACCAGAGGAAATTTCAGAATTAAAAAAATTTGGCTGGGGAGAGGCTAGCGATGAAGAATTACAAGATAAAACTGCCGTTGTAAAAGTACGTATGGCCGCCCGATCAACCATCGCAGGACAACCGCGAATGTCGGTCGTCGTCCCTGTATACCAAGAGCAAAACTACTTACTTGGAACTCTGCTTTCGCTTGCAGCGCAAACCCATAGAAACATCGAATTTATTATTGTAAGTAACGGTGAACCGTATGGAAATGTTTCGCAACAAATTGCGGAACAATCTGGATTTACCGTCATCCATGAATCCAAAAAAGGGTGGGCTAACGCTCACATGGCAGGGTTAGAAGCAACACGAGGTGAAATATATGCTACGACAGACGCCGACACCCTTCACTATTCTGATTGGCTCACCACAGTAGATGAAGTTTTCCATGAACAAAACTGCATGGCTGCTACTGCGCATGTTCATTTTATTGATGTAAAACCAGCTAGAAAAATATATCGACTTTGCGCGGATACATATAAACGGTTATTTGAACGCAGTGGCATATATCTTATGCGCGGCGCATGGGGAGCAAATTCTTTTTACCAACGAACAGCGCTCCAAGAAGCCGGCGGGTACACTGGTCTTCGTCGCGATATATGGGCAGACACGGCGGTACTCTACCGAGTATTACCTCATGGTGGCGAGATTATGATGGAGGATCAGCACGCTCAAGTTTTCAGTTCTGCAAGACGCATGAATCAAACTCCAATTTCCAGGTCCATCATCGATGCAGTGCGCCACCGCCTTCATGCCCGCGGTATTGGCGTTAATAATTTCATTAAGCAAGACGATGTTAGATAAATTTTTCTTTATACAAGAACGGGTTGGGCGAAACGGAGCACCAATAGCTATTTGGAAATTAAGGACTATGAATGGCGCGGTGAACCGAGATCTCGGGGTGGTTGATGGGCGCTTAGCTGAAGCCATTCCGGAGCAAGACCGAATCAGTTTTATTGGCGCCCTGCTGCGTCATCTCGGAATTGATGAAATCCCTCAAATTTTAAATTTAATTCGAGGGGAAATGCAGCTTGTTGGGCTCCGTCCTATACCAAGCGAAGAAATAGATCTTTTCCCTCCGGACATTCGTGCTTTTTATTTAAGGAATCTTCCAGGATTATTCCCGGGGCATCTTGCCTTTGGATATGTAAATGGAAACTTAGAAAAAAAGATAGAGCTCATACGAGAATACATGTCACGAACCGATGATTTTAAAAAGCTGAGAAACTTACTTATACTGCTTACAAAAATTTATCTCCGTAAACTTACGCACAGAGTTAGCATTGAATTAATCCGAGGAAAAATTGCTGCCGCGATGAGAGATGTTTGTGGCTAAACACGACTCACCAAGGCTAAAAGGAAAACTTCGCTCGCTGCTATGTCATCCGGCTCCGTGACAGGGAGCGCACATGGTGCCGCTCGCCTTTAATAGAAAGAAAACGTCGCTTGCCTTCGGGCTCGCTCGTTTTCTGGCGGTGAGGGAGGGATTCGGTCACGCGTGCTCGCCCTGCCAAGCAGGGCTCGCCGCGCGACCCCGCCTCGGCAGCGACCCTTCGCTCGCTTCGCTCGTTCGGGTGCCCGCTGCCTGCGGCATTCGAATCCCGCTTTGTACACTTACTGTTGTTTTGAATAATTTAGCTTAACTTCTGGCGGAGGGGGTGGGATTCGAACCCACGAGACCCTTGCGGGCCTAATAGTTTTCAAGACTATCCGTTTCAACCGCTCACGCACCCCTCCGTATTTCAATCCTATTATATCAATTGTATCAGAAGAGGTTCACAAGAGAGCTTCTTAGAAAATAGACTATTAGGACGAAGAAAATGGTGCCAAAAAGAGAGGTGCGCGAATAATTATCAGCATGGGTTTTTCCGCGCATGAGCAAAAAAGTAAGTTCATCTACGAAAAGCGCAAGACCGATTGCAAACATAGGAACGATTTGGAAAATTGTGCTTGTAATAATAAGTATGAAGCCATACATCCAATGATGAGTACGCCATCCTCGAATCGTAGGGGCAGCTATCGGTTTTACAAAGACGGCAATTCTAACTATCAGAATAGTTACAAAAAAAATGGCGAAAAAGGTATCATGAAGCGGCATTGTTTGGAATATACTACATTATGTAATGCTTGGAGAGGTGGCCGAGAGGCTGAAGGCGGCAGGTTGCTAACCTGTTATACATCGTAAAGGTGTATCGAGAGTTCGAATCTCTCCCTCTCCGCCAATACGCAACAGAAAGCGAAGCGCTTCTGTTGCGCCGCCGAGCGAGTTTAGCGAGGCGTACAAATTAATATTGTTTATTTCCGTTTCGCAAGCAGCACCGCTACAAACGTCGTCGCTGGAACAGCCAATATCAGTCCGGCGGATGAAACGAGCGTCCGCACGATTTCTTCAGCAACGATTTCAAGACTTGCGGTGTAGCCGATTTGCGTGTTGTCGCCGATGGCGAGCAAAAGAACAAGCGGAAGCGCGGCGCCGGTGTACGCCAGAATTAAAGTATTGATGACAGCAGAGATATGATCTTTTCCGACGATCATGGCTTTTCGAAATAAATCCCAGCGGCTTAAAGAAGTTTTTGCGGATTTTAAAGTAAAAACGGCGGACGCTTGAGTGATGGCGACGTCATCCAAAATGCCGATGGCCGCAATGATAATACCGCTTATCAGAAGCGCAATGATATTTACGCGGTCGCCTGTTTCTTGATTTAAGTATGCGGCTTCTTCGCTGGCAAAACCTGTGAAATTCAATTCGCTGATTGTAAATTGCGCCAATAAACTTACAAAAAGGAGCGTGAGCGCAATGCCGACGAGCGCGGAAAATGATTTTTTATTCCAGCCATAAGTGACATAAAGCGTCCCGACTAAAATTATAATTGCGCCGATGAGCGATACGGCGATGGAATTTTGTCCCGCGAGAATTCGCGGAACAAGAAAAGAAATTATAACTGCAAAAGTAAAAACAAGTCCCACCAAAGCATTGAGGCCTTTTTTGCCGCTAACAAGAAGGACAAGAATTACGAAAAAAAGCGAAAGCCATATGAGCCCGCGCGTCCGTGAAATCTCCGTCATTGCAAATCTTTTTCCATCCTCCATTTTCTGAAAAAATATCCGATCGCCTTGTTCGACCGTCATTATGGAATTTTCCACAGAGATTTGTTTGACAGCGCCGTCGATTTTTCCTTCCACAAGCAAAGTTTGTATTTTTGTCGCGCCCAAATAAGCGATGTCGTTTTTTCCAACGCTTTTTTCCGAAAGAACCTTCACCACTTTTCCTTCAAACAGCGGGGAGTCTTTGAAGGAAGTCGGTTCTATTTTCGGCCTGGCGAAAAAAAGAAGGCCGAGCGAAATCAAAAAAATGATTATGACAATATAACGATTTGGTTCTTTTATAGCGTGCATATTAGAGCCCTCATTATTTTTTGTTACGAAAATATTGGAGCGCGGCGTCGAGCTGCGGATCTCGATTTTTTTCGAAATCGTCCTCGGTCATTTTTACTTCTTGGTCCGGCATAACCCCGATTTCATCAATGGAACGATCAAGCGGAGTGAACCATTTTGCGATTGTCATTCGCAGACGCGAGCCGTCCGCAAGTTCGCTTAATTCCTGCACAGAGCCTTTTCCGAAAGTTTTTTCGCCCATCACGATGCCGCGTTTGTAGTCTTGGATTGCGCCGGCCACGATTTCCGATGCCGAAGCCGAGCCTTTATCCACAAGCACGATGAGCGGAATATCCGCGAGCCGGCTGCTGCCGGTTGTTTTTACGGTTTCATTTTTTGATGCATCGCGTTTTTTAATGATCGCAGCGGTTATTTTTCCGGAAAGCAGTTCGGAAAGTATATCTATAGATGTGTCGAGATATCCGCCGCCGTTTCCGCGCACATCGAGGATTAAACCTTTCGCTTTTTCAAGAAGAATAGTTTGAATCGCATCATTGAATTCCGATTTTGTATGATCGTTGAATTGATTGATGGCGAGGTGAAAAATATCGCCGTTGAGTTTTTTGAGCGTTATGGAATCGATGGTAATTTCGCTGCGGATAATTGTGAGGATGATTGGTTTTGGTATTCCCTCGCGCAGAATTGTGAGCGTTACGGTCGTTCCTTTTTTGCCGCGGATTTTGGTGATGGCTTCAAAAAGGGTCATTTCTTCGGCCAAATCGTCGCCGATTTTATAGATGATGTCGCCGCTGCGCACGCCGGCCTCCATTGCAGGAGAATTTTTTAGAGGAGAAACGACGATAAGTTTGCCGTTTTTTACTTCCAATTCAGCGCCGATGCCTTCGAGCTGGCCCTCCAAACCGTTCTCAAATTCCTTTGATTCTTCCGGGGTCATAAAGACGCTGTATGGATCGCCGATGGCTGCCACAAAACCTTTTACAGCGCCGTATTCAAGTTTTTCGAGGTTTAATTTTGATGCGTCATAATAGGCGTTTTGAAGCCTTGCCCATACTTCTTCTAAGTCGCGGACATGGATTGTTTTTTCTTCAAACGGTCCGGCTTCGCTGAATTTTTGCGCTGCTTGGTTAGTTGTGCCGGAGGCTCCTGCGGCGTTTCCAGCCGGTTTTATGTTTTTTGCAAAAAACCAGCCAAAGGAAAATGTGATTAGGCCGGTTACGAGGACGCTTGAGAGGAGAATTGATTGAGAACGACGCATAGAAGAGACGGAGTAGAGGATACACGATGAATACTTACCGCGGCAAACTGACGTATGCGATTTAGAAATTTTTTATCGAATGACAATAAGGCATTTCTGTTTACTAGAAGCACAAAAATCCACAGCGGTGGATTTTCGTGTTATAAAAAGTTTAGAAAAATTTCATGAGAGTGTGCTAGGGTGCGTGCCTGTCGGGAGGGGTCTTTAATAACAGGAGGATTAAATCATGGACGGTCGCGCGTGGTTTGTTGTCGCTGCATTTTTGATGGCGGCAGTGATGGTGCTGTCGAACACAAGCTGCGGATACGATGAGCCGTGGCCGCCGCAGCAGAATATCGTTGGCGGCGCGGATTCGTTGGCCGTGGATTCGCTTACGAACGACGAGTTGTGTATCGAAACGGCGCCGGAAGCCGGAAAGGAGGTGATTTTCTCGGCGCCGAACGGCTACGGAACATGTGAAGACGACGGGATGGAAGCGGCCTCGGCCGCGGACACGCTTTTCTTCACCGTTTCCGAAGATTCGCCGCAGCAAGTGACGTTGTACGGGCGGCCGAGCGTGCAGTACTGTTTTTTGGTGCTGCGCAAGAGCGGTTACATTACGATTTCCCATCCGAATGGAGTCGTTCACCGCGAGGGAGATCTTTTTGAATGGTGTGTGGTCGCCGAGGATGGTGAACCGGAGTACATGATTATCCGCAGTCTTACCCCGAGCGCGAGCTTCACGCTCGCTGCGAAGGAGTGAACTTCGGATAAAATAACCCGAGGCAGGGACGCTGAAAGATCGTCCCTGCCTCTATCTCTAGTATTTTTAGGTTTTATACTGTACACTTAAGATATACCTTAATTGCACTATTATGATTACTAAATTTGTCGGCATGAAGGAATTTCGGGCCAACATATCCGCCTATACGGAGCAGGCTAAAACGATGGATATACACTTTGTTGTTTTGAGGAAAAATGTTCCCGTTCTCGAGATAAAACCAATCGACGAAAAAAGGTTCGTTTTACAGAAATTTGCGAAAGAAATTAAAAAAGCCCGTACGGAAATAAAGAAAGGAAAAACTTTCACGCAAAATGAAATTATGAAGGAATTCGGACTGCTCTAAGGAACCTAAATTTGTTCTATGCATTCAGTCATCTATACAGCTTCAGCAAGGCATGATTTGAGAAATCTTGAAAAAGTCCAAGCGAGACGTATTGTAAAGAAAATTAGTTTTTGGACTGTTCAGGCAAATCCTCTTAAATTTGCAAAACGTCTTACTAATCCAGCTATGGGAGAGTACCGTTTTCGTGTTGGCGATTATCGCGTGCTTTTCGATGTAGATCATAGCGGGAATATTTTTGTGCTGATGATTCTTCGGATAAAACACCGAAAAGATGTTTATGGCTTGTAGCTAGACTCTAAATTGCTCTATATTTTTTCCAGCGGTGCGATCGTGATCGCAAGTTTTTTAATTCCGTACTGCGGATTTTTGAACGCCACAGTTATAATGCCTCCGGTTACGCTCACCACCATGCCTTCGCCAAAAGTGGCGTGCCGCACGCGGTCGCCGTCGGAAAATTCAAACAGCGGTTTTTCCACCGGAATCGGTTTTTCTCCAAATGTTGCAAGCCGCGCCGGCCGCTGCATAAGCGACGCATCGTTGCGCTGCGCAAGCTCCTGCGGAATATCATCTAAAAATTGCGACGGAATCACGGTTTGGCTTTCGCCGTAAAGCATGCGGTTTTTTGTATGAAGAAGATAAAGCCGGTCCATGGCGCGCGTGCAGCCGACATAAAATAATCGCCGCTCCTCTTCCAATTCCGAAGGCTCAAGCATACTCCGCGAATGCGGCAGCAAGCCTTCTTCCAGACCGCAAATAAAAACCCACGGGAATTCCAAACCCTTGGCGCTGTGCAAAGTCATAAAAGTTACGGCATTGTCTTTTGCATCTAAGCTGTCGAGATCCGAAACAAGCGATACCTCTTCCAAAAATACATTCAGCGAAATGCCTGGTTCCAACTTATCGTATTTTGAAGCCACGGAAATAAGCTCTTTAGCATTTTCAAGACGCGCTTCGCCCTCAATGCTTCCATCATCCAAAAACTTTTTATATCCGCTTTCATCAAGAATAAATTTAATCAACGCGCCTGTGGGAACCTCGCGATTGCGTCTCTGAAGACCGCGGATGAGTTTTACAAACCGTTCAACTTTCTCGCGTTTTGCATCCGGCAGTTCTTCACCGATTTCCTGCACCCGAATCATTGCTTCAAACAACGAACAATCTTTTATATTGGAAAAAGTCTGCAATTTTTCGAGCGTCTTCGGCCCGATTTGCCGCTGCGGCACATTCACAATCCTAAGCAAACTCACGCTGTCCGTCGGGTTTGCGATCACGCGTAAATACGCCAGCAAATCCTTAATTTCTTTTCGTTCATAAAACCGGATTCCGCCGACGATTTTATACGGAATTCCATGCCGCATAAAAACTTCTTCAAGCACGCGCGATTGCGCGTTTGTGCGGTAAAGAACTACAAAATCACGATAGTCGGGAAATTCATAACCGCGCAAAGCCTGCCGGATTTCATTCGCCGCAAGCTCTCCTTCATGGCGTTCATTTTCCGCAATCCATATACGCACCAAATCTCCGCCATCGCGCTCGGTCCACAAGCGTTTTTCTTTCCGCTTTTTATTTTTCACAATAACGGCCTGCGCCGAATCGAGGATAAATTGCGTTGAACGATAATTTTGCTCCATTTTTATAACTTTGGCTTCAGGATAATCTTTTTCAAATTCCAAAATGTTTGTGATGTCTGCTCCTCTCCAACTGTAAATCGATTGGTCGTGATCGCCGATCACGCACAGATTTCTATATTTTGCAGCCAGTAAGTTTGTCAAAGTATACTGCGCGTGATTCGTGTCTTGATATTCGTCAACATGAATGTAGCGGAAGCGTTCTTGATATTGGTCGAGAATCGGCTCATGCGTTTTAAAAAGTTCGATCGTTTTCATAAGAAGATCGTCAAAGTCCAGCGCGTTGTTTTTCTTTAGTCGTTCTTGATACGGGCCATAAAGCCGCGCCACCTTTTCCGCAAAATAACTGTCTGCCTGCGATGTAAATTTCTCCGGCCCGATGAGCCGGTTTTTTGCAGCGGAAATATGATTCAAAACTGCTCGCGGATTCAATTCTTTTTCATTGATTTTGAGGTCGGCAAAAATATGTTTCATGAGAATCTGCTGATCGCTGTCATCGTAAATTACAAAAGAATTTTCAAAGTCGAGCAGATGAATGTGTTTGCGAAGAATGCGCACGCAGACCGAATGAAATGTGCCGATAGTCGGTAGCGCCGCCGTATTTTCTTTTGCATCGAGAAGCCGGACGATTCGATCGCGCATTTCGCCCGCGGCTTTATTTGTAAATGTCACAGCCAAAATGTTCCACGGCGAAATGCCGCGTTCGCGAATGAGATAAGCAATGCGGTTTGTGAGAGCGCGCGTTTTTCCAGAGCCCGCCCCGGCCACCACAAGCACAGGTCCTTCGGTCGTAAGAACAGCTTCGCGTTGTTTCTCATTAAGGTCGGCTAAAAGAGGCGAATCATTTTTCATGCCACGTTATTGTACACCACAAAGCGGAAACGGTATTTGCCTTCGTTCGCTTCCCAGTCGGGCCATCGGATACATGATCCTCCGGCCCTCCTTCGGCAAACGCTCACTGCGGCAAACGACCATTTCCGCTTTGTTGATTTATATGGGCTTTATGCCTGTATCACCACCGGCACTCCTATTTCCGTGAGGCCAAAAAGTTCTTCGGCGTCTTCCGTAAGCAGCCGGATGCATCCGTGCGATGCCCGCTGGCCGATGTGCGTTAAAGCCTCATTCCAAAAAACACCTTTGTCATTTGCTAAATATGGCAATGCATGCAGGCCGACGCCGCCTTTTGTTACGCCCTGCCAATAAGGCATTCGGTAATGCGGAGCCGCACCGCCGATACGCAGTTCCTGTTTATTGAGAATTGAAAATTTTCCAAGAGGAGTCGGCGTTCGGAAAGTCCCTGTCGAAACTAGATATTCCCGCACAACATGATCGCCGAATTTAAACCGCATTTTTTGTTCCGAAATATCTATTTCAACAACCGGTTCGCCTGTAATATCAAGACTTGATGCTTGGCCGGAATGCCCCAAATAAAATAATTGGCGTTCCAAATCAGCGCTTGTTTCTCCTGCATAGATATCTACGCGCACCATCGTTTCTTTTTTATCAAACCACTTAACGCCCTCTACAACCGGTTGAAAATATTCGCGGAAAATTTCACTGTCAACGCGCGGCGCGCGGGATTTAAAGCTGAACGTGGCAATTTCACCGGGATCAACGCGGTGTTCCACCATTGCAATTCGATTCGGACTAACCCAACGGGCATCGCCGGGATTAAAGAAAATACTCGCTCGATCAAGTTCTCGAACCGTTCCAAGGCGCATTTTTGTCTCTGTTGCGCAACCGCTGGAATCTGAAAACCAAGCCGTATTTCCGGTATTTTTCACATAAACAGAAACTTCAAATTCTCCGCCGGGTTCGGCCCAAGCTTTATTTTCTGTAGTCATAATTTCTCCTTTGTATTCTGGTTTTTCCGGCGGTATATATAGACAGACGTCTATGGCATGCTGAATAGGTTCCGGTATAACAAGTTGCGTAATAAGACGGCTTGCTGCGCTGCGTTTGCCTTTTAATCTTTTATATGAAAAAAGGCTTGCTTGAAGTTCTGTATTAATGCGGCTTGCAAAAATTCCGACGCCAATAGAACCGATGGCAAATACGGCAATTAAAATCGCTGTAAGAAAATAATGCGCTTTTTGATGTAATTTTTTGTTTTTAAACATCTTGTTGGGTTGATGCGTTGACTATTTTTATTTTGATTTCATTATATCATATATAGGTGGTTGACTCAAGATGATTTTATGGCATACAGCGGGTGTATACTTTAAACATGGCGCGTCATTCTCATTGGGCTCAAATCAAACTCAAAAAAGGCGCTACTGATGTCAAGCGCGGAAAAACTTTCACCAAACATGCGCGTTTAATCGAACTTGCTGCGCGGCAAGGCGGAGGCGATGCTGCCATGAATCCGGGTTTGCGTTTGGCTATGGAAAATGCCCGCGCTGATAATTTGCCGCGAGAAAATATTGAACGGGCGATTAAAAAAGGCACTGGCGAATTAAAAGAAGGGGAACAACTGCAGGAAGTGGTCTATGAAGGTTATGCTCCGGGCGGCGTGGCGCTTTTAATAGAAGTTTTGACCGATAACAAAAATCGCACAAATCAAACAATACGAACCATTTTGCAAAAACATGGAGGAAGTATTGGTTCAATTGGTTCTACAAATTTTTTATTTGAGCGGAAAGGCGTTTTGGCTGTGAAGGCGAAGAATGATCGCGACAGCGGTGAACTCGAAATGATTGATGCTGGGGCGGATGATATTGAAGAACGAGGGTTGAGGGTTGAGGGAAGAGGGTGGAGGGTTTATACGGCGGCGAATCAATTAGCCGAGGTTAAGAAAAATCTGGAAATTAAAGGTTTTGCGGTTGAATCTGCGCAGCTTCAGTATGTGCCGAAAAACCTTGTTGAGGTGGGCGATTCGGAAGTTGGCAAAAAACTTCTTGATCTTCTGGAAGCGCTTGATAAAGAAGATGATGTGAGTATGGTAGCGGCTAATTTTGATTTCAGGAATATTACGCAGTAGGCATTTCAGCGTATCTGCTAAGAAGCAGGCCAGCCACAATTCGCTGATAATCCACAGGATCTTCCGGATCAGGAACAACGCCGTATCTTTCAAAGTGAGCTTGCACTGCCATTCCAATAGTAACAGGGTTAAAAGGTATGCGCGGCATTGGTTCCGCGTCCTCTGAAAGAGGCCTCGTTCCTATTTCTAGTTTACGAATAAAGGCAACAGCTGCTGTTCGAACCGCAGCATCGAGATCTTTCAATGTTGGCTGTACACGAGGTTGTTGTGGCGGCGGGGTTTCGCTGGCTTGATCCATGGGTTGAATCTTACGTATGATTCGCAAAATTGGCAATACCAATTTTTTGCAAAGTGCTTGACTATGAGCGCGCACACATATATACTGACGGCATGAAAACAATAGGCGAGCCCGAAGGGCTTGCTAAGCAAATAATGCGCCCGAAGGGCGCAACCTTAACGCCCAAGGAAAAAATTCTTTTCGGATTCATCGAGAAATATCAATTTAAACACGGCGCTTCGCCGACAGTGCGTGAAATGCGCGAGGCTATGGACCTGAAGTCCGATGGTTTTGTCATACATTGTTTAAAGGCGCTTGAGTCAAAAGGCGCGATTCAAAAAGGTGATACGCCGCGGAGCATAAAATTATTGCCGTCTGTTGCAGCGCGCCTAAAAACTGATTTTGTGAAGATTCCGGTTGTCGGGCATATTCCGGCTGGCGGACCGGTGACGAGCGAAGAAAATGTGGAAGATTGGGTTTCTTTCGAAGTCGGTAAGATTAAGGGCGCGGAGCATTGTTTTATTTTAAAAGTGCGCGGCGACAGCATGGTTGGCGCCGGAATTTTAGACGGCGATCATGTAATCGCTTCCATGAAGCGCCAGCCGAAATTGCGCGACATTGTCGTGGCTTTGGTTGACGGCGGATCGACCGTGAAACGCTACATGCTCGATCGCGGCCGTCCTTATCTTAAAGCCGAAAACCCGAAATACAAAAATATATATCCCGAATCGGATTTACAAGTGCAGGGGGTGGTGGTTGGGATGATGAGGTGGTATTAAAATGACGCGAAACTACACACCGCGCAATTGTCACATGGATTTTCCTCGACAATCTTTTATAAAATTGCTATTTTAAATCCCTAAAACATTTTTTTATGCCTCCCAAAGTGGATACTGGAATATTTGTGGATAGCGAAGTTCCTCAAGCTGCTGTAGATGCTATAAAAACAGCTACATTCACACTTAAGCTTTTGCAGAGAGTCGGCATTATAGGAGCTCTTCCAAGCTCACCAATAAATATTCGGCCAAGCGGACAAAATTCTGTGGAAGTAAAACTCACTCTTGCTAAAGGAACCATTGAAGAAATTCAGAAAGGTATAGCAGCTGCCACAAGAACCGTTGTTATTATTGGAGCAGGCCTTTTGGCGGCCGGAGGTCTCATCGGTTATTCTTGTTCGCAGGCAATGCATGCCGAGAATACTTCCTTGGCATCGCCGCAAACAAAATAGTACGGCGCGCTTTTGAACATAAACGATCACATTTTATGCTTTTTGCTAGCCAAAAAACTGGATTTTCGTTATGCATGTAGTACTATGAGTGCGTACTCATAACATATACATTTTATGGAAAATTTCATGCACACCTCGGACGAAAAATTATTCCTCCTTTGCAAGCAATACGGCGAGCTCGCACTGCGATATCGGAATAAATTTGCCGGACTTCTTCCGGAGGTATACCGACGCCGGCTTTATAAAAAGAAAGGTTTCGGTTCGATTTTTGAATTCGCGGCAAAGTTGGCCGGGATGAGCGAGGAATATGTGCGGCGAGTTTTAAATTTAGAGAAAAGATTTAAAGAAATTCCGGTTTTGAGAGAGATATTGGTAAGTGGAGAGGTAAGCGTTAGCAAGATGGCAAAAATAGCTTCGATTGCAACTCCCGAAAATCAAGAGTTTTTAGCGAGTCAAATAAAACTGTTGCCACGATCAGCGCTTGAGACATTAGCAAGAGACGAAAGGCACTATAAAAATGTTCCCGGGAACACGAATTTGTCACAAAATTCGCAAAACGCAAACAGAGGCGTTAATGGCGGCGGCGTGGAGGAACTGAAATTAAATTCCGAAGTAACGCAAAAACTTCTTAAACTTCAACAAAAAGGCATTGATATAAACGAACTCATTTTGGAATTTTTGAAAAAGCGCGAAATAGAAATTGCTCAAGAAAAAGAGAAGCTCGCGAATGAGGCAAAAACGACAGATTCACGATATATTCCGGTGCAAGTTCGCAATATTCTAACCAAAGAATATGGTACAAAATGTTCCGTTGAATGGTGTCACCATGAAGCTACCGAAATTCATCATAGCCAGCGATTCAGTTTTAGCCGTCGTCATAACCCAAAATACCTCGCGCCGTTTTGCGAAGAACACCATGCGATCGCGCACAGCATTGATCAGCAATATGTAATCTACCGAGCGCAGCGCATGCGGAGCGAGGAAATAAGCGAGTGAGCAAGAAGCGAGCTAACGTAGAAATGCCGAGCAGCGGGTCTCGCTGAGTTCCCGCTGTGAGGCATGACGAAGTGGGCGAGCTTTTTGCGAACGAGAACTCTGTGCGGAAAGGAGCCCGCGGGGAAAACCGCAGGTTTGCCACGCGCTGGAGCCGGTACCCGGACTTGAACCGGGGACCTTCACTTTACGAAAGTGCTGCTCTACCAACTGAGCTA
>JACPMA010000005.1:26540-75790 GCA_016186205.1 Candidatus Peregrinibacteria bacterium | reverse complement strand
TTACACAAAAATCCACCGCGGTGGATTTTTGTGCTTCTAGTAAACAAAAATGCCCTATCGGAATTCTACAAAAAATTTCAATAACGCAATACCTTTTTACTATAAGTTTTTATAATAATCCCCGAGTTTTTCGTCACTTTTCCAACTACCGATGCCTTAAGCCCAGTCTTTTTTAAAAGCGCTAGCGCTTTTTTGGTATTTTCCGCAACCAGCACCATGCCTATGCCCATATTCCATGTTTCGTAAACTTCGCTGTCAGAAATATTTCCAAGATGTTGTAATTCCAGCATTGCTGCAGGCGGAGAAGGAAGTTGATCAAGCATGAGCCCGAATTTTTGCTTCCCGAACATGCGTGGAGTATTTCCAGGCAATCCTCCGCCTGTAATATGTGCTATGCCTTTTAGGCGCACACGCGGTTTTTCGCCGAAACGCCCAATCAGAGACAGAATTCCGGCGTGATATACCAGCGATGGAGCAAGCGTTATGTCGCCCCATCGTTTGCCGTGAAATTTCCTTAGATGCCATTTTTCTCCATAGGCTTTTTTGAGAATTGCGCGTAAGAGCGTGAATCCGTTCGATCGAAAATTCGGCGACGCGATGCCGATAATTTCATCTCCAGGCCGAATTGTGCGGCCGTCAATAAATTTATTTTTTTCCACAATTCCAACCGCAGTAGCATTCCATGTATATCCGTTCACATGCCCTTTGAGTTCGGCAATTTCACCGCCAGGAATCACGATTTTCTGTTCGCGGCAGGCTTTTGAAAGTCCCTTCATTAAGCCGCTTACGACATTTTTGGAAAGCGTAGAAGTATCAATAGTATTCGTTATCGAAATCACCTCTGCCCCAACGCAAATGGCATCATCCGCAACCATGGCGACAAGGTCGTATCCAAGCGTGTCAAATTGCCCCATTCTCATCGCAATTTCTATTTTTGTTCCAACTCCATCTTCATTTTGCACCAGGAGAAATTTCCCCATATCGAGCGCGCCGGTGAAACCGCCGTCCATGCGTAACGGTTCGCCAATCATTCCGCGGCGGCTTGCAAAGGTTTTTTTCGCTTCACGATAAGCAATTTCGGAACAGAGATCACCGAGACGTCTATCAACGCCCGCTTTCTTGTACGTCAACATAAATATGCTTCTTGCCGATGAGGATTGAAAAAAAGATTTGTTCCGACAAGGCGTTTTAATTCTTGCTCTGCAACATTTTTACTCTTGGTAGGTATATGAATTTCCCAAAGCGTCCCGATATGAACTCCAGTAATTTCGCTGAATTTAAGGCGTTTTTGGATCGTTGCGAGCTTAGCCATGCCGACAAAATCCGGTTTTTCACGAATCAAGAGCTGAAAAGTAAATTGTTCTTGAGATTTTTCAACTAGGCCGAGCCGTCGTTTCGGCATTTCAACAGTCGCCAATTCTTTATTGGTATTAAGGAGCACTCCGCTCTGAATGAGTTTGCGCGATAGCGTGAGAAAATCAGGCTTTCCTGTATATTCCAGCTCAACGAGCGTTTTGCGCTTCAGGCTGATTTTCGGCCAGCCGAGATTTTTGATCGTCATTTCAAATGTATCGGCTTCATTGTCGGTAATAATGAGAGAAATAAAGAGCTTGAATGATTTTTCTTTCGGCTGGAAAAGCTTTATAGGCCAGCTGTTGACCGGTTTTACATGAAGATGACGGCTGCGCTTTTGAAGTCCGCCTGCTTTTCGAGCAAGAAGGGCATCACGCATAGACGTGAAAAGTTTTGCGCTCGACACAAAGTCGCGCTCTAAATGCGGCATTACAGCCATGACATTTCCGTCTGGATTGCAAATCGCGGCCGTATTGAATACGGCGCCGTTCGGATTGATTGGAAAATCTTGAGTAATGACCCCATGTCGGTCGCAATACCGTAAGGCAATTTGTCCTTTTGATTGAAGAAGAGGAAAAAGTTCAGCGATATCTGTTGTAAAACGGCCTTCGCCGTGAGCGATTGGAGCGCGGAGAATTTCTCCTTCCGGAATATTCCAAGTGAACATGCAAGATTGTTTCGGAGCCGTGCATTTTAAATGAACCCACGTATTGTAATAACCGGTCCCGATTATTTCTTCATCCTTGATACGTTTATTGCGAGCAAGCGCCATGGCAAGTTTATTCCCGTCTGCGCCCGGAATAAGGCCGGCTTCCACAAGAATTTGCGCGCCGTTGCAGATGCCGAGCACCGGTTTTCCTTTTTCGGACTGCGCTTTGAGTTCTTTCATAATCGGTTCAAGCGAAGCAATAATTCCGGCCCTTCCGCGATCTTCGTAGGCAAAGCCGCCGCCGATAACGTAACCGTCGTATGCGGCGAGTTTTTTAAAGTCTTCATTCCATCTGAAGAATTCACCGCGCATGCCGGTTTTATTGATCTCGCGGCGTGTTTCGTATTCCGTGTTTAGTCCCGGGAATTGAATGATGGCGATTCTTAGCATCAGGCGAGCCCGCCCCAGCGGGCGAGCATGAAAATAAAATAAATTTTATCTTAATTTTTCTCGTAATCCATCCATCCACGCGCGCCGCATAGCTGGAAGTTTTACATTCAAAATTTCTTTGCCAAAATCAAAGGCGACCAATTTATTGCTGCGGGTTGTAAAGCCGAGACGTATGAGCGGTACGCCCGCTGCGGATGCGATTTTTTTCGCTTTCTTCATATTCCGTCGAGTGATTTCAAGAATAAATCCGCCGGTTTCCGAGAAAAGTTTCGTATCGCTTCGGAGCGGTTTCGTTTTTTTCTTTTTCGCCGGCCGCTCATCAATGGTGCTGATGACTATTTTTGCGCCGATTTTTCCGTTGCCGCTCCCGCCAAGACACATTTCAGCAATAGCAACAGCGAGCCCGCCGTCAGAAATATCATGACAACTTTCCGCGAGCCCTTCAGTAATAATATCCGTTACAGCAGAAATTTCTTTTGATGCTTCTTTAAAATCGGGCTGCGGTATATTCGCTCCAAGCTGTCCAAAAAGATTGTAATATGCACTCCCGCCGAGCTCATTTTTCCGCGGGCCGATGACAAAAAGATGATTCCCTGCGGATTTTATTTTCATAGTAGTCGCGCGTTCTGTATTTTCCATGCGACCAAGCGTGGCAATCACGGCCTGCGGAGCAATTGAAGATTTTTCAGAAGCATTATATAAACTTACATTTCCGGAAATACATGGAAGTGGAGTTTTTTCGTGCCCTTTCAGCCCTATTCCTTTGAGCGCATCGGCAACACCGGAAACTCCTTCCACAAATTCCCACATTTGATCGGGTTTTTCCGGATTTCCATAATTAAGGCAGTCTGTAATGCAAAGTGGCGTTGCTCCAACCGCAGCTACATTTCGACAGCTTTCTACTACCGCATTCGCCGCTTGCCAATATGGATCGATTTGGCCGTATAAAGGATTAGCATCTGTTGAAAGCGCCACGCCGATTTTTTGGAATTCTTCCGGAATATCTTCCCGATTTCGAAACGGAGCGATTACTCCAGCATCCGCTTGGCCTGCTTCGATCACGGAAAGTCCTTGTACGTTTTTGTCATAGGATTCATAAACCGGCGCCCGGCATGCGATATTTTCATGCGCAAGCAGTTTCAAAAAGACACTTTTGAGATCACGCGGCATCGGGAGTTTTGGTTCACGGAAAGCCTTTCGCCGCGGCCGAAATGGACGGTTGTATGAAAGTCCGGCGGTGATATCGCCGGCTTTTGCATCGCACACGACTGCGCCTTGATACCGCAGCACATAATTTCCTTTTGTGACTTTTCCAATGACAGAAGCCCGAGCGCCTTTCGCTATTTTCGGCAGCGCCCATTTTTCGTTGTAATGGTTCAGAATAAGTTTTGTGAGTTCTTTCGGCGCCATCCAGCACATTCGTTCCTGCGTTTCTGAACACGCAATAACATGAGGCGGCAAACCTTCCATTGATACATGCACTTTTTCAAGATCAATATTCGCGCCGTAGCCGGCGTGAGCCACCATTTCTACAGTTGAGCATATTATGCCTCCGGCGCCGAGATCCTTAAATCCCACTTTCGCAGTCAGTTTTTTCTCTTTTAAAATTCGGAAGAGGTCATATGTTGATTCCATGATATGGCGTTTCAAAAACGGATTTGGTTCCTGGACAGCGCCTTTGTTTTTCTCGCGATCTTCTTCGCGCAATTGGAGCGATGCAAACGCCGCGCCGCCCATGCCGCTGAAATCGGTCGGTTTACCCACGAGAATGATTTCATAACCTTTTTCGGCCGCTCCTTTCGGAGCACGACTGTGAATAATTTCATCTTCCGCAAGCAAACCGAGCGTTACGACATTTACAAGGCAATTATCATTGAAACTTTTATTAAAATAGACATCGCCGCCGATATTCGGCACGCCGATCGGATTTCCATAACCGCCGATTCCATCAATCACTCCGCCTGCAATAAGTTTTGTTTGATTGCGTGAGATATCGCCAAAACGGAGAGGATCAGCCACTGCAATAACGTGGGCGCCCATGCAGAGCACATCGCGCACATTTCCGCCGATGCCGGTTGCGGCTCCTTCATACGGCACAACTTGCGAAGGATGATTGTGGCTTTCATGCGAAATAACAATGCCGTAGCGTTTGCCGTTTATCTTTGCAATTTCAACAATACCGGCATCTTCGCTCGGGCCAAGCATAACGTTCGGTCCGTCAGTCGGCAGCATTTTTAGATGCCGTTTGCTTGATTTATAAGAAGAGTGTTCAGAGCCTTGAATGCTCCAGATGGTGGCTTCCGTCAGCGTAGGATTTCTACCAAGAAGTTTTGTGACTTTTGCAGCTTCCGCAGCCGTAAGTCCGATAGAATGTTCGCGCAAAACTTGAGCTATTTTTTTCTCCGGCAGTTTTTTTAGCTCAAGTGTTTTTTCGAGGTAGGCCATAGTTATTATGAATGACGCCCTTAGTATAAGGTCAACCTGCCATTCTGTAAATGCGCGACTTTTTGCCCGATCAGATCGACCAATGGCTTATTGTGGGTGGTCAAAAGTACTGCGACGCCATTCATATTGATTTTCATGAGTTCCTTCAGCACTTTTTTGGCATTTTCAAAATCAAGATTGCCGGTCGGTTCATCGGCAAGAATGAGCCGCGGTTTATGTACTGTTGCGCGGGCAAGGGCTACGCGCTGCGATTCACCTCCGGAAAGTTCATGCGGAAATTGGTCTTGAAGATGCGTTATGTTAAGAGCTTCCAAAGCTTCAGGCACAAGTTCCATAATTTGAGGGAGAGCATAATCGCATGCCTCAAGCGCAAACGCCACATTTTCAAACACTGTTTTTTGCGGCAAAAGTTTGTAATCCTGAAAAATCGTTCCGATATGGCGGCGGTGCAGTTGTAAATCGTCATCTTCAAAACCGGCGATATCTTTATCATGCATAAAAATACTTCCTTCCGAAGGTTTCTCCGCTCCAAGGATCAGTTTGATGATAGTGGTTTTTCCCGCTCCGCTCGGTCCGACAATCGAAATAAACTCGCCAGGCTTGATTTGAAGATCAATATCTTCAAGCACTGTGCGTTTTCCAAAGCGTTTGGTAACGCCGTCAAAAACTATCATAGTTTTATGATACCTTACGGATACGCTTTTTTTAACCAGTTTTCTAAGCGTCCCATTCCTTCATCAATTTCCGGAATCGTGCAGCCGAAGCAAATTCGCAGATGGCCTTTACCTTCCGGACCGAATGCTGACCCCGGCACAACGGAAATATGAGCGCCGTTGAGAATATCTAATGCAAGCTGTACGTCATCCGCGGAACCATCCTGAAATTTTACAAAACAATAATATGTCCCGCGCGGTTTCACATAGGAAAACCACTTTTTCATGCGGTCGAGATGCGAGCAAAGGCGATCGCGGCGATCTTGCAAAGTTTTGCGCAATTCTTCCACACAAGCTTGCGGGCCGTTTATGGCTGCCAGCGCCGCCACTTGGCTTGGCCGCGGAGCGGAAACGATAAACGCATCATGCACTTTCATCATTTGGCGGATCATGCCTTCTTCCGCAAAAACATAGCCAACGCGATAGCCTGTCATGGCGTATTCTTTCGAAAAACTGAAACAGCTGATGCGATTTTTGCGCAGCCGGTCATCAGCAACGAGAGTCGACAGTTTAGTTCCATCAAAAAGGAGAAAGTCATATGGTTCGTCTGTGATGAGAATGAGATTGTGCTTGAGCACGGCATCGGCAATGGCATCGAGTTCTTGCTGCGAAAAAATACTTCCGGTCGGATTACACGGCGAATTTATAATGATGGCGCGAGTTTTTGGCGTGATGAGTTTCGGGAGTTCTTCCAGCCGCATAGCCCAATCTTTATTTTCATCAAGCGGAAGATATTTCGGCACGCCGCCTGCGAGCATCACTTGTTCCGTATAGGAAGAAAATCCAGGAGAGGTGATGATTACTTCGTCGCCAGGATTTATAGTGCATTGCATCGCATCCATGAGGCCTTCCATAGCGCCGGCAGTCACGAGGAGTTCCGTTTTCCAATTTACTTCAATGCCGAATTTTTTGGCCAGTCGCGCTGCAAGCGCTTGTTTAAGAACGGGCAGACCCGCGGACGGCGAATAACGACCAAGCAAATGATCTTCATCGAGCGCTTTTTTAAGCGCTTCGCGGATATGCGGCGGTGTATCCACAAAAGGAATTCCCCACGCAAACGGAATTACATCCGGAATTTCCGCAGCAAGAATGGCAATTTCCTTGATTGGCGAAACAACGATGCGCCGCGCACGATCAGCAATACCATCTGTCCGAGATTTAATGCCGGCTCTTTCTAATGCGCTGCGTGTCATAATTTTATTGTAACATGCAAAAAATCTATACTTTTTCATCCAGTTGCCTACGTACTTGTGGATGTAGCGTTTTTCTGTTTTTTCGTTTATTGGCTTTGAGTTTTGCGAGAGCTCTCATTTGCCAACGATCGGTTCGTTGCTTCATAAAATATCATTTGTGAAATTTTTCGTGGATTTCCTTCAACCGCCGATTTGTGAGATGGGTGTAAATTTGCGTGGTGGTGATTGAGGCGTGGCCGAGCATTTCTTGAACTGCGCGTATATCAGCGCCGTTTTGCAATAAGTCGGTCGCAAAACTGTGGCGGAGCGTATGTGGAGTTACTTTTTTCATGATTCCAGCAAGCATGGAATATTTTCGTACGAGCGCTTCAATGGAAACCGTTGTGAGGCGTCTGCGTTCGCCTTTCGTAATATCCATGGCAGAGCGTGTTCGGCCGATATTTGTAAAAAGCGGTTCGAAAGCATCTTCGCGGTTCTTTAAATAGGCTTCGATTCGTTCAACGGCTCGTTGCGATAAAAAAACAATGCGCGGTTTTCGGCCTTTTCCTCGCACCATGAATTCGCGGCGTTTCAAATCAACTTGGTTGCGATTCAATGCCGCGAGTTCGCTTACGCGCAGGCCGGTTGAGTAGAGGGTTTCCAAAATCGCGAGATCGCGCAACGCAGTTTTCGACTTTTCATCCACTGCTGAAAAAAGCGTTTCCACTTCTTCTCGGCTCAAAAATTCAACACTTCGCTGCGGGATTTTTGCAAGTTCCACTTTTTCCGGCGCAAGCGTTTCAAAATCATTTTTTATGAGGTATTTCAAAAACGCACGCAATGCGATGACGTGATAGTTTTGCGTGTTTTTTGAAAGACCCTCGACCCTCGACCCTCGACTCTCGACTCTATTAAGATGAAGCCTGTATTTTTGAACAAGCGGCAAATCGATCTTGTTTACATCCATCTCTCCGGCAAATTTTAAAAACCGCCCTAAATAGTGGCTGTAATTCTCAACCGTCTTTCGCGACTGATTTTTTTCAATCTCGCAATGTTCAAGGAATTGCTCGATTAAGGATTTGAGGTTTGCCATGGCTATATTGTATTATATGAGTCCTTATGATGATAGCGGCTAAGCATACGTTGGAGCAGAGAGAAAAGAAACTTCTCGCGCATTATGCGGTTTTGAGTTCAGAGAGCGCCGGCCGTGAATTTCCAGAAAAATCTGACTTAACACGAACAGAATTTCAGCGCGATCGTGATCGGATTATCCACTGCAAAGCGTTTCGGAGGCTTTCCGGGAAAACGCAGGTTTTTGTAGCTACGTACGGCGATCATTTTCGCGATCGGCTAACTCATACGCTTGAAGTGGCGCAGGTGGCTCGCGATATGGCGCGCAGCCTGAAGCTTAATGAAGATTTATGCGAAGCAATTGCCCTTGCGCACGATCTCGGGCATACGCCCTTTGGCCATGCAGGTGAGTTCACTCTGAACGAAATCATGGAGGAATTCGGCCTCCATTTTGAGCACAATGAGCAGAGCAAACGCATCGTAGAAGTTCTCGAAAAACAATTTCCTCATTTTGACGGGCTCAATTTGATGTATGAAGTGCGCCAAGGTCTCGCCAAGCATCAAACGCTCTACGATCAACGCACAAAAAAAATAATGGGAAAAACTTTGGAAGCGCAAGTCGTTGATCTTGCCGATGAAATCGCTTATCACAATCACGACCTTGATGACGGTTTGCGGTCAGACTTGTTTTCTTTAAAAGAACTTCAACAATTGACGCTTTGGCGTGAGGCGCTCGAAGCGGTTTATAAAAAATATGGCAGGCCGAGCCGCAAAAAATTAGATCCGGTTGTTTTACGACACCGTGCCGTAAGCCATATTATTTCACTCATGATCAATGATGTGCTAGAAACCGCTCAAAAACGCCTTCGCCAAGCCAAAATCCGCAACCTTGCCGGCATTCTGAAATGTAAAAAAAATCTCATCGGTTTTTCAGCAAGTTTTGAAAAGAAAGTTAAGCAGCTGCGGAAATTTTTGTGGGAGCGGATGTATCAGTCGCCGCAAGTTTTAAAACATTCCCGCAGAGGCCAGCGGATTCTCAAAAATCTCTTTTGGCGGTTGTATCGGGAGCCAAAGTTGCTGCCGCGGCGTTTTTACGAGAGAATAGATGCGCCTGATCCGCTTTCGGTAGTAGTAAAAGATTATATTGCCGGCTGCACAGATCAATTCGCAACGGAGTTAGTCCAGCGAATATAGCATTATATCAATTAAGTTCTTCCTTACTGCGAGCGCACGGCGCGAGCGCGAAGCAAGTGAGCAATCTGGCTCAGCCAGTTGCGAACGCAGCTGAGCTTAAAAATTATGAAATGTCCCAAATGTAAATACGATGACACGAAAGTGGTTGATTCGCGCGAGACGACCGATGGAGCAGAAATCCGCCGCCGCCGCGAGTGCGACAAATGCAATTTCCGCTTCACGACATTCGAGCAAATCGAAACCGCAAATTTTCTCGTTATTAAAAAGGATAATTCGCGCGAGCCCTATAGCCGCGACAAAGTGGAAAAGGGGATTTGGCAGGCATGCTGGAAGCGCGCAGTGACGCAAGAACAGGTCGGCAAAATGGTGGATGAGCTTGAGGCGAAATGGATCGGGGCAGGCAAAGAAATTGAGAGCCGCGTGATCGGCGAAGACGTGATGGAAGCCTTAAAAGAACTCGATGAAGTGGCGTACATCCGTTTTGCGTCGGTGTATCGGCACTTTAAAGATTTGGAGAGTTTTAAAAAGGAGCTTTCGAAACTGTTGGATTAATCTTGTATATCTAGCAATTTCACGAGTGCAGAAAGTCGGGTTCCTACAGGCGCTTTGAGAATAGCTGTAACTGCATTAACGGTTTCACTGGCGCTCGTTGGATTCAATTTCATGGCGCACCGCAGTACATCGCCAAACTCCGCCCGCATGGGATACAGGTCGAGTTCCGGAATATCGGTCACGTAGCGGACTTCAGTGACGCCGGCTTCATTGCATGCTTGCCGTACACGTTTGCGAAATACTCCTCGCCGCAAATCAAGTTCAATCCCTGCACCGTAAAAGGGCGATAAATCTAAATGTTCTTTTGGCGAATCCGGCATGGATTCATCAACTCTAAATTTTTGCGCGTCTCCAAGAACGCCGATTCGTCCGGGAGCAATCCGATCGTGTACCGTATATGCCTCAAGACCGGCTTTTCGAAGCATAGCATCAATTTTTTTCGTCGAAGAGTTTGTCGTAATTCCTACAATTCGATTTCGGCTAATAAGATCGCCAAGAACGCCTCTCGCATCTTCATCTATGGCTGCATGTTCGTGCGATGCCGCGCTCGCAGCCTTAAAGAGTTCTGAAGTTAGTCCTGGAGTAGCATTAAAAACAGGATGCAAACGTCGCACCGCCGCTTCGATGAGAAGAAAATGATCCACTGCCGGAGAAGTTGGACGATTCCCTTGAAGCTTCCCCCAAAAATCAGGATGAGCTCGTTGAGGAAAAACTTCTCCTAAAATTAAAGTTCGAAGACGGCTATCAACTTCGCCAGGCGCCATCTCTGTTTTTGCAGCAGCGAATGCAATTGCCGCTTCATAATAGTGCTGTATTTCTTCGGTTCCCGGTTTTCCAGCCAATGCCCCTTTTATGTCGATTTCATTGAGAGTTCCGTCTGCATCAAAGAAATGTGCTTCGAGGGAATACATATTAAACGTTGGTTAATTGAGGCAAATACTCTCTGGTAATATCGACATTTTCTCCGCCACGAAGCGTAATAACATTTGTTTCAATACGCATACCGCCATCTCTCGCCAGTCGTTCCATAAGTTTCCACGCAACCAAATCGACTGTCTTTGTACCATTGCTCACTTTCTCGTCACGCGCTGCCAAGCGTGCCCGTAGCGTGCTATCAAAATATATCCCTGGTTCCACCGTCATCGCATAGAGTTCCCCCAAAGATCCTCGCGGGCTATTATAGCCGGAGCCTACCAACACAGGATCTTTTGGCATGGGCGGAGTTCTGCCGCTCTCATCAACTTGCAGTAATCCTTCATCATGAACATTGGCGCCGATAGAATGTCCTACGGAATGTAAAATAAAGGCAGCAGCTAGCCCCAATTCCGCCGCTCTTTGGGCATCGCATCCGACAATAACTCCGGCATCAGTCAGAAGCTGCGCCACTTTAAAGTACATTTGTTTTTGAATTTCACCAAAATCAACTCCGGGTTTTACCATTTCCACCAATTCTCTTTGAACGCTATCGGGTCCAGCAAGAATTTGTCTAAATTCTGCGCTGACTCCTTCTCGTACATGGGTACATGTTACATCGGCTGCATATCCATTGTGTTGCGCCCCGGCATCAATTAATAAAGTACTCCCTGCTGTTACTCCAAAATTCGGTCTGAAATAATGCAAAATGGCGCCATCAGGACCAAAAGCAACAATTGGTTGATACGGAGAATCGGATTCTGTAATTCTTGCTCCAGCTAAATAGGCACTAAGAACACTTCCTTCAGAAACTTTTCCATCAGCAGGATTGCTATTTTCGAAAGCTGCTCTGGCCGCATGATGCCCAAGCGCAGCCTTTCTTGTAGCCAAAATCATACAGGCTATTTCATAGACTGTTTTTTTGAGCCTATTCCAATTTAAATGATCCATTAATCCTTCTGGCGCGTGAACAAGGTGCGGCAACGATCGTTCTTTTCTTCTCCATGCAACATCTGGCATGGTTTCCGGACCAAGAAAAGCTGTTCTTTTTGGGAGGGCACCTCTCAATTTTCCCCAAAGTTCTTCCTGGGTTTTTGAAACTACAACTTCGAAAAATTGATCCGCTCTTTCCGGAACGCCGGCTTGAAGAACCCATCGATTTTCCGGATTTGATTCAACATATAATCGTGGTTTTGCTTGTGATGGAGTAAAAACAACAGCGTGTCCCAAAGTATAATCAAGCCTTGCAACGCCGTCTTCGGCAGGCGGAACATCTTTTGGATATAATCCTCCAATCCACCGCGACATTTCAGGATGGGGGAGCGGCAAGACTGTGGAATCACGTCCTATTTGTCTTAATTCAAAACCTGCATGTACTACCAAAGCATCGAAGTCATGCGCGTCTAAAGCCTCGCCGGTATTCATTCGTACGCTAGCTAAATGTTCAGCATAGAGATCAGCCGGTTCTTCTTGGTGAAATATGTTTTCTCTTGAGAGGTCGGGCATAGCTAAAGGCATAGCTCAATAAGGGTACGAAGATTGTATAGTAACAAAATATAGGCTAGAATCAAGCCTTTTTCTCCTTTCGCCGGCGCTTTATTTCGCGGTAAAGTTTCCCGAAACCGATATTTTTCTGCGCCAGAAGCACGAAGAGGTGATAGAGGAGATCAACGCTTTCTTCTATGAGGCGTTTTTTCGATTCTTTTTTTGCGGCTTGGATAACCTCGCCGGATTCTTCTTTTACTTTTGCGCAGATTTTGTTGATTCCTTTTTGAAAGAGGGTGACTGTGTATGAGCCTTTTGGCAGAAATTTTTTACGGCTCAAAATTACTCCGTAAAGCTCTTCAAAAGGTTTTTCAAGCGGTCCGGGCCGTTTTCCCTTACGTTCTTTTTCGCGAAAACAACTAAAGCTGTTGTTGTGGCAAACCGGACCCGTCGGCCGCGCCTTTACGAGAATGGCATCTTTGTCGCAATCAAACTTTGCGCTCACGAATTTCAAAATATTTCCGCTCGTTTCTCCCTTCATCCACAGCCGTTTTTTTGAACGGCTGTAAAACCAAACCTTTTTCGTTTTCAGAGTTTTTTGAAACGATACACGGTTCATGTATCCGAGCATCAGCACCGTGCCGCTGCGGTCGTCTTGAATAATGGCTGGTATCATAAACGTACAGGAATGTTAAAAGATTTAAGATATTCTTTGACTTGTTTTATCGAGAAAATTCCATAGTGGAAAAGGCTTGCAGCAAGCGCGGCATCGGCTTTGCCTTTGATAAAAGCATTTTTGAAATCTTTGAGTGAACCGGCACCGCCGGATGCAATGACCGGAATCTTCACTGCGCGAGAAATTTTTTGCAGCAGTGGAAGATCGAATCCTCGTTTGGTTCCGTCTGCATCCATTGAAGTAAGGAGAATTTCGCCAGCACCAAGCCGCGCCGCCTTTTTTGCCCACTGAAGTACATCAAGTTTCGTTTTTTCGCTTCCGCCTTTTATATAAACCAGACCGTCATTAACCCGGCTGCCATTTTTTACGTCGATGGCGACCACTATGCATTGAGAGCCGAATTTTTTGGAAGCCTGCAAAATGAGATCCGGATTTTTAACCGCAGTAGTATTGATGGCAATTTTGTCAGCGCCGGCCTGGAGCAGCGCGCGAATATCCTCCACGGTTTGAATGCCTCCACCGACCGTGAAAGGAATAAATATTTCTTTTGCCACGCGTTTCACCATCTCTACCATCGTTTTTCGTCCTTCGCGCGAGGCGCTGATGTCTAGAAAAATGAGCTCATCCGCACCTTCTTCAGCATATTTTTTTCCGAGTTCGACAGGATCGCCGGCATCGCGGAGATTTTCAAAATTGACTCCTTTCACGACGCGGCCGTTTTTTACATCAAGGCATGGAATAATTCGTTTTGTGAGATCGGATTTTGCGTCATCCTGAGCTTGTCGAAGGATGACTGACAGCCTGATTTTTCCTTCATAGAGCGCTTTTCCGAGAATTGCGCCAGTAATACCCATACTTTGCAGTTTTTTTATGCTCTGCAAGTCAGAAATGCCGCCCGAGGCTATAACGGTAAACCCGCGTTTTTGTATTTTTTTCAGCAGCGAGAAATTCGGTTTTGTAAGCATTCCGTCGCGATTGATGTCAGTGACGATAATTTCTTCGATGCCAAACGATTTCAGTTTCGATAAAAAAGATTCGAGATCATAACCGGATGTTTGTTGCCAGCCTCGTATTGCAAGTCTGCCGCCCCGAATGTCGATAGAGACTTTAATCCGTTCTGCGCCAAATTTTTTGATGAGTTTTTTTAGAAAGAGCGGATTTTCTATGGCTTGTGTTCCGACGACGATTCGATCAATGCCTTTTGTAAGATATTGAGCCGCAATGCTAAATTCACGGATTCCTCCGCCGACTTCGATAGGTATTTTTATGGCTTTCCGCAGCCTTAAAATGAGATTCATATTTTTCGGTCGGCCGATTCTTGCACCATCAAGATCAACAATGTGGAGCATTTGCGCGCCGAGCTTTTCGAAATTTTGCGCAACCCGAATAGGATCTTGCGAATAGATTTTTTTCGAGGAAAAGTTGCCTTTCGTGAGACGCACGCACTTTCCATCAATGATATCGATAGCTGGGACGATTAACATAATTTGCAGAAGTTACGAAGCAATTGAAGCCCTATCGGTCCGGATTTTTCCGGATGAAATTGAACGGCATAGAAATTATTTTTTTGGATTATGGAGGCAAATGGCAGTCCGTAATTTGTTTTTCCAATGACGTTTTTTCGCGGTGAGTCAAAATAATAAGAATTCACAAAATAGAAATAACTTTCGTTTCGAATTTTTTCAGTCAGCGGCGACGATTTCACAAATTTAACTTTATTCCAGCCGATTTGCGGTACTTTCAGCGCTCGTGAGAGGAATTTTTTCACTTGTCCTGGAATAATCGAAAGACAAGGAACGTCATCTTCTTCAGAAAAATCAGCAAGAAGCTGCATGCCGAGGCATATTCCAAGAAACGGAATTTTTAGCCGCGGTATGCTTTTTTTAAAACCGCTTTTTGAGAGCATTTCCATTGCGTTGCCGGCCGCTCCAACTCCTGGAAGTATAACTTTTTTGGCGCTGCGCAATTCCTGCGGTTTAAAAACCACTTTATAGCGTTGCCCTAATTTTTCGAGCGCATTACATACGCTTTTCAAGTTGCCTGCGCCGTAATCAATAATTGCAATCATACTTTAATTTAATAATTAATTGTGTGGTTCCGAGTAGAAAAGCTAAACCATCTGCTATGACCACTGGTGTTGCCCCGATAAGAAATCCATATGTCACCCATAACGCAGCATTTGTTGCATACATAAGCGTCATTGCAAGGGAGATATCGTTAACACGTCTTGTACTAAGTGATTTAATGATTTGGGGCATCATCGTTGAGGCGGTTAGGATTGCTGCTGTGTATCCAATGAGCTGAATCATAAAAAGAAATTAAATTTATAAAATTCCTTTAGTGGAAGGTAAGGTGTCTTTGAGCCGCGGATCTTTTTCCGCGGCCTGGCGCATGGTTTTCCCAAAAGCCTTGAAAATCGCTTCAATTTTGTGGTGCTCGTTTTTTCCATAGCGGACAGAAATGTGAATATTCGCCCGCAAAGCATCCGAAAGCGATTTGAAGAAGTGTTCGACCATTTCCGTCGGGAGATCGCCGACTTTTTCCCGCTTAAAATCGGCGTTAAAAACAAGATATTGGCGTCCGCCGAGATCCATGGCAACTTCAGCGAGCGTGTCATCCATTGGCAATAAAAAGCCGTATCGGCGGATGCCTTTACGCGCCCCGAGCCCATTATTGAGCGCTTCGCCGAGCACCAGCGCGGTATCTTCAACAGTGTGGTGTTCGTCGATTTGCAGATCTCCGCGAGCTTTTATAAAAAGATCGATGAGCGAGTGTTTTGAAAACTGTTCCAGCATGTGATTGAAAAAATTCAGGCCCGTATCAATTTGAAATTTGCCGTTTCCATCCAAATTCGCCGCGATCGAGATCGAAGTTTCCGAAGTTTTTCTGCTCGCAGCGCCTATTCTTGGGAATCGACTGTTAGTTTCCATGCGGAAAGTTTTGATGCCGATATTGCCGCCGAATGCTTCATCGGTTTCCCGGTCGCCAACCATCAATGACAATTCTTTATCTAAATTGATTTTTTTGATAAAAGATTCCACGAGGCCGATTTCTGGCTTTCTGCAGCCACAATTATCTTTTTGTATGTGAGGGCATATAAAAATTTTGTAGAATTCAATTCCTTCACGCGCGAGGCGTTTCAAAAATTCCTTTTGCGGTTTTTCGAAATTTTTCTTTGGAAAAGCACGCGTGCCGACCCCGTCTTGATTGGAAATCATCACGAGTCGGTATCCCTGTGCACGCAGTTTTTTTAAACCCTCAAAAACGCCCGGCAGAATCTGCAATTTTTCAATTGAGTCAATCCGTTTCGTGTCAGGCGGTTCATAAATGAGTGTGCCATCGCGGTCTAAAAAGGCTATTTTCATAGAAAAGTTGTTAAGGATTGTATAAAAGCGCGATTTTCTTCACGCGTTCCCACAGTAACGCGAAAGCAATCTTTGAGTAGCGGTCTTGAGGAGAAATCGCGCACAATAATGGTAAAATCTTCCGCAAGTTTTTTTATGATAGATGAGGCAGACGGAATTTTTACGAGTAAAAAGTTAGCTTCGCTCGGAAATACCGTTGCGCCGAGTTTTTTCAGCTCGTGGCTCAAGCGAGTCCGTTCTTGCATCATTTTCTGTCGTAATTCAGCCAGATTTTCCTTATTTTTAAGCGCTTTTTCAGCAAGAGAAGCAGAGACGCTGTTCATATTATATGGCGGTTTAATCTTCATGAGGTATTCAATGATGAGTGGATTTGCGATGCAGTATCCAACACGAATTCCCGCAAGCCCCCAAGCTTTTGAAAGCGTCCGGAGAATTACAAGATTTTTAAACCTACGTAAATTTTCCGCAAACGATGGTTGTGAGGAAAATTCAATATACGCTTCATCAATTACAATAATTCCGGGGAATATAGCGCAAAGTTTTTTGAGATCGCTTGGATTAAGAAGATTTCCAGTCGGACTGTTCGGCGAGGCGCAAAAGAGCATTTTTGTTTTTGGCGAGATGCATTTCCGGATTTTCCGGAGATCGGGTTGAAAATTTTCAGTCAGCAGACAAGGTTTTAATTTCACATCGTTGATCTGCGCAACTACCTGATACATTCCATAAGTCGGTTCCAGAACAATAATTTCCTCCCGAGGAGCAGCAAAAATACGAATTAAAAGATCGATGATTTCATCAGAACCGACGCCAGCAAAAATATTTTCTGTTTTTACGCCGGCATAAACAGCAAGCGCAGTGCGCAGTTTTTTTGATTCCGGATCCGGATAGCGGTTCAGCGCTTGTGTGTCGTCGGCAAACGCATTCTCATTGGCGTCGAGCAGTATTCCCTCTTGATAGAGGTTTCGCGCGCACACGTATGGCCGGAGCTTTCTGATGTTGGGACGGACGAGCGATTTCATAAGTTTTTTAATTATAAAAAACGGATGGTTACAGCATATTTGTGAGCATCGAGTCCTTCTGCGGCAGCAAGAGTTTCCACGGTTTTTCTCAAGCGGCCGATGCCTTTTTTTGATACACGCTCCACTTGGATCATTTTTCCAAATGAAGCAGTGGAAACCGGCGAGAACATTTTTGCAAAGCCGGAAGTTGGAAGGGTGTGATTAGCGCCAGTGGCATAATCGCCGAGCGGTTCGGTGGTGAATTTACCAAGAAAGATGGAGCCGACATTGATAATTTTTTTGAGAATCTGCGCTTCATCTTTCTCATTCTTGCAAATAATTTCGAGGTGTTCAGGGGCATAGGCATTTGTTATTTCACAAGCTTCATTCATGGAACGAACGATAACGGCAAAGCTTTTTTTAAACGCTTGTTCCACGATCGCTTTCCGTGGAAGTATCTGCATTTCTTTTTGCATCGCTTGAATTACTTGCTCCGCAAATTCTTCGGAAAACGTTACAAGCAAAGCCTGCGAATCAGCTCCATGTTCAAGCTGAGAAAGGAGATCGGCCGCGATCCAAGTCGGGTCAGCAGTTTCATCAGTAATGATTTCCACTTCCGAAGGCCCTGCCGGCATATCTATATCAACTTCGCCGTACGCCAGCATTTTTGCTGCAGTGACAAATTGATTTCCGGGCCCGAAAATCTTTGAGACTTTCGGGATACTTTCCGTTCCATAGGCCATTGCGGCAATTGCTTGCGCGCCGCCGACTTTGAAAATTTCAGTAATGCCGCATAGATCAGCGGCTACGAGAACCGCCGGATTTACATTGTTTTCCTTTGAAGCCGGCGTGCAGAGAATTATTTTTTGACAGCCAGCTTGCTTCGCAGGAATTCCAAGCATTAGAACAGTTGATGGATAAGCCGCTTTTCCGCCTGGAACGTAAAGCCCCACGCACTCGATAGGACGGAATTCGCGCCATATGCGTACACCGGGCACGGTTGATGTACGGCGTTCTTTTTTCGGCATAGTTGTGCGGTGAAATTTTTCAATGTTTCGTTTTGCTTGTTTAAGAGCGTATATAAGTTCTGGCGAAATGAGTTTATATGCCTGTTTGATTTCAGATTTCGAAACTTTGAGCGAAGAAAGCGTAGCGCCATCAAAGCGTTTTGATAGATCAAAAAGCGCTCTGTCGCCATCGCATCTGACTTGTTCCATTATCGCGAGTACGACGGATTTTACATCCGCTGCCGAGCTCCTGCTTCGGCGCACGCTGTTCATTATTTCTTCCAGTGTTAATTGTTGAGTAGAAAGAATTTTCATAAATTTGGAGCCGGCGCAAAAAGCTTTTCCATTTTTTTTGCCGCACGGTTTGTGAGGAAAGGTGGTTGAATAAGGATCGCTTGCGATTCAAGAATCGTCGTGAGTAGCCGAAGATTATTTTCCTTTAGCGTTCTCCCGGTCTGTGTCAGATCGCAAATGGCATCTGAAAGATTCAAATTCGGAGCGATTTCTGCAGAGCCTTTAAGCGGAATAATTTCCGTTTCAATCCGCTCTACGCGCAGATATTCTCTCAAAAGATTTGGATAGGTTGTGGCGATGCTTTTGCCGTCAAGTTCAAGCACATTGGAAATCTGCGAATTTTCCGGAACCGCCAGTACAAGCGAACATGTTCCAAAACCAAGTTTCTTGAGAATTTTCACGCGGGCGTTTTTCTCCAGCAATACATTTTCGCCGATGATGCCAAAATCGGCTATGCCGCGGGAGACATAATCCGGAATATCATCATCCCGCAGAAATAGAATATCGAGCGGGCAGTTTTCGCATGTCACAATGCAGTTTCGCCCGTTCGGTTTAAAACGAAGTCCCAGCGACAAAAGAAAACCTAGACTTGGTTCGGCGAGTTTACCTTTTGCCTGAATGGCGATGCGTACGTTATTCATACATAGAGAAGATTAAAATTGCAGCATGAGCTAGGGTCTCGTGGGCCCCGAGCGAGTGCTGGTGAAGGGAAGGGGGGCGAGTCCCGAGCGTAGCGAGTGGCGAGCTCGTGGGGGAAACCGTAGGTTTCCCCCAGATTAAAAATCCGCCTTGAGGCGGATGAATGGATACCAATCTTGCTGTCATTTATTTTAAACGCTGCAGCATAGACCGGTATCCTCCCATGCCATGATGCAGCCAATTAGCCACGCGCGTGATCGTGGCGGTTGAGGCGCCGGTTTGTTTAACAATCTTGCGATATGGGATATCTTTTTTTATGCTTTTTGCAATCTGCCAACGAGTCGCCATTTCCTTAAGTTCCGCAAGCGTGCAAAGGTCGCGAAGGAAAAATTTGGCTTCACGCGGAGTTTTGAGTTTGGCGATGGCTGCAAAGAGTTCGCGCATTTCTGTGGTGTCGAGGACTGTTTTTTGCATAGACAACTGTTTTAACGTATTAAAACGCTAAAACAAGTATAGCGCCGGCAAAAGAAAAGTCAAGCTTATTTACAAAATTGTCGTCTGGCGTAAAAAACTAACCTGAAAAAATGTTCCCGGGAACACGAAACTAAAATGATTTTTTAGAAATGCAAGCGCGCACCGCATACCGCATCAGTTGTTCTATTTGAAGACTGTGTTTGTATTTGTGCGCGCACAAATAAGGAAGCTTTATCAGCTGACGTCAAGATGGCATTATGACCTTAATTTGAGCTGGCAGTAGCCAGGAAATACATCAAAAAGCCCGCCCAGGCAGACTTTATTATTTGGCATATACGCGTTTATTCAGGAATGACGATGTGTATTTATTACCGCCTTCGCCACAGCATCCGCAACGCCTTTTTCAAAAACGCCTGGAATGATTTTTTCCACGCTCGGTTTTTTTACCAAAGCCGCCAGAGCATGAGCAGCAGCGACTTTCATGGCATCAGTGACATAACGCGCTCTACAATCAAGAACGCCGCGGAAAACGCCCGGAAAAGCTAAAACATTATTAATTTGATTCGGGTAGTCGCTGCGCCCGGTTGCAATAATTTTCGCACCGCCTTTCAACGCTTCTTCCGGCATAATTTCCGGCGTTGGATTCGCCATGGAAAAAACGATAGGATCGCGCACCATGCTTTTTACCATTTTTCGATCTGCAATATGCGCGTGCGACACGCCGATGAAAATATCAGCGCCGCGCATGGCATCAGCAAGCAGCCCTTTTCTCATTTCACGGTTTGTAAGTTTTGCGATACGTTCTTTATAAAGATTTAAATCATCACGGCCTTCATAAATGATTCCTTTTCGATCCGTGAGAATAATATGATGCGCCCCTTCATGAATTAGCAAACGCGCTGTTGCGATTCCTGCAGCTCCGGCGCCTGCAATTACGATATGGCACTTGCGGAGATTTTTATCGACCACTTTTAAGGCATTCATAAGCCCTGCTAAAATAACAATGGCGGTTCCGTGCTGATCATCGTGAAAAACTGGAATAGAAACGGCTTCTTTTAATTTTTCTTCAACATAAAAACAATTCGGCGCGGCAATATCTTCCAAATTTATTCCGCCGAATGAAGGCGCAATATATTTTACTGTTTTTATTATTTCATCCGGATCTTTCGTATCAAGGCAAATTGGAAAGGCATCAATGCCCGCAAAGCGCTTAAACAAAAGACATTTTCCTTCCATAACCGGCAATCCTGCGAGTCCGCCGATATCTCCTAAGCCAAGTACAGCCGTGCCGTCCGAAACAACGGCAACTGTATTTGCTTTAATCGTATAGTTGTAGGCAAGCTCCGGTTGTTTCGCTATAGCTTCGCACGGCGCCGCAACTCCCGGCGTATAAGCTTTGCTCAAATCTTCTTTATTTTCCAGCGGCACCTTCGCGCGTATTTCAAGTTTGCCCTTATATTTTGCATGAAGGTCGATGGATGCTTTTTCGTAGTTGTGAGATTTTTGCACGAGAGTTTTTTAAAGTTCCTTATTTTGGCATTGGAAGATTTGGCGCTGAAATCACAGGAGGACCGGATGGGCCTTTGCTAAATGGCGCATTGGTTTTTGCCGCCGGTCGATCCTCGGCTTTTTTTCCGCAGCCGGAAAGGATAATCAGCATAGTGAGTCCTAATATAATGAGTAATTTTTTCATATGGCTCGGCCTATTAGAAGGAATTTGTTTCGCCTTCGCGAATATTTAAAACCGTTCCGGAATTGCGTTCCAATTTTATCGTATGGTTCGCCTCTGCGCTATAGTAGTAATCCACCGGGCCGGTGCCGATGCCGATCGCATCGGTATTGATGAGTTTTTTGTCGGGAAAGAGCGGCGTGATATCTTTCCATTTATCCGCGACAAGAATATTTTCTCGTAAAGTTTCCATGCGCTGTTCTAGCGGAATCGGCGGAGGCGGCGGAGGTCCAGGCGGACGCTCAACATATTGATAAGAAAGAATCATCGCATCAATTTGTTTTTTCAAAAATTCGCCGATTGGAGCTTCGCCGTATTCTCCATATATCATGAGGAAGTTTTTATTCGGAAGAGCAATGGCAGCGTCCATAATATGCCGATTATGCACGGAAATCCGTATGGCGGTTTTTCCGCCGAGCGTTGTTTCAACAAAAATGACTTTTAGCTCCGGATAGGACGCGGTATAGGCGTCGCGGAGTTTTGCAAAATATTGTACAGCCGTTAGATTTTCCGGATTGTCCACGAGCGAAATTGATAGCCGCGCGTTTTTCGGCCAAAGGCGGGTGAAAAACGCCTGCATCAGCGAGCGTTTCCAAATAACGCTGTTTTTTTGTCCTTTAAAAATTTCCCAATCGGGAGGATGTTTGATTTTCCAGAAATTATCGAGATGTTCGGTTTCAATCCAGCCAGCGGTTATATCGAACGGGCGCTGCGTTTGCTGAAAAATCCGCATACGGTAAATAAGTTCGGCAAGTTCGCCTCGCGTTAGAGATTTTGCAGGATCAATATGCCCGTTTACATCCGGCTCGATGAGATTTTTATTCTTCGCGAACTGCGCCTGTTTTGAATACCATGCTTTTGTATCCAAGCCGTCGTAAATCACTGGCGCCACATCGACTTTTTTCACTCCGACTTTATAAAAAGAAACCGTCAGCGCGAGAGCCTCCGGTAAAGTTACGGGCTTATCGGGTCTGAATGTTTTGTCTTCATATCCTTTTAATTTTCCTATTGAGACGCCATATTGGATCATCGGGAAATACCATGCGTCTTCCGGCACATCGGAAAATGGAAGTTTTGCGGAAGTTTTCGTCGCCGTTATGCCGACGGCCTTCAGAATAACGGCTGTCGCTTCTGCTCGGCTCACTGGTTGATCCGGTTTAAATGTTTCATCGCCATAGCCGCTTACCATGCCGGCATCTTTTAGTGTTTGGATGGCCAGCGCATGCTTGTGAGTTTCCGGCACATCAGAAAAATTTGCCAACGCGACCGCAGGGAGCGTTATCAGGCCGAGCCACAGCGAGGCTAGGCAAATAGCGCGCCAGCATGGCGCAACTTTAAAAAAAAGACAAAAAATCTTATGTCCTATTCTCATAATTTTATTCTACCTTAGGGAACCTCTGAAAAACATCTTTTCTGCTGCACTTTGCAAATTTTGGCTGCAAATTGCTCATCGCTCCTAGACGTATCAAATCTGATACGCCTTCGTCGCGTTTCGCAATTTTCACACAAAATTTGCAAAGTTCGCTACGAAAATCTGTTTTTCAGAGGTTCCTTAAAACAACGAAACCGTCGCGCGCGGAAGAACAAAAAATCCAATGAGCAGGGCTATAATCGCCACGAGAACCACAATAATAATTTTTGCTGTCTTTAATGACATTGCATTTAATATAATACTTCCCCAGGCGAATACGTGTCGAGCCTTTCTTTGCCAAGCATTTTTTTCATTTCCTCAACCACTTTTCCGTATGCGACTATTTCTTGGCTGCCGCGTTTCATGTCGCGGATGATCGCGGTTTTATCGCGTACCTCTGTGATGCCGATAATAATTGTATAAGGAACTTGAAAGCGGTCTGCATGCCGGAGCTGGGCTTTTATAGAATCTTTTCCGAGCGCGCCGATTGTTTTAATCCCGGCTTCCCGAAGTTTTGTCATGAGCGTGAGGCATTTTTTCTTCGCTTCATATCCGAGCTGCGCCACAAATACATGGAGATCATCTTTTTTCGGCACGCGGATTTTTTCGCGTTTCATGTTGTCTACGATTCGTTCTATTCCTGCAGCAAAACCAACCGCCGGCGTCGGTGCTCCGCCCATAAGTTCGATTAGGCCGTCATAACGGCCGCCGCCGCATATTGCATTCTGCGCGCCAAGCGCCCGGTCCCAAAATTCAAAAACCGTTTTCGTATAATAATCGAGTCCGCGCACGAGGCTTGAATTTTCCACATATTCAACGCCGAGTTCTTTTAATAAATCGAGAAGCTGTTTGTGGAATTCCCGGCATTCCTCGCACAGATAATCTTTCATTTTCGGCGCCAACTCCGCCAAAATCCGGCAATCTTCCAATTTGCAATCAAGGAGCCGCAGCGGATTCGTTTCAACTCGCGTCTTGCAGTCGGCGCACAGGCTCCGTTCTTTTCCAAAATAGAAATTCTTCAAATCCGACATAAAGTGCGGACGGCATTTTTCATTCATGCAGCCGATCGAATTGATTTGGAGTTTGAATAAGCCGGCAACGCCCAAGTCTTCGGTAATGGTTTGTGCAAGATAGATGAGTTGTGCGTCGAGCGCCGGATCGCTTTCGCCGATCACTTCAAATCCATACTGCCAAAATTGCCGGAATCTGCCTTTTTGCGGACGGTCATAACGAAAATGCGGTTCGATGTAATAGAGTTCGACCGGTTGCGCTAGCGTGTGCATGTTGTGCTGAATATACGCGCGTACTGTTCCGGCAGTACCTTCCGGTTTGAGCGTGAGCGAACGGCCTTTTCGATCCTGAAATGTGTACATTTCTTTGCTAACAATGTCGGTGTCCGCTCCTACCGCCCGTGCAAACACATCCGTGAATTCGAAAATCGGCGTTGAGATGCGCCGAAAACCGCTCTGCCTGGCTCGGTGGCGCACCACTTTTTTGATGAAGGTGAAATACTCGTGCGTGTCAGGCAAAATGTCATGCACTCCTTTCGGCCTCTGAAACATGTTTCCAGTAGTCATTTCGCCCTCATCTTGCATGTCAGCCATACGTAAAGAGTATTATACCAACTTGCCGCTGCGATGCAATGGATTCCTTAGAAAGCGCGCAATTCTAAATTGGGATCCGCGATGATCGGCCGCCATTTTTTATAGCGCGCCGGATTTTTTTTGTAGCGGAAGTAGCCGGCTGCGGCGATCATGGCAGCGTTGTCGGTGCAAAGGGTAAGGTTAGCGCAAAAACGGAGCGGAATTTTTGAAGGCAAAAGTTCACGCGCGAGCTCACGTAATCGTGTATTTGCAGAAACTCCGCCGGCGAGTTGCACTTCGCGCACCTTATATTTTTTAGCCGCATTCGCAAGTTTTGTGGCGAGAACTTCACAAACGGCTTCCTGAAAGCTGGCTGCAATGTCGCTCTTGGCTTGCCGAAGGGCTCGCGGAGACATTTTTTTTGTTAAATAGAGCACCGCAGTTTTGATTCCAGAAAAACTGAAATCAAAAGGATTTTTAGGCAGCCATGCGCGCGGAAGAGGGTATTTTGTCGGATCACCAGCTTTAGCGGCTTTTTGAATTTCCGGTCCTCCGGGATAGGGAAGCCCGAGCAGGCGCGCGACTTTATCAAAGGCTTCGCCGGCCGCGTCATCGAGCGTGGCGCCAAGAAATTTATATTCGCCGTGTCCTTTCCAAATAAGAAGTTCATTGTGGCCGCCGGAAACCGTGAGAACGGCAGCTGGGAATTTTGGCGTTTCATCTTTAAGCCAATTTCCATAAATATGCCCCTCAATATGATTCACTGGAATCAGAGGTTTTTTATATATAAGCGCAAGCGTCATCGCTGCATTAACGCCGATCAATAATGAACTCAGTAAACCCGGCCCTGCCGTCACCGCAATTGCGTCAATCAGGCCGAGCGGAAGCTCGGCTAAGCGATTAATGCGCCCGGAGGGCGCAACCTTTTGCGGCAGCGCGATTTTTGCTTTTTTCAGAGCCATTTCCAAAACCGGAATGATTTTTACGACGTGTTCCCGCGCCGCCACTTCCGGCACCACGCCCCCTGTTTTTCGATGCAAAGCAATTTGCGACGAAATGACATTCGACAAAATCCGGCGTCCGTTTTCCACCACGGCGCAGGAAGTCTCATCGCAACTTGTTTCAATCCCAAGAATTTTCATAATTTTCTGCCTTATGGAATTTATGTTATATTTTCCATAAATATTTCTTAATTTTTTATTATGAAACGACTCACAATAAGTATCATCCTTATGATGGCTTTTCTTACGGCATGCGGCGGAAGCGCCACAACGACAGCTCCATCAACAGTTAGTTTACCAGACCTTGAAGTTACCGATATTGAGGAAATTGACGATGGAGCCAAGATTACAGTCCATAATGCCGGTACCGCTCCAGCCGGCGATTTCAATCTTCACATTGAAATTTCGAAAGATACCAACCCGGCGGGAGAGTTTAATATAAAAGTGAACGGGCTTGCTGCCGGCGAAGAGAAGGTTATTGAAACGTCTTTCTCAGGTACGGAACATAACGGCATCATCTTTACGGAGATTGATTCACGCAACGCTATTGTAGAAAGCGATGAAGAAAACAATGAGTTTGGATTCTAGCAGGCCGAGCCGCAGCGAGGCTAAGCAAATAATGCGCCAAAGGCGCAACCATATTTTTCCGGGTATAATAGCGAGGTGAAGCTCACTTCCATCGAGATAATCAAAATTCTGCGCCAAGCAGGCTTTATTGCTTATTGGGCAGGCGGCTCAGTGCGCGATATGCTCCTCGGCATTCGCCCGAAAGATTTTGATATCGCCACTTCGGCGCAGCCGTCTGATCTTAAAAAACTTCTAGAAAAAATACATCCGATCGGCGAAAAATACGGCGTGGTGATTGCCGAGCGCAAAGGCCTTCATTTTGAAGTCGCAACGTTCCGTTCAGACAGCGGCTACTCGGATGGCCGTCGGCCAGATGCCGTTTTGTTCACAAATCCGCAAGAAGACGCAAAGCGGCGCGACTTTACAATTAATGCGCTTTTTTATGATCCCCTCGCCGATAAGATTTATGATTTTGTCGGCGGCCAGGATGATCTTAAAAATAAACTCATACGATTTATAGGCGATCCGCACGAACGAATTTTAGAGGATCATTTGCGTATAATCCGCGCGATTCGTTTTAAAAACACGTTTGGATTTCAATATCATCCGGATACGTATCAGGCGCTCAAAAAACATGCAAAACTCTCTGTCAAAGTTTCCGCAGAGCGTTTGCAGGGCGAACTTCATAAAATGATTCTCCATCTTTCGTTTCCGCAAGCGCTTGAAGATATGGAAGATACAGGCGTTTTAGCCCTTGTTTTGCCGGAAATTCAGGCGCTGAAAGGCGTGGCGCAGCCGCCGGAGTACCACACGGAAGGCGACGTATGGACGCACACGCTCCGCGCCATTGCCGCATTAAAGCCCGATGCTTCTTTTATTCTTCGATGGGCTGTGTTTTTGCATGATGTCGGAAAGCCGGAGACTTTTAAAATCGCCGAACGAATTCGGTTTGATCATCATGCTGAGCGAAGCGCGGAAATAGTTGAAAAAATTCTGCGCCGGCTTAAATTTTCCGTGAAAGATATGCGTATTATTCAGTGGCTCGTGAAGCACCACATGATGGTTTACAATGTTTTGGATATGCCAATTGGACGGCGGCGCCATTGGTTTTTGAATCCGTGGTATCTCGATCTTTTGGAAGTGAATCGTTGCGATGCGTCCGGAACCGTGCCATGCGATCTTTCGACTTATAATAAAGTGCTCGCGCTTTATCGAAAAGACATGAAGGAAATGCCGCGCGAACCGAAACGGTTGCTAACCGGAGAAGAAATTATGGCGCTTACCGGCCTCAAACCCGGCAAAAAAATCGCAGAAATTTTGGAGGAGCTGCGGTTACTGCAACTCGAAAAAAAGCTCACTACAAAAGCACAGGCTAAAGTTTGGCTGAAGAAAATCACATGAGATTTTCCGGAAGCGCAGTTAGATATTCAAAAGTCGCTCTGTCGCTTTCCGCAACAAAACTATACGGAACTTGCAGTCCGGCTTCAGCTTCGATTCCCATGATGTAACGCTGTACGACGACGAGCAAATCCGGATGGCCTTCGCGTACAACCTTTAGCAACTGCGCAACTTGTTCCGGAGAAAGCAAACCGCTTTTTAAAATCGTTTCCATTGTGTCATCGCGTAGCGAAACAATAATACATTCGCGCGTAAGATCTCCGGCATGAGCTAAAACTAGCTGCTGTGGTGCCATATCTAACATGCCAGCAAATCCTGTCATTTTTCGGCGCATTCTTTGGATACCTTTCTGAACGCCGCCTTGCGGATACTGAAGAATCTGAACACTTGGCGGTTCTTGCGTAATGCGTAGAGAAAATGGAGTATCTTCATTTCCAAGAAATTTTGGGCGATGGCTTTTTGGCGACGGTTGAAAAGCAGCCAAAAAAGTTCCCAAGCAGTCAGCTGCTCTCTTTTGGTATGTTGTTGAGGTTACACCAAGCTCGTCTTCGTAATAGATTTGGTCTATTGAGTCCATAACTTCTTTCTATTCTACCGCAATTTTATTTATTTTGTCAATCTAACAACGGTCTCAACATGGTATGTATGAGGGAACATATCAACGGGTTGGATTTTCTCGATTTTATATCCGCCGGTTTCGCAGATTATTTTAAGGTCCCGTGCGAGCGTGGTTGGATTGCACGAAACATAAATCCATTTTGGAATTTTGAGCGCAATGATTTTTTCGAGGGATTTTTGAGCGATGCCGGCGCGTGGAGGGTCGGTGATCAGCGCGAGCGGATGCGAGCGCTTTTTATCAAATAATGCAGCCATAGGCTGCTCCTTATTTATATCTCCACATAGAAATTCGATATTTTCAATGCCGTTTATCCGCGCGTTAGCGTGGGCATTTTCTATAGCGTCTTTATTGAGTTCGATGCCTGTCACTTGGCAGCCGAGCTTTGCGAAAAACATGCCGATTGTTCCGGTGCCGCAGAAAAGGTCAAACATGCTATTTTCGGCTTTTGGCTCGGCAAATTCCACGATTTTTCCATAGAGAATTTCCGCCTGTTTTGTATTTGGTTGAAAAAATGCCTGCGGATAGATTTCAAACTTGAGGGTTATGTTTTGGACAGTGAGAGTTTCAGAAAGCGCCGGTTTTCCAAATAGGAGGAATTCTTTCACTGCGGTTCGAAATCCGCGGCGTACTGTTACAGCAGTACGATAACAGGAAGTTATATCCGGAAATGCCTTTCTAAGGAACTCCGCAAAATCTTTTTCAGGAGGAAAATCCTCCGCCGCAGTCACCAAATTCACCATGATTTCGTTTGTATTTTTTCCTTCGCGAATTACGAGATTTTTAAGAAGGCCTTCGCCCGAACGCGGATCAAAGCCAGAAAGCCGGTTTTTTTGCCCCCACTTTTCAACAGCGAGCGCAATTTCCACAGAGCGCGGCGACTGTAAAAAACATTCCTCCAAATCAAAAACTTCTTTGTAATTTTTTGCCGGATGGAGGCCGAGCACCGCATCAGCACCAAAACTATATTCCATTTTATTTCTGTAAAACCACGGCGATTCGCAGCCAAGAATCGGCTCCATGCGTATACCGTGAAATCCGCCGATCCGCTCAAGCGAATCATTTACCATTTTCTGTTTCCATTTTAATTGATCTTCATAACTTAAAAATTGCAGCGAGCACCCACCGCACCTATTTTTTAAGCTCGGACTTGCTCGCTTGGGACCCACAAGACCCAAGCTTGCTGCGTCCTCGCGCTCGCGCTGTGCGCTCGCAAAATGCTTGCAACGCGGCGTTATGCGCGCTTTAGAAGGCGTTAAAATTTTTTCAAGCCGCGCCTCCACATGCTGTTTTTTTATTTTTAAGAGCCGCGCTTCCACTTTATCGCCCGGTACGCATCCAGCAACAAAAACCGCCAATTCGCCTTCATCGGTTTTCATTTTTGCCACACCATCGCCGCCAAAAGCCAAATCAACAATTTCCAACTGCGCAATATCTCCTTTTTTAGGCATCATATATCTTCTATACTATATGTGTGACAGACATTACGATCTATACAAAAAGCTATTGTCCGTACTGCCGTTCGGCTAAAGAATTGCTGAAATCAAAAGGCCAGACGTTCACAGAAATTGATGTGGAGCATGATGAGGTTAAACGCCAGGAAATGATTCAAAAATCCGGAGGCCGCATGACGGTTCCGCAGATTTTCATTGACGGCAAGCACATCGGCGGATTTGATGATTTGAGCGCGCTGGACACAAAAGGCGCCCTCGATCCAATGTTGAAGAAAAAGTAATTTTCTGGTATAATAAACAAAAATAGAGGCTTAAACAAAACCTATGAAAATACAATTCTTTGGCGCTGCCCAGGAGGTGACTGGCAGCAAGCATATGATTGAAGTGAACGGAAAACGGATTTTCCTCGATTTTGGCATGCACCAAGGGAAGCGCGAAGAATCCAACAGAAAAAATCGCGAGTTGCCGATTGAACCCAGCAAAATTGACGCGATGCTTCTTTCGCACGCGCACATTGATCACAGCGGGAATATTCCGACGCTCGTGAAAAACGGTTACAAAGGTCCAATTTATGCAACCCATGCCACGCGCGACATTTGTGCATACATGTTACTCGACAGCGGTTTTATTCAAGAAAGAGAAGCGGAATATTTAAATGAACGTCTTAAGAAAAAGAAAAAACCGCTCATTGAGCCTGTTTATACCGCTGATGACGCGCGCCAAGCGCTAACTCAATTTGTCGGCATGAGTTATGATCATCCGTTTGAAGTCGCGCCGGGAGTTGTGGCTTCGTTCCGCGATGCCGGCCATATTTTGGGTTCAGCGCAGGTTGTTCTTATCATCGACGACAGCGAGACTAAAAAGCAGTGGATCGTTGTGTTCACCGGCGATCTCGGCCGGAAAAATCTGCCGCTCTTGCGCGATCCGTATCAAGTTGAGCGTGCGGATATTATTATTATGGAGAGTACATACGGCAACCGATTTCATAAATCGATTTTGGACGTTTCGGAGCAGCTCGAAAAAATCGTGAATAACGCATGCAAGAAAGGAGGGAAAATTATCATTCCTGCTTTTGCGCTTGAGCGTACGCAGGAAATCGTTTATCACCTCAATATTTTGTTTAAAGAAAAACGAATTCCAGAGATACCAATTTTTGTAGACAGTCCGCTTGCCGTTAATCTAACCGAAATTTTCACGGCGCATCCAGAATGTCTCGACAAAGAAACATGGGAGATATTTTTGAATGATCAGAAAAATCCGTTCGGTTTCGGACGACTCAAATATATTACGGACGTTGAAGATTCAAAGGCGCTTAATGATTACCGCGGTCCGTGCGTCATTATTTCCGCTGCGGGAATGTGCGAACACGGACGCATTCTTCATCACCTCAAAAATAATGTTGAAAATCCGGCAAATACGATCCTTATAGTGGGATACATGGCGGAAAATACGCTCGGCAGGAAAATTCTTGAAAAACAGGCAATCGTGAAAATTTTCGGCGAGCCGTATCATCTTCGGGCAAATGTAGTAGTGATGGATGCTTTCTCCGCGCACGCGGACAGGAGCGATCTCCTCGATTATCTTGCGCATATTCGCGAACTCAAAAAAATCTTCCTTGTGCACGGCGAAGTGGAGCAGGGGATGATGTTCAAAAACATTTTGCTCGAAGAGGGATTCAAGGATATTGATATGCCGGCGCCTGGCGAGATTTTTAATTTTTAGGAAGTATGTATGGCAAAAACTCGTCCGCCGCAAGGGCCGCCTGAACAGCCGGGAAGACCGCCAGAACAGTCAGGAGAGAAACCAAAAAGTAAAAAATTGGAAATTCCGCGCGCACCGCTGGAACCACCAAAACCGCGCGAGCGATATGCTGATGTTCGCAGCCGTGCAGAAGCAGCTCATCGCGATTTAGATTATCAAGAGCGGGTAGTTGCCGGAAAAATCGATTTTCGCGAAGCCCGCGAACAAAGAAAAAAACGGCAGGAAGTTTTTAAAAAACCGCGACGGCTCGGAGTTTATATCGATCAAGATTTGCTGCGGGAATTTCACGAACGCAGCCGTGTTTTATCGCGTAGTCCAAAAAAGGATCAGCCTCGCCTCATGAAAGAGGCCCATAAATTTTTCATGCATCGATTGCGCATCAGGCAGGCCGAAGCTTTAACCGAGCTTTCCCGTCAATCAATTCCTACGATTGATCCGAAATTCGACGAGGCTTTTAAGCGGCTTGATGACGCTGTGCCGGAGGATTACGAAACATGGACCACAGAACGGCGTATGGCTATTGCCAGAACGATCGCGTCTCAATATGGAGTTGGTGAAGATCCGGCAGTGGTTGATGCTGTTCTTCTTGATCTCGAAAAACAAAAATCGGATGTTGATCAACTTTCTCAAGAAACGATGATTGCGGCAATGGCCCAGCAATCTGGAAAAATCGATGATCCAGAAAAAGCTTTTGCCGCAGCCGTACAATCATCGCCGGAATTGCGAAGGCAGTATGAAGAATATGTTGCTGTATGGAAATCCGAAAATGTCGCGGAGATATATGGTCAAAGTCCGCCTGAAGTGCAGGGCGCTAAAGTCGAATTGCTTTCGCATGAGCAATCTATTTTTGCGGTTCGCACAATTGAAGACGACGGCGTAACGCTCCATATAGGAGAAAATAATTTGGGCGAAATTCATTTTGGCAATATTGTGCGTGACGTTGCATTATATTCTGTTGACGGTCAGCCGAAGTTGTTTATTTATGATGAAAATGCGGACAAAGGGGTAGTTGGGCCGGTGGATCCTAAGGAAGTGCGCGCGGCGCTCGGCAACATTATGATTGATACTTATTTCAGCGAAAAATTCCGCGAGTTTTCAACGGGCAATACAGAGCAGGATCCGACAAAAGTCGTGGATACATCGCTTTTTAAAATCGTACATGCTCTTTTGCCGGATATGCAAGAACGGCAGGAGGAACTTGATGCGCGGCAGCGTCAATTCCTCGACAATCTCGCTCGGCTTTTGGTTGCGCCTGATCACAAATACGTTTCTATGCCAGACAAAGTTGAATTTTTGCGCCGGCTGGTTGCTGATCCGGAGACGCAAGCGAATGCGCGGAAATTTTTGACAGAGAATTATATTGGACCTCCTGGAAATGCAAAAAACATGAGCGAGTTTGAAGCAGCATTTAACAGTGGTACATCTCGTTGAATGGACTCCGGTTTTTGTTTAGAATGTGTGTCATGCGGGTATAGTACAATGGTAGTACACCGGTTTTCCAAACCGGGAGCGCGGGTCCGATTCCCGCTACCCGCTCCATCACCTGCGAAGCAGGTCATTAAGTTTAGTTTATGAAAATTAAGACTGGAGACAGCGCGCCGGAATTCGCTCTCAAGGACCATAGCGGAAAAGAGCATATGCTCCGCGATTATCGCGGCAAATGGGTTTTGCTTTATTTTTATCCAAAGGATGATACGCCGGGATGCACCATTGAAGCTTGCTCTTTTCGCGATAACATAAGCGCATTTAAAAAACACAATACGATGATATTAGGCGTGAGTGTTGATACTTCGATGAGCCATGCAAAATTTATTAAGAAATTTGCTCTTCCGTTTACTCTTCTTGCTGATGATAAAAAAGAACTTGTGCGAGCATATGGCGTATGGGGTCCTAAAAATTTTATGGGTCGCGATTATATCGGAACTCTCCGTACTTCTTTTCTCATAAATCCAGACGGTATTATTAAAAAAGTATACGATGGCGTAAATCCAAAGAGACATATTTCCGAGATTTTGCATGATTTGGAAAAGTTTGCGGTTGAGTAGAGCGCGCATATAGGCTACACTTTTTTTGATGGCTTTGAAAAATAACGAACGCGCCGATGTCACGAGCCGGCGCATAATAAAAAGTCTTAAGGCCGAAGCGGATAAAAAACGGACCCTTCGTGAAAAAATAGCCGATGCCATGACCGCTGTGTGCGGGAGCATGTCGTTTTTGGCCATAAATGCAGTTTGGTTTGCTGTCTGGATTATTTGGAATATTGGCGTTATTCCTCAATTAAAGCCGTTTGATCCGTATCCATTCGGTTTGCTCACAATGATCGTTTCGCTCGAGGCAATAATCCTTGCGATTTTCGTTTTGATTTCGCAGAATCGCGGAGCTCAAGTGGATGATTTGCGCGAAGAGGTGGACCTTCAAGTCGACATCATCACAGAGCAGGAACTTACGAAACTTATGACGATGGTGGCGCTTCTTCTGGAAAAAAACGGCGTGAATATTTCTAAAGATGAAGAATTGCAGGAAATGTTGCGACCCACGAATTTTGAGAAAATAAAAAAAGCGCTCGAGAAACAAGTTATTGATTGATTCTATATGGAAGAAGACATTAAGGAACATCCTTTTTCCACAGATACTGCGGAAAAACACATGGTCCGTCATCTCTGCACGGGAAAACAGGCAGAGACAGTTGAGGATTTTTTGAAAAAACTCCGCAAGTGCGCGTCGCCGCTCGAAAGTCTCACAGATATTTACGTTACGAATGAACACGATATCCTTCTCGGCGTCATCGATCTCGCGAAGCTCTTAAAAAGCGATCCAGCCCGGCGTTTGGGAGATTTGATGAAAAACCCGGTTGTAACGATTCATCCGCATACAGATCGCGAGCGCGCTGCTCGGCTGGCGATTCATTACGAACTTGATACTCTGCCGGTGATTGATAAAGAAAAACATCTTCTTGGCGTTATTCCCACCCAAAGCATTTTAAAAATTCTCCATGAAGAGCATGTTGAAGATGCGTTGCGCGCAGCTGGTTTTCGGCATGCTCATGAAGGAGCTTTTATCGATGTGTTAAAAGCCCGTACATTGACGCTCATTCGCGTAAGAACGCCATGGCTTTTGGTCGGCCTTGTAGGAGGAATGTTTGCGGCATTCATCGTCAGTTTTTTCGAAGGCGCTTTGGCGCAGGAAGTAACGCTTGCCTTTTTTATTCCGGCCATGCTCTATATGGCAGCTGCCGTAGGTACGCAGTCAGAGGCCATGTATCTTCGTTTGTATGACACAGGCAATTTTCGATTGAAGTCTTATTTAATTCGGGAAACCGCTGTTGGATTTGGGATCGGACTTATTGCATCGACGCTCATTTTTCTATTCATTCTGCTGTTTTTAAAAAATCTTACGGTTGCATTGATTGTAAGTATTTCTATGCTGATTTCGACACTTATGGCGGTGATAATTGCAACGATCATTCCAGCGATTCTTGCAAAGTTCAAAAAAGATCCCGCTATCGGAACCGGACCTTTTGCAACCGTGATGCAGGATATTCTCACGGTCGCAGTTTATTTTCTCGTCGCGTCTTTTTTCCTTTAATTCATGCTACAATTTGGTATATGGAAACTGCATCTGCAAAAAGCTCCCCGCGCGATTTCTTTCTATACTTCCTTGCAATCGGCACGCTTTATATAAGCGTGTGGCGTTTTATCGATTTGCTTTTTGAGTACATTAATCACATTTTTCCTGACGCGCTGGATTATTCGTGGGGATTTAATTCTGCGATTCGATGGTCAATTTCGTCGCTCCTCATTATTTTTCCGGTATATCTCGGCATCACGTGGTATCTGCGGAAAGATGCGATCGCGCATCCGGAAAAGCGCGAGCTGCGCGTGCGAAAGTGGCTCTTAAATTTTACGTTGTTTCTGGCTGCAGTGACGATTATTTCCGATCTGGTCGTTTTGGTGAATCGATTTTTGGAAGGGGAAATTACAACGCGATTTATTCTCAAAGTGTTTGTCGTGCTCGTGGTTGCAGGCGCGGTTTTCGGTTATTATTTTTGGGATTTGCGCCGCGAAACAAAGCCTGATTCCAAGCCTTCGCGCATTTTAGCCATTATCGCGGCAGTAGCGGTTTTTGGAAGCATTGCAGCCGGATTTTTTATCATCGGTTCGCCGGCAGCTGCTAGGCAGCTGCGTTTTGATGAACGCCGTGCGAATGATCTTCAAATGCTTCAGGGCGAAATTATAAATTATTGGCAACAGAAAAATCAGCTTCCAAAATCGCTTGATGATTTAAAGGATTCAATCCGCGGTTTTACGCCGCCGAATGATCCGCAGACCAATGCGTCTTATGAATATAATGTTTTAGGTTCGCTGCAATTTGAGCTTTGCGCTGTGTTCAAAATGGATTCGCAAAAGCAAAATCAGCATCCGGGCGTTTACTACGAAGAACCCTATGACCACAACTGGAAACATGGAAAAGGGCGTACATGTTTTTATAGGACCATTGATCCGGATTTATACCGCATTAAGGAACCGTATCCGAAGCCTCAACGTGTTCTGGATTAGGAGTAGGAGGCGTTTGAAGGCCGGCTGTTTGTCCTAGATCATAGCGAAAACGCGCCCGGACCGCTTCAGTAACATTTCCAAATTGATGCCCTGTCACATAAGTAAATTGGCGTTCGCGAACATGATTTTCTGCTATTAAATCAGAGAGCAGAGAATCAAACGAGGTGCCGCGAGCGGACGCTTCACGCATGAAATCATCGCGGTCAAAAATAAATTCGCCGATACAAAAACGGTTGTAAAGATCACTGTCCGCAAATCGGAATTCGCGGTCGAGAATTTCATACGCAATTTCAAAACTCGACAAAAGATCCGCTCCTTCTTCTCGAGCTTTAGCTTGCGCTTGCTGCGTCGGTTTCCATTCGGCGGGAAGCAGGCGGCGGTGGGCTTCTGTGCGGTGGCCGCGCAACATTCGTCCGGTCGGTGCTCCGGCATCATCAGTCGTTGCCGGCATTTCTCCGCGAAGATAACGTCTTGCAGCGCGCGGAAAAAATCGCAGCGGGAGTTTTCCTTTCCAAGGCTGCGGAGATTCTGGAGGAGCTGGGGGTATTGGCATCGGGCCATTTCCTGCCTGCCTGCGAGATCCTTTTCGGAAATCTGGCTGCGGCGGATCAATTAAAGTAATAAAATCCCGAAATTCTCTGACAAATGTTTTGTCATCGCACACGAGTTGTGCGTAGCGGAAGAGAATATATGCGCGCAAGGTTTCATAGGTTTTTTCACCAAGAAGAATTTTGAGCGCTTCCGGAGAAAGCGTAGTTGCAGAAATTTCTCCGCGAAAACGGTCAACAGCAAGCTGAACTGATTTTCCGTGAATCATTTTTTTCATTCCATCCATGCTTTCTTGTACGGGTTGAGTTCGCATGCGGTCAAGCGTGCCGCGATCAGTAAGAATAGTTTCAAATGATGCATCATAGAGGTTTAATTCCGCGTCGAATATTCCGGATTGAGCTGCAGAAGATGACGGTTGATCGGAAACAAGACATATTGGCGTATTGCATACGTCTTCTTCGCGCGCAACGGAAAGTGGAACATCATACTGGCGAAATTGATTGATGGCGGCAAAGAGCCTTCCATTAAGCGTTTGCAGTTCTGCAAGGGAAAGATGGCTTGTTGGAAATGTTGGCACAGCATGTTGCTGAAAAAATGCATCAGTGCTGGGAATTTCTCTTAAAAGCCATGAAGTTCTATTGCTTGTTTCTTGTGTCTGTTCGCCAAGACTGAAAGCGCTAAGACATCGCTGAACACGCTTATCGCCTCTATTGTTATGGAAATGCGCAAAAAGTTCTGAGACAACGCCGTAAAAAATGAGATTGAGATACAGGGCTTGAATGAAAGGAACATCGGATTTTGCGTAAGCCGGATATACGTCGGTTAAAGATTTTAGCGCCCGCATGAATTCTTGAATGCCATCGGTATGCGGCCTCCGGTGTTTATCGGGATTTTCCCGCCCAAAAATATTTGTCATTAAAAATTTCCGAAGCGCCGTTTTGCATCTTTCAATAAGCGGCTGCGATTGAGCGCAAATATCCCGAAACATGCTTGGATGATGCTGGAATTCATCAAAAGAATGCGGAGAAAACATCTCGTCAAGCCTTTCTAAATCACCAATGGCCTCGCCCCAAATTTCCCTTGCGTCTGCGGAAAATTCGATGCTGCGCGGTGTGTCGACGCCTGTTGGCATATTATTCAGGATTAGATAATGTAAGGGTTCCGTTTACTCTAACGCCTCCAATAATTAAATCAAGAGTTAAAGTTTTTGTTGCGCCGGAATTTAATAATTCACGCAGGCCAGGAATAGCAGCTGCAACACTATTTCCTAAGCATTCCGCGACAGATTGCTGCACCAGCATACTTAGAATCGCATGATCAAGCTGCGGCGTCTCATCCCCAAAAAGATCTTCTTGATCATGTGGAGCTTGTTGTATAACGCAATACGGTCCCATGCCTGTAAATAGAAGTTGTTCTCCGGCCTGCGCAGGAAGTACTTTCCGCAGAATATCGTGTCCTAATAAAATTCTCCCCAAATTGTCCATAGAAAGATTTGGTAATCTTTTTACACCAGGTATAGGACCAAGATGTGCAGCGAGTATGGAGTTCGGGAAAAGACATGTAAATACGCGCTGCGCGGTAGTTGATCGTTGATCGTTTACAACGAAAGGAGTAAGCGGCTGTTCTCGCGGGTATGGATTTCCATTCCAACTAAGACCTCTGTGAGGGAAACTGATTCTTCGTTTTTCGTCAATGGTTGTATAGGCTTCTCCGGAGAACCCTTCTCTATATGGCAATAAATCAACAGGCATTTTAATTATGCAAAAGAATTGTTAGCAAAGAGTGCGTCAAGCGTTTCTAGTATAACCAATTTGACAGAATTCGTAAAGTATTTATGTTTAGAAGTAATGGCTCGAGAAAGAATAGATTATGCGCGTCTTGAAGAAGTTATGGCTCAAGATACTTCCGGCGCGTGCGGCATTGCAGGAATTCAAAGCGCCATAGGCGCAACGCGCGAAGTTGTAGAAATAGCGCTTGCTTCACTTTGCGCAAATGATGTGCGCGGCGGGAAAACCCGCGAGAAAAAAGGAAAACCAACAGGCGACGGCGCAGGCCTAATGCTTCGTACAGATAGCGATGGTGCAGGCCGCGGCATGCAAACTTTTCTTCATGCCAAAGTAGGGCGCGAAGTTCCATTAACGATTCCGGGTGAACAACTCCACGGTTCCATATTTTTCATTGATGCGGGTCAGCGCGCGAATACGGAAATGATCGGAGATAAAGTAGCCGCTATTCTTGCGCAGCAAGGACTCGCTCCGCTTGCGTGGAAAACAGTTCCTACTGATCCTGATGCGGTGAGCGCTCGCGCGAGAGCCATTCAGCCTTTGTCTTATTATCTTGTGTATGGCGAAGGAGATGTGGCACGCAGCGATTTAAAACGTGCGCTATTTGATGCTCGGCTTCGTGTTCAAAGCGAATTATCAGGCACTCATCCGGTCTCGCTGCAGCCCGGAACGATGGTGTGGAAAGCCATGTGCCGCGGAGAGGATTTGCCGGAATATTATCCTGACTTGAGGGATGAATCGGTTGTTTCTGATGCAGCTCTTACTCATACTCGATTCGGAACAAATGTGCTTGCGCACTGGTTGCTCGCACAGCCGTTTGATCTCCTCGGCCACAACGGGGAAGTGAATAATATCCGTATTATCAATGAAATAAATCATGCGCTTGAACGCCGCCTCGGTCTGTCTTCCTCAAATATTATGAAAGGCGGGAGCGATTCTGCAAATTTAGACCGCATGCTCCAGCTGTTGCACTGCCGGGCCGGACTTTCTCTTCCGGAAGCCGTGCGGTTTCTCATGCATCCGGCGCCGGATGATCTCGCAAACATGGATCCGGAAGTCCAAATGTATTTTCAGGCCGTAGCCCGCGTGCTTGGTCCGCTTCGGGCTGTTGGGCCGATTGCTCTCCTTACCATGGATCGCGATCATGTTGTCGCATCGCTCGATAACATGGGGCTTCGTCCTCTTCGCTGGGTGCAGCGCGATGATGGGTTGACTGTTTTAAGTTCGGAAATAGGCAGTCCGCATATAGAACCTGCCAGGATCGTTGATTATGGACGAGCCGGTCCAGGCCAATTTGTTATCCTTGATAAGAGCGGGAGAATGCTTGGTTCGGATGCGGCGAATCATCATGTTGTTGCTGTAACGAAATTGAATTTCCATGATTTTGCGGATAGAGAAACTTCGCCACTTCAGCTCAATGCCGGCGATTCCTTGCGCGAAGCGCAAATCCGCGAATCTTTTTCTCCTGATGCAAAAACACGCATCAGCCGCGCGCATCTTTTTGGGCTAAATAAGCAAAGAATCCAGACGCTCAAAGAAACTATTGAAGCAAAAAAGGATCCTATAGAAGGAATGGGCTCCGATCTGGCTCTGCCGATTTTCAGCGACGAACCACATTCTCTCGCTCAATATTTCCGTCCGGATTATTCGCAAGTAACGAATCCATCGCTTGATCCGATTCGCAATAAAGGCGCATTTTCCATAAAGACCCGGCTCGGGCGCAAACCAAAATCCATTCAGCTCGCAAAGCGATACGAAGCTCGCGCGCAGCTTTCGCTCAATGATCCGTTGCTTGATGATGAGCAAATGCTCGCTCTTTATGCAAAGCCGGAAAAAGAGCGGCCGAAAGTGCTCACACTATCAACTGTTTTTGAACGCGACGGCATGAGCGGTTTTAAAGATGCGTTGAGCAGAATCACAAGCCAAGTCCGTGAATGCGCCCAACAGAAAACCAATTCCGTTATCGTATTGAGCGACCGTGATATAGACCGAAATCCCGGTAGCGCTTACCTTCCGCCGCACCTCGCGGTTTCCCATCTTCGCAAAATGCTCATTGATGAAGGTTTGATTGAATTTGTGAGTTTGGTAGTTGATACCGGTGAAGTATGGAATCAGCACGAATACGCAATGCTTGTGGCATGCGGCGCTGATGCGGTGCATCCGCGCATGATTTATGAATATATGCGTGCCGGCGAACTTGGAAAAATCGACGGCGACAATTCAGAAAAACTTCGCAGCGGGCTCCGTGAGGGTTTTAATTTTACGCTTCTTCGTTATATGTCGAAGCTGGGCATTACTGATGTTGAGCAGTACCGCGGAGGCAGACAGTTTTCCACGCTAAATCTCGATACGGCTTTTGTAAATCGATATTTCGGTGACATAGGGACAAATGGTTCGGGAGTCGGCCTCGAGCGGATTTTGGAAGATCAAACAAGGCGTGCGGCTTTTGACGGGCGTTCACTGCGTCCGGAAGACGAAAAACACGGGTATGCGAAGGCTGTTTGGTCTGCACTTCAAGAAGTCGGAGAGCCCGGGAAATATGGAAGTCCGGAGGAAGCATACCGTGCGTATTGCGCGATTCTTGAAAAACAGGGACCGCTCGGTTTTCGCGATTTGCTCCGGTTTAAAACGGCTGATGGAAAAAAACGCAAACCGATCCCGATTGATAAAGTCATGTCTAAGGAAGAAATTATCCGGCGAATTTTGCGCGGAGCAAGCATGTCTCTTGGCGCATTGAATGAAAAATCGCACATGGCGGTTAATCTACTTTTTAACAAATATAGTTCCAGGGCTTCTTCCGGGGAAGGAGGCGTTTCGCCTAAAACGCGGATTGGAGAGCCGTGGGAAGAGGCAACGTCAAAAGAACGTCAAATAGCCTCGGGCCGTTTTGCCGCTGACGTGGAATATTTGGCAGATCCGCGCGTGGAATGGATTGAAATAAAAATCGGGCAGGGAGCGAAGCCGGGAGTCGGCGGACATCTTCCCGGAGAAAAAGTGATGGAGCTTGTTGCGGAAGTGCGAGGAGTGGGTCTTGGACAAGATTTGATTTCTCCGCCTACAAATCACAATATTTATTCCATTGAAGATTTGGAGGCTTTTATTCAGCATCTGCGCGCTGTAAATCCAGCTGCAAAAGTTTCTGTGAAGATCACTTCCGGCGCCAATGTTGGCAATATCGGAGTTGGATGCGTGAAAGCAGGAGCCCACAAAGTGCAAGTGAGCGGCGATCAAGGAGGTACCGGCGCAGCGACCTTTACCGATAAATTCAATACCGGAAATCCTGCAGAGCTTGGCGCTGCAAGTTTGGATCGAGCGCTCATTGAGCGAGGCATGCGGGACGGCGTGGTTCTTGGCGCGGACGGCGGAATGCGAACAGGGGCAGACGTGCTTAAAATGATTATGCTCGGATGCAATGAAGTTGCCCTAGGTACAGCCATTCTCATCGCCCAACAGAAATGCGTGTTTTGCAGCAGTTGTTCGTTTCAGACATGCCCGTCGGATATTTGCCGGACGCGTTCGGAGTTTTTAGGTTCTAAAAAAGGACGGGAGCGCAAAGCCATTCCGCCTGACGCGCAAATGGAGAAATTATTAAAAGCCGGTTCGCATTTCTTGGAACTGATGGCAGATGAAATCCGCGGATATATGGCGGAGATGGGCGTAGCTGACATTGATGAACTTATTGGACGGCGTGATTTGCTCGAAATTGATCCTCGGCACGAACCGTTGGCAAAGCATTTTGAAATGGGGAAGATGTTTCTTGATACTCCGAATCCGATTTTTGAATCAGCCGCGGCTGTGCCAAAACCTCTCCGACGCCTCATTGATCGAGTTAAAGAGAAAGTCGAACGCATCAAACATCCGACAAAATATGATCCGCGGCATATTGATTTTTACGTGAATCACGATGCAGTGAATGAGGCGAATCGGGCGGTTATTAAAGAAGTTGCAGATGCGTGGGCGCGAGGCGATAAAACAGCGCGCATTGATTTGAATCTTACTACAGCTTCACGCAGCCTAGGTGCGACGTTGGCCGGTTTGAAAGTTAAAAAAGTAGTTGAATTTCCTGAACAAGGAGTTGTGATTAATACCTCGGGCGAAGCCGGACAAGGCTATGCGTTTGCCATTACGGATGGCATGACCATGCGGCATCGCGGTGTGGTACAGAATGAAACAGCGGAAATTCAAAATGGCGGCCGCGTTGTTGTTATGCCTCCGAATCAGCCGCAATTTTCGTTTCGGAACGATTTGCCGCTTGTCGGAAATACTCTACGGTACGGAGCGCGCGGAGGAGAAGCTTTTGTGCAAGGCAGCATAGGTGATCGCGGATGCATTAGAGAAACCGCCGGACGGACGATTATCAGCGGTAACACCGGGAAATATTTCGCCGAATATAAAACAGGTGGCCGCGACGTGGTGCTCGGGAAATTTTGGGGAGAAGTGGGGCCGGGGATGAGCGGCGGGCAAATTTATGCGCGCGACCGCGATATAGAGCAAAAACTGTCTTCTGATGCGATGGTAACGCGCGTTTCACGCAGCCGCGACCGGGCGGTTATTCTACAGGATTTGAAGGATTTTTACGCAGAAACCCAAGATCGAGAAACCGGAGAAATTTTAGAGAACTGGGAGACCGAGCAGTATCGTTTTCAAAAAGTGGTTGCGAAGGGTCAGTATTCTACAGGCGTTTTCCAATACCTCTATAAACGTCTTAGCGGCCAACGAGATGAAGAAAAACACGAAGATCTACTAGCTGATTTATTTGAAATGTGCGGTTACGATATTGATGTAGATACAGGGAGATTTACTTACCTTGATATGAATCAGGCTTTGAATGGCGGACTTGAAGAGTTGCGCATTGCTCTTGCGCGAAAAGCGAGCGATAAAAAACGCCCGCTTGATCCTGAAGAAGTATTTATTTTTACGCGCGGATTTGCCACACAGATGACAGAGCAAATCAAAGCGCAATTCTTAAGGCCCTAAAAATTTCACAATATCCCGAATAAGGCTTGGCTGTGAGGAAAAAAGCGTTGTTCCGTGATCAGAGCCGCCGAAGATCGTGACGGTACCGGTTTGTTTTTGAAGTTGCTGGAGGGTAATGGAAGAGTTAGCGGAATATTGGTCTCCTTCAGCTGCGATAATCCAGACTTTTTGGTGCGGTCCGAGTTGGCGCATTGGCGATTCGGTTTTCACTCCGCGATAATCAAGGCCGGGCGAGAGGAGCACGGCGCGGGATGTACTGTTATATCGGTACAGCGCGTCGAGGGAAAGATTTGCGCCGACGGAGGCGCCGACCAGCGCGATAGCGCTTTCGTCAAATCCTTTTTGCTTGAGAAAATTGAACGCAGCATCTATGTCCAAACGGCTCGCTTGATGCTCGCTGTCTGAAAAGTTTTTGTAATCCAAACTTTCTGTATTTCCAGGCGGCGGGAGTTTACGTTTCGTGCTCTCGCCATGTCCTCGCAGATCAATGGCGAGCGTCGCGAAACCGGCCTTATTTAGCGCATCAACAAGCGGAGCCCAACTCACGCGCGTCGCAGGCATCATGTGAAGAAGAAGCGCGGCATTTTTTGCGTTTGAGTGCACTGTCCAGTCACCAATAATCGTGACACCGTCCGTGGTTTGAAATGAAACACGTTCTTGAGTCATAGAAAGTTGAGGGTTTAGTGGAGAGGGTTCTTGATTGCTTTTTCCGCAAGCGGCCAGAAATATTGTCATTGCGAGGAGCGAAGCGATGAAGCAATCTCTGCGAAAATTTTTCATTCCTTCCATTGCAATATCGTAATTTACTTAAAGGTCTTTTGATAGCTTAGTAAATCTTGACCTTAATTAACAGATCAGACATACTATTGACTAATTAGAGGAATATGCATAAAATTAATTACCTTTAACAATTTTTATCTATGCCAGAAGCAGCACAAAGACTCGAGGAGCTCGTACGTGATCAGTTTGCCAGTGAGCTAGAACTTAGTAGAGAGTCCGGCTTGTATAGCCTAAAGAAAAGTTCAAACGATGTTTCTCCGCCGGCTGATGCGCAGGCTGCTTCCCGCTTGCTTATTACTCGACTTACTACTGAGCAGATAGTTGCTATTCTTAAAAAAGCACAACAGCCGCAGCTTCAAATGGAACCTGTTACTTCTTTTGACCGATATATAGCTGCGCTTGATGTGAATAAAAGGATGCCAAGACAAATTGATACTTACGTAAATTCAGATCGGAGAGCGGCATGGGCTCGGCAAGACGCTAACGCAGGAATTGGTGATAGTGTTTCCGGATGGAACCTCGGTATTATTGATTCGGTAGAAAAACTTGAAGTTGATCCAAACTTGACTGGAACTTTGGGGCAAAAACGCTCTAAAAATGATGCGGAGTGGAACCGCTCCGGTTTACGTTCACCTCACCCTCGCCGTTATGCGCTTGCACAACTGAGAGCGATTCTTCAGAGAGGAAAACCTCTCGATGCTATAGGCTGGTCCGCTCTTAATGATGATACGGGTAACAGTTCTGTTGTTCCGGGCGGTTATTGGGCTGGTGATCGGGTCTACTTCTTTGAGAACAGTCCTGATGATCGCAGCGACGATGTCTGTTTTCGGCCCGAGGTGGTGGTAAAGGCGGCTTAGGCTTTAAACCTACAGGGGACATACCAATTTTCCTAATCGATTCGAGAGTTCAAAATTCTCCGTATAATCCACCGGAACATCCACGATGACCACATTTTTTATTTTGACGGCTTCTTTTAGCATCGGCAGAAGCTCTTTCGTTTTTTTCACGCGCATTCCTATGCAGCCGAAACTCTCCGCATACTTCACAAAATCCGGATTCCCAAAACTCATTCCAAAGGGTTTTCCAAATTGATTCACTTGTTTCCATTCAATCATTCCGTATTTTCCGTCATTAAAAATAATTACCACAAAAGCGAGGCCGAGGCGTTTTGCCGTTTCCAATTCCTGGCTGTTCATAAGGAAGCTGCCGTCGCCGCACACTGCAACCACGTTCCGGTCCGGATGCACGAGTTTTGCCGCGAGCGCTCCGGGCAGAGAAATTCCCATGCTCGCAAATCCGTTTGAGATGATAACGGTGTTGGGCTCATATGCAGGATACAAGCGCGCCACCCAGAGCTTATGCATGCCAACATCCGAGATTACGATATCTTCGTCCGAGAGCGCGTGCCGCAGATCGTACAAGATTTTTTGCGGCTTCACCGGAAACGACACAGAATCTTTTTTCTGGCGATATTCTTCCTTGGCGATTTTTTTGAGTTTTTCCAAATAGGCAAAACTTTTGTCGAATCCCGTGAGCTCCGTAAGCTCTTCAAGCGTCGTGGCTATGTCTCCGACAAGTTCAATCTCCGGTTCATAATGTTTATCAATTTCTGCGGGCTGCGAATCAATATGGATAATGTGTTTCCCCGGAGCATTCCAGAATTTCGGCGAATATTCCATAAGGTCATAGCCGACCGTGATAATAAGGTCTGCTTGATCAAAACCGCACATCACAAAATCTTTCGCCTGCAAACCGATGGTGGCGATAAATAGATCATGGCGGGCCGAGATAGCGCCTTTTGCCATGAATGTGTTAGCCACGGAAATTTTGTTTTTTTCGCAGAATTTTACGAGTGCCCGACTAGCATTTCCGCGAATAATTCCATTACCGGCGAGCAAAATAACGCACTTTCCATTTTTTATGAGTTCGACGGCTTTTTTATATGTTTTTCGCGATGCTTGTATCATAGGCGCCGGCCCGGCCTTGAGAAGCTGTGCTCTTTTTTCTATGTCAGGCGTAAGGTCTCGACCTGCAATGGCCTCCGAAATTTCTATGTGTGTCGCCCCTCTCTTTTCAATTTCCGCGAGACGGAATGCTTTCCGAACAATTTCCGGAATCGTGTCTTCGTGGCTTACGCGCGCATTCCACTTCGTAATAGGCTTGAACGCATTTACGACATCAATGTACTGATGGCTTTCTTTATGTTCGCGCCGCATGTCGGCTTGGCCGGTGATGGCAACTAAAGGCGCACGATCCATATTGGCGTCGGCCACGCCGGTAAAAAGATTCGTTGCGCCCGGACCGAGCGTTGCTAAACAAACTCCGGCGCGCCCGGTAAGGCGGCCATAGACATCGGCCATAAAAGCCGCGCCTTGTTCGTGGCGCGTTACGACAAATTGAATATTCGATTTTCGGAGCGCCTCGAGAATGTCGAGATTTTCTTCGCCAGGAAGGCCGAAGACGTATTTTACGCCTTCATTTTCGAGGCATCGGACGAAGAGATCAGCAGCAGTCATGGGATTTTAATTTACCACTACGGTCTTAATATTCACAAATTCCCGGATGCCAAATTTTCCGAGTTCTCGGCCAAAGCCGGACTTTTTCACGCCTCCAAACGGCAGCCGCGGATCGCTTTTCACCATGCCGTTGATGAAAACTGCGCCGGATTCAATCTGTGCAGCCATTTTTTCCGCCAGCTCGATATTTTTCGTCCAAATGCTCGCGCCGAGGCCGAATTCGCTGTTGTTGGCTAATCGTAGCGCTTCATCGGCATTTTCAACAATGAAGAGCGACATCACCGGACCGAATGTTTCTTCCATGTACACAGCCATATTCGGCGTGATATTTGTCAGCAGGGTTGGTTCAAAAAAGTAACCTTTTCCTGGCATGCTTTTTCCGCCAGCTAAAACTTTTGCGCCTTTTGAAATCGCATCTTTTACTTGGCCGTAGAGATCGTCGCGGATTTCTTTTTTCGCAAGCGGTCCGATATTGACATCCGGATCCATCGGATCGCCAATTTTAAGAGTTTTGAAATGTTCAATAAGTTTTTTCTCAAATTCCGCGGCAATGGATTTTTCAAGAATGAAGCGCTTGGCGGCAATGCAACTTTGGCCGGTATTTATTGTGCGCGCTTGAAGCGCAATTTTGCAGGAAAACTCCACATCTGCATCAGCTAAAACAATAAACGGATCGCTCCCGCCGAGTTCCAGCACGCATTTCTTCAAATTTTTTCCAGCCTGCTGTGCCACGAGTGCGCCAGCTTGCGTGGAGCCGGTGAGACTTACGGCATCGATCGTATCGGTTTCGATGAGTCGACTCGCGGTCGCGGAATCAATGAGGAGCGTTTTAAATATGCCTTCGTCCAGGCCGGCTTCGCGAAAAATTTCTTCTATTTTTAATGCGCATTGCGGCACATTGCTCGCATGTTTCAAAACCACCGTATTTCCGGCGGCAAGCGCAGGCGCCGCAAATCTAAATACCTGCCAAAACGGAAAATTCCACGGCATAATGCAGAGCACCACGCCAAGCGGATCAAAACGGACATAGCTTTTTTTCGCATCTGTTTTTACGAGTTCTTCGGCCAAAAAACCGGACGCAGCCTCTGCGTAAAAATCGCACAGCCATGCGCATTTTTCAACTTCCAGCCGCGACTGGCCGATGGGCTTTCCCATTTCAAGAGTCATCAATTTCGACGATTCCTCCAAATGACTGCGCAGCGCCTTTGCAAGATTTTTTAAAAACACGCATCGCTGCTGAATGGATTTCTGCGACCATGATTTTTGCGCCGCACGAGCTTTTTTTGTCCATTCAAGCGCCGTTTCAAAAGTCATTCCCGGAAACTCGCCGAGAAGTTCTTCCGTTGCGGGATTTACAGACTGCAATTTCACGATGGTATTTTATCATAGAGAGTCACCTAGGGTGTTACAATACAACCGCTATGCGTTTCATTCCTTCTACCATGTCCACGCAGCACCCTGACAACGCAAGCAGCGCGTATTGGTGCAATAAGGCTTTTCTCAATACGACGGATGAAATTGAAGAAGCGTATCGGGCATTTAAAGAACTTGGCTGCGATGAGTACATGTGGGATTGGGAAGGTAAATTTGTGGATGAAGCGGTGATCGATAAGCTTTTTCGGCGTTATACGTCTTATTTCAAAAAACATCCGATCGGGAAAGAAAAATTTTTAACGTACCGTATTCCGAATATTTGGACAGAGCGAGGGTATCGTTTGGCGCGCGCATTCATGAACATTCTCACTTCTGCGGATCTCGCGCAGGAACTCCGATTTCACACGCCGCCGATTTTTGAAGTGATCCTTCCGATGACAAAGTCGGCGAAACAAATTATTGAGACAGAGGAGATGTTTCGAAAAATTGCGCGTCTCAAGTGCGAGGTTTTTAAACACGGACAGCAATGTGTATTTCAGGATATTCAAGTCATTCCTCTTATTGAACGCATCGAAGATCTTACTAATATTGATCCTATTCTTGAGCCGTATATTCGGTTCTATCGCAAAACCTATAAGAAATCACTTTCTCATTTGAGGCCTTTTATCGCGCGTTCTGATCCTGCTTTGAATTCGGGTCTCATACCAGCCGTTATTTCCGCCAAGGCCGCGCTCTCGCAACTTTATATTTTGAGCAATCGTATGGGAATTCCTTTTTATCCTATCATCGGCACCGGTTCGCTTCCTTTCCGCGGTAGCGTTAATCCTTTGAACATCAAAGAGGCAATTAAAGAATACAGCGGTATTCGAACCGTCACGATTCAGTCCGCATTTAAATATGATTATGCTGCGCAAGATGTGAAATCAGCGCTTAAATTTCTCAAAAAGACTTTGCCAAAACTTAAGCCGGTGATATTTTCCGCGAAAGAAATTGAAATAATAAAAAACATTAACCAAATTGCCTTGAAGCCGTACAAGCAAACCATTGAACAATTATCAGAATTTGTGAATCGTATGGCTGCGTGCATACCGCCGCGCCGCGAAAGAATGCTTCACATCGGACTTTTTGGTTATTCGCGCGGAGTGGGGAAGGTGAGTCTGCCGCGCGCGATTCCATTCACGGCGGCGTTTTATTCAGTCGGTATTCCGCCGGAATTTATAGGCACCGGACGGGCGCTTCGTAAAATAAAACAACTCGGATTGTTTGATTTTCTAAAGCGCGCCTACGTAAATATTGCGCGTGATCTTTTTCACGCCGGCAAATATTTGAATCGAGAAAATCTCACCAAGCTTGCCAAAAAAATGCCGGCGTTCCGTGAAATCGAAGAAGACGTACGGACCGTTGAGGAAGTGTTTGGCGAAGAGCTCGGGCCGTATAAGCCGCATCATTTTTTACATCGAAATCTTACTTCAAACGTTTATTATAAAATGGAAATGGGAATCGATGTTTCTACCGATATCATTGAAGCGGCAAAACTGCGAAGGAGTCTCGGGTAGTGCTAAAATAAATTTGTTTTGCGGGATTAGTACAGTGGTAGTACGTCGGCTTCCCAAGCCGAAGATGCGAGTTCGATTCTCGTATCCCGCTCCAACGCAAAATGCGCAGTATTTTGCGCTTTTATTTAAGCCGTAATTTCAGTAGTCCATCTTTTATCAGCAGATTATGTGAGAGCATGACGGTTTTGA
>JACPMA010000005.1:0-26533 GCA_016186205.1 Candidatus Peregrinibacteria bacterium | reverse complement strand
TTGATGAAACGCAGCGGACGGATAATGTCTTCGTGATTTGTTGCAGGCCGCGGTTCTACGCCGCAGTCAAATCCAGCCTGATGGCAGGCGAATTCGACTAATTCGCTGCAGTAGAATTTTTTTCCGCCGATTTCAAAATCAAAATCATACGGTTTGCCGATTTGCGCCTCGGCGCATTCGATTATTTTTTGTACTTTCGCTTTTGAGATTTTTTTTGGCCGCAAAATCACCATGGTGTCGTATTCGCAAAAAACATCATGCAAAGTAGTATATTCAACTCCATCGGCAATAGAGTGTATAAAACGCCGCCGCCCGACATAAAGCAGAGTATGGGTCACTGTACTGCCGATGAACATACTGCTTAATCTTCGTAGCCCTCCGACTAAAACAACATCTCCGACTTTCATACTGTGCGTAGCCCGCAAAAAATCCCAATTATTGAGGAGATTTTTCCTGTGATGAATAACGGTTCCTCCGAAGAAAAACAGGAGATTTGCAAAAATCTTTTTCCACCACGGATAATGTTTGGGGAAATTGCGGATGATGTGGTGAGCGTAGTTCATATTCGCTGCATGAATTATGCATTGATGCTCAAAATGGCTGCTTGAGATGCCATTCGATGCTGTTCATTTTGGCCTTCTAATGCGAGACGTTCGGCTTTGTCATAGAGCGCCTGCTCTACAAGACCTTCAATGTCCGCTTCAGGCGGTAAAAGATCGCCTGCAGCCTGCATAGTTTCAAGAACTTTCCGTCGAATTGCATCGAGGCCACACTGACGAAACCAACGAATATTGCTTTCGATCATGAATCTCAACCCTTCTTTTCTTTCAGCCTTCGCGCCGCTCGTAGGTCCTTGTTTTCCTCGTCTGAATTGAGGGGAAAGTGTATCATTCCCCGATGTATCAACCCCAAACATATTGATTTTTGTTTATGGTATATACGGTTTTTGTTTCACGAGTTCGCATTGCGTTTTTGTCATGTTGCGACCGGTGTGGTCATAACTCATGACATTTCCGTGATCGTGCGAACCTTGTGCGCCGCCGGCGTCATGCGGAGGATCTTTCACGGCATTTCCGCTTAATTGATGCGCGAGTTCATGTCCGAGCGTAAGATTGTCTCTGTCTCGGCGATTGTTGATCGCTACGCCTCCGTTGTTAGGATAGGAAAGTCCGAGAATATTTTTCCCTGCGCGCGGAGCGATTTCCGGCACATACCAAATTTGCACGCACTGCGCGCTGCCCGAAAAATTGTTTTTGAGATTTGTTTGTTCGCCAGGATCAAGACGGTTTGGAGTTCCGGTTCCGACATCAATTTTCGCCGTCCAATCAGCAGCTGAAATGGAATGAAAATTTATCGTCCAGTTTATCCAGAATGGACAAAACGAACGCGCTGCGGCGAGATTAAACACATTCGACGCTTCATTGATATCATCCATAGCCTGTGTCCGTGTGGCCGCAGCGCCCTCCGTGAGCCAAACATCCAGACATACGTCTTTTACGGCTTTCACGTCATACCACCATCGGAAAAAATCCTCGCCCCATCCGCTGCTCGGATCCAAGTTGATTATTTTTTCCTGGTCATTTATTACAACGCCGGTCGGCACATAAACCGTGCCAGAACCTATCGCGGCGGTTGTTGTGAAATTCAAGCTGCCTATCGCAACTACGCCTTCTACCGGTGCTTCGCGAGTTGTCTGTTCTAATTTCAGCGTGCCGTCGCCCAGCGTGACTTTTGGCGCATCAAAGCCGTCATTTGGATCAAGATCAGTTGCGTTTTGAAAAACAAGATCTGATTTTTCATAATTAAGCGTAAGGCGATATCCGGCGATTTTTCCTTTATCCTTCGGTAGAAAAACATAGGCTGGGATGGAAATTGATTTGCTTGGCTCAAGACCTTTCGGTACATCGAAGACAAACGGCTTAAAAGGAATTTTCAGTTTTCCGGTAGCATCTTGTACTGCGCTCCGATTCAGATGCGAAACCGTAAGATTCGCTTCGCCCCATTTGTCGGCTTCAATCGTGATAAGCGTTTCGGCGCCGGATTTTTCTGTTTTTTTAACAGTTCCGATGTCAGTGGTGATTCTAAATTCGCGCGCATCAGCATCAATCGTATTTCCGAATTTATCGCGCAGCGTTGCGGAAATTTGAGCCTCTTTTTTAGAAGCGCTTTTTTCCTGCGGAATGACAGAGATTAGTTTTATTTCAGCGGGATCATTCGGCTGGAATACGAGATCTAGCGGCGAGCCGACTGGCGCCGTATTTTGGTAGACGCCTACAGAATACGTACCGGCCCATTCGGAGCTTATATCCACAGCATATTTTCCAGCCTCAAATTCTTTCAAGTCATACCTTTTTTCAAAATCCCGACCGGCTGCAAGGACGAGATAGAGATCATTTACTCCAGACATTGGTTCCTTTTGAGCATTCACAAGCGAGACAGTCGCCTTGATGGTTTCGCCTGCGCGCGGATTTTCCGGTGCAAAATTTATGGAAGTAAAATTGGTGTCAGGCGCTTGCGGCGCTGGAGGAATTTCCGGTGTAGCTGGCGGAGATTCGATATCAACAGGCAAATCATCCGGCGGCGTATTCATGAGGCATGTTTTGTATCCAGGCATAGGTTCGAATTCAATGCATTTTCCGCTATCGCCTGGTGTGTTATTTGCCCCAAAAATTTCCTCAAATCCTTCCGGATCTTCCATGGCTTGTTTGTCGCACAGAATTTTTTCAGGCATTTGGAAGAGCACTTTTTCCACGCTTTTGAAGAGCACATACGCAGCTTCTTTTCTCAAAACCCATTTGTTTTTGAGATTATTTTTCCTGAATTCTTCAATTATGTCTTTCTTTGGAATTTTGAGCGCATGGCTTAAAATCACCGCTATTTCAGTTTGTTTGAGCTTTGCCTTTGGTTTTTGACTGCGCAAAGCAGGAAGTTTTTTCGTAAACATGGGCCGATATTTATCGATCATATTAAGAAAATCTCCGCGCGTTATTTTTTCGTCCGGATGGAATTTCGGAAGTGTTGGCTCGTCATTTTCACCTCCTTCTGCGCCAAAACTTGGATCAAGCAAGATAAGAAAATTTGCCGCATGCGTGTACCATTGCTGAACAGGAACATCCGCAAAAACCTCTTCCCGGTCGTACTCGAAAATTTTTGCAACGCAATTTTTAATGGATGATTCGGGAATTCCAGGACCCGGCGCCAGCGCAGAAACGAAAGTGGCAATCCCGAACATGACCAAAAAAAGTATCGCACCGCTTATATAATGAAATCGGTAATTATTTTTATTTTTCATTTTTTTGTTTTTAGGTGTTTAAGATTATTTTATGTTATTATAACACAAAAAATCCTAGAAGTAAATTGCTGCCTATGGTTTCAAATGGTACATCAAAAATCCAAAGCAGCTCGTCTATTCTTAATCCTTAGAAACAAATTGGTTGATATCATCAGCGGTTAACAGCCGTTTTGCTTTGCATTCTTTAATGAGCGCCATGGAAGTATTATGAGAGAATCCTATATATTCGATTTCTTTGCCTTTTGCTTGAACCATTCTTACAGCAGGCAGAAGATCACTGTCTGAACTGATGAGAATAGCTTTGTCATACTGATTTTCAATGGCGAGCCTGAAGAGATCCAGGGCTATGCGAACATCTACGCCTTTTTCTTTGTAGATGCCGTTGTAGTTTTGAATATGACCGCGGATAATTTTTATTTGCGGAATGATTTGCTGGAGATGTGCAAATAATTTTTGTTGATTGGCATAGAGCAGTTCGCTTTTTGCATTTCCTTTCTCTTTTCTTACTTGGCCGACGTAATAACCAATATATGCCAGTGTTTTTCCTTTTGTTAGAGTTTGCACTAAACCAAGGAAATCAAATTTGCTCGTGTGTTTAATATTGAGTTCTTTGAGTTTGCCGTAGAAATTACTTCCGTCGATAAAGACTGCGATTTTCATTGTGTGGCGTATAAAAAAACCCGCCATTACATTACTGTAAGGGCGGGGGGATTAGCAATTATGCTCACAAATACTAATCTTACTTTTCTTCAGCGTCAATAATATTTTACATAATATCTTTATTTCTGTCAACTTATGTTATCTCTCCGAGCGCTTCCGATCCGTCGCTTTCAGAACTTTTTTTCGGAGGCGGATATTGCTTGGCGTAATTTCCACAAGCTCGTCGTCTTCAATGAATTCAAGCGCCTGTTCGAGCGTGAGAATTTTCGGCGGAGTCAGCATTATTGCATCGTCGCTTCCGGAAGCGCGCATGTTTGTGAGCCGTTTACTTTTGCAGGCGTTAACAACAATATCGCCTTCCTTCGCATTTTCGCCGATTATCATACCTTCATAAACGCGCGTGACCGGATTGCAGAAAAGCATGCCGCGTTCTTGGATTTTCCAAAGTGCATACGCCGCGGTCTCGCCGTCTTCTTGCGAAATCAGCACGCCGTTTTTTCGCCGTTCAATTTCGCCTTTCTCATTTTCATAGTGCGAAAAACTGTGATCCAAAATTCCTTCGCCGTGCGTTTCCATAATAAATTCGCTGCGAAAGCCGATAAGGCCGCGCGTTGGAATAAAATATTCAATCCGTGTTTGGCCATCGCGGCTTACCATATTTTGCATTATGCCTTTGCGTTTGCCGAGCTTTTCAATAACCACGCCAGTGTATTCTTCAGGCACAGTAGCAATAAGAAGTTCGATAGGTTCTTGTATTTTTTTATCAACCGTTTTAAAAATCACCTCCGGCCGCGAAACCTGAACTTCAAATCCCTCGCGCCTCATATTTTCAAGCAAAATGGAAAGATGGAGTTCGCCGCGGCCAGATACCGTATAGCCATCGGAATTTGGAATCGATTCCACGCGCAAACCAACGTTTGTTTGCAATTCCCGCTCAAGCCGTTCTTTAATATTGCGCGTTGTGACCCATTTTCCTTCTTGTCCGGCAAAAGGAGAATTGTTGACGAGAAAATTCATTTTCAAAGTCGGCTCATCGATTTGGAGCAGCGGAAGCGGCTCCGGATTTTCAGCAGCGCAGATGGTTTCGCCGATTGTGATGTCCGGAATTCCAGCCACGGCTGCAAGATCGCCTGATTCCACAACTTCTGTTTCGCACTGTTTTAATCCTTCAAAAGAAAAGAGTTTTGTAATTCGGTATTGCTCGACAGTTCCATCACGGCGGCAGAGAGAAATATTTTTCCCATTTTCAAGCTGTCCGCGAAACACGCGTCCTATGGCAATGCGTCCAAGGTAATTATCATACGCAAGACTCGCCACTTGCATTTGAAGCGGTTCTTTATTTCTGTCCGGATAGAGCGGAACGTGTTTCAGGATGGTTTCAAAGAGCGGCGTTAAATCCGTGGATTTTTCTTCCGGCGAGCGCTTGGCAATGCCTTGCTTTCCAATTGTATAGAGCACCGGAAAATCAAGCTGCTCGTTATTTGCATTTAAATCCACAAAAAGATCGAACACCATATTTAAAACTTCATCCGGCCGGCTGCCTTTTTTATCAATTTTATTTATAAGAACAATCGGTTTTATACCAAGCGTAAGCGATTTTTGGAGCACGAATTTTGTTTGCGGCATTGGGCCTTCCTGCGCATCAACGAGGAGTAACACGCAGTCGACCATTTTCAGGATGCGTTCCACCTCGCTCGAAAAATCAGCATGCCCCGGCGTATCCACCATATTTATTTTTATATCTTTATAATGAATCGAGCAGTTTTTCGAAAAAATGGTGATGCCGCGCTCGCGTTCAAGCGGATTGGAATCCATGACGAGTTCTTCCACCTCTTCATTTTCGCGAAAAGCGCCTCCTTGGCGAAGGAGCATATCCGTGAGCGTCGTTTTTCCGTGGTCAACGTGAGCGATGATGGCGATGTTGAGGACTTTCATTAGGCAGGAAGCGAAGCGAGTACTAAGCAATTAATGCGCCCGAAGGGCGCAACCTTTGTGCGCGAGGATTCTAGATGTAAAGTTGTTCGTTGTCAATTTTTATGTTAAAATAATATGATAATGTATGGGAACAGCACCTTTCGAAAATCGGGAGCACGGACGCGAGCAGCGCGAAGTATCTATTTTTGAACGGCCGAGAGAACCGTGGGATGAAAAGTCGGCTGTTCAGGAATATGCTAGAAGATCTCGCGCGCATTGGGTGGGACGTGTTTTGCTTGGAGCTGAAATTCATCAAGAAGAAGAACAAGGCGGCCGCGAAAAGCCGAAGAATCTTCAAAGAGCTTTTCGTGAGAATGAAGTCGCTTTAGAAGGACTTCATGGAAAAAAACTTGCGCTTGAAAAGACGCGAGCCGATTTCGCAAAACGCTTTGAGGATTTTCGGCAGGCCCAGAAAGTTATGGGATATGCTTTAGAGCCGTTCACTGGCGAAAAACGCGATATTCTTTTTGAGGCTCTGAATGATAAATTAAATCCTGCTTCTAAGGAGGCTCCTTCGGAGGGGGATCAGAGAAAATTCGGCGAAGCGTTGGCGCAGCTGGATGCGAGAACCGCGCCCGATCAGCAGCAAGGAATGCATGTGGCGGCATATATGTATTTGAAACAAGAGCGCGTATTTGCGGCAGAGGATCAGCTTAATGGAACGCGCGAACAAGCTCTCCAAAGAGAAAGCCAGCTCGTAAATGCCGAAGGCACAGTGGTTCAATTTTTAGAAAGCCAGCCGGATCTTGCGCATTCTTTAGCGAGAATTGTCCGAGACAAAAAGCGGACCGACGAACAGAAACTTCGAGCCATTGATGCGACGCTAGAAGGTGTCAGAGATCCGAAACAAAGGGAAGCAATCGAAGGATATATCAAAGCGCTCATAGGGTATGCGACCGAAATGCCGGCACTTGAGAAGAGAATAAAATCCGGGGAACTCTCGCTTAATAGGGAAAATGAGGGTATCCAAAATGGCCCGCGGCTTGCGGAGCTTGAACAAGCAATTGATCAACTGCCGGATGATGCGGTCACTCACAGACAGAAAGAATCAATTGAACGCCACGATGTTATTTAAGCCGTTTCCATTTTCCGCATTCGTTCTCCATACCGGCTGAAAAGAAAACCGTGCAGTCACGTCGATAAGTCCGGCGATTTTTTAGGCGGAAAGAAAATTCTTCTCCGCCAACGCTTCCAGCCGCGACTGTCGGATTATAACAAAGGTAGTCGATTCGATCGGAATTCGAAGTTTTTTGAATATCGCAGAGCACATCCATGGAATGCGATTTCCGTTCCATAATAATAAAGTCTTGTTTTTCGTCCACGCCTATAAAATAGGCACCAGCCTTAACAACATGTTCACCGTTTGACTTATTTTCTTCGCGAAGAGCCATAATCATTTGTCCAGCTGCGCATTTTGTAAACAGTCGTTGTGTTTTCTTATTTCTTATAAATGTTTTTTCCGCCCAGCGATTCCAGACTGCCGGAAGGGAATCGCACACGATTTCATCACCATAGGCTATGTTGCGCGGATTTTCCGTTGGCATGGCATCTGCTGCAAAAGCAGGGAGAGAGAGCAGGGCAAGAGCTACAAATATAAGAACGCGTTTCATAATTTTTAGTGGTTAATATTAGGAAATATTTTCCGCCCAGGAAATTTTGCTTTTGTTCCGAGTATTTCTTCGATGCGGAGGAGTTCATTATACTTTGCGATCCGGTCCGTTCGCGAGAGCGAGCCGGTTTTGATTTGTCCGGTTCTCATGCCGACCGCGAGGTGCGCAATCGTGGTGTCTTCGCTTTCGCCGCTTCGGTGTGAAACGACAGTCGTATAGCCAACGCCATGCGCCTGCTTGATAACATCTATAGTTTCCGTGAGTGTTCCGATTTGATTGAGTTTTATAAGGATGGAATTTGCAACGCCGTGTTTTATGCCAAAATTAAGGCGCTCTGGGTTTGTTACAAAAAGATCGTCGCCAACGAGCTGAAGTTTGCCGCCGAGTTTTTGAGTGAGCCACTGCCAGCCTTCCCAATCGTCTTCGCTGCAGCCGTCTTCGAGGGAAATGATCGGATAGGCAGCCGCCAGTTTTTCATAATAAGCAATAAGTTCCGCAGCAGAAAGTTTTTTCTTTTTTCCGTTTACGGTAAGCGTGTAGACGCCTTTATCATAAAATTCCGATGCAGCTGTATCAAAGGCAAGAAATACATCGCGGCCGGCCTTATAATGAGCTTTTTCGATGGCCTTTATAATAAGGTCTAGCGCTGCTTCATGAGATTTGAGCCGCGGCGCAAAACCGCCTTCATCGCCCACCGTTGTCGGAAGACCTTTTTCTGCAAGAAGTTTTTTAAGCGTGTGGAAAATTTCCGCTCCCATGCGCAGCGCTTCGCGGAAATTCGGCGCGCCTGCAGGAACAATCATAATTTCCTGAAATTCGAGGCCGCTGTCTGCGTGCACGCCGCCATTCATAATATTCATCATTGGAACTGGAACAAGGCAAGCATTTTTGTTGATATATTGGAAAAGAGGCATTTCGGATTCAAGCGCAGCAAGCTTGGCGCACGCAAGCGAAACCCCAAGAATTGCGTTTGCGCCGAGTCGGGATTTATTCGGCGTAGCATCGAGTTCAATTAGCGTTTCATCCATGCGGCGCTGTTTTTTCACATCCGCGCCTTTGAGTTTTTTATTTATAATGGTATTTACATGGAGTACGACTTTAAGAACGCCTTTGCCTCCATATCGTTTTTTCTCGCCGTCGCGAAGTTCCAGCGCTTCATGCGAACCGGTAGATGCTCCGCTCGGCACAATGGCAGACGCTGAAAAACGCTGCGTTGACGCCGTAACTTCAATCGTCGGATTTCCTCTGGAATCAAGAACCTCGCGGGCATGGAGCAACTTTAGTTTCGCCATCAGATATAAAATACATTGTCATTGTGAGCTTGTCGAACCGCGGCACTTTGTTTATACTCTCCGCGTATGGACATTCAATGGCACGGCCTTTCCTGCTTTACGCTTAAAGGAAAAAACGGCACGCTCGTGACGGATCCTTTTGATCGCAATGCCGCCGGTTTAAAATTGCCGAAACTGAATGCCGACGTGGTGGTTGCGAACAGCGATTTTGATTTACATCATGCCGTGAAAGATTTTGGCGGAGAGGTGCGCGTGTTTGATTGGCCCGGCGAGTATGAATCTAAAGGCATCATCATTCAGGGCATTTCGGCATATGATCGTCCGCGAGAAAAAGAAGAGGGGAAAAAAGACACCGCGCAGCGCGTAATCATCTACATGATTTTGATCGATGGATTCAAGGTTTGTCACTTGAGCAATCTTGGCCATAAATTGACGCCGGAAATGGTTGAGGCTATCGGCGACGTTGATATTTTGCTTATCCCAATTGGCGCCGTCGGATGTCTTGATGCAAAAAAAGCGCATGAAGTCATTGAGCAGCTGGAGCCGCGCGTTGTCATTCCTATGTATTATAAAGTGCCGGGCGTGAAACTGCCGCTTGCGGAGATCGACGGTTTTTTGAAAGAAGTCGGTCTGCACGCGCCGGTGAAAGAAAAGGTTTTGAAACTCCAGAGTCCGTCGAATTTGCCGCAGGAACAGACGGAGTTTAAGATTTTGGAACCGGCGGTTGGATAATGGTAGAATTCGCTTGGAATTTAGGATTTCGATTTTTTTATCATGCCCCTGTAGTTCAACGGATAGAACGCGGGACTCCTAAGCCTGAGATAGAGGTTCAATTCCTCTCGGGGGCACCATCACCTGCGCACCACAACCTGCGTAGCAGGTCTTATAAATAAGGCACGCAACCTAGACAGCGAGTGCCTGCAGGTTTTAATTCACTCACGTGAGTGAATTAAAAATAACAATTTCTTTTTTGCAAGATATCGCGATTGGTGTTTCAAAAAATCCACCTTAATTTTTATCTGCCGGAAGGCAGACACTTGCAGCAATCAAAAAAGCCCCCGTTCATCCCGGAGGCTTTTTTGGAAAAGGCAAATTTATTTCTTCTTCTTTTTTGCAGCCTTCTTTGCTTTCTTCTTTTTTGGCATACGGCTTTGTGGTTAAAAAATAAAATTAAGGAAAATACAAATTTTTTCTGGATTTAATTTCATCATAGAGAGTTCAAAAAAAATTGTAAAGCGTTTTATCAAAAAATCTTTTTTCCATACCGCGTTTTTATTTTTGCATTTTAATTTTTTTATTCGCTCATGAATTCATGCGTGCGTTTTTCATGCATGAGTTCCAAAAACGTAAACGTCCACACGGCGTTCGCAAAAACATTGAGAATTCCAGTGAAATACGAAGCGACAAAAAGTCCTACGAGCGCAATGGCGATACCGACAATAATGCCGATTTTCGTTAGCGTGAGCGTTGCAAGAAATCCGGCCGCAAAAATAAGCAGAGCTGGCACAATAAGTACTGCAATAATATTTATGAAAATACGCATGGCAATGATTATCATAAGGAGGGCGATCAAAAATGTGTGCTGCCAGCTTAAAACCACGAGTTTTGCCGAACGCCCCATGGAGCGGAGCACTTGTTTTTTATCGAGGATGATGAAAAATTCAGAATAGGTAAAAAGGAGCGTTAGAATAAGTCCGATGACCGCGGCGGCGATAAAAACCGGCAGAAGCGTTTTAAGCGCGCCAGGACCTAAATTCCGCAGAACAAATCCGGCTTCGGTGAAAAGAGAGATGAGCGAAAAACCTTTAATAAGTAGATGATATTCAAGCAAAGGCAAAAAGACGAGAAATCCGTATGAAACGCCGTCTGAAGTTTTTACCGATTCGCCCTTCCGCATTCTGGCGATTATTTGAACGAGTCCGCCCTGCAGCAGCGTGGGCAAAAGCGCATAAAGAATCAGTACGACTATGATGGTGATAATTGCAGGAATGAGGAGATTTTCATTTTCCTTTAAAAAATTGAAGATTGTCGTGATGACTTCCGTTAAAAAACTCTTTTCTGCATCATCAAACAGCGGTGAGCGTTTGAAAGAGAAAAATTGATAGACGAGGTAGAGAATTCCGACGAGAGTCGTGAGGATGGACGGGACGAACGCATACCACCACATGAGTTTTTTGTTTTCTCTGGTGAAATGCCATGCTTCGGCAATAATGTGGCGGGAATTCATATCCGAGGATGATTATACCGCACTTGCGCCAATTTTTTTAATTTGGTAAACTTCTTGAGAAGTATGAAAAGGGATCATAAGAAAAAAATTATTTCCAAGAACTCGATGCATCCTAAAGATACGGGATCGCATCAAGTGCAAGTTGCGATTCTTACAGAGCGTATTAATGAATTGAGCAAGCATCTGGAAGATCATCCGAAAGACAATCATTCTCGGCGCGGGTTACTCATGATGGTCGGCAAGCGCCGCAAACTTTTGAATTATTTGAAGGGTTCGAATAAAAAGAGCTACGAAGGGCTCCTTGAAAAATTGGATTTGCGCAAATAGCAAATAACTTCTTGGAACTTTTGGCGAGAGTAACAGGAATATGATTCATGTCATGATGGGCCTGTCGAAGCATGACGCGATTCACCTTCTTGTCACTTTCATTTCATTGGTTCCAAGAGAATAATATTCATTAATTTTTTTCTCTATGGATCCAATGGCAAAAGCAAAATCGGTTGAACTCAATCTTGCCGGTCGCGTTCTGAAACTGACGACCGGCGTTTTCGCGAATCAAGCGCACGGCGCAGTGGTTGCATCTCTCGGCGACACGCAAATTCTGGCAACGGCTTTGATGGCGGATAAGCCGCGCGAGGGCGTTGATTTTTTTCCGCTTATGGTGGATTACGAAGAGCGGTTTTATGCTTCAGGCAAAATTAAAGGAAGCCGTTTTATTAAAAGAGAAGGGAGGCCGTCTGATAATGCCGTTTTGACGGCTCGTTTGATTGATCGTCCTGTTCGACCGCTCTTTCCGAAGGGTACGGCGAATGATGTTCAGATAATCGCAACTGTTCTTTCCGCGGATTTGGAAATTGATCCGGGCACAACCGGTATTATTGCCGCTTCTGCTGCGCTCATGATTTCCGGAATGCCGTTTGCAGGTCCAGTTGCTGCGGTGCGTATGGGATACATCGCTGACAGCGAAGGAAAAGAGCAGCTAATTGTAAATCCGACGTACGAGCAGGTTGAAAAAGGCAAGCTTGATCTTGTGGTGGCCGGAACGATTGATGCAATAACAATGGTTGAGGCTGCGGCCAAGGAGGTGAGCGAAGATATTTTACTGCAAGCGCTTGAAATGGCTCACAAGCACATCAAAAAGATTTGCCAGATGCAGCTTGATTTCCGCGATGCTACAAAAGTGAAACCGCTGGAGCCGATTGTTGCGCAGGAAAATGCAGAAGCAAAAAAAGCTATTGCTGAAACGATCACAGAAGCTGAAATTTCCGCTATTGGAGGAAAAACGAAGGGTGAAGTGAAGGAAAAGGTACATGCGCTTGAGGAAAAGCTTTTTGAAAAATATGCAGCGCAGATCGAAGCGGAAGTTTTTACCGAAGGCGATTTGAAAGAAGTTTTGAATACGATTCTCGAAAAACACATGCGTAAGAATGTTTTGGAGCATGAAAAACGGATTGATGGACGCAAACTTGATGAAATCCGCCCGATATCATGCGCAGTCGGCATGATTCCGCGCACGCACGGTTCAGGGTTTTTCCAGCGCGGAGAAACGCAATCTTTAAGTCTTACTACGCTTGGTTCGCCGGGTTCAGCGCAAATTATCGATACAATGGATGTTGATATGGTGAAGCGATATATGCATCACTATAATTTTCCGCCGTTTTCCGTCGGCGAAGTGAAGCCGCTCCGCGGAACAAGCCGCCGCGAAGTCGGCCATGGAGATTTGTCGGAACGGGCCTTGATGGCAGTGCTTCCGCCAAAGGAAGAATTTCCATACACCATGCGCGTGGTTTCTGAAATTTTGAGCTGTAATGGTTCAAGTTCCATGGCTTCCGTTTGCGGTTCAACGCTTTCTCTCATGGATGCGGGCGTGCCGATCAAACGGCCGGTGGCAGGTATTGCTATGGGGCTTATTACTTCGGATGATTTTGACGGCAAGCGCGGTACATACAAAATCCTCACGGATATTCAGGGCATGGAGGATTTTGCCGGCGACATGGATTTTAAAGTCGCAGGAACGATTGATGGAATTACGGCGCTCCAAATGGATATTAAAGTGAAAGGCATTTCGATCGACATTATGCGCGAGGCGCTGCAGCGTGCGCACAAAGCGCGGTCGCAAATTCTTGAAGAAATGTTGAAGGTTCTGCCGGAGCCGCGCAAAGAGATGAGCCAGTATGCGCCGCTAATTACGTCTGTACGTATTCAGCCGGAACAAATTCGCGAAGTGATCGGTAAAGGAGGGGAGACGATCCAGAAAATTACCGCGGAAACCGGCTGCGAAATTGATATTGAGCAAGACGGCCTTGTGATGATTACAGCGCCAAATCAAGAAAAAGGCAGGATGGCGGAAGAGTGGATTAAAAAGATCACTTATATTCCGAAAGTCGGCGATGTTTTTGAAGGGAAGGTTACGCGGTTGATGGAATTCGGCGCATTTGTGGAAATTACGCCAGGCAAAGACGGCCTCGTGCATATTTCACAGCTTGATCACCAGCGCGTTAATCGCGTGGAGGACGTTTGCAAGATCGGCGATATGATGAAGGTAAAGCTTGTGGAAGTTGACGATCAAGGTCGGCTTAATCTATCGCGAAAAGCTCTTCTTCCGCTGCCGCCGGGCGTTACGGCAACTCCGGATATTACAAGGCGCCCGCCGCCGCGCGGAGGAGGAGGTCGCGGAGGACGGCCGCCGCCGAGAAGATTCTAATATATAGTAATCCGTATCTTATATATCCAGCAGGAGAAGTTTTACCGTATTCTCCACATCCTTCACTTCCAAAAAGTGAGGATATACTTTGATATTGTTCAGCCGGAGATTGTAGTATAAAAGTGGGCGAATCATGCTGGAAATCAAAATATTCACGCGTTCTTTTTTCAAATACTTTGAGATTTCCGAAATCTGGTTAATTTGGAATTGTTCAGGCTGGCTGTAGAATTTTTGAATGGCGCCGCTGCGGATTTCCACGAAGAAAAAATGAAATGGTGCAGCAGGATCTTCCGCAATTTCCGAGTGCAAGCCATTTTCGCGGCTAATCGGAATCGCCACGCGCGCGAGCACCGGTTTCGGCGGATCGATATAGAGGACAATATCGCCAATGTGTTCTACAGTGGTTTCAACTTCACGATCGAGACGATGGATTTCATCGCGCAAATCTTTGCTGTCAGTGAATGGATTGATTTCGAGAAACACTTCGCCAAAAATGTACGTGCCGGCATGCCGAAGCCTGATATTTTTCACAGCCGTCACTATTCTCGATTTTTCCAGAATCGCACGAATTTTTTCCGTCACCTTCGGTTCATTCCAGTAATCAAGAAGATAGAGAAGCGCATTTTTTCCATGCTTAAAGCCCGTCCACATAATAATGAGAGCCAGAAGAATGCCGATTATGCCCTCAACGTAGGGAATTGCGAATTTATCGGCGACGACGCTTCCCAAAACGCCGAGCGATACAAAAGCATCATTGCGTTTGTCGTGCGCAGAAGCCATGAGTGCGGTTGAATTGATATTTTCAGCGGTTTTCCGTTGATAGATAAATGTGAATATGGAGACCACAATCGAAATAAGCGAAGTGATTATACCTACATCGTGAGAAGCGGTTTTTGCTTCAATAAAAAAGCGTTCGTAGCTTTCCTGGGCAATGCGAAATCCAGCGTAGAAGATTAAGACGGAAATAAGAAGGGTGACAAGCGTTTCTACCCTGTGATAGCCATATTTGAATGTTGAGCTTGCTTTGCGTTGCGAGAGTTGCAGCCCGACAAAAATCGCAGACATGGCGATAATATCAGCAAAACTTCCAACCGCATCGCCGACGAGAGAAACGATGTTTGTTACATAACCTCCGTAAGCTTTCACAAGCGTGAGTCCGATGAGCAAAAAGAGGCTGTTTCGCGCAACGGTTGTTGCATGTTTTAAATTCTCAACATGCGCTTGTTTTTTACTGATTGGTTTTTGTTCAGGCATATTTCTGGATTCTGTTTATTTTACCACAAAATAGCCCGATTGGCCAGCCGGAGCTTAAGGATTTCTAAAAAAGCGTTGTCTGTTTTTTTTGAGTTGCGTGGCGTTCTTCGTCGGAAAAAATGTGGATCGTGCCGTACTCGCCGTCATAGCCGGCTTCAATCACAACTTTATCTTCGCGTATGCGGCGGATGCCTTCGGAAACAAGAGGGTGCGTGAAGTTTTTGAGGTCTTGCATCGGTACTTTGAGGAGAATTTTGAGTTCGTTTCCAAAATGATTGATGAGTTTTAGGCGTTCGCTCTGCACTCCGCCTGTATCAGGCCCGGCATCAAACGCCTCGCCGATAATTTCCTGAAGCGGGATGAGTTTCTTGTATGGAGGCGCGCCGCGAAGTTTAAATCCTTCAGGCCGATCAGCAAGCTCTTCCACGCGATGGAGCACTCCGATCGTCACCTTTTTGTTGCATGTCGGGCAGATGTTTTTTTGGCGGATACTTTCCGCAGGAGCAAGCCGCACGCCGCAATTTCGATGGCCGTCCACATGGTATTTTCCTTCTTCTGGGAAAAATTCAACCGTCATAACAAGTTTCATGCCTTCGCGCGACGGATCCTTTTTCATGGCAGTTGCGATGCCGCTGTAAGAAAGTTCCGTATCGAAAATATTGCATTCGCGTCCGATTTTCGGGAGTGAGTGCGAGTCGGAATTGGAAATAAGTGTGATGTCATCTAGCTGCGAAAGGCGCCAGTTCATTTCCGGATCAGAAGAGAGGCCGGTTTCAATCGCAAAAATATACGGCGTGAGTTCTTCAAAGCATTCCTCAAGCGTATCAAAACCCGAATTGGAGCCAAAAACCGAGAAATGCGGCGTCCACGCGTGTGCCGGTATAAGCATGCAATCCTTTGAAGTATCGAGGAGCATTTTAAGCAGTACTTTGCTATCGAGGCCGAGGATTGGGCGGCCGTCCGCACGAAGATTTCCTATGGCGCCAAGGCGAAGATTAACTTTTTGCGCAATTTCTAGGCTCGGAGCAAAAACGATGTTATGAACTTTGCGTGTGCGGCCGTTTTTGGAATAAATACAGCTGATTTCGGTTGTCAGTATAAAACGCACCGGACTGCGGCAGCTTTCAGGAACTTCACTCTCGAGTTTTTTTTCGATGTTAGATTTGAGTTTGAAAAGTCCCGGTTCGGCCGGCTCAAGTTTTTGTTCGAGTTCCGCAAACCAGAGCGGGTGAGTGAAGTCAGTCGCGGAAAGTACTTTAATGCCTTTGAATTGTCCCCACTTCCACAGGTTTTCCAAGTTCATCTCTTTGCTAGTGGCGCGGGAGTATTTGCTATGAAGATGAAAGTCGCCGACGAAAAACACGGAGCGATTATAGCATACGTCGTTTTCCTTCAGGACAATACGGTAGAAGAGAGCACGCGCCGCACTTTGGATGCGGTCGGCAAATTTTTCGTCCATGGGCTACAAGCTGCATATGAAGCGTGATCCAGAGATTTTTAGGAATTGTTGTTTCAATTTGGTCAGCGGTATTATCCGGCGTTTTGGCATGCGCAAGACCGAGGCGATTTGCCACGCGCAGCACATGGCGATCAACAGGAAATGCTGGAATATGAAAAGCTTGTGCGAGTACCACGCTCGCGGTTTTTCTGCCGACGCCTGGCAGAGTTTGAAGTTGCTCAAGCTCGGCTGGCACTTTACCACTGAATTTTTCAATGAGCATACGCGATGCATCCATGATACTTTTCGTTTTCGCCCGATAAAACCCGGTTGATTTCACATACGCCATGAGTTTTCTTTCGCCAAGTTTAAGCAGAGCCTGCGGAGTTTTTGCAGCTCGAAAGAGCGCCGGTGTCACTAAATTCACCCGCGCGTCCGTGCACTGCGCTGAAAGTATGGCGGCAACAAGCAACTCAAAAGGAGTCCGAAAGTTCAGAAAGGGTTTCGGATCCGGATAAAGCTTATTCAGCGTCTGAATGATTTTTCGCACGCGATTTTCCATTTTATCTACTGCCATCTTTATTCCACCGTAACCGTCCCTTCCATACCGGCCTGTTTATGCCCCGGAATATCGCAAGTAAGCGCAAAGGCGCCAGTTTTTTTCGGGGTAAATGTAACCGTGGCGCTTGGGCCGGTGAGATTCACGCTGACTCCCAAATCTGCAATAGTAAAGGTATGACCGCCCTTATTGGAAATATTGATTTTTACCGGTTCATTCAATTTTAGGGCGAGCGTATTGGGCTTAAAATAAAGATTTCCTGACTCAACGGAAATTTCCCGGACCTGCGGTAACGGAATGAGCGGAGGACTTTGTGCATTTTTCGGCGATGGAGCGCTAGACGGCTGCGTTTCTGCCGGCGAAGGCGTTTGTTGCTGTGGCGATTTCGATACACACCCGCTGAAGATTGCAGCAAGCATAAGAGAGAGAAAAATAGCCGAAGTTTTTTTTATCATACGTTTAATATAGCACAAAATACCCCAGAATCAGTCAGCGATCCAGACTCCTGTCTTCCATAGCTTCCATCGCTTTCATTCCTTTATCAAGCACAACCAAAGAAACAGCTTCGTTTTCTGCAGATTCGCGTTCCTCGGTCGCTTTTCTCAATTCTTCTGCAGCCTGCTGCATGGCCGCGATGGCATTTTCTTTTGCTGTTTTCGCATTGCGCAATTTTACTTCGGCTTGTTGCAAAGCTTCCAGCGTGCTTGGTGTGCGTTTTTGATTATGGAGGCGTTCGGTTCGCGCAACTTCGCTTTCTGCTGATAGGATATTTTTTCCCATTCTTATTACCAAGCTTTCAGCTTCCAGAAGTTTTTGTTGAGCTGCATCTTCATGCTCTCTGGCCTTTTGTACATGAGGATTATCATTTATTCTCTGCGCTTTTAACTTCGCAATTTGCGCTTTGGCATCCCGATCCGCTTCATCTGTTTGCGTGCCAAATTCACCGGTAAATTCGCCAGCAAATTCTTCAGCCGCACCAGGTTGTTTTTCATGGTCCATTTAGTTATTTTAATATAAAATTTGCCTTCCGTCAAACAGCCATGCTTGACAAAAACAGATAAATTATTATCATATATCCTTATAAATCAACAGATATGAATCTGGTATGAATATTAAGGAACGATTTTTGAGCGCAATAGATTCGTTCGTGGAAGAACGGATGCGCCGCGCCGAACCCGAAAAAGCCGCGCTTCTTCAATTTATTTTAGAAAGGACCCGACGGCATATAGAAAATATTCTTGCGCAACATATTGATGATGATTTTTCCATCAACAAAATGGATGAGTTGTGCCAAGCGCTGGATGCTGCGCCTGCGACTTTTGATATTGCCGTGCTTGAAAACATCGGCGTGCCTGAACTCCACCATGAAATTATTGCGTACAGAAATAAAGTAAAGTGGGATATTTTCGTTAGCGAATTGCAAACAGTTCTTCCAGATGACGCGAGTCCATTTTCGCCCTCAAGAATCCAAATGTTGAACCGTCCGCTTTTTAATGCCATTCGGGATGCCCTCCGGAGAGAAGCGCAAACGAATGATTTTGATTGGGAATTGCTTTGTGAGAAATTGCCGGAAGATCTTGCGTCCCGCTTCGAGGCAAAAAAACTTCCGCCGGAAACAAAACGCGCTGCGGCTGAAGAAGAAACAAAAACCGTAATAGAAACCATGGATCTTACTTCAGCAGTTGCGAGTTTGCGCGGAGATCCCAAGAAACTTGCGTATTTTCTGCGGCTGTCAGGGCTTGGCCTTTCTGATCAGCAGATTGATCGGATAGTTTATGTAAGTTTTGTAGGCTTGAGGGAAGCCATGACAGAAACAAAGCTTGAGCGTTTGCTTAAAGAATATGTCGAAGAACTCGGCGAAACGGAAATTGCGAATAAAATTCCGCAGAAAACCGGCGCTGACCGTATAACTCTTACGGTAAAAATTCCCGAAGGAGCCACGCGCCTTCTTGTTCGCGGGCCGTGGAAGCGCGACATAAAAGTTAATGGAAAAAGAGAAATAACATTCGACGTCGTTTTGAATCCCGGCGAGCTGAATAGAATTTCTTTGCTTGCATATAACGATGATGCAAAAACCCGGTCTGCCCCGAATGAGATTGAAGTTTCTCAAACGGGCGATCCCGTCGACATCGATACGCTTATTCAATTTCTCTCTGAATTGAAAGACGAAACGCTCGATGCAATTTCAAAAGACAGCGCGCGACGGATGCTTTTTCATAAATGTCTTGAAGAATCGGCGCTCCGCCATTTTGCTGGAGATTTCAAACAGGGTCTCGCTTACCTAAAATCTCTTAAAGAAAAACAGCGTCATCCGTTCGTGCAGCGCGTAATACGGGAAATAGATGCCCGCTTCAGAAAAATACATGATATGAAGTTTCCCTTCCTGCGTGAAGACGAAGACCTGATGTTTTTTCAGAAATACTGCGTTGCCCTTATTGATGAAAAGCGGAAAGCCGGAGACAAAAGTGTGATTCTTGCGAATGAACCCGGCCTAGGCAAAACGGTCACGGCGCAAGTGGCAACCGTGGATGACGAAGTGCTTGCGGTGACTCCAAATTCAGCCGCCTCGATTTGGATTGAACAGCAAGCTATGTTTTTTAAACGGCCTTTTCTCACGAATCTTGCCGGATATTCATATGCGGATCGCATGCGCATACTGGAAGATTGCAAGTCGCGCGGCGTCCTCACAAATATTGAATTTGTCCGTTATGACGCGGAACAAAGCGGTCCGGGGCATACGCGTAAATTTGAACTTTTGAACCGCCGCCGCGACCGAAAAAAGAAACGCGTGACAGTCGTAGACGAAGCCCACTTTTTAAAAAATGATTCGCAGCAAACCGAAGGGATAAGCCAACTGGAAGATGATTTTATGCTTTTACTCACAGCCTCCCCTTACCGTAATCCAGCTTCGCTCTGCCGCGTAATGGCAAAATTGATGCCTCGCGATAAGCGCTTTAAAAGTGTGAAAGCGTTCAAGCGGGCGTTTCCCGATAATGATCCGGCTGCGCTCAAAGCGCTCCATCTCCTCGTGCAGCCTCACGTGGTACGTTTTTTGAAATCAGAGGTAATGCCGACTTATGACAGAACGCGGCCGGTCGCACATCAGCCGCTGTCGCTGCCGGCAAAGGATCATATTTCACCGAGCGAAATCGGCCTCTTTACCCTCACGGAAGCTCAATCGCAAGCTATTTTTGAAATGTTTCAGGATTGGGATGCATGGACGAGAAAATATGAGCACTATATGCCGCGCGGAGATTTGGCAATCGAGGATGGAATTCGAAATCCAGAAAATCAACTCACGAAACAGCATGCCTTTAGGCAAATTGTTAATAATCCGGCCTATATCGGATCCGCAGACGAATCGCCAAAACATAAAGCAGTGATGGATATTGTCGATAAAGAACTTGATGGAGGTAGTAAAGTGCTTATTTTCTGCCGATATCATGAACAAGTAAAAGCCTATGCGCGGTTTTTGGAGGAACGCGGCATTGAATACTGCATGTATACGGGCGAAATTACAAAGCAGGGATATAAAAAAGACGAGGCAGGCCGCGACATGATTTTTGCCGTGGATGAATTTGGCAATTATCAATTGTCTAACGGCTGTCCGGTACCGATTCAGTCAAGAAAAAATAGAGCGCAGCAAGGGAAAAGGATGCTTGCAATCGATTACGAACGCCTCATGTTCCAGAATAATGCCGGGAAAAAAGTTATGCTCGCAACCTACAGCGCAGGTTCGCAGAGCGTCACCTTCACGGCCGCAACAGCCATGATTTTCGATGATCTTCCCAAAGATTATACGGAACAATATCAAGCCGAAGACCGGAATCACCGCATCGATGAAAAACGGCGGAAGCCCGAAGTGCGGTATTATTCGCTGATTTCAAAATATCCGTCAAGCTTTTTGGCAGGCATGGCGAAGCATATGACTCAAAAGCGCAGACCGAACGGCGCGGAAGCCAAAGTCTCCGCGTTTGAGCAATGGTTTGAGCAAGGCACGCTCGACGAAGTTCATTTTGCCAATTTGGCTGCGCAGCGAACAAGCTTTGAACTTTTGAATAATGGAATTGCGGCTGATCCAGACCTCGTTGAAATTGAGCGGCAGTTTGTTATGTAATTTTTATTTTTCTTATGCCTGTTGAAATTCCAAATCCTTTAAGCGCTGAACGGCTTGATGCACGCGAGGTGGAACTCCGCACAGCCCTGCCAGAGCTTTATTCTGATCCGGTGCAGCGCGCCATTGTCGAGCAAGTTATTATTCCGCAATTGCGAGCTGTTTTAAGAATACCTTTAGCATCCGTTACTCTCCCCCTTACATTTCAGGAAATTGATGAATTATGTGCAAATGTAGATCGTGCCGTCGATGATCATAGAGATCTTCTCGACACCGACGGCCTCCTAAAACCTGCCGCATCAAAAATAACCGATCTGCGCCAAGGCGTGCGCGCAGAACTCGTAGAACATTTTAAAGCCGCATGCCGCGCCGCGCTTGCGGAACATGGAATTTTCGATAGAGAAAAATTGATACGAATGAAGGAAGTTGATTTGCGGAAATTAGCTTTCCCGCCATGGGGAGGCGTACTTGCTTTTTTTTCAGAAATTTTAGGAGAATCTACAGGGAGTTCAGCACGTATTTCACTACGAGAACGAATTGCTGACAGGGTCGGATTGCCACAATTGACAGAGGAAGAACAGAAAGCGCGGTATCGTGAGGCCCTTGCTGTGCATGGTATTGATGATCGCGGTACTTTGTATTCAAAAAAAATCAAGGATTATCGAGCAATGGAGTTCCAATTTTATGGCAATGGACATTCATTTTTTCTAGCAATACTAGGCGGGGAATATGAAGTGTTGTCATTGGATCTTTTAGTGCGCGTAGCGGATGCACTCGATCTACCGCTTGTTTCAGAAAAAAGACAACAAGAATATCGCACTATACTTGCCAATCACGATATTTATGATCGTATTACTCTTATGCAAATGCGCACAGCGGATTTTAAAAAAATGGCATTCAAGCCGTATGGAAAAGGATGTGCTTTTGCTGCTCGCATTCTTGGAAGAACAGTCTACGATGTTTCTCGCGCTCTCTTCTCTGGACTTGCTGATGCCGTAGGATTTGCCCTAGAAAAAAATCCTCAGCCAGCTGAACGTGCTAAAAAAATTTCTAAAAGAGAAAAAGAAGAACCCACTCGCGAAAAATCACCAGAGTCCTACTGTGCAGCGCTTGCAGACAATGGTATTACAGACCGTGAAACGCTCGTGTGCGCGACGTTCGATGAATTATCAGAGATGATTTTTCATCCTTGGGGGCACTTTAGGGCATTTTTCTCGGAGATTTTAGGAGAACGAGTAAGAAATGACAATAGGAATCTACGGCATCGGGTCGCTGATAGACTTGGATTTCCTAAGCTTTCTTCTGAAGAACAACAGGCGGCCTATCGAGCAGCGCTTTTAGAGCATGATATTCATGATCGTTTTACTCTCCATCAAATGGGTGTGAAAGATTTTTTGCGAGTTCGATTTAAGCACTATGGAAAAGGTACAGCTTTTGCCACTCGAGTTCTTGGAAAAACAATAAATAGATTTTCTCATACAACGTTTGATGAACTTGCCGATGCAATTGGATTTCCTCCGTTTACACCGGAAATGTTTAAAAAAATCTATCTTGATATTTTGAGGATTAACGGCATCGCAGATCGTTCAGCACTATTGAAACATGGTCCTATTTGGTTTGAAGATACAGAATTTCCTCCATTGGGAAAAGGGATAAGGTTAGCTCATAGAATATTAGATAGAAAAGTGAAAAACATCACCATCGCTATCCTTAATGAAATCGCCGACGCGCTCGGCTGGTAATTTTTATTTTTCTTATGCCTGTTGAAATTCAAAACCCTTTAAGTGCTGAACGGCTTGATGTATATCAAGTAGAGCTTGTTGCATCGGCAGAACGCAGTTACAAAGATGCGGATAGGCGCGCCGCTGTGACGACTATTCTTATCCCGCAATTTCGCGCAGCACTTGAAAGAACCATTGGGGCGTTTCAATCGTCGCATCCGCAAAAAAGCGATTTGCCTTTTACTCCGACCGCAGTTGAGGATCTTTGCAGCGCAGTCGATCAAATTTTTGTGGACCACGGAGAGCTTTTGGACGTAAAAGGATTATTCCGGCCGGTCATTGCTGCCATGCGGCCGATTCGGCAAAAAGTCCGCGACGAACTTAATGAATCCTTTCTTGCTCATTGCCGAAGCGTGCTAGCGCGGCACAAAATCCATGATCGAACAGCGCTTCTATATCGCGGACCAATGTGGTTTATAAGAGCCGATTTTGCTCCTTTTGAAGGACGCTTATTTTTTGCAACTGCAGTCCTTGGCAGAACAGTCCTGTTTATAACAGGCGAAACTCTTGCGGCAATTGCGGATCGATTGAAGCTCCCCCTTCATTCCAAAGAACAGGCGCGCGTGTATCGCGAAGCTCTTGCGGAACATGGAATTATTGATCGTGAAACGCTCATACATACAACCCATTCTGATCTTAATAAAATGATCCTGCCTCCATGGGGACAAATTCTCGCATTTTTTTCGGAGATTTTAGGAAAATCGATAAAAAAACCGAACATAGATGTGCGCCAGCGCGTAGCTGACAGAATTGGATTTCCAAAACTTGATCCGGAGCAGCAAAAAGCTGCGTATCGCGCAGCGCTTGCGGCTCAAGGAATCGATGATCGCAGCACTTTATATATAACTGGAATAAATCCTTTTAAAAAAATGGATTTTCCGCCATATGGAAAAGGCGGTGCTATAGCAGCCATAATATTAGGTGAAAAAAATCCAAAAAAGTCGCGCGTACTTCTCGTGCGCATTGCTGATGCGATCGGTCTTCCGCTCGTTTCAGAAACGAGAAAAGCGGCATATATAGATGCGCTAGCTGCACACGGTATCCATGACCGTTTTACCCTCCACCAGACAGGCACCGAGAAGTTTGAAGCTCTGCAATTTGAAGGTATCGGTAAAGGACAGGCATTCATTGCTAGGGTTATTGGCAAATCCATTCGCTGGCTTTCTCATGAAGTGCTCGATGAACTTGCCGATGCGCTGGAATTTCCGCCTCTCACGCCGGAAGCCCTCCGAAAGTCTTATTGCGAAGCCCTCGCAAATCGCGGCATAACCGATCGAGCAAGCCTTCTGCAAAGGGGTCCTATTTGGTTTCAGCATGCTACTTTTCCTCCGTGGGGCATGGGTTTTAACATTGCCGGAAAAATACTCGGGAGACGAGTAAGGCCGACGATCGCTGTGCTTAATGAAATCGCCGATGTATTCGGTTGGTAAGGCCATTAATACATTTTCCTCTTTGCAATTTCTTGAATCTGCTATAATGCAGCGGGTACTTTTATTAATTAACCAAAAATTCTATGTCAAAAAAGAGAAAACCGAATGCTGCCTTTATGAAACCGATGAAGGTAAGCGACGAACTTGCAGCCGTTGTAGGCAAGGGTCCTATGCCACGATCAGAAGTGGTAAAAGCGCTCTGGAAATACATCAAGAAGCACGACCTTCAGGATCCTAAAGCAAAGAGAAATATCCGAGCCGATGAGAATCTCAAGGAGGTTTTCGGCGGAAAAAAGGTTGTCGACATGTTCGAAATGACCAAACTCGTTTCGAAGCATCTTTCCTAAGTTTTTCTGTTGCATAAGGGTAAGTTCCATGGTAAATTTTGGCCTTTTCTATGGCTGAAATACCCTCTAGACGACCGGATAAAGCGGCTTTGCACCATGCCGAGCGCATAGGCCCTGCTTTATTGGATGGACTTACCGGCGATACGAATGCAACATTGCAAGCTGTACTGCATGCTGCTTTTGGTGATCCGGTAATTTCAGCTAAGTTTCAAGGATCATCAATCCGTCGTACTGCGATGGCTGTTAAGGTGGTGAAATTATTGCTCGAAAAAGCCGGCGTAGATCCAGAAATTTTGCATGATATGAGTATCGGCGACGTGGCGTGGCCTGAATTTGTACAATTAGCCGCTAGTACTCTGTTGAAAGCTTCGTATATTCATCATACGAGGCTTTATGAAGAAGAAGGGCCCGGTTACGATCTTGACTCGCAGGGAACACCGGAAGCGCGAGAAGCGCTTGTTGCTACTTTTGATTATCATTATGGATTTTCAGCCATTGCTGATTTACCGGCGAAGCTTTCCGCCAATATGTGTTTGATGCCAGGGGGCATGCGGACATTGGATGATCTTGCAGAAGCGCTCACAGGCGCAGCATGCGAAACTCCCAATCCGCATAGATTTATTGCACCGGATAGCAGCTTTGCAACGTGGCACGAGATCGTTCGTAGAAAAGCTAAGGGACGATCTCAAGTATCCACGCACAAAATTACAACCGAACAAAAAGACGGCCTCCATTTGACTGCTGATAAAGTTCGCGAATTAAATGCGGCGCATCCTATACATGGTGCTGATACTTGGTACATTACGCCGGTCTCTAATCCTTCCGGTAATGTTATGACTCCGGAACAATTATTTGAAACATGCGAAGAGATTTTGCGCGGGAATCCAGAGGCGGTGATTATTTTGGATTGCGCGTATATTCGAACGCTTGTACCTGATCGAGCCAAGCTCCTTATGCAGCCGATAATACAAGATGCGCATATTTTAAACAGTATTGTTTTTGTAGAAAGTTTTTCGAAAACGCACGGATTCTGCGGCGAACGACTTGGATGTTTCTTTTCTGCAAATGAGAAACTTTTCGCTGTATTGCAGAATCATCATATGGTGGTTTCCGCAGGCGACGGATTATATAGGAGTGCGCTTGCTCTCGCGATATCAGAAAGTACGCCGCAGCAAGTTGAAATTTTTAATCGTATGCATGCTTTGTGGGCTGCAGAAAAAAAGGGTTTGTATAATTTTCTCCGGCAGCCGAAATTCGCACATCTTTTTGACGAGGATCAAAGCCACATTGATGAAGCTGATCTTGGAGAACCAATGGGGCTTTATTTGCTTTTGAAATTGAAGCCCGGAGTAAATGCTATGCAAGTTGCCATCGCAACACACTGTTTAGGCGTTGAAACAAAGTTGGGTTCCGGAATGTATGTGCGTTTTGCGCTCGGGAAGATTACAAAACCGATGTATAGCGATGTTTAAGCGCTTCGCATTTCTACTTGCTTTTTGTATAGATTTTGCTATAATCTGTATAGATTTGTATAGATTATATGGAAAATGATAAGCTTATCTCAATTGGGGAAACCGCAAAATTATTAGGCGTTTCCATACAAACGCTTCGACGCTGGGATAATAAAGGAGCTTTAAAATCTTTTAGAGCCGGCGCGAGCGGAAAAAGATTTTACAAACAACAAGATGTAAAAGTTTTTTTAAATGATTTGCCGGAAGTAGGTTGGAAGTGGGCATCACAGATTATTCCATCCGAGCCCGCAAAAGAGTTTTACTGCCGGACGAGTGATGTTTTTGCGCCAGAAGGAAGATTGCTCCGACTAAGGAATGATTTACAAAAAGTTAATCAACT
>JACPMA010000003.1 GCA_016186205.1 Candidatus Peregrinibacteria bacterium | reverse complement strand
CCAATTAAATACGCTCAAGCTCTTGCGCAGACGCTGGAAGGCGATGTCAATCCGCAGGCAATAATTAAAAATCTTTTATTGCTTCTACAGCGAAAAAAGCAGTTTCGGCTCCTGCCGAAGATTTTGTTGGCTTTTGAGCAAGAATGGGCGAAACGACGCGGCGTTGTGAAGATGGACGTTACATATCCTGAAAAATTCGAAGCATCACTGATGGAGCTCGAAACAAATTTAAGCACAAAGCTCGGCAAAAAAATCGACATGCGCGCAAAGCCTTCTAAAACGATTTTGGGAGGGTTTCGCGTGCGCGTCGAAGATACGCTCATAGATGCAAGCCTCGAAGGCCGTCTAAAAGCTCTTGAACGCCGCCTAAACAATTAATATTCATCAATATGTCACAAACTAAAGATCATATTCTCGACATCATCAAATCCGAAATCGAAAAATTTAAAGCGCACACAACGGTCGAAAAAGTAGGTACTGTTATTGAAGTCGGAGACGGTATTGCCCGCGTCACAGGCCTTTCGGATGCAAAATCCGCAGAGATGCTTGATTTCGGCAACGATGTGTACGGCGTTGTGTTGAATCTGGAAGAAGATGCGATTGGCGCCGTGCTTCTTGGCCATGGAACAACTGTGCAGGAAGGTGACAGCGTTAAAGGCACCGGCCGCATTCTTTCCGTGCCGGTTGGAGAAAAAATCATCGGCCGCGTGGTGAATCCGCTTGGAATGCCGCTCGACGGAAAACCGGCCATAAAAACGGATAAATATTATCCGGTTGAAAAAATAGCTCCTGGCGTGATTACGAGAAAATCCGTAACTAAACCTATGCAGACCGGCATTAAGTCGATCGACGGCATGATTCCTGTGGGCCGCGGTCAGCGCGAGCTTATAATCGGAGATCGCCAAACCGGAAAAACGGCGATCGTCATCGACACGATCATCAATCAAAAGCACGAAAATGTGATTTGTATTTATGTGGCAATCGGACAGAAAGAGTCAAAAGTGGCGAAGATCGTGGCGGAACTTGAAAAACATGGAGCCATGGATTACACCATAGTGGTTTTGGCCGGCGCATCGGATCCGGCTTCGCTCAATTTCATCGCGCCGTATGCCGGTTGCGCCATGGGCGAGTACTTTTTGGATCAAGGTAAAGATGTTCTTGTGATTTACGATGATTTAAGCAAGCATGCGTGGGCATATCGCGAAATTTCTTTGCTGCTCCGTCGTCCGCCGGGCCGCGAAGCATATCCTGGCGATATTTTTTATCTCCATTCGCGTTTGCTGGAACGTGCGTGCTGCCTTTCGCCGGAGCACGGAGGGGGAAGTTTAACCGCGTTGCCTATTATTGAAACGCAAGCCGGCGACGTGTCGGCTTATATTCCAACGAACGTGATTTCAATCACCGACGGACAGATTTATCTTGAACCGGATCTTTTTTATAAAGGCATTCGGCCGGCCATCAACGTTGGTTTGTCGGTTTCTCGCGTGGGTTCCGCAGCGCAGATTAAAGCCATGAAAAAGGTGGCGGGGCGTTTGCGTTTGGATCTTGCGCAATACCGCGAGCTTGCCGCGTTTGCGCAATTCGGCTCCGATTTGGACGCGGCCACCAAAAAGCAGCTTGATCGCGGACGCGCTTTGACAGAGATTTTGAAGCAGGATCAGTACGTGCCGCTTGCTGTGGAAAAGCAGGTTGCAATCATCTATGCAGGCGTGAATGGTTATATCGATCATCTTTCTGTCGAGCGCATAGCGGAATTTCAGGCGAAGTTTTTGGATTATTTGGAGAAAGTGGAGAAGACGACGTTAAAAAATATTAAAGAAAAAAAAGAGCTTACAGCGGAAATCGAAGAATCTTTGAAAGCCGCGATAGGAAAATTTAAGAGAGAGTTTAATTTTGAGTGAATTTAATAATAAAGAGGCTACGCTCGGACTGCGTCCTCGCTCCGCCTAATGGCTAAAGGTACCAGAGAAATCCGCCGCAAAATCAAATCCATCAAAAACACCCGTCAAATCACGAAGGCAATGGAGCTTGTGGCTGCTTCCAAAATGCGCCGAGCAGTTGCGAATACATTGGCGCTTCGGCCTTATGCGCGCCTTGCGCAAGCGCTTCTTGCGAATCTTTCCGATAAGACGAGCGAAACCCTTCATCCTCTGCTTGCAAAACGCGAAGTAAAGAAAATTCTTGTTATTGCAATTTCTACGGACCGCGGGCTTTGCGGAGGGCTTAATACACAACTTTTTCGCAAGTTCAGCGAATATCTCAAATCCGAGCAGTCCAGGCCGAGCCGCGGCGAGGCTAAGCTAATAACGCGCCCGCAGGGCGCAACATTAGGCAGCCCGCCGGAAATTTCATTTATCGCCATAGGGAAAAAAGCGCAGGATTTTCTACGCAGAACAGGACAAAAAGTAATTGCCGCGTACGGCGCCATGAGCAATCATCCGACTTTGCGCGATAGTTATGCGGTCAGTCGAATGGCGCTTCAGGATTATATGAACGGCGTTTACGATAAAATCATGCTCATCTACACCAATTACATTTCTGTCGTAAATCAAAAACCGTCTGTGCGCCGGCTTTTGCCGCTTTCGCGCTATGCTCTTGAAGAAATGGTGTTGGAAATGCGAGCGCACGGCGCGAGCGCGCAGGCCGAACGAGAATCTGGCTTTGCCAGTTCGAGTGAGGCCGAGCTTAGAAATAGAGAATATCTTTTTGAGCCTTCGCCGGACCGCGTGCTTGAAATGCTTTTGCCGCGGCTTACGGAAATGCAGGTTTATCAAGCGATTTTAGAGGCTGCCGCTTCGGAACATTCCGCGCGAATGTTTGCCATGCGCAACGCATCGGATAACGCGAGCGAATTTATAGACGACCTCACTCTCGCGTATAATCAAATAAGGCAGGCTTCCATTACCGCAGAACTTGCGGAAATTTCCGCCGGTCGCGCAGCGTTAGGATAAATTCAAGAGTCTTGTCGTTTATTTTTGAGTTGCCGGAAAGAATTTTCCCAGCTGTTTCGGCGAAGTTTCGCCATTTGCGCCGGCGTGAAATCGAAAGCCGATTCGATGAGCCGGTAATTATCCGCCAGCGTAGAACTGTCATTGCATCCGTCAGAACCAACCATAAGCGTTACGCCTGCATCATAAAGCCGCCGCATCGGATGGTCTTCAATGCGCGGTACTGCGCCTGTAACAAGATTGCTTTTTACGCACATCTCGAGCGGAATTTGTCTCTGCGCTATTTCTGCAACAAGTGCCGGGTCTTCAATTGCGCGCAATCCGTGGCCAATGCGATCCGGCTGCAGTTTTAGGCCATCCCATCCTCGTTCAGGCGGCATAACTTCCATGCAATGAATTGTGAGAAATTTGATGTCGCCGCGGACCGCTTCAATCGGCGCTCTAAAAGTGGACGGCGCTTCGCCTTTTTCATAAGTGAGATCGAGCGCTGCGATATGATCCCGATAATCTCGGCAGAACTGCATGAGATCCGGAAGAAAAGTTGCATATTTTGCTTGCTGCGAAATACTGATAACAAGGTCGGTTGCGATGCGGCTCGTACAGCGTTCGACCGCTTCAATGATTTCATCAAAAACCTTCACGGCATAGGTAAAAAACTGCTTTGGATCCTTGATCCCCAAATTTGCAAGAAGAGCCTGAACAGTGGAAAGAAGGCTCAAGCGCAATTCAATAACATCAACGCCGTTTTCCGCAGCATCCTTTAAAATATCTTCTGTGAGCTTGCCAATGGCTTGCGGCGAAACATAAACTTGGCGCGTGCGCACCATGTGACTGTACCAAGTATCCCAATCCGCGCCAGCAGGCGCTTGAATGTCGGCGCGCACTTCATCAACCGTGCGGCCTTTATACGCCGCCACATCAAATTCATTCGCCACGCGCAAAACGCTTTCCGGCGTATGAACGCAATCGCTGTGCACATGCACATCTACAAGCGGACATTCTTCGATTGACATAGTAATAAAACCTACCCCAAACGATTTTCAAAAGCAAGTTGGCTTTCATGAGCCCTAAAAGAACTTTACAAAAAATGTCAGACGTACGGTGCGGCGGCACGAATATGGCGCCAGAAATTTATCGGACTTCTGCCGGAAGTGAATCGCAGGCGTTTATATGAGCAAAATGGAGATGGTTTAGCCAAGCCGCTTTTTGAAGTTAAAGATCTGTACGTACAGACGTTAAACTTTGAAATTTGCTGTAGCACATTTTACTTTAGCCTCCACCTGAAAGATTGAGCGATTTCTTCAAAAACCGGAAAATCTTTTTCATTATCTGAATAACTATAAGCCGCTAATGTGGTTCCGTCATCGAGCAGTGCGTACAAGTGTAGACTAAAATTATCTCCTTCAACTGTACTAAAAATTTTTGCTTTCGTATATTTTATGCCGTTTATTTCTACTTCATTGCACTCAAGAATTTTCGAATAATTCTCTCGAAATTCCTCTTTATTTAGTAAATTAGTACAGGTTACGGGCTTTGCACCGATGTCTACTTTTCCATAATAAATCTCCATTTTGAGATACCTTCCACTTTTTGAAGGTGTTTTATTCGAAATAGTAATAAGCCGACTATATTTATTTAGACTACCTCCAGATGACCAGCCATCTGGAACTGTGTATTCAAGTTCGTACGAAGGATTGTATGTTGCATTATTCTCTACAGTTTTTTGAACGGTTTTTTGAGCACAACTTGCGAGCAAAAAAAGACTTAGTATAAGTGCAATTTTTTTCATAAAAATATTTCAGTTACTATTTCAGCAAATGCATTCGCTGTAATTCCGTTATAGAATTGCCGGCGAGTTGACCCTCAACAAGTTCGTAGCCGAGGAGTCCGAAAATGCGTCCCATATAGAAAAGCGGGCGGGCATTTCCATACCAATCCACGCAAGAAGCTTTGCAACCGTCCTCACGGCTTTCTTCAGGCGTGCTTGCTAGTGAGCCGAGCGAAGAAAATTTTTGCGTCGCATCAACATTCAGGAATGTAACTTCCGCAGAATCATCAAGATAACTGTTGATGGCGGTTCCTTCATGCCGGATCGGCAGACCAACCATTCCGGTGCCATCCGGTTGCTGTTTGAAAAAATAACCATGGCTTCGAAGTTCACCCTGCGACGCAGCCGGCACAAAATAGGTATCGGAAACCGCTACCGTATCGCCTAAATTCAAGGATGAAAAACCGAGACCGTCTTCTCCATTAGAGCCAATGGCGATGCCGCCGTTGCCCATAATTTCAAGCCGTTCAATAGAATGAGAAAGAGAAATAGTTTGCGCCGGTTCTGCGGAAGCAAATTTTTTCGCATAGAGCATTTCTTGTCGATTTTGGTTATCTTCATCACTCCACCACGGTCCGCCTGCGCCGTATAAAAGATATTGTCCGACAAATCGATTTTGAACCCCGTAGCCTGTCGGAGATGGAAGCGCCGTGTATGCATCTTGCGAAACAAGCGTTGCCGAACTCTTGAACGTTGAGAGCGGTACGCGCAAAAGCGCCATTTTTCCAGTTGTTGTTTCAGGCTGCCACATGGCTTCTCCGAGTCCTTCGGACCGCACAAAGACGTTCAAAAATCCATCTTGTTCTTTGAAAGAAAATTGATCAATTGGCGAACCGTCTGCGCGCAGCACCTCCGCATTTCCATCTTCATCAAGCGGCATTCGATAGGCATAGGCATAGGAATTCCACTCATTCACCCAGAGATATACCGCGTCCGGAGAGACATAAAAATTTCGAGAATATGGACCGAGCACCGAAGTGGCATTGCATGTAAATTCTGCTGCAAGATCGCATCGCACAACCGTATGCAGTGTCGGGTCGAGCGTTGATTGCGCCGGCTGATAGATATTTATTTTTGAAAGTATTTCTTTTCCTGCATCGGTGTTGTCGCCGCTTGTCCATTGTCTCATTTTTGGAAGCCGCGTTTCGACGGTCGTTTTTTGTACTCCTCCTTCATAGCTGTAGTCATAGCGGAAAAGATACGACGGCATGTAAAAAATGAGCGTTGATCCGACAAGGCGGCTTGCGTAGTTTCGCGAAGAATAATAATCGTCGGAATCCAGGAAATAGGTATTTTGATGAGTAATTATGCCTTCATCGCTGATGGAAAATAATCCGACTTCCGTAGCCTGTTTAATATAACTGTATCCGACAACCACTATTTTATTTCCGGAAATGAGGAGTTCGTCATACCAATTTGCCGCTGTCATGCCATCGGGAAAGGCATTTACTTGAGAGACGGGCGTGAGCGTATTGGCCGTCGCATCGCCGATTTTCACTGAAAAAAGTCTGCCACGGCGAAGAATGACAAAAAAGTTTTTGTAAGCTTTTACGATGCCGCCTTCATCAACGCCGGTTTCTTGAGTGTTTGTGATTGATTCTTCAGATACCGCAGCCACGCTTTCTTCACCGCCACCACCGCCTTCTTCAGCGCCGCCTATGCCGGATTCCATATCCTTTTGTTTCTTTTTCTTAAGTGAGGCTATATAGCGGTCAAATTGTTTTGCAGACGTGAATTTTTTGAGTTTTTTTGTAGCAAGATTTCCTTGCGGAATTTTTTTAAGATCCTGCGCGGAAATATGGAGCGTGAGTTTTTTAAATGCTTCGGATGGACCTTTTGGATCTTCAAGCGAATAGCGTTTGCCGTCTATTGGAAGCACATACCAAAGTTTTTCCGGAGATTCTTTTTCCACGAGAATTTCGCCGTCATGAAGACCATTATAGGATCTGCGATTCGGCGTTTTGAGTTGAGGCAAGGCATTAAAATCGCCGAGCTGGATTTTTTCTATTTCCGAATGCTTAAGGAGTACGCCGAATTCTTTAATTACTTTTGCCGCAGGCGCAGCGCCGCCAACTTGATATCGTATTCTTTTATTCGGATTTACGTACCAAAGCGAACGGCCTTTAGAGCTTTTTAAAGAAACTATGTAGCCCGCAAGATCATAAGCGAGTTGCGCATCGCTTCCTCCGCCAGCCGAGACCGATGAAACATTTGAGAAGATAAGCGAAAATAGCACTGTTAGAAGAGCGGAGAGAGAGATGAGTTTTTTCATACAAAGAGTAAAAGATTAAGAATTAAATGTTCCGATGTTTTTATACGCAGGAGCAAGTGAATTATTGCATAATTTCAGTCATTTTAAAGACTTGACAGAAATAAAAAGATATATAAAATGTCTGTTTGGTAAGCTGCGCAATTCTGCGCAGTAGCCAGATGGGGTAGCCAATCCCCAGGTCTTCCACGGGAGGAAAAGCGAATGTCTATTCGTCCGATCGAGGAGATGTACCGTCGCGGCAACATCAGGAGGGATGGGCGCGGTCGGCTCGTGATCCGGGTTTCGACCCGCACGATCCGGCTCCCGGGCTCCGAGGTCACGTGCCTCGGCACGCTGCGGGACGCGCTCACGCGGCGCGGCCTGCTCCGGCGCAAGCAGATCGAAGTGGTCTGCACGCCGCACGAGCGGACCGAACGTCTTCTCTTCGGCCCCAAGCCGACCGTCGGCCTCGCGGCTCTCGTCTAACCCAAGCCAAGTCCATCAGCTTTAAGCGCGGATGGCAAACAAAAGGAGGATCGGTCTTAACTATCCACATACGCGCCGGCGTCACGGAATCATGCTGTAGGTGGAAGTCATCGGGAAGAGACCACCCGATAACTTCGGACCCTGCGCTTGCGTAGGGTCCTTCACTTATTTTAATTTTCCTAAAAATTCCTTCACTTTCAGCACCTCCTGTTTTTTTGTCGCATAATCGCGCACATTGATTGTCTGCGCAGCTTGTTCCTTTTCGCCAACCACAACCATGTACGGAATTTTCATAAGTTCAGCATTGCGGATTTTTTTACCCAGTCCTTCCGCGGAATCATCCACCTCCACGCGGTATCCTTCGCCCTGCAAAATTTCCTCAATCGTATGCGCATACTCTAAATAAAGATCCGAAACCGGCAGAATGCGAATTTGCACCGGCGCAAGCCACAGCGGAAATGCGCCTCCATAATGTTCAATCAAAAATCCGATGAAGCGTTCATGCGTTCCTAAAGGTGCGCGATGAATCACAAGCGGCGTTTTTTCCTTGCCGTCTTTATCGTTATACACAAGCCCGAAACGCGGCGGCACTGCGAAATCCACTTGGTTCGTGGCGATGGTGAATTCGCGGCCGATGGAACTCCAAACTTGCACATCTATTTTTGGTCCATAGAAAGCGGCTTCATTCGGAATCTCCACAAAATTAATTTTGCTCGCCACAAGGACTTTTCGCACCATATCTTCCGTTTTTATCCAAAGCTCGGCATTATCCATATATTTTTTCCCGAGCTCTTTCGGATCGTGCGTTGAAAAACGCATGACGTATTTTGTGAAATCAAAAAGTTTAAAATAATTTAAATACATATCATTTACCGCGCGAAACTCCGATTCAAATTGTTCTTCAGTGCAGTAAATATGCGCATCATTCATGGAGAGCATGCGGACGCGCATAAGGCCGAAAAGCTCACCGCTTTTTTCATAGCGGTACACGGTTCCGTATTCAGCGAGACGCAGCGGCAAATCGCGATAACTGCGAGGCTCGGAAGCATAAATTTGATGATGATGCGGACAATTCATCGCTCTAAGATAATATGTTTCTTTCCGTCCGTCTTCTTCTTCCATCACCATCGGCGGAAACATGCTTCCGGCGTAATAGGGGAGATGCCCGGAAGTTTTATACATAATTTCTTTGGCGATATGCGGAGTGCGCACTTGCAAATATCCAGCTTTGCGCTCGGTTTCTTTGGCAAGTTTTTCAAGTTCTTCAACAAGCACTGTTCCATTCGGCAGCCACAGCGGAAGCCCGGGCCCGACATAATCGCTGAATGCAAAAAGTTTCAGTTCTTTGCCCAATTTTCGATGATCTCGTTTTTTGGCTTCTTCGATTTGATGGAGATATTCATCCAGCTCTTTTTTATTTTCAAAACACGTTCCGTAAATGCGCTGAAGCATGGGATTTTTTTCGCTGCCTCGCCAGTACGCGCCCGCAGTGTGCAACAGCTTAAATACTTTTATTTCGCCGAGATTTTCCACGTGATTCCCTTCGCACAAATCCACAAATTTCGCTTTTCCGCTTGCATCGACGTTTTCATAAAAACTCACCGTCTTCGCGCCGTCTTTCATCCATCCTTCAACAAGGTCGATTTTGTACGGCTGACCGGCTTTTTTTAAAAATTCGATCGCTTTTTGAACAGGCTCATCGCGCCGCACGAAAGTTTGTTTTTCTTTAAAAATCGCGCGCATTTTTTCTTCCAAAATCGCGAGATCTTCCGGAATCAAAGTCCGCGGCAAATCAAAATCATAATAAAAACCATGTTCAATCGGCGGGCCGAAGCCGAGTTTGGCCTCCGGAAACATCTGCAGAACCGCCTGCGCAAGCGCATGGCTGCACGAGTGGCGAAGTTTATAGAGTCGCGATGATTTATCGAGCTGCGGCATACGCCGGCTATTATAACCCAAAATGCCGCCGGAGATAGCCTCGTATTCCCCGGATGACGGGACTGCCGGCCATGCCAATTTTAAAAATAAATCGTTGTTTATCGAACGATCTTATATGTTGGACCTTGATCACCGAAGGCCGATTTAATCTATTTTTAGTATCTTCTTGCATAAGAATATCGTAATGTCGCAACTGATCCAATTGAGATGTAAGCGACATTACGGTTATGACCGGTGAATATTTTGATACTTCCTCTTGTTGGATAACAATAGCTGGTCTTTTTCCTTTATATTCATGACCCGCACTTGGATCATGATCAACTAAATATATGTCACCGAAAGCATATGGCATATTATTCTTTGAGAGGTGGTAATGACATATAATAATCGTATTCTTCTTTTGTAATAGGAGGGAGGAATTTATTCAAATCCTCTGTTGCAGCCCTTTCAATTTGTTCATCGGTTGCCTCTTCGTATTTTGATAAGTCAACAATTGGTTTAAGCTCCGCAATGGGTTTGCTTTTATAAATAATCAAAAATGACTCCCCCTTTTTTAGCTCGCTCCTGATGACAGGAAGTTTGTCGCGTAATTCTTTTACGGAAATTGCATGCATTGCCATAAGATTTTGAAATTATGTTCATCTTAAGTTTACCCAAATTTCAAAATGTAGTCAATGCAAAACTGCAAATTTTATGTTATAATAATATAAATAAACCAGTTATGTCTTCTTTTTTCCAAATTGTGGCTGCCAGTGCATTTCTTGCCGCATTTCCTGCAGGAACATGGGGATACATTTTTTTTAAAAAGCAGCCGGAAGACCGCCGCCATACAATTCTAACTTTTGGCATCGGCGCGCTCGCGGTTTTCCCGATCCTTCTCTATAAATGGCTCTGGAAATATTTTCCAGGAATCAATATCCTCGCCTATTCAAAGAATTTTGAAAATGACCTCATCGGCATCGAAGGTTTTGTGATGATTCCGCTTTCGGTCATTATCGCTTTTGCGTTTATCGGGGTGATTGAAGAGGTGATGAAAATGTCCTGCGTGCACGCTGTTGACGACAAACGCCTCCGCCACATAGACGACGCGATTATGTTTTCGATTCTCGCTGCGCTCGGATTCGCATTCACGGAAAATATTCTGTACTTTTATACGATTTGGTCAAAACAGGGGCCGGAGCATCTGCTTGTTCCATTTCTTTTCCGAGCGGTTTTTTCCACTTTTGCGCACGTGCTTTTCTCGGCGATTTTCGGCTATTACTATGGAGTCGCGCATTTTGCGAAGCCTCTTTTGCAAAAAGAATTACATGATAACCGGCACACGTGGTGGGATTGGTATCACAAAGTTTTTAAATGGAAAACCGCCGAATTATTCCATGAAGAAAAGATGCTTGAGGGACTGACACTCGCAGTCGGCCTTCATGCGGTTTACAACATTTTTTTAGAGATGAACTGGACATTTATAATGGTGCCGTATTTGGTGGTGGGATATGTATTCGTCTCCCATCTGTTAAAAATGAAGGAAAACCAAAAGCGGCTCGATTTGCTTCTGGATAGCGAAAGAAACCACTGAGTTTATATTAGGTATCAGGCTGGCAGCATCCGGTGCTTTCCTTCGGAACCGCTTCGGCCTACTTCTACATAATTCCCATCTTTTTTCTCGAGGCCTCGCTGCGCTCTCGCCGCGCGATCAGCCGTAACTCTTCATACTGCGCGCGGCTCAAGAGCTTCCTCTGGAAAGCAACCGGAGCTGCCAGCCTGATATTTTCTATTATTGTATTCGGCGCAGATGGCTGTGTGTATTTTCTGAAAACAGTTTTAAGGAAGCAGAGCGAGCCGCATGCGGCGAGCGTCCCCTGGAAGCCCAGCCCTGCAATCTGGGCTGGGCTGAAATGGGGGCTGCGTTCCTCTGTTTGAAGAAAATACACACAGCCATCTGCGCCTCATGAATACATTACCTGTTATAAACCCTTGACATAAGCTAAAAGGCGTGCTAAATTAGCTTCCTTTTTAACATACTATTTATCTATGAGGCATTTTTCTTTTGAGGACAGTCTGTTTCCAGCGAGAATGATTTGGGTTAGCGCAGGGCCGGGTGCGGCACCGGCTGCGGTTTCAGAGAGCGCCGATGATGTACCGGAACCGGAATTTACAAAAGAAAATCTTGACCGAGCCGCGCAGCATTTCCGCGGATTTTTTGAAGAAATCGGCACGCACGTTATTGAAAGAGAAGATCTTGTTGATCAACTGGAATTAGCTCTGCTTACAGGCCAGCACGTTGCTGTAATCGGGCATCCTGGAACGGCAAAAAGTACTGTCGCGAGAATGGTGTTAGATCGGATTGTTGATGACAGAACCGGCGAATCGAGCCTTTTTGATAAACAGTTCACAGCCGATATGAGAACCGGTGAGGTTTCCGGACCAAATCTTCCGCACACAAATCCCGCGACCGGAGCAATGACCATGGTGCGTCAGTTTCAGCAAGGAATTGCGCCGCGCAGATTCGCGCTTTTGGATGAAGGCTTTGATGCTCCGCCGAGCGTACTGCGCGGAGCGCTTCTTTCTGTTTTGCTTGACAGGGTAATTCCTGACGGAAATGTAAAACATCCGGCACGATTAGAAACCGCGGTTCTAACATCAAATAAGACGCTCGAACAATTGAGAGCAAAATTCCAAACCGAACTCGATGCCTTGCTTGATCGTTTTGTGTTTATTTTTTGGACTGCGAAACGCACGCGCCGTCCAGCTTCAGATGGCAGAATCATCAAGCAAAGAGCGGAGCGCAGATCGGTTACAACAAAAGATCCGCACAACAAACTTGGTCTCACGGTGCCGCCCATGCAATTCAGCGAAATTGGACTTTTAAAGAAAGCCGTTTCCTATGTTCGCGAGCGCATGAAAAGCGATACTGATTTATTGGAGCTTGCTAAAGAATTCTATAATAGATTCCATAAGGCGCTTGATGACTCGCGGGAAGATTTGGGCAAGATTGGACGGTCAAAAATAGAAAGTCCGCGTTCCATGAATATGCTTGTTGATTTGCTGCCGGCAATCGCCGTGCTGCGCTATATTCAGAATCCGGGAACGCCGCTTGCGGTTATGCCGGAGGATTTTGATAAACTGAAATTGTTTTTCATGATGAGGGGACCGGTTGTCGCGGATATTCCGGATAGATCCGCAATGGGAGTTTTAGGAGACAGACAGGACGAAGAAGTGCTTGGGAGATTGAAGGTGGAAGACGAAGTTTTCCGAACTGTTTATAGGGCAGTGGTTACGCCTGCAATTGCCGGCCGCGCCCGCAACGTGCCGCGTGATTTTGCGGCGCTCACTACGGCTGTAAATACGGTTTTCGACAAAGTGACACAGCAGCCGCAGACGCTTGATCTTCCGACAACTACGACAGAAATAAATGTGCTTGGCGGCCGGCTCGATCAGCTCGAAGCGCTTGCAGGCCAGGTTCCGACAGGCGAAGAGCTTTATGTAAAAGCGGTTTCGGCATTTCTCTATTTACTGGCGCATGCTGTTTCTATTGGCGGCGCCGAATTGGCGCGAAGTGTTTTTTCCGACAAAGGACAAAAACACGTTGAAAAATTAAAAACATCGCTTTTCCGCAATGAAATTGAACGCAGCTTTGAAAAATTTCAAGAAGCCGTGAGGCAGTATCATCATGGAAAAATAGGACGCAGAACGGTTTTGGAAGCAATGCTTCATCATAGAGATGTTCCTTTATATCGGCCTGTTTTGACTGAAGGAGAAGTAGGTGATATTCAAGAAGAAATCAGCGCAGCATGTCTTGCCACTCTCGGCGATGCCGCTGCATATGAAGCGCTTTTCCAGCCTGAAGAAATTGCAAAACAGGCCAGAGAACTTAACGGTTTGTACAATTTTCAGAAAGTGTTGGAAAGTCTTGGCTTAAAAGGGAAAATTCCTTTTGATAAACTTGTTCAGCATCGTACGCAGATGCTTAAATTCGCGGCGGCATTTTTGGAAAAATTAAAAGCGCTTATTCCTCAAACTTCCGGAGCCGATAGAGATGCACTGCTTGAATATGCCGATACAGCTGCCAGTCTTTATGAAGATGTGCTTTCAAGCGATGATTTTTCTGTTCCGGAAAAAGACCGTTTTCCGGAAGATCTTATTCGCACCCATATTCAAAAGTCGGCTGATGCCCGTGCAGCTGCAGCCCCCGGTTCAACTGTTAAAGTTAATATTGTTCCTGGAAACGGCGAGCCGCATATGGTGTCTGTTCGTTACGCAATTATGGGACATGAAGAAAAAACCATTGATTCTGCAACGCTTAAGCAGGAATTCGCGCAATATGCCCAGACGCAGCTTTTGCAAGATGAACGCGGCCTAATCAGCCGTCCGGAATTTCAGCAAATGGTTGCCGGTCTAGTGAGGGAATTTAAAACTTATCTTGGCGCCGAGTGGGATCCATCGTTTGAGGAGCTTATTTTAAATGCCATTGCAGCTGCCATCCGTTCAAGTTTGCAAACAGGAAAAGATGAATGGGTTGTCTGTCCGGTTGAGAGAAAGAACGTGAAACATAGAGGCGTTAAACTCCTGCATACAGCAATAAAATCTTCATTTGACAGTGCAGTTGCAGTGTTTATGGCCGATGATGGAATGCTGAAGATTTTTATGCAAGCAAATGGAATGTTGCCTTCGGATAATAATGTAATTGCTTTCCGTGCAGCGTTGACGCAAGGAGCTGCCACGGTTCAGCTTGAAACTGAAAGAGTCGAAGCCGAATCTATTGATATTCACGATGTGGCTGAAGAAACGCTTGCAACAGAATGTCAGGCTTGGGCTCCTCTTCGTACAGCTATTACAGCGTCTTTGGGCGGCATCGGCGACGTCATGAGTTCAAAAATGGTTGATGAACGCCGCGCAAAAATGGCCGAAGTCACTGCGGCAGCCGCGGGTCAGCCGTTGACGCTTGATGTGCTACGGCGGAAATATGTGGAAACAGTCGGTTCAGCCGACGAAGCGCAATCCCTCGCGCAAAGATGGCCGCACTTAAAGATTTCTCCGCTTGCCGGAAACGCAGACGTCTTAGCAGAACTTGAAGCTGATTTGAAACAATATATCAGTGATATTCCGGTTGATGCGCTGCGGAATATGCACGATGGAGGAATACTTGGTATGTTTGGAGGCATTCCTGTTTTACTTGAAGATAATCGTTTGCCTGAAGCAGATTGGATGTCGAAGCTCAAGGATGAGGTTCAGGCAAAAGTACGTGAATATGTTAACGCGCGCACCGGCCACTGGAATAGCGTTGTTGCGACAGCAGGAAGAGATTTTACCCAGATTGAAACTGCTGCAGCAACAGTATTGCAAGATGATCTTCAACTCACCGACATACAATCATTAACAATGCTGGATTCCCGCTATACCGTTGAAGACGCTTTTATTGAGCAGGCGAAACGTGACCTTGTAGGGTCACAGCTCTCTGTATATGCAGACGGCATCGTAGCATGGGTAGACGCAATCCAAGCATTGGAATTGTCTGACCATGGTTTCCGCATGGCGGATATGACAACTTTGACACCTGCCAATGCTAATGAAGTAGCTGATTATGTGAGAAGCAAAGAGTTATTTAAAAAAGCCGATGAGATGTTAAGTAAAGCAGAACAGGCTGTAGCATATTATGCTGATTATGCTCCTGTTGATATCGCGCAACGGCTGTCTGATATTGCGCAGGCAAAAGAAGCGTTAAGAAATGCATTCCGAACCAAAGTGCAAGACGTTAGTGCCGGAGGAATATAAATAGTTATATGAATTATTTTTTTTATGCCATCAAAACCTCCAGCCATTACAAAAGAATTCATTGCAGCCTTGGGCAGACCGCGCAAGACGCTTAAAACCGCTTCAGGCGTTGGCGAAACCGCGCAGGTCATCGGCCAAGGCACTGCGCGTGAAGTTGTGGATCTTTTAACAAAACGTTCAATTCCTTTAACTGCAGAGGCGCGAGAAGCGGTTTTGCATGAAATGCAGACTGTAAATATTTTGGTAGCAAGAGTCGGAAGCCGCCAAGCTCTGCAGCGAAGTTTAACTCGGTTAGAGGCTTCAGCGCATGAAGCACAGATTAAATTTGAGGAATCTTTGCAAAGAGCTGCTCGGCACAAGAAATTTTTTGGAGAAGTTCCTGCCCGCGTAATTCAAGATTTACTTTTGACTTTTGAAGTTCTTTTAAATAGCAGGAGATTTGTAAGAACAGTGCGTGCTCAACCGCAAATGTCTGCGCCTATTGGTCCAGCACGGCCAGCACCGGTTCCTCCTACATCAACAGGAGCTCCGCCGCCAACATCACCAGGGCCAGTACAACCAAAAACGCCGGAACAAGAACAGCGCGAGAAAGAGCTTGAAGAGCTGGAGGAACAATTACGCAGATCAAAAGAACAGCATAAAAACCAGCATCAAGCTTTTGATCCGGTTATGGAGCAATTGAAAGAGCTGATGCGCAAAATGGGCGTAGAAACCGGACTGAATGATTCTGCTCCGCCGAATCCTAAAGGTCCGCAATTTCCGCCGGAGCACCGCAAGGAATTTTCGCCATCCATGGATGAGCGCAATGCGGTGAAAGAAGGAGAGGAAGCGCCGGAGCCTTGGTTTACAATTGAACCTCCTCTTCGCGGATACTTCCGCCAAACGGTTTTCGACAGTTTTAATAAAGAGAATGTTACATGGCGGGAAGACAATACAGAAAGGCCGTATCCGACCGTTAGCGTGCCCAGACAGCATACTTTGCGCGGGTCTATTGGAGGAAAAATAGCGCTGCCTCTGCCAGCAGGATATCTCATCGACTACACATCGCTTGAACCGGCGGATTCCATAAAAATGACCTATGATGAAGAACATGGCGTCACGTATCTTGAAAGTTCAAAACCGCAGCCTTTCAGCGTTGCATTTGGAAGACATAACATCGCATCCGCAGGAAAAGTCCAAGCTCCGGCTGCATATCACAGCGAAGACATTATCACAGGCGATTTGTGCTCTGAAACTTTCGCTTTTTTAACATCCGTTTCCGGCCTGTCTCCGCAAGCACGCGCCAAAGCAATAGCGGAATACGTGCAGGAATTTCTTGAATACTCTAATGATTCCACATTCAACTTTATTTATAAGTCGAATCCGGAAACTTATTTTCAGAAAATCGAGGAATTCAAAAAAGTCGATTGCGACGTGGCAAGCACTTATTTTGTCGGTCTTTGCCGTCGCGCTGGAATTCCAGCGCGTTTAGTGGTCGGTCATAGCGTGAGCGGAGCTAAAAACGGCAAAGCGGAAATCGGCAGCGGAACCCCACACGCATGGGCTGAAATTTGGGATGGAACTGCATGGCAAACCATTGATCCGCAGCCTCCTGCGCCGCAAGATGAAGAAGGCGCCGGTGAAGCGCTAGACACAAGCTGTCGGGAAGAAAAAACCGATTTGCAGCAAAAGCAGCCTAAGCCGAAACCGAATCCGCACAAAAAGGCCAAAGAGCAGGAAAAGAAATTACGAGAAGCGAAAGAGAAAAATGCGCAGCAAGCTCTTGAACAGGGAGAAATGGATCAGCTGAAAGGAGAGCAGGAAAAATTAGAGGGGCAGCAAAAACAGGAAATACAACAATCCGTGAAGGAAAACGTTGATCTTATGAAAGACGAAGCGGATGCTCTCGAAAAAGCCGGAAGAAAAGAAGACGCTGATGCATTGCGCGATAAACTCAAACCGGTTGAGGATGCGCTTAGAGAATTAACAACAAAACCCGTAGATCCACAAGCGCGGGAAGCATTGAAAACAGCCCTTGAGGAAGCCAATAAACAGGCGGTTGAGCGAGGGTTTCAAGAATTCCATCGGATTCAACTTAGATTGATGCAGCAGCGCGTGGAAGTATTAATGCGAGAAGAAGAGGAGCATAAATAATCATCTATGGAAGACCTTCAAAAATTTCATGACGAATTAACACGCTATGCAGATACAGTCACTTCCGGCACCCCAATTGATCAATTGCGCAGTGATGTAGGCCGGTTTGAACGAGCGCTTGCGGATTTGGAGGAACAAATTGTCGCCCGCAGAGTCCAAAAAGGAAAAGAAAACGAACTTGGGAAACTCATAGAAGGTCTTGAACTGCGGACAAAAGAAATCCGCGACGAGGCAAAAATTCTTGAAGGCGATCAGTTGAGCCATGAAGCGCAGCGTATTTACATGCGCGCGGAAGAACTCGCAGAAATGCTCGCCAAACTCAAAAAAAAGCTTTTTGAAGACCGCAAACAAGAACTTCCGGCTTTGCAAAAAGAGACAGCCGGCCTTGATAGAGAAGTTGCCGGACTTGAAGATCAATACGCGCAATTTCTTGCAGGGCTTGAAAGCGAAGACATCAGGGCTATGGAAGAAGACCGTTTGCCGGATCCTTTGCGGAGGATTCTGCTTTTAAAACGCATGGCGGATTTTTATATCGCACGCGGTTCGAGCGAATGCTCTTCTTTGAGAAAAAGAGGAAGATATTTCGAACAAGCTATGAGGGCTCTCCGCGATATACCGGATGAAGAATATATGACTTGGGCTCAAGGCTGGGACAGGAGAAAAGCGCAGGATTTTGTCGCAACCGTTAAACATACAAAACTTGAACTTCGTGAGCGCATACGCGAGGTGCATCACTCCATGAGCGAAGGTTTGGTGGATAAAACCAGCGGCGGACGCGACGAACTCAATCTCGTTGTTGCCATGCGTGATAAATGGAAAGCAGAAAATCCGGATGAATTTTACAAGCGCTTGTGGACGCTCCATATGTTTTTGAACAACGAACATGCTGATAAAAGAATGCTTGAAAAGGTTCGGTCGTTGCTTACATTCATCAGCAGGCAATCGCCGGATGCCAACGCGGAAGTGCACCGATATGCGAATGAAGCGAGACGGTTTTTGCTGCGCGCAGGCAACGGCGTTATACGGCGGTTTTTTGAAGAGCGTTTCAACGGACTTGAAACCGAGGACGATTATGCGCGTCTCGGACGGGCGCTTTATGATTCCAACAGGCCGTTCGGTTTACTCCAGTTGGCCGTGAATATCCCTCGGCTTTTTGATTTGAGTCTTTCAACGCGGTTTGGAAGGATTACCGACAAACGAATTCGCCGTAAGCGCGTCAATGAAGTAACTATGCATCCGGAAATGGAAACAACGGATTGCCCTGACGATTTGCCGGATGTTCCTCCTGATGAATTCGATCCGGGCTGGCTGCAGCGTTTAGCTGAAGGAGATCTTGCCGTTGTGCGGTATGAAGATCAAAAATTGGAGGAGGAAGAAGTTGGGGTGGAGCGCCAGATGGAAGCGCAGGAATATCTTTTGGATGTTTCCGGGTCAATGTATGTTAATCAATTTGGTCATCCTGTGCAGCGCTGGCTGCTTCGCAATGCCATTTTTCTTGCAGCTTTAAACAGCTATTCGGTCGATGCCACAGTGAAAGATACAAAAGAATTTCAAAATCTGCTTTTCTTAAGGCTTTTTGGAGACCGAGTCGGTGATCTTATGGTCGTGAGAAATCAAGCTGAAGCGCGCCGATTTTTGGATAAATATATGTCATACCATGATGCGCCGCTTGGCGGTACGGATATACAACTAGCTCTTGAAACGGCCTTTGCCGATATTAAGGGCGCAAAAGGTTTTCACCGTTCATTGAAAGAAGCAAAAGTCGTGATTGTAACAGACGGAGAATCCGAGTTAAATTTGTTTGATTTATTACAAGCGCAAGATGTAAAAGGTACGCGAATCGTTACGCACGTGTTCGCGGTGGAAAATCAAAATCCAGGGCTCAAAGAACTTTCCCGTTCTTCCGGTCCAGGAAAAGCTTTCTATTATTTCATTGAAGATGCAGGCGATGAACAATATGTAGATCTTCCGCCGTATGGAACGCCGGAAGAATTTTCTCCGGTGTATCCGGAGCCTTCTTTTTCAAGCGAAGCCGAGCGCGCGCGATTTGAGGCTGAAGTAGACAGGCGGTGCGATGAAATCGTTGAATTGATGCGGCAAGGCGAGGACAGGAAAGACGATGCAGAAAGAGAATTGCGCGAGGATTGCGATACTTTATTTGAGCAAGCTCCTTTAGGCAGGATTGAAGAAGCGTGGAGTCCGAAAATGGAACGCAAAAGCCGGCGCGTTATTGATGTATTGGGTGTTGCCAGTGAAATTACTGATGATTATACGAGTCCGGGCGAAGCCATGGCGCTTTTGCGGCATGTTCTCCGCAAGCGTGCGGTTTTAAAGCAGGAATTGCATGATATTGCCACGGTTCCTCTTACAGATGAATCACGGGCCGCTGTGGTGAAATACCAAGATGAGGTTTATCCAAAACTGAATCGGCGGTAGGAAGAACCGCCTACTTGCCGAGCGAGGATTATGATTAAGTAATTTTTGCAGCCAATTTTCGGATCCGGTGATAATCTGCATCGATACTATGGGCAATGATGTGATGGTCGCGGCATAGCGGTGCCAGAAACCGCGGATCATGATTTCGGCTTAAACTAAACCTTTGGGTATGATGAATTGTTTCGGCCGATTTTTGGCACGTTGCAATGGAACATTTTTGGCCATACTCTTCTTTTAGAATTTGTTTAATTTTTGCTGGAATATAGCGGGATTGCGTCGGTTCAATGCTTTCAGAAATATCATATTTTGCTTTGGCGATTTCTTCTCGGCGGCGTTGCAGCATTTCGCGCAAAAGTTCATTTACATCAAGTCCTTTTGAGTGTAATTCGTTAAGCTGTTCTTTAATATCATGCGCAAGTTCAAAGTCCAACGTCTGTACGTACAGATCTTTATCTTCAAAAAGTAGCTTGTTTAAGCCGTTTCCATTTTTAAAATTAGTCTTCTCCTGCAAATATTTTTCGTCCCGCACTAAAGTATTTAACGCCATTGTCGGCAAAACTCTTATTCTTTCCGCAAGTTCTTTTTCATTTTCCGGCGTGGCAATTGAAACTATGCGGGTGAGCTTATTAATGCTCGCTTCACCGCTCTCCAGCATTTTTTTGAGATTTGGTTTATCTTCAAATCTTTTGCTTAAATTCAACGCCAACCGAACCTGCTGCGCAGAAAGACCGCAAAGCTTAAAGGCAAACTCAAAAACAGACGAAAACCCTTTTTTCTCATATAAACGCCTGCGATTCACTTCCGGCAGAAGTCCTATAAATCTTTGTCGCCAGAATCGCGTCGCCGCACCGTATTTTTTGCACAATTCATATAATTTTTCATCAGTTAATTTCATAATGATTTAAGTTGAGGATATGAGTATCTGCTCATATTTATATGCCCTCCCGGCCTTAAAATCAACTTTTTTGACTTGAGCAATCCTGTAAATAATTATGGAATAACTATACATTTAGGGCTTATAGAAGCCAAAAATGTAGATGCTGCGTTGCTAAATTATATACCGCTTAATACTGCCGTGTAGGACCCTTGAAAGTCCCGCAAAGATATGCTAGCGTTTTAAGTACGCCTGTTTTGTTTATTTTAAGCCATTTTTGGATCTATGAAGGATTCTATAGTCGTCAAAGGGGCCCGGATACACAACCTCAAAAACATCACGGTTGAGATTCCGCGCAATAAAATGACTGTGATTACCGGGCTTTCCGGCAGCGGGAAATCGTCGCTCGCATTTGACACGATTTACGCTGAAGGACAGCGCCGTTATGTGGAAAGTTTGTCCACCTACGCGCGGCAATTTCTACAGCTTATGGAAAAACCGGACGTGGATTCCATTGAAGGTCTTTCGCCTGCGATTTCCATTGATCAAAAAACAGCGCCGCGTAATCCGCGTTCCACGGTCGGCACCGTTACCGAGATTTACGATTATTTACGTCTTCTTTTTGCGAAAGTCGGCCATCCGCATTGCCACAAGTGTGGAAAGCCGATAACGCGACAGACCGCGAGTCAGATTGTTGAAATCATTGCCGCAATGCCGGAGGGGCGCAAAATCATTCTTCTTGCGCCGCTTGTGCGCGACCGCAAAGGAGCTCATGGAAAAGTTTTTGAGAAAGCGAAAAAATCCGGATTCGTGCGCGTGCGCGTGGATGGCGAAATTTATCCAATTACCGATATTCCGCCGCTCGATGAAAACAAAAAACACTCTATTGAAATAGTCGTTGATCGGTTGGTGGTTAAAGATTTTGGGAAACAAGTGAAAAAGCTTTCTTCCGGCCAGGAAATCGAATTGCCGAATCCGAATCGCACGCGTCTTGCGGACAGCGTGGAAACTTCGTTGAAATATGGAGAAGGTTTGATGATGGTGTTGGAGTTGAAGGATGATAAGTCCGATAGGCTTCGACAAGCTCAGCCTGACATACAGACTTTCGCGGAAAAGTTCTCATGTCCGGATTGCGGCGTCAGTATTCCGGAAATTTCCCCGCGGAGTTTTTCTTTTAACAGTCCGCACGGCGCATGTCCAACATGCCACGGCCTCGGCACAAAACTTGAAATTGACGCCGAATTAGTGATGCCGAACAAAAAACTCACTCTTGCGGAAGGCGCGATTATGCCGTGGTCTGCGACAACCTCGCATCTTTCTTGGTACAACAAAATTTTGGAAAAAGTGGCGCGCCATCACGGTTTTTCTATGCATACGCCGGTGGGAAATCTTTCTAAAGAAGCTATTAATGTCATTCTCTATGGCGATCCGGAGGGGAAATATGAAGTTCCTTTCGGCGATGAGGAATCGGCATTTCAAGGCACATATTCGACGACGTTTGAAGGCGTTATTCCAAATTTGGAGCGTCGATACCTCGAGACGGATTCTGATTACATCCGCAAGAAAATCGAAGCATATATGCGGATATTGGAGTGCCCGAATTGTAAGGGGAATCGCCTGAAGCCGGAAGTTTTGGCTGTGAAATTAAGCGATTTATCCATTATCGAAACGACAAAATTTTCCGTTTCAAAAGCCAAAGATTTTTTTGCGAAGCTCGAACTGAAGCCGATGGAAAAAGAGATCGCGCGTCTCATTCTGCATGAAATTCAAAGCCGGTTGCAGTTTTTGGAGGATGTCGGTTTGTCTTATTTGACGCTCAACCGCGGCGCGAATACGCTGTCCGGAGGCGAGGCGCAGCGCATCCGGCTTGCAACACAGATTGGATCGCGGCTTTCAGGCGTAATTTATGTTTTGGATGAACCATCCATCGGACTTCATCAAAATGACAATGCAAAACTCATCAAAACTTTGTATGAATTGCGTGATTTGGGCAACACAGTGATTGTTGTTGAGCATGATGTGGATACTATGCTTTCTTCGGATTACATTTTGGATATCGGGCCCGGCGCCGGGAAGTCGGGCGGAGAAGTGGTTGCAGCCGGAACCGCCCAGGAAATCATGAAAAACAAAAATTCCGTAACGGGACAATATCTTGCAGGCATCAAAAAAATTCCAATGCCGCCTCAGCGCCGAAAAGGAAATGGAAAATTTCTCCGCATTGTGGATGCGCGCGAGCATAACCTCCAAAATCTTACCGTTGAATTTCCTTTGGGAACATTTGTGACTGTTACAGGCGTTTCCGGTTCCGGAAAATCAACGCTTATCAATGATATTTTGGTAAAGAGAGTTTCGCAGGAATTGTACGGTTCGCGGAGCCGTCCGGGCGAACATGAAAAAATCGAGGGGCTAAATCATCTCGATAAAATCATCAACATAGATCAATCGCCGATCGGCCGCACGCCGCGCTCTAACGCAGCTACCTACACAGGCGTTTTTACAGATATTCGAGAGCTTTTTTCCTCCACACCGGAAGCAAAACTGCGCGGATATAAATCAGGCCGGTTCAGTTTTAATGTTAAAGGCGGGCGATGCGAAGAATGCGCCGGAGACGGCCTCAAAAAAATAGAAATGCATTTTTTGCCGGATATTTATGTGTCGTGCGAATCATGCAAAGGCCGTCGTTATAATACCGAGGCGCTTGAAATAACATATCGCGGGAAAAATATTGCCGATGTTTTGGATATGACTGTGACAGAAGCGCTTGAATTTTTTGCAAACATTCCGTCTGTGAAGCAAAAACTTTCCACGCTTGCCGAAGTCGGCTTGGATTACATTCATCTCGGCCAGTCCGCGACCACATTGTCTGGCGGCGAAGCGCAGCGCATCAAGCTCGCCACGGAATTAAGCAAGCGCGCCACAGGCCGCACACTTTATGTTTTGGATGAACCGACCACCGGCCTCCACTTTGATGATGTGAAAAAACTCCTCCATGTTTTGCAGGAATTGGTGGAACGCGGGAATACTGTGCTCACCATAGAGCATAATTTGGACGTGATAAAATCAGCCGATTATTTAGTTGATTTGGGGCCGGAAGGCGGCGATAAAGGCGGTCAAATTGTTGCTAAAGGAACGCCGGAAGAAGTTACGAAGGCGAAAAATTCCTTTACCGGAAAGTGGCTTAAGAAAGTTTTGTAGAATTTTATCACGCCATTCCCGGCTGCGGAGGGAATGGGAAGTTTGAAGAAGAGGGTTGAGGGGGCGCGACCGATGTATCCTCGATCCCAAGTCGTTTTTGCTGAAAATCTTTGAGCGCGGTAACCACAGTTTGTTCCGCTTCCGCAATATTTTTCTGCATTTTGAAGCCCGCGGCCTGCAAGTGTCCGCCGCCGCCAAAAAGTCCTGCAAGTTTGCTTGCATCAATTGTCGGCGTGAGGGTTCGAATGCTGCCGCCGGTTTCCAGCGGACCTTTTTCTTTGAGCAAGAAAATAATTTCCGCGCCCGGCGCATTGCTCATAAGTTCATCGATAACGCCTTCGGTTTCATCCGGGCTGCCCCCGATTTCCGCGAAATCCTTTGCAGTCAAAACAGACCAAACAAGATGGAGCGGCTCGTCATACTGTAATTTTGTGAGCGTCCGTCCCCACAATCGTAGCGTGGAAAGTTTCTTCGTTTTATAAATATTTCTGATAATTTCCTGCTGCCGCGCGCCATAGCCTATGAGTTTTGCGGCAATGGAAAATGCGTCCGGCGTGGTGTTCGGATTCTGGAAACTGCCCGTATCGGTGATAAGTCCGGCCAAAATTAACGTCGCAATATCGGCATCCATCAAATTCGGCCCAAGCTCTTCAATAAGCGGTAAAACCATTGTGCTCGCAGCAGGCGCCATAATATCCAAATGATTGATTTTCCCAAATCCTGTATTGCTCGCGTGGTGATCGATATTGATTACGGGGATTAAATTCCATAGCTCGGTAAAATTTTCATAAATCTTTCCGAATTGCGAAACATCGGCTGCATCGACCGTCACAATACAGTCGTACGGAACCGGTCCTTGCGCAAACGCCACGCTGTCTTTTGAAATCGTGCCATTCGCCGGCGTCACAATAATATTTATTTTATTCCCTTGAATTTCATGACGCACGCTGCCAGGCGTATTTTCGCGGCAGTCAATCGTAACAATAAAATCCCGCACGAATTTGAGTTCATGCGAAACCGCGGAAATCTCCGGAAGAAAATTATAGCTCTGCGGCACGGTTTCTTCCGCAACGACAGTCGCTTTTTTGCCGAGTTTTTTGAGCGCCAAATAAAGCGCCAGCGCGCTTCCAATACTGTCGCCATCAAGCGGAGACGATGGGAATACGAGCACATGGTTTGCTTTTTTGAGGATAGAAAGGATATCTTGTTGTACCTGTGAAAGCGGCATAGGCTTGCGGTTGCTATCCCTTAATTATAAAATAAATAATCCAATCAGTCAACCCTCATCGCATGAGGATTGTAGGATAACATATATGAGACCGTTTTCAACCCCAGTTACAAAAGAGCGCGTATTGCAAATTATTGAAAGCGTTATGACGCAAAGCGATGCCGCGGCGCCGCTGCATGCTCATAGCGATTTTGTGCATGCTGCAATAACCAGATTATTTGAGCGATGTCCGGATGTTTTTCAAGACAAGAAATTTTTATCAAACGGTGTTTCGTTTTACACGCCAGATACATTGCGCGCCATTAGCGAAAAAACCGGAATAGATTTAAATTTTTTGCAGAGTTTGAGGCGGCGTGTGTGCGCGGAAGCATCGTTGGTTTTCTACGCGGAATATTTTGAGAAATGTCTGGCCGAGCGCATGATTCCTTTTTGCAGCCTAAATAAGCCACCCAAGAAATGGGGACTCGGAAGCGTGTTTTATTGGCATGACGGCGACGAATATTGGGGCAGAGCATTTTATGCTTGCTGGCGTCAGCAAATTGAAAAGACTGGCGATGAAATTTTTCGCGCAAAAATTTTACCGCGTTTGCCGCAAGAGTGGCGGGATGCTTATGAGTTGGTTCCGCGCACAAAAAAATGCCCGTACGATTGGAAGAAAATGTCTCCGGAGGAAATCGCGCGCGTTCTAATTGCGCTGCGCAAGAAAAAAGATCCTGCGCAGACGCCGTGGTGGTTCGGCATCATGGCGAATGAATGGACGGGCGAGGCGGACGAACTTTGGGGCAAGAGTTTTTGGTCGTATTGGAGAGATCATATAGAGGCGCGAGGAGATGCGGTATTCCGGCGAGCCATTCTTCAGTTGCTTCCGGGAAATTGGCAGGAGAATTTTATGGAATCGAATCTTTCTTGCAGAGAACATTCTTGGGCTGATATGCCGGATGCGGAAATTGGCTGTGCATTGGGTAATTTGAAGCGTCCGTTTGGGTTGAAAAAGTGGGGCTTAGGATCAGCAAGGCATTGGAAAGGTTCGCAAGACAGTCTTTGCGGAAGCCATTTTGTGGATTTTTGGAGAAAAAATTGTGAACCGAATGGAGACAAAATTTTTAGAGCGCGTATTTTGCCGCACATACCAGAACCGTTACGGAATTACTATCGAATGGTGGGTTATGAAATAGAGTTTTCGCCGACTACTGCGGAGATGGAAGCAGAGGCGCAGACAACCGAAGATATGGATAAGCTTTATGCTTTAGCGCAAGCAGGCAATTGCGCGGCGTTCAAGAAACTTACGGATTTTCTCCAAAGTTTTCTTCAAGAGGAAAGAAATATTGTTGTTTTGCCACGAATGGTTGTGGAGCGAATAGTTCACATGCATTTGCCGGTATATGGAAGTATTTTGAAATACGCGAAAGTTTCCGGTTATCTTTTTTGCAAAAACACTTTTCAATTTGATGATAGAAGATCTACAAGAGATGTTGCGCATGCAAGAGAAGAATTAGAAGAACAGCTTGTGGTTCAAATAGATGCAGGCCGGATACTGAATGGAATTTTTGATTTTCTTGCAGGAGAAGGAGTCAGTTCTTCTGTGATTCGATTTTTCGTCGACATTTTTATTGATGCAGAGGTTTCGCTTGCAGATTTAGCTGCAGGGAAAATTCCGGAAGATTTTGATGATACACAAATATCTGAAATGATTCATATTGCCGAACTCATTCAGCAATTCGTAAATCGACAAACTTAAGCTGGATTTTTTTGCGGCCGTTCCATTCGTCGCGTTCTACCTCGGCAACAAGATCAACAGGTTTATTTTGTTGTATTTGGTTCGCAAATTGGCCGAGACTAAAACCGATGCAATCAATGCGGTCGCCATTGGCAAGCCGCGCAATAATTTTGAGATGTTTTTTGCCTGCTTGGCCGGCAGGCAGATCCGCGCCGACCGTGCTGTACTCTTGCACCAGTACATTCCGGCAGAGAAAGCGCGGCACTTCATTTCCAATGCCGAAAGGCTCAAACCATTGCAGCATCTCGATGGTTTTTTCCGAAATTTCATCGTGGGAAATTTCACATTCGATCGGGAGAACGGCTTTTATGTCTTTGGCGCGCAGCATTTTTCCAACGTGCGTTTTGAGTTTAGCTTCGAATTTTTGGCGATTTTCCTTGGCAATTTCAAAGCCGGCTGCAGCCGCATGTCCGCCGAAATTCGTTAAAAGTGATTTTGCAGCCGCCAGCGCCTGAACGATATTCACCGTGGGAATCGAACGGCATGATCCCACAAAAGCCGTTGGACGCTCCTCCATTGCAATAACGGGGCGGGAATATTTTTCAGACAATTTGCCGGCGATGAGTCCTATGATGCCGCCGTGGAATTCCGGACCGCCGATGATGATGATCGGATCAGCGCTTTGTTTTTCCGCAAGCGCTTCGGCTTTTTCAAAAAGTTCCGCCATCATGGTTTGCCGTTTTCGATTCAGGCGTTCCAGATTTTCCGCGAGGAGAGTCGTATTTTTGCTGTCGTTAAGGAGAAGCTGCAAAGCGTGCGATGGATGGGAAATTCGGCCTGCGGCGTTAATGCGCGGACTCAACAAAAAACCGATGTCGTGCGTATCGATTTTTCCTTTTACTCCGGCAAATTCTTTGAGCCGCGACAATCCCGGCCAGCGCGTATTTTCCAAAACGCGGAGGCCTTCTTTTACAATGTACCGATTTTCGCCTTTTAACTCCCCGAGATCGGCAATCGTTCCCATACAAGCGAGGTCAAGAAGTTTTGTAATTTCTTCCAAGCGCGCCGGTTCGTCGTTCATGCGCCGCATGAGTAAAGCCTGCGCAAGTTTCAGCGCTACGCCCGCGCCGGTGAGTTCAGTGAATGGATAACGTGAACCAGGCAATTTTGGATGGAGAATGGCGCAAGCGTTCGGATTTTTTTCCGGAACAGTATGGTGATCCGTGATGATGATATCGACGCCCAATTTGTTTGCGAGCTCGACTTCATTGAAACACGAAATACCGTTATCTACCGTGATCGCGAGTTTTACATCGAGTTTCGCAAATTCCCGGATGAATTTTTCACGCATTCCGTAGCCGTCTTCAATGCGATGGGGGAGCCGATAAGAAACATTCGCGCCAAGTTTTCGCAGCGAGCGCATCAAAATCGCCGTGCCCGTAATACCATCGACATCATAATCCCCAAAAATCATAATGCGCTGCGATTTTTCAATCGCCTCGCCGATCCGAGCCACTGCGCGTTCCATATCTTCCATGAGAAACGGATCGTGAAAATCGCGAGCCGGATCCGGATGGAAAAAATGCTCAATCGCCGTTTCGTCCTTGAGTCCGCGATTCGATAAAAGTTTTTGCAGAAGAGATGCGCTGGGATCGCTGTTTTTTATTTGCCATGTTTTTTGGAGGACAGACATCAGTAAATGCTATAGATTTTAAGTCTCGACTTTGGTATTATACAAGAGTCAGATCCGCCGGTATCCAGAATTCAGAAAAAGGCCCGCAAGGGCTTTTTTCTTTTTAATATGCCAGAAGTGGTGGAGCGAGGGGGAATCGAACCCCCATCGGCGAATGTCAGATCCGCCGATATTCGCCAGAATTCGCCCCATACTCTTCTGGCGCGAATAGCTCTATCACATCTTCATGAAATTTTTCTAAACTTTTTATTACAACGCAAAATCCGCTGTAGCGGATTTTGCGCTTCTATCAAACAAAAAAGCTTTGCTGAAATTGTAGAAAAAATTCACGGTTGTACTAAGCTCGTTGAGCCCCGTTAAATCTTGCTTGATTGACATATACGATCTCTTATCGTATAATAATATAATGCCTACAAAAGCAACATTAAAGACGCATTTTTCATGGCATACGGCGATTTTGCTATTTGCAACAGCGATTTTTGTCGCAATCGGCCTCATTGTTTTTAACAATAAAGTGCAAGCTTCTTCATTAAGCATTACGCACACTCCTTTATCCGGCGTCAAAAGCACTGCAACGAATCACACATTTACTTTTGCTGTCATTAATGCCGTTCCGGCAAATGGATTCGTCATAATTTATTTTTCCGACGGATATGCATTTCAATCCGGCCTTGACTATACCGATGTTGATTTAATAGTTGACGGCGCACAGCGCAACCTTGGCGCCAGCGCTTCGTCTACGAATGACGGCATATTTATTTCAAGTTATAAATTGCAAATTAATGTAAATACTACTGTCGGCATTTCAGCCGGCGCATCAATTGAAATCCGCATCGGAACAAACGCAACTTATGCCCAAACCGGCGATAAACAAGTTGTAAATCCTTCTTCAACAGGAACGGGCTCTCTGAATATAGAAACAAATACACCACTACCAAGCATGTCTATTATTGATTCCGGCGGTGCAACAATGGCGATTACAAATCCGCCTGGCGTTAATCTAGCGGAAACTAGTGGGTCAACAGCAGTATCAGAATCAGGATCGCCGGACACATATTATATTTCACTCAACAGTCCTCCATCGGCGAATGTGACTGTAAATATCAGCGGAGGAACTCAATTAACAACAAACAAAACTTCGTTAACTTTTACTTCATCAAACTGGAGTACACAGCAGAGTGTGTGGATTTATGCGGTGAATGATGCTCTTATCGAAGGCGCGCATACCGGCACGTTGACGCATACCGTTACAAGCACTGATAGTAATTACAACGGCATCGCGGTAAATAATCTCTCGGTTTCGATTACGGATAATGACACCGCCGGCGTGACTGTTACTCAAACAGATGGTGGCACGACTGCTACAGAAGGCGGCGCGACAGATACTTACACCATTGTATTAACAAGCCAACCGACGGCTGATGTTACGATTTCCGGCACAACCACGAGCCAAATTTCAGCAACGCCGCTGGATGTCACGTTTACATCCGCAAATTGGAATACTCCGCAAACAGTAACCGTATCCGCTGTGAATGATTCGATAGTAGAGGGCGCTCATGGCGGAACCATTTCATATATAACATCGAGCGCTGATGCGAATTTCAACGGTTTAACGGTTTCAAGCGTTACCGTCAGTATCACCGATAACGATACTGCCGGCGTTACTGTCACTCAAACTGATGGAAGTACAGTTGTTACTGAAGGCGGCGCGACAGACACATATTCTGTTGTGCTTACAAGCCAGCCAACTGCAGATGTCATTATTACTACAAGCGGGGATACGCAGATTTCCGTATCTCCTGTATCGCTTACGTTCACGGACGCTTTATGGAATGCGCCGCAAACCATTACCGTAACAGCAATAGATGATAGTGCTATTGAAAGTACGCATAATGGCACATCCACTCATGTCGGATCGAGCACTAATTCAAATTACAACAATATCGCGATAGCGGATGTTGCCGTTACTATAACTGATAATGATCACGCGCCGGCACCTCCTCCAGTTGAGTCGCCGCCACCAAGTAGTCCAAGCGGAGGCGGTGGCGGTGGCGGAGGCGGAGGCGGTTTTATCAGTACGCCAAGCCCGACAACTCCTGCTGTAAAGCCTGCAGCTGAAGAAAAATCATCCGATTTATTTCTCGATTTTCCAGGCAGCAATAAAAAATTTCTCGAAAGTGCGATAACTAAACAAATTCTTGCATTGATACAATCTATGCTTGATAAAGAAGTTTATAAACTACCGAAAAATCAACGTTTAAGCCCCGGCAGCATAGCAAAACGCTTTTTTGCAGCACAGATAGCTCTTATGCTTGGCGGAAAAGATTGCGGAAAAACTGTTAGCGTGAAAACATGTCTGGCGGCCGCGGCGGAAAATGGTTTCATAAATACGAAGAAACCGCCTGCAATAAAAATTCAACGCGCCGACTATTTCCAAATGTTGCTCAAAGCAAAGGAAATTCCTCTTTTGCAAAAAACTCAACTCCCGAAAAATATCTGCAGCGATGTATCGAATAAGTCGGAATATGCGCAAGTTATGGCGACGATGCGTGCTTATAATATCATGCGTCCTTTGAAAGACGGTTCATGTAAGCCAAAATCGACAATGACCAAACATACCGCTCTTTTTTATGCTGTGCGTGTTTCAAATGTATCCGATGAGAACATAAAGACTGTTCAAAAAGAAAAGATTATTGAATTTGAATAGGGTCTGCGATTTTTAGTTCGCTTTTATCCATATCACTCCTTGATCTCGTTTAAACCACGTCATTTGCCGTTTCGCGAAATTGCGCGTGTTTTGTTTGAGTTCTTCCGTCGCTTCGGCAAGAGTCATCATGCCATCCAAATGCGCAACAATTTCTTTATATCCAAGCGTATTCATGGAAGGCAGATTTTTTGAATAGCCAAGGCTCAAAAGTTGTTTGGTTTCATCGATGAGTCCGTGTTCGATTTGTTCGTCGATGCGGCGGTGAATTCTTTCAAATAAAGCCTCGCGCGGCCAAGATAAGCCAATTTGCAGGCATTGGTATTTAGGCGTTTTTTTTGCGTCGCTTTTCGGATGTCCAGTAGTCATGCAAATTTCCAAAGCGCGCACAACATAACGAGGATTTTTAGGATGAATTTTTGCCGCACTCCCCGGATCCAGTTTTTTCAATTTTTCATAAAGCGCATCCGGCCCGATTTTTTCAAGCTCTTCTATGAGCTGCGCGCGCACTTCACGGTTTTCCGCTGGAATATCGAAATTTTCCGTAATAGCACGAATATACAATCCGGTTCCGCCAGTAAGAATCGGCAGCTTGCCGCGCGCCAAAATATCATCGATCGCCATTTCTGCCTGCGCCTTAAAATCAGCAACCGTAAAGCGTTCATCCGGATCCGCCACGTCTAGCAAATGATGCGGTACGCCATGTCGAGCCTCGACCGAAATTTTATCCGTGCCGATATTCATGTGGCGATAAACCTGCCGGCTGTCAGCGGAAATAATTTCGCCTCCAAATTGTTGAGCTATTTCAATAGACAGCGCTGTTTTTCCGCTTGCCGTAGGGCCGAGCACGACTAAAAGCGGAGAGGCCATGCCCGTCTTTTGCTGCTCTATAAATTTTTTTATGAGATTCCGTAAATCTTCCTCCATAGGAGGCTCATTATAGCACGTTGCGTATAAAGATTATTTATGGTATTATAATCATATATGAAAAATACTTTTCCAAAATTCAAAATCATTACAGGAATAATTCTTGTAGCAGCGGTTTTTTCTTTTTATCTCGCCTATGCCTACGCTCAAGGCACACCGCCACAGCCATCTTCGGCATCAGCGCCAGAAAGCGACAACGAAGAAGATCTTATAGAAGAAGTAGAAGAGGAAAGTTCCGAAGTCGATATTGTTTTATTGAAAACGAAAAATCCACTTTTTGGTAAACCAAAAAGAAGGCCGCATACGCCGCCTCCTGATAAACGTGCGCGCTACTTTCAATTTACTTCAACCTTTGATAATACCGATTCAGTGGCCCACCAGGTGTTTTTTGCTAGTTCGTGCACAGCTATTGTGAATTTGAGACCAGGGAAAAAATCAATAAAACACACGCTGCCGGTTTTGGATGATCAATTAAGTTTTGTGGAGGAACTAAAAAGAAGCGGCGCTCCGATTACATGTTTTTTCAAGATAGAAGGATTGGTTGATGAACCTGGCGAAGTAGTGCCTGACAGCAGAGAATACGCCAATAACGATATTAGTCTCACAATGGTTTTTACGAGGAATGGGAAGCTGCGAATTGTATATTAAAGCGCCGATTTTGTATTGACTTCTAAATGCCGGGCCGTCTATACTCCGCTTTGTCTAAGAAAGCAGGCTGCCTTGATTTTTATAGATCAGGCCTAAGTCCCGCTCGAGACAATTATGCCCGTTACGCGAAAGCAAAAAGAGGAAACACTTGCAAAACTTGTCGACAGCTTCAAGAAAGCGAAATCGGTTGTTTTCAGTCAATATCAAGGGACGAATGTGAAGGGCATGCGCGAGCTGCGAAAGAAACTTCGCGAAAAGAAAGTGGCTTTTAAGGTTGCCAAAAAAACGCTGATGACATTGGCGGCCAAACAGATCGGGTTTGATCAAATTCCGGTGGATTTTATGCAGGGGCCGATCGGTCTTGCATTCGGCATGGAGGACGAAATCGCTCCGGCAAAAGTGCTCCATGAATTTGGAAAAGATCATGAGACCGTGAAAATTGTCGGCGCGATTTTTGAAGGGAAATTGATGCCGGCAGCTGATGCGCGCGTGATTGCAGCTTTACCGGGACGCGAAGTGCTTTTGGCAAAATTGCTTGGATCAATGAAAGCACCGATTGCCGGATTCCATGCTGTTTTGCACGGTTTGCTGCGGAATTTCGTTTATGCGCTCGCTGAAGTCCAAAAGAAAAAACCCGCGTAAATTTCATCATTCATCATTCGTAATTTATAATTTTTAACCCCACTTTTATGTCCGCTCTCACATCCGACGCACAAAAAATTCTTGATGCTGTCGAAAAACTCTCGGTTCTTGACCTTGCCAATTTGGTAAAGGCCATGGAAGAAAAATTCGGCGTTTCTGCCGCGGCTCCGGTTGCGGTTGCCGCTGCTCCTGCCGGCGGAGCCGGTGGTGCTGCTGCAGAAGACGATTCCGGTAAAGTAAATGTTGTTCTCACAGACGGCGGCGCGCAAAAAATCGGCGTTATTAAGGTCGTTCGTGAAATCACCGGTCTTGGGCTTAAAGAAGCCAAGGATTTTGTAGACGGCGCTCCAAAACCTGTCAAAGAAGGCGTGGATAAAAAAGAAGCAGAAGAAATGAAGAAGAAATTAGAAGCCGCGGGTGCGAAGGTGGAATTTAAATAGTATTTATGCCAAAAAAAGTCGTCTTAGCCTATTCGGGCGGACTCGATACCACTATCATCACCAAATGGCTCGTAATGAAAGGTTACGATGTCATTTGCTGTTTGCTCGACCTCGGACAGAAAGTCGAAAATCTCGAAGCCATTAAAGAAAAGGCCATGAAGTGTGGCGCGAAAAAGACTGTTTGCGTGGATGCAAAAGAGGAATTTGTCAGCGATTATGTTTTTAAAGTGATGAAATGGAACGCGCGCTACGAAGGCGAGTATCTGCTTGGAACTTCCATGGCGCGGCCACTCATTGCTAAAAAACAAATTGAAGTGGCGAATAAAGAGGGCGCTGAATATGTTTCTCACGGAGCGACCGGCAAAGGCAATGACCAAGTGCGTTTTGAAATGGCTTATTACAGCCTTAAACCGGATGTTAAGATTATCGCGCCGTGGAAAGACGATGAATTTTTAAAACAGTTTCCGGGTCGACAGGAAATGATTGCGTTCGCGCAGGCGAATAATATTCCCGTGAAAGCTACTAAAAATCAGCCGTGGTCAAGCGATGAAAATCTCATGCATATAAGTTTTGAAGCCGGCATGCTTGAAGATCCATGGGTCAAGCCGCTGCCGGAAATGTTTGAACTTACAGTTGGGCCGAAAAACGCGCCGGATAAAACAACGGAATTGCAGATTGATTTTGAGCAGGGGGTGCCGATCGCTGTTAACGGAAAAAAACTTTCGCCGGCAAAATTGCTCGAAAAACTCAATGAGATCGGCGGCGAAAACGGAGTTGGTAGACTTGATATGGTTGAAAATCGTTTTGTCGGAATGAAATCGCGCGGCGTTTATGAAACGCCTGGTGGAACAATTTTGTGGCAGGCGCACAAAGCCATCGAATCCATAACCATGGATCGCGACACCATGCATTTGCGAGATAAACTTATGCCGGAATTTGCAGAAATGGTGTATTACGGATTTTGGTTCTGCGACAAAATGGCCGCGCTTGATGCATTTATCGATGCGACGCAAAAATATGTCACCGGTACGGTCCGTTTGGAGCTTTATAAAGGCAATATCATGGTGACTGGTAGAAAATCGCCGCACTCGCTTTACGATATAAAAGTGGCTTCTATGGATGATGATCGCGGCGCCTATAATCAAAAAGATGCCATCGGTTTCATTCGTTTGAATGCTTTGCCGCAGCGCGTGCAGGGATTAAAACGCCGCAGTATGCGGATAGGCCATGCAAAAACTTTGGCAAAAAAGTAGCAAGCAGCGTTTTGACCGCGACGTGGAAGATTACACGGTTGGCGAGGATTATTTACTCGACAGAAAACTCGTTTTGTTTGATGTAGAAGGAAGTTTGGCGCACGCTCGCATGCTCAAAAAAATCGGAATTCTCACCACGTCTGAGTTGAAAAAATTGGAAAAAGGATTGGCTGAAATTGCCAGCCTTGCGCATGCAGGAAAATTTTCCATCAAAAAATCACAAGAAGATTGCCACACGGCCATCGAAATGTTTTTGACGAAAAAATACGGCGAAGCCGGAAAGAAAATCCATACCGGCCGCTCCCGCAATGACCAGATTTTAGTGACATTGAGGCTGTATTCAAAAGCCAAATTACGCGAAGCACAGAAAGCCATTTTAGGTCTTATTCAAGCCCTAAAATTCAAGTCAAAAAAATGCCGCGGAATCCCGATGCCCGGCTATACTCACATGCAGCGTGCTATGCCAAGTTCGGTTTCCATGTGGCTGGAATCATTTGTTGAAAGTTTGGAAGATGATTTGCTGCTCGCGAAGGCGGTTGCAAAAATTATCGATCAAAATCCGCTCGGTTCAGCTGCCGGATTCGGGGAAAATATTCTCGGACTCGACCGGAAATTCACATCACGACTGCTCGGCTTTGCGCGGGTGCAGAAAAATCCGATGTACTGCGCTTTATCGCGTGGAAAATTTGAATGGATGGTGCTGCAGGCGCTTTCGCAGATTATGTTTGATTTGGGGAAATTCGCCAGCGACCTTCTCCTTTTCACAACAAAGGAATTTGATTTTTTCAGTCTTCCGGATGCATTCCGAACAGGTTCCAGCATTATGCCGCAGAAAAAAAATTACGATGTGCTAGAACTGATGCGCGGCAATGTCGGAATTTTTACAGGATTCCAATATCAAATCCAAGAAGTTATTAAAAATCTCCCGTCCGGCTATAATCGCGATTTTCAATTAACAAAAGAACCATACCTTAAAGCGCTTAGGCTTTTTTTGGGTACTGCAAAAATTGCTACAAGCGTAGCGGTAAATCTTGTAGCGCGAGAGAAAAGTCTTCGTGCGGCATGCAGCAAAGAGCTTTATGCCACGGATGAGGTTTATCGGCTAGTTAAAAAGGGTTTAAGCTTCAGGGAAGCTTATCGCAAGATTGGCCTTGAGTTTTAACCTGTTTTTTGGTAAAATAATAAGAATAAAAAAATACCAAAAAAATGGCTGAAGAAATAAAAATAACAGAAGGGGCCCAAGCTGCTCAAAACGGTAACGGCAATGGGAATGGTAAAAGCGATGTATTTACAGGTTTGGCTGTACCTCAAATGTCAGCCGCGCCAGCGTCTCAAACGCCATCCATTTCAAATCTTTTAGGACCTAAGCCGTTATTTTCCAGAACGGCCTATGAAGAAAAAGAAGCCGGCCGCAGAAAAATCGCAAAAATTACATTCGTCATTGCCATTCTTGCAGCGCTCGGAACCTATGGTTTTTTTCAAAGCCAGCTTAATCCGGATTTTACTTGGTTTGCCGATCAGCTCGGTCCGAATGCCGCGAAACAATTTGAAGCTGCAAATAACGAGCTGAAAGCAAAACAGACCGAATTAAATCTTATTCGTTTTCGCACCGCCCGTCTGTGGCTCGACGAAGCGAACAGCCAGATCGATCCCTACCAAGCGCAGATTGCCATTCTCGATTCTGATTTTTCAACGCGCATCGAAAAGGATAACGCGCGCGTTCAGCAGCAGATTCTTGGAGCAAAGCTGAAAAATTCTTTGAGCGAAGTCCAGAAAATTTTGAGCAAGCCGTTCGGAGTGAATCTCTATACGCAAAAACCGGTTTTGCCTGAAGAAAACGATGCTCTTTTTGAATCGCTTTTGAAAGAAGCTTTAACAAAACAGAAAACCGTTCTTTCCGGCGGAGATATTCAAGGCAGAGGAGAGGTCAGGGCGATAGATAATGTCATCCGCCTTGTGGACAACAAAAAATTCCGCGAAGCGATCTTAAAAGAAGATCTCGGAAAAATTCGGGAAGAGGATTTCAGCAAAATGTTAAGCCGTATTCGTTCAGAAGGAACGGATGAGCTGTCTCTCATTGACCGCGTAAAAAGGCGTCGGCTTGATTGGGCGGAAGTTATTCAAAATATCCACAGCGTAACACGGCAGGCTGATGCCAAATACGGCCAGGGCCTCTTTAAAATCGCCGGAGGATTTTTGTTTAATTCATACCGTTTCGACGCTAAGAGCCGGCGTATCAGCATCACCGGCCTCACAAAAACGCCGGATTCAAAAACATTTACGTTCATCGCCAACCTCGTGGATGCTGTTGAAAAATCCACGAAATTCAAAGACATTGATTTCAGATCTTTTTCAAAGAGCCGCGACGAGAAAGGAGATTTTTCTTCGTCTGTGAATTTGGAATTTGCGCTTCAGGAAAAAGACGAGAAGGATCCGCGCGACGGCGTTCCGCAGCTGGAAAATCAGCCGACATCGGCTCCTACAATTTCATCGCCATCTTCATAAAATCATATTTCTATGCAATCACCGCTTCGCATAAGCAACATCACTTTCGCACTCGCCCTTATTCTTCTTACGGCGAGCGCAGTATACGGCGTGTTCCAATTCCGTGGCCTTCAAGGATATAAACAGGCGCTTGTTCAGAGCGAAGAAAGCGTTCAGAAATTGGGCGGTGTTTTTACCTCTGAAAAGAAAAATTATCAAACTCTTGCTGACGAACGCGCAAAAAAACAGGCGGAACTCGGCAAAAAATTGCTGACGATTTTGCCGCCTGATGAAAATTACACAGATCTCACGCGGCAATTCGATAATTATTTTGCCGATCATGATCGTCCTGGAAATCCCATTCTTCAAAGCAGCCTTCGTTTTGGAAAAGGAACTCCGATGCAGGATATTCCGGATGTTTCCATGCTGCAGGTTTCCATGAATCTTGAAGCCACGCGCGATAATTTCCTAAAGTTTTTGCAATACGTGAGCAATTCAGGATCGCTCGATACGATCACGCGTCTCATGGATATCAATTCCGTTCAATTGAATTTTCCAGAGGGAGGAGAAGTTGTTCAAGACCTCGGCCAAAAAATAAATTTTACGGTTGATATGAATGCATATTATTTAACGCCGAAAGTGCCGCGTTAACAATTTAAAATGGATGCCCAACCACAAACAAAACTTCAACAACTTCAGGAAGCTATTCTCGCCGGCAATGTGCCGCAGATCGTGCTTGCGACAATTTCGAGCGCGCTCGATATGCGCGCATCCGATATTCACATAGAGCCGGAGCGTTCCACCACGCGTGTTCGCTACCGCGTTGACGGCGTTCTTCGGCGCATCGTTGAGTATCCGCCGAACATGCATCCGGCCGTGGTTTCGCGCATCAAAATCATGTCGAATTTGAAGATCGACGAACAGCGCATTCCGCAAGACGGACGCACGGCCGTGACAACAAAAGATAATCGCGAAATGGATCTCCGCGTTTCTTCGTTTCCCACAGTGAACGGCGAAAAAGTCGTGATGAGAATTCAGGACAAGTCGCGAAAAATTCCGACGCTGGAAGAGCTAGGTTTGGAAGGCAACAGCATGAAGTATTTGAAAAAAGGTCTGGAAGCGCCGAACGGAATTATTTTGACTTCAGGCCCGACAGGTTCGGGAAAAACGACAACGCTCTATGCGTGTTTGAATATTTTAAACACGCCGGACGTGAATATTTTGACCATTGAAGATCCGGTTGAAATTCAAATGGAAGGCTTGAATCAAAGCCAGGTGCATCCGGATATTAATTATACTTTTGCTAACGGTTTGCGCACTGCTCTGCGTCAGGATCCGGACATCATCATGGTCGGTGAAATCCGCGACCGCGAAACTATGGATACGGCTATTGAATCTTCACTCACCGGCCACTTGGTTTTTTCGACAATTCATACGAATAGCGCCGTTGAAACGCTTACGAGAATCGCGAATATGGGCGTGCCGGCATTTTTGATGACCGCGACGATCAATTTGATTATAGCCCAACGTTTGGTGCGAAAAGTTTGCGCGAATTGCAGGCAAGAAGTGCAAGTTCCGCCGGAGGTTTTGGAAAGAGTGAAACGCGCTTTGAAATTTCTCCACGCTGATGAGGCAGCCAATATAGACCCCGCTGCTTTATCCGGTCTGAAATTTTATGAAGGAAAAGGATGCGATCAGTGCGGCAAAAGCGGGTACTTCGGCCGCATGGGTATTTATGAAGTTATGTGGATGAATAACCGTTTGCGGCGTTTGATTTTGGATCATGCAGCGTCCATGGAAATTGAAAAAGCCGCAATGGAAAGCGGCATGGTCGGTTTGGAACAAGCCGGAATTATAAAAGCTTTGAAAGGCGAAACAACGCTTGAAGAAGTGTATTCCGTGGCGCGCGAATCGGAAGTGGAGGAGGAAGATGCGATGGCGCAGACCGCTAAAGTTGTCCAAACGGCACCTGCTGTGCAGATAGCGTCTGTTGCTGCGGCGGTAAACGGCAATGGTCAAAAATCCTAATATTTATTTTTATTTTTATAAAAGGCTCGCTCTGCGAGCTCGCCCAATGAAAAAAGCTCAAGAATTTCTCGTTGATACCGCGCTGGGTGAAAAAAAGTACGAGCTCCCTGGGGCGCCGGGCGCTCAAGTTGCGCCGGAAGAAAAAATCGTGCTTTCCATTGAGGAAGGTGCGGTGCCGGTTGCGCTTTTAAAAGAGGCGGCACAAAAAGCGAAAGACAAAGGAATGAAGAATTTTTTCGCGCGGCTCGACGAGGCTGTGAAATCTTTGGGCAAGCCGACGCCGAAAGACCGCGCGACGTTTTTCCGTCTCATGGCGATTATGATAAATGCGGGTATTCCGCTCATAAAATCGCTCGACACCATTGCGGAACAAACCGTTAACCACCGTTTAAAAAGCGCAATTTTTGAAATAACCCGCGCCATTGAAAAAGGCGGAACCTTGTCCGATTCAATGGCGCGGTATCCGCATCTTTTTTCAGAGTCCCAGCTTGGCGCCATTAAAAGCGGGGAAGCGGCGGGTCAGCTCAACAAAGTGCTGAAACAGCTCGCCATTGAAGTCGAAAAAGCCGCTTCAATTACGCGCAAAGTCAAAGGCGCCATGATGTATCCGTCTTTTATAATCGTTGTAATGATTGCCGTTGTGGCTGCCATGATGATTCTTGTGGTTCCGAAAATCGCGGAGATTTTTACGCAAACCGGACAAAAGCTTCCTGCGCTTACAATCATTGTTATCGGCGCAAGCCGTTTCATGCAGCATCAATGGCCTTGGATTTTCGGCGGCATCGCAGGAATTATTTTTGCGTTCATCGGCGTGCGGCGCACAACGCAGGGGCGATATGCCACAGACTGGCTGGTTTTGCATATTCCGCTTTTCGGAGGGCTTGTGAAAAAATCCATTCTTGCGCGATTCAGCCGTTCGCTCGGCAATTTGCTTTCCAGCGGCGTGCCGATCATTCAGGGGCTTCTCATTAATGCAAAAGGTCTCGGGAATGAAATTTACAAGCGGCGCGTTACGCTGGCTTCCGAAGATATATCGCGCGGAATTCCGCTTGGTGAAAGCCTCCGCGACACACCGGAATTTCCGGCAATGATGGTGCAGATGATTGCGGTTGGAGAGCAAACCGCGCAGCTCGATAATATCGCTGCTAAAATAGCGGAATATTATGAAGACGAAGTGGACACCGAAGTTGCAGGTTTATCAAAAGTCATTGAACCCGTGATTTTGGTTGCAGTGGGAGTCGTGGTCGGCGGCATCATCGGCGCCATAATGTTGCCTATAATTCAGCTCACGCAGACAGCTGGAGCAATTTGATGGAAACCAAAAGCACAAAATCCAAATATGCATTCACCTTGCCGGAAATTCTCATAGCCGTGGCGATTTTTTCAACGGTTTCGATGGTTGTTTCGACTTTATATATTCAATCATTTCAAGAAACGCGGAAAGCAAATTTGCAAAATCAAGTGTATGAAGACGCGCGGTTTATTTTGCAGCGCATAGCGCAAGAAGCGCGCGACGGAATGGTTGATTATGATGAATATTACAATCAGAATGTGGTAATTGATAATTTCGGCCAGAACTTCGGACGATATTATTCTTCGTTTTTTTATCCGGGCCAGGATGAAGCGCTCGGGTTCGATTGCAATACGGTTGAAGCCGGAGATGGCGCGGTTGGCACGCCAGCGCGTTCGGCAAAACGCAACCGGCGAGATGCAGATTGCGTTCCTTTGCGAAAAACCATTGATCGCAACACCGGCTCAAATCCCTTTAAAGGTAAATATTTAGTCGCTGTCGAAGAAGATGCATTCTGCGGCAAGGTTACATATGAAAGACAAGGGGCTGCAGGCGGTCTCCTCGGACAGTGCAATAACCCTGCTGACGCGCCGGATCCTACACAAGAGCGCCTGCAAGATCGGTTATACTTAATCTCTGCTGACGGATTTACAAAGACGATCCTTGCGCGGGAAAAAATCGGTGTCGACCCAAGCGGTGAATCTATTTACGCGCTCTCGATGCTGCGATTAAAAGGGATTGATCAAAATGGCGACGGCATCGCAGATCATTTTGTGTGCGCGGATGATTTTCAGTGCAGAGGGACGGATGATGTTCCTGATATTGATATTTCTATCGAAGGACCTAATGGTACTCGTATTCTTACTGAGCTACCGCGCGATGAAGATCTTATGGAAGGTAAAGATATCGCAGCCGATCACCAAAACGGCGGTTTTTCAATAGATTTTGTGCCGATCAGTCCTCTGCGCGTCAATATCACGCATCTCAATTTTTTCATAACGCCGACGGAGGATCCGCACTATGCATTTTCAGAATCAGGCACACTTGAGCAGCCGCGCGTAACAATTGTGCTTACCGTGGAACAGAATCCGCTGGAGACTGGTGTTTATAAGCCATTTCCGCCGATTACGCTCACGCAAACAGTTTCATCGCGCGTCCTTACTTCTATATCGGCGCCGCTTTTAATTCAATAGATTATGTTAAAAACAAAAAAAGCAGAAACAATTCTGGAAGTCATCATCGCCGTTGCAGTGCTTATGGTAATCCTTGCTCCGGCATCTGCATTATATATCGCTTCAATAAGAACTGCTGCCACGAATCGCAATGATTTGGTTGCTGCGGCGTTGGCCGAAGAGGGAATTGAAATTGTGCGCAACATTCGCGACACGAATTTCATCAAGTTTTCCGACAAAATTGAAGACTGCTGGAATACTGTACCGAATCATTCAGGAAATGATTGTGCAGTGAATAAGATCGGGAATGGGCCATATAGACTCGAGGTGAATGTTTATTCAACCAGCCCGGATTATTTAAAGTGGACGCTTGCCGGAGTTGCCGATGGCGCCGTGCACAACGCGCTTCATACATATGTCGATCCGGTTTCTGGAGAAACAAAGTATGATTTGATCGAAACAAATGATGAGGACTATAGGTTGACGCTTGACGAAGGCGATTCGCCGCACACAAATTTGTATTACCATTATGATCCCGCAGCGTTTCCGCCAGGCACGCCCGCGCCCGACCCGAGTCCGTTCTATCGGGAAATCACGATTTCATATGAGCCTTTAACCGTTCCGCCAGCCGGCGATGATGCCATGAAGGTTATTTCCCGAGTGCTATATCGTACTGGTATAACAGTACGCGTTATTGAACGCGTGGCATTTTTAACCCGCGAACCGTCATGAAAAAAACTGATTTCAATTCCGGCGTGTCCCTCATCATCGCGATTATCTTCGTATCAGCGCTGCTTTTAGTGATGGCTGGATTATTTGAGGTCCGCATTCGCGTGATTCAATCAATCGGAAATCGAGAGACCGAAGCGAAAGCACAATACTTGGCCGAATCTGCCGCAGAGCTTGCGGGTTTTTGGGCAGCCACACACGGAGTCGGACGCAATACCGCGGATGAGGCTAATACCCCAGCAGGTATTGCCGCGATGAATGCTTTTTTGGCGCCGCTATTTGGCGCAGCCACGGATCTTGGCATTGCAAACTGTGCGGATATGGATGGTGATCCCACAAATACGGCGGTGCAGCCTTGCGTCGGGGTGGAGGTTGTGAATCGACCCACCGGAGCTGCTCAAAAAGTGAGTTTTAATGGCGAAAATCCACCATCGCACTTCAGCGCGCCTATTAAAGGAACCGGCGATGCTTCTGGAGACGATGTTGATTGTAGTGGTGCGCCGGCGGATGCTGACGATTCGTGTAATTGGAATCGGTTGACTGTTGGGCAGACCGTGGAAATACCGCTGTATTATGAAGATTCGGCCGGGGGTATAACAAAATTAGATTTTTCAGCCGTCTCGACTGAAGAATTTCGTTTGCGCGTGAGAACGCCTGCATGCGCCGGAGTGGCAGCGGGATGCGATAATGGCCGGCTTATTTTATATCCGTCTGTCACAGCTCCTGACGGCGGCGAAAACTCCGATTACCGTGATCCGGAAAAAGACCCGGTGCTCGTGCAGTGGAGTATTTTTGATGGAGGTGGAAGCGGTGTTATTACAGCGTGGGATGAAAAATTAGATGAAAAAAGACGCATGACCGATTCGACAAAACGAAATACTGAAATATCTTCCGGTCGGATTAATCTTGCACGTCCTGGTGTTTCGCGTCCAGAAGAATCAGACCCTTTAGATAATTTTATCGTTTTGCAGTATCTCAATTCATTTGCAGAAGCAGATAAAGATAAACATCTTGGCAAAAAATCTGATAAGCAATCTCAATCAATCGGTCAATTTATTGCACAGCCTAATATTGCCAAACCAACGCTCCGTCTAAGCCTTGTCGGCCAATCACAACGAAATATCGCCCAAGATAATGACACCTTTTTTTATGAAGATGGTGACATCAATGATAGTAAATTCGACATCCCGTTTTTGGAATACCAATTACTCACAAAAAACAGTCCTCCTGCAGATATGAAAAGTCTTATCATAGGTTGGGCAGAGATTGGAGGATTTAGAAAGGAATTCCGCAAAAACAAAAAGCTTCAAACAACAGTTTCCGGCTTTGCAATCGAGAGTTTTTAGGTTGACTTCATGTGTTAAATGGTTATATAATCAGATACTTCTTTATGAAGAAAGAGGTATCTGATGTCATTGCGAACGAAGCGAAACAATCCCCTCCGGAGGACGATTTAAATAAGTCAGGAAAAGGCGCGCAGGCAATTACAGCCATAGTTTCTGCTGCAGCTGTTTTGGCTATGGCAAAACAAGCCCAGGCTGCAACAGCGTTTGATGATGAGGTAAATAATCTCGGTTCAGATCCGAGCGAGAGAGAAACGACAAATGCTCAACTCGTTAATGGTCCAACGCCAGATAGATTTGATATGACTTTTTCAGCGAGCAATGCGGCATCGACCGGTCATGATCTTCATCGAGCCGAGTTCAGAGCTGAAATAGGAGTAGATGGCGTGGTGTTCAGAAGATTGGGTACCTCTGTAGATTTGCCAAGTGCCCGTGACGACGGAAATGAAACTCTTATTGAATTCATACGTCCTGACGGAAGAAAAGATACAATCCAAAAGCCAGGTTTTGATGAGGTTACGGATTTTGCTAATGCAATTCTTGCTAGAAACGGTCAGGATGTTTGGCCATATGAAAGCGACTGCCTAACCGCTGGTTTGTCATTCATCCATCCTTCTGCCAGAGATGCCCGTACTCTGAAAGTATCCGTGGGTTTTGTCGAAGCCTTCGGCACCCCAGACGAAGACATATACCGCGTGTCCATCGACGCCCCAATTGACCCTACGCACAATCTCTGCACAGACATCCGTGATCGGATTTTGGCTGCCAACGCTTCTGGCGCAGACGCATGCACTTCAATTCCTCCGGTTTTACAGTGCAATGCGGAAAGCACATGGGGTGGCGATCTCCGCGCTCCGGAAACACCCGAATTTACAATAAGAGCATCTGGAGATCGTATCGATATGTTGAAATTTGATGTGGTGACAGACGAATACGATATATATATGGAACGCGGAGCAGACGGTTGTTATATCGAAGAAGTTGCTATGCGTCCACCGTTTCCAGCTGAACCTGTTCCAAACCCGGAAACCGGCCTCGGCCTCCCATCCGCCCTCCTAACCCAGCCTCTCCGCATAGACGGCCGAACCATATACCCGTATGTCGGTGAATATACCAATAATGGTTCTCCATATGACAACGGCCGACCCCACCTCGAGGCTATTGCCTTTGAAATAAATGCTGACGGAAATCCATGCGAAATTCCTGTTGCCATGGAAGCTGATGAAGCTGCAATAGTTGATGATGACGGAGACGGAATAGCAAATGCAGATGATACATGCGCATGGGTGAAGGAAGCCGGCAACATAGATGCAAGTGGACCAGCAGGCGCTCCTGACGGCATTGGCGATGTTTGTCAGACAACGTGTGACGCTTGGCCTGCTGTTAATCCTCCTGTAGGAACAGGTCCTTCTGATTTCTGGGCATGCGCTTCAACTGAAATACAAGGATACGATCACCAATTAAAACGCGGCGACGGCTCAACCCTCCTCACAACTTTCGAAGTCCCTGCCGGAGAATTCGATGACGGATCGCTTGATGTTTCTAGCGGTGAAGATTTTTATTGGATGCATGCGCAGGCTGCACAATTTGAGGGAGCTGAAGTCCCAAGTCCTTCAATTGAATTTCCTAGCGGCAACTCCGCACATGTTGAAATACTTTCAATTGACCATCCAGATGGAACTCCTGGAAGCGCAACATTTACACACCACCCGTATCCTTCAGGTCCTGCGGAAGTGATTCCTTTGGAAGTTGGAACTTATGATTTTGATCCAGGAATCGGCGATATTCTCGGACTTGAAGGAAGCGTTGTTAGAGGAAGCGCAGGATCAGAAAATCTAGAAATGGCATGTCCGCCTGTATGCGCGCCAGACCCTGACGGAGGAATACCTGATGGAGGCCCTGGAGATGGTGGCCCTGGAGATGGAGGAGACGATGGAGGCGCAGGTCAAGCGGACGGCGGTGATCCTGCAGATGGCGGAGAAAATCCTGATGGCGATGGCGGTCCAGACGGAGCAGGCAACGGTACCGACGCCGGACCAACTTGCCCTCCGGTATGCGTTCCAGACCCTGACGCAGGAACGCCTGACAGCGGAGCGACAGACGCGGGCAATGCAGACGCCGGCAATGGAACCGATGCCGGACCGTCTGACAGCGGCCAAAACCAGCCGGATGCAAATAACCCAAATCCCCCTGATGGTCAGCCTGACGGCCAGCCAGACGGCCAAAACCCTGATCCAACTCCAGACAGCGGCCCAAATACAAGATTCGATGGCGGCCCTATTCACAGAACCGACGCATCAGACGCAGTCAACGGCGACACCGGCTCTGATAACGGCGGCGGCGGTTGCAGCTGCACAATTTCCCAGCCGGACCGCGGCCATAATGCGCCTCTCTCCATGGACGGCATATCCATGATGACGCCGTTTATTGCAGCGCTGCTCATGCAGCGAAGAAGACGGTTTGCGCAGTTCCTAAAGACGTTATTTACGGTTGAACATTAAGAAACCAAAAAGTTGCATTTCTGGTTAATTTTTGATATTATATTTCTGTAAAGAGACATAAATGTCCTATTAAAGAAATAATATGCAATTTGTGGATTTTCAAAATAAGTTTTCGATTTATCCAATATTTTCACTGCAAGATGTGAGAAAGGTTTTTGTAAACTTCTCTTATCGTCAATTAGACCGCTGGGAAAAGAAGGCATATCTAAAAAAGATTAAGCGAGGTTTTTATTCTTTCAGCGCCCAAGATTTTAATCAGAATTTTCTTTTTTATACGGCAAATAAGATTTATACCCCGTCATACGTTTCTCTTGAAATTGCTTTGAAGCATTACGGTTTTATTCCGGAAGAGATTTTTCAAATAACTTCCGTGAGCACCAAGAAAACTGTAAGCTTTGAAACTCCTGTTGGAAATTTTAGCTATAGGCGCATTAAGCCGAGTCTTTATTGGGGTTATCAATTGGTAAATTTTGGCAAACAGAAGCTGCTTCTGGCTGAACCAGAAAAGGCGGTTTTGGATTATTTGTACGTTAATTCAAAGCTTAAGACTGAAAATGATTTTTTGGGGATGCGTATCAATGTTGATGAATTCAGATCGCATATTAATTTTGAGAAGTTTCAAAAATATTTAGAGATTTTTAACAACAAGCAGCTTTCTAAGCGCGCAAAAATGTTTTTAACAACCACACACGGGCCGCAGTGAGTGCGCTTTAAAAATAGCTATGATAACACTTGATCAAATTTTGGCTTCATATCCGGAAAATCTAAGAGCTTTTAGGGAAAGTATTTTGAAGGAGTATTTGCAGTACAAGATTTTGAACAGCGTTTTTAACAGTCAATATGCCGGAAAATTAGTTCTTCTTGGCGGTACTGCCATTCGCATGGTTTATGGAAGTACAAGATTTTCTGAAGATTTGGACTTTGATAATTTTTCTTTGAGCGCACAGGAGTTCACTGATTTAAGTAAGATTATTCAAAGGGATCTTATGCTTGAAGGGCTTGCGGTAGAGGTAAATATGGTTACCCGAAATGCTTACAGAATTAAGATTCGTATTCCGAAGCTTCTTTTTGATTTCGGTCTTTCGGCGATGAGTAAACATAATATTCTCATTCAGGTAGATACTGTTCCTCAGAATTTTGAGTACGTTACGGAAAAACCGTTACTCAACAAGTTTGATGTTTTTACCCAGATTAATGCGGTTCCGAAGGATTTGCTGCTCGCTCAAAAGATTTTTGCATCGATGAACCGCAAAAGAATTATGGGGCGTGATTTTTTTGATATTGTTTTTTTGTATGGCATTGGTGCGCAGCCGAATTTTGCTTATCTAAAGAAGAATATCGGGGTGAGAAATGCGGCAGAGTTAAAAAAATATATGCTTAAAAAGACTGCTTCGCTGAATTTTGATGATTTAGCGCGCGATGTTGAGCCGCTACTTTTTGATCCGAAAGAGAAAAAGAAGGTATTGTTGTTTAGGGAGTTTGTTGAGCAAACTTTATGAAGTTAGTCAAAAATAAGAAGCTTTATAAAGTTTCAATTATGGAGAAGTTTAATGTGCAAATCTTCTCGAAAAATCAACGCGGGTCCGTTTATCTGGTTCAACAACAGTATCCACCGGTCCGGCATCTTTAACTTTGCACCCGCCGCTCCTATGAGCGGAAACCCGGTATTTTCCAGGAGGTAAGTTTGGAATAGTACAGGCAGGACCGCCGACCGTCGTACATTTTAAAGGTTCGCGTCCACCGACCTGAACAGCAATCCCATCATCCGTACACGGAAACCCTAGGTACCCGGTTGCGCCTGTATGCACTTGAATTTCTCCATTGCCGCTTGCGGTCGCTGGAGTTTGGCCGCTTCCAGCTTGCCCGCCACCAGAATCTCTGGTGATTTTTTCTACGGCTACGATAATATCCATTGTCGCATCGGCTATTACAGGTGCTGCCGCGATAGCCATATCGCGGAGCATACTCGCGCCTGCTGCGAAATCACCGCTAGGTCCTTCGGTAGGCCCCGGTGTCGGCCGCACTATACCAATACGACGTTCATTTCTGTCTATCCCGCTGTTAATCTCTCTCGATAGCGCAGGTAAGTCATCTAATAATGGTGTTTTAGTATAATTACTTGCATTTAATCGAAACCATATATCACGAGCTTTACCAAAAAGTACAGCCGCATGTTTATATTGACTATTACTTTCAGCCGTATCAGCCTCGCGAAGAATCGAGATAAGAGTTTTTCTATCTTCCAAAACTTGCATCCACGTTACATCGGCTAATCTCTTTTCGGCTTCTTGTTTTAATAATTTAGCTTGTTCACAGAATGATATATCAGTAGTTGATGGTACTGCGCACCGTTTACCGAAATCGTAAGGATATTTCAGGTTATCTCTAAGTATATCTAAGGCAAGTGACAATTGTTGTTTTGAGGCGTTATATCTATAACAGATGTAATTTATCCTACCGAGCAGCACTAGAAGGCGAATATCACTAATAATATTTGCTACGGAACTGTACCCATCACATTTTTTTATTAGATTAGTTTGAAGATCATGGATGCCGGTAAAATAATCATCATTTTTTAATTGACTTTGTGCGCTGTTAATAGCTTCATCACAAATTCTTTGTTGTTCAGGAGATCTTTCTTCAGAAGGAGATTGAGCAATAGCCGGCATGGAAGTCATGGTGATAGCTACAGCAGGCGCTAAAGAAAGATGAAACCTAATCGCAAGACTTCGAATTATGCTTAAAACCCCGCCCCCTGCAGGCTTTTTGGTTTGGCGCATCTGATCAACTGGAGTCGCAACTTCCTCAACCACTTGATTCATACGCCCATATCCTATCCCGTTTTTTCTTATTGTAAAGGCTCAAACCTTATCTCCCTTTATAATTGAACACCGGCAGATCGCTCGGCGGAACAAATTTTTTCGTCCTTAATATCGCCGTATTTTTCCGCGTTCTATTTCCCATCGTCCTACCGCCGGACTGCCGCCTTTTATAATTTCTTCTTTTTTATACTGCGATATCGCCTTGCGAGTTTTTATTATTTGTCCAATGAGATAATGCGCCAGCTTTTTTTTGCGATTTTGGCGCGCGCGCGAAAGAGCCGCACTATAGGCGCTGTAATTCTCGCTGAAAAAAATTACCGGCATATAGCCTCCTGCAGCATAAAAGCGTTGAATAAAAGTCTTCCCACCCTGTCATTGCCGTCTTCAAACGGATGAATCGCCTCGAAACGATGATGGAATTCCAAAGCAAGCCTCGGCGGATAATATGCTTTTTTATTCAAAATAAACCATTGCAAAAGTTTCCCGAGTTCTTTCCTGGCTAACCTCTAGTCGGTTGTCAGTTCGTTTCTCACGAACCCTCGGTGCGGTTGGAGTTAGTCGACTAAAACAGTAAAATTATAGCTAAATGTATGAGCAAAGTCAAAAATAACCTGTTAAGTTAGGCATGCAGTTATCTATTTCTATTATATTAGTTAGGCTGTCTTTTTATTTCAATCTATAATTGAATACCGGCAGATCGCTCGGCGGGGGAGCGAATTGGATGTTCATGATGCCTTTTGAGCCAGGGTTTCTTTCGGTGTAAGGTTCAGGGTTGTTGTTTCTGCAAGAGTACGGATCATATTGTTTTGATTTTACGATATCGTCCGCCCAACATTTTGCAACATTTATTGCGCCTCGAGGATCCGGATTTGGAATCGTATGCGCGTACCGCGAAAAGTTGTAATCATAATAGCGCGCGGTATCCATTAATTCCGGATCGGTAATACGGCGGCCGTCGCCGGCTTCGGGCGGATTTTTGAATGCGCCGCCGTAAGTGTTGTTACTGACGATGGAACCGGTGATCACGAGTTGGTTTTGCAGTGTTTCCCGAACTGGTTTTACAACCACGCCGCTTGAGTCGGGAGTGCTAAAGTTCGGCAGGCCAGCCCTCGAACCGCTCTGTTCGATTCGATCCGATAACGTTCCACATTCGCTTTCATTAGCGCCATACGGCAGCACGCTGTTTTCCGCTACGATGTGAACATTTTTCAAATCCGTGACGCGCGAGCAAATATAAACGTTTCCGCCTTTGAGTGGCGCGGTCTTTGGCATGTCAAGATCTTCCAGCGCCACAATGCCGAGCGTGCCGCCGGCCATGGGATAGATATTTGACTCGATATATACATCACATCCGCGCGAGGCAATAGTTTTTTTGCCGGAGAAGTCGATGTCGGTATCGTCTCTCAATATAATTTTACACGGTTCGTCTCCCACAAGGCTGTTCGGATCGCGTTTGAAGAAGCGTTCAACGCCAAAGTTTACATCGCTTAAATTTGCGCCATCGAGGACTCGAGAATTAATCGCCGTAGCACGGCCGACAAATTTCAAATTATCCAACGCCCGATTAAAAAATTCCGATTTTGATTTCCCGGCTCCGCCGGCGCCGCCAACACCTACGCTTTTTTCACTACGGCCTCCGAGCAAACCGTCAAGGCTTTGCACGTCGATGCGCACATTTCCTTTTACGTCCGCGGCTTGATTTAAAAGCGAGCTGTCGCTTACGGTTTTCGAAAAATACTTCGTGTTAACGGCTCCCACCGTATATTCTACGCGAGTTCGCATACCGAGGGCGTCATCCGTTTCAATACCTGCCCGTCCTGCAAGCGTCGGATCTTGAACTTCCGAATAGATGAATCTATGGACCCCGCCAGCTAAAAAATCACTCACCGGAGTTCCGGCTCCAACACGATCGATGTCCGTGATCGTCTGGCCCGGTTGCCCGAGACAAACGGCTCCAACTCTATCAATGTTATCTACATTTGCAGAATCTCCAATGTCAGAAGTTTCTGTTCTCGTGCTTGAAGAATCCTCAACGCCAACACCATTATCTTGCTCGTCAAAAATAAAATTGAAGGCATTTGAACAATCATGGATTTGGGTGAAAACAAGAGCAGCCCCGCCATCCGTGAGCGCGCCCGCGCCAACACCCGGGTGGAAGTCTGCCGTGATAATGTGTTCTGTTGGTACGTTGCGCTGGGCGAATAAACTATCGCCTGAATCGCCGGCTGTTGAACTGTCAGGAGAGTAAATGCGCAATACGGAAACCGGCGGTTCAAAGGAAAATGTATTGTTTGAGGCTAGAGGTTGCGTGACAGACACAGGACGGCCAGCCGCACCTCCGGGATTTCTTTCTCTCGCTGTAATATTTATATTATTGAGTTGCAATGTGTCTGTTCCGGGCCGACTCGCTGCACTCGTTGGAGCAAGAGAAGTGATACGCGAAACAAATCCTCTTCCTGCTTCCCAGGAAAAAGTTCCTTTCGCCGTTGCGTTAAAACGAGCCGCTGGACACCCTGTGTCAGTTCCGTCCGGACAGAGCGTAACTTGATCGCTTCGAACGCTGTCAGTCCATTCCGGTGTAATCGTCACTTCGTATTGCGTTGGATCAATAAGCGTTCCGTCGTTTTCCGCCACACGAACAACAATTTCATGGGCATCACTCCCGTTCGCGTACTTTATTCCATTTGCCGGGAAACTTACAGTCGCCGTAAGGCCTTCTTCCGGGAGATCCGCATGCGCGCCGCAGAAATTAATCCAGCCGACGGTATCGGTCCACGCGTAGCCGTACATATCGCCTCGGTTAAGACTTCCATCGGGATTTGCGGCATTGCTGCATTCCGCTTTATTCAAGCCATCTCGATCAGCAATGGACACTCCATAATTTCTGTTTCCGCAATCGAATCCAAGATTTCTCATTTCATTTCCCGAGCCATCGCAGCCCATACTGATCCAACCGATATTATCGCCCCATGCAAAACCGCGAACACGCCGGCTGTCTTCGCCAGGCCCGCCGGTTTCTAAAACAGTCACGCCGTAATCAACAGCGCTGCCGCAATTTCCTGTGCCAAAATTATTTCCTCCTTCGCATGATAAGCTGATGTATCCTAAATTAGAATTCCATGTCCATCCACGGATAACCGTTTCACTTCCAACCACGAGGCCATCGGCCAAGAGCGGCTGCGTTTGAGTGCACGCTTGAAAATCATGAGCAGGCGGATCAGCGTCAAAATCCAAATGACCCGAGTCCGCAACGCCTTCTTGTCTTCCTGATGCTTGCGGAGAAGGTACGTCTTGAGTTACCCCAGTTATGTCTCTGCACGATGGAGTGTCTGTATGATGAGCGAGCGCCCTCGGTTCGCTGATCGGCTGCAAACTCAAAAACCCGCTGAAAATCAGTACAGCCAATGAGCTTGCGATCAGGGAAAGAACTTTCTTTACGATTTTCATGGGGTTTAGGATTTTTGTTTGTAGGTTTCTTTTTATTTCTTCTTCTCTTTATTTTAGCAAAAAATTTCACTTTTGGAAAGTGAAAAGCTATAATCTGGCCCGTGAAATCAAAAGTAGCGCTTGGTATCGGAATTCTTGTTTTCCTGCTAGTATCCGTTCTTGCCTTTTTTAACCCGTTACAGGTTATCCAATGGAAAATTTCCGATCTTTTTTTCCGCGGACGGCCGGTGAGCGACTCCATTACCATTATTGCCGTTGATGAGAAAAGTTTGAGTCCGGATGCCGGACTCGGCCGTTTTCGCGATTGGCCGCGAAGTTATTACGCGCAAATTCTCAAAACCATTAATGCGCATAAACCGGCAGTGGTCGCTTTTGATTTTGATTTCCGCGAACGGTCGAGGGGGATAAGCGATTTTCGGCTTTCGCAGCTTTTGCGCGAGTATGAGCGCCGCATTGCTAATTCGCCAGGAGCCGGCATGAATTGGTATGAAACATTGAAACTTTATGAATCCGTCGGCGCAACAGCATCAACAAATTCACCGACAAATTCGCAGGAATCTTTGCCAGCGCAGCTTCATCCAAGCGACGAAGAATTTCAAGATACGCTTGATGCAAGCGGTCCGGTGGTATTTTTTTCCACCCTTCTTTTCCCCGGCAGCGCCGCAGAAGAAAGTACGGAGTTTCCGCAGCCGGAAAGTACTCAGCCACCGATCTTCCGCGGAGAAAATGTCAGAACCGGTTATGCCAATGTTTTTCGCGACCGCGATGGCGTGCTTCGACGGTTTGCGCCGTGGGCGCTTATAAAAGGAGAAGCCACAGGTACGCAAAGTTTTCCAATTGCTATCGCAAACGCCTATATGGAACGCGGAGAGCCTGATGTGAATTCCGATGCAGAGCTCGGCGCGGATTTGATTCCGATTATCAACGCTACCGATCCGGCTGAACTGCAAAAAATGTTTTCCGGAACAACGCCGCAAACCCTCATCAACTATGCCGCCAAGCCGTTTTCGTACAGGACGATTTCTTTTGTCGATGCAAAAAACGGCATTTTTGAACCGGCTGCCATCGAAGGAAAAATCGTTCTTATCGGCGCAACCGCGCGGTCTCTGCAGGATTTTCAAACCACGCCGACTTCGCGCAACCGAATGCCCGGCGTGGAGGTTATCGCCAATATCGTTCAGCAAATTTTAGACATGAAGATGGCGCGCGAGCAGGGAATAGTTTCATTATGGTTCATACTTTTATTAATGGCAATCGGAGGAGCCGCTGTTTTATCTTTTGTATCGCTGCGTATTTTAGGAATTGTCTTTGGCGCTACGCTCGTGGGCTATCCGTTTCTTGCATACGGCATGTATCAAACCGGTACTGTTTTAAATGTGGTTTATCCAGAAGCAGCTTGGATTATCACCGGCCTCGCCGTGCTTTGGTATCGCAATAAAACCGAATTAAAGGCCAAGCGTGAAATCAAGCGCGCGTTTTCCCATTACGTGAGTCCGGTGGTTGTAAACGAGCTTGTAAGAAATCCGGATGCTTTGAAACTAGGCGGCAAGCGCGAGCAGATAAGCGTTATGTTTTCCGATATCGTCGGGTTCACGACTCTTGCGGAAAAACTTTCGCCCGAAGACACGGTGGCGCTTTTAAATGATTATCTAACGGCCATGACCGAAGTGATTTTTGGTTATAGCGGAACGCTGGATAAATATCAGGGTGATGCGATTATGGCTTTGTTTGGAGCGCCGGTTGATGATCCGCATCGCGCCGTAAATGCATGCTCGGCAGCGCTCGGCATGCGGATGGCGCTCGTGACGCTTCATGAAAAGTGGAACAATATTCCGCAGCTTCCAATGAAGGATGAGCTTATAAATTTGGATTTTCGCGTCGGAATAGCTACGGGGCCTGCTGTGGTTGGAAATGTTGGAAGCGAGAAGCGTTTTGATTATACGGCGATCGGAGACATCGTGAATTTGGGTTCGCGGCTAGAGAGTATAAATCGAAAATACGGGACGCGCGTCATTGTTGATAAAGGAACTTTTACCGCCGTGACGGAAAATCATAATCCGTTTATTTTCCGGAAACTCGATACTGTTCGTGTGAAAGGAAAAGAGAAGGAGACTGAAATTTTTGAGGTCGTAGGATTTACTGAAAATGTTCCTGCGGAAACAAAGCCGATGCTCGATGATTTTGAAAACGGACGCATTCTCTACACGCAGCGGAATTTCATTGAAGCAAAGCAATATTTTGAGGCTGCGCTTGCACGCGTAAAAGACGACGGCCCGTCGCAGATTTACCGAAACCGCTGCAACTTTTATTTGCGCAAACCGCCCGGAAGAGAGTGGAGCGCAGTGGTTAATTTGGAAGAGAAATAGAAGAGAATTATGAATAACGAATTATGAATGATGAATGAAATTTGAATGATGAATTTTGCATTTGCCAGGATTTTCTTTTGAAGAATGGAAAATAGCGCCGAAAATAAGATTGAGTTCTCTGGCTTCCGCGGTAAGTAGTCTGAGTTCATCGGTGTGCATTGAGATAGTAGCTGCAATTATTGATAGCCAATATATTGTTTCACGCGATTCTTTTTTGCATATACTAATTTTGTGTCGAAAATCTTTTCTTGATGCGGCATTATTTGCTTCGCAATAATTAGCTCCTATACTCGTACCAGCTTTAATAAGCTGAGAAAGTAAAGGTTTTGTTAGGAAATTTTCCGGGAATTTCTTTACTGCTATTATAATTCTTGTACTAAATTTTTCGGTTCTTTCCTCAAGATCAAATTTTTTTAAATCATTCATAATTTAGATTTCATTTTAAATTCATCATTCGTAATTCATAATTTTAAATCGTTTTATCTCATCAATCGCCATTCTATTTGTTACCGCGTCTGCGTTTTTCTTTAACGCCTGCAGCCGCGCGATAAGCGTGGGCATATCGTCAACTTCAAATCCGAAATCGCGGCAGAGCTTATAAAGATTTGGTTCAGATTTTTCGTTTGCCGCATCGCAAAAAGAATTTGGTTTCCCGGTTATAAATTGTTCGAACGCTGCTGCGAGGGTTTCTTCAAAATCATGTTTGCCGCGCGGTTGCATGGGGAAATAATGATGCGCGTATTCGTGAAGAAGGTGAGTCGGGCGGTTTTTAATGATGTCGTCGATATCGGCTTTCATGCAAATCATCGCTTTGCCGTCGGGTTTTGCGGTTGTGAAGCCGAAAACCTCTTGATCATCTGTGCGTTCCTTCGATATCTTGCGGCAGCTTGCATCATAGCGGAGATGAATTTCAACCGGCTTTAAATTTTCCGGAAAAGGCGTGCCGACTTTTTCTTCCATTTTAATGAATTGCGCATTAAGCGCGGCAAATGCTTTTTGCAGTTTTTGTTTTGGAAAAGGGCAGCGTTTTTCGCACACGAGTGAAATATTTTTTGAGGATTTTGCGAAAAACGGCTGGCGGTGTTTCGCGGAAACGGAATAGGGGATTGAAATGGCAAAAATTACGAGGAGTAATGCTGGTGTGAGAAATTTTTTCATGGAAATGGGTTTTAAAATATAAATAAGTTCTTCATTATTGCGAGCGCACGGCACGAGCGCGAAGAATTGAGCGCAGAAGCCGCGCAATCAGCGGTGACTAAGCGAGATTCTGAGCTTAAAAATAGGTGGGTCCCCTCCCGGCATCATCGACATTGCATCGACGAACCGGGAGGGGAATATCGGCCGTTAAGCCGTAGGTGGGATTATGGGGGACAACCGCCGTATCGCGCGCTGCGATGGTAGCCGGACATGGCTTCGAACGAGACTGCCGCGGCCGTGCGGCCGCGAGTGCAGTCTGCGCTGACCCAGTCCGCGATGAGTAGAACCGGCACGCCAATCATACCGGTGTCTTCTCTGTCTCGCGAAATCTGGTACCACGCGTTTTGCGCCGGACAGGAACTGCTGGCGCAGCGGAGGATCGTTCCGATCGGGTACGAGAAGAAAAACATTCTCATGGCCGACCACGGTCCTCCTATGCCAGCGACGTTGACGCCTCGCACTTTCCACTTTATCGCGATTCCGTAGTTGGACGGATCGCGCGTGAATAGATGCGAACTCGCCGCCGTCTGTCCCTGCTCGAGCAGTTCGCCGGATTCGCCGGTTGCGCCGTAGCGGACAACGTATTCGTACGTTGCCGCATTGGCCACCGGTTCCCAGTCGAGTGTTACAGAACCGGGAGCTCCGATTGCGAACTGCGCGATTTCTCCGCTCGATGGGCTTACGAGCGCCGGCGCGATTGACACAAGTGCTGGCGGAGGAGTGTCGTCCGGCGGCGGCGGGCTGTCATCCGGCGGCGGAGGAGTATCATCTCCGGAGCCATCATCCGGAGGAGGTGGGGGCGGTGGTGGGGGAGGAGGTGCACAGGCTGAAGCGTTGCATCCGCTCCACGTCCCGCCTGAACACTGCTGCGTTCCTGAATTTCCGCATTCATTACTGCATGATCGCGTGAGCGCCTCATCCGTCTGTCCGTCGCAATCGTTATCCGCGTTGTCGCAGATTTCGGTTGACGGCGTGCAGGATGGCGGCGGCGGAGGCGGCGGCGGCGGAGGAGGCGGCGGCGGAGGAGAACAAGCCGGCGCGTTGCACGCCGTATATCCTCCATATTCGCGGCAATATTCCAATCCTGCATTGCCGCATTCGTTCGTGCACCGCCGAGGCGCGACATCTTCATCTATTAGTCCGTCGCAATCCTCATCATAGTTATTGCATGTTTCACGAGGTTCCGGACCGCAGAAGTTGCAGCGGTTTTTAACGCCTTCGTCTGTTTCTCCGTCGCAATCGTTATCGAGCTCGTCGCATACTTCGATGGAAGGACGCCGCGCCGAGCATCCACCCCACATGCCGTTGTTGCATTGTTCTCTGCCGCTTTCACATACTGTCGAGCACGGCCGATAGAGGTCCTCATCAGTCCGGCCGTCACAGTCGTCATCCGCGTTGTTGCATGTTTCTTGTTGCGGCCATCGCACATCGCAATTCCCGACATGGCCGTTTTCACACGGCGCAGTGCCTGTTTCGCATCTGGAACTGCACGGCACGCGGTCTTCATCCGTCTGTCCGTCGCAGTCGTCGTCTCTTCCATTGCAGATTTCTCCGCTCGGAAAACACGGCGGAAGCGGCGGCGGTGGTCTGTCAACCACGGGTCCCGGCTGTCTTTCACTCCACTCCACGCGCTCTGCGCACGTTTCGATCCGGAATCGGTATTCGTATAGCCCTTCGTTTTGCAGCATGCCGTCATAGCGGAATTCAAAAGGATCCGCTGTGCCGTCTATGTAGTTCATCGCGAAGGGAAACTCCCATCGATAGACCGGATTATATATGAGCAGAGTTGCCGTGATCGGAAGTCCGCGGCCGCCTTCTGCGGCAAGGTGCCATGTAAACATTGTATCGTTCACAAAGCCCTCGTCGAGCGCGACCTCTCCGCTCACGATTTGGAGATCCTTCGGGTGAATTCCGAGGAACTCCGACGGATCGTACCAGTTGTCGAGCACGGCGCAGTAGCAAGCGTCGCTCGGGCTATACGCTGCGTGCGTATATCCCGCATAACGCCAGCTGCTGCATTCGATCGCTGTTCCGATGTATGCACCGCGGTTGATTCCGAAGTGCAGATGCGGCGGCCAGCAGCCGTTTTCAATGCGCGTTCCTGTGCGGCCGATAGGTTCGTCTTCGTTCACGTGGTCGCCCACGCTCACGAAGATGTCGTCGGTCGCCGGATCGTTCGTATCCGGACCGAGGTGGCCGTAGATGCCAACGAATGATCCGGCATCGCTTTCGTGCTGAATCAAAACGCGGCCTCCGTAGTTGCCGCATTCTGACTTGTATGTGACTTCGACTACGGTTCCTTCGCCGATCGAACGGATTTCCGTATCAGCCGGCGCCACCACATCGTTGCCGAGGTGATAGCAGTAGAGGGCGCAGTCCCAGAAACCGTTCGTCACGGTGTAGCCGCCTTCGACCGGAAGCGTCCAGCCAAAGGCGAGATTGGAGAAAAAGAACGTGAACACGCACGCGATGTATTTCGCAAACGATTTCATGATTTCGTCTCCTTACTGCACTTCGATTTCCCGGATGAAATTCACAAAATCATCCGGAACTTCGAACGTTTCTTCCTCCGACTTGAAGTAGTACACGAACCGCTGCGTCGGCACGATGATGTGCACGTTCGGAACTGCGCCGTAGTCGTCGGTCGCGTAGACATAGGCCCGGTGGCCGTTTGCCGTACGCACGCGACGCTGCGACACAGTCGTTCCTCCGACCTTCGAACGCATGAGCCAGTCTTCGAAAAGCTCATCGGGCCGTTTCTCGTACACGAGCACAGAATACTGCTTTCCGCTTTCCCGCTCAAACGTCGAAGTTGCGAGCGCGTCATCGGCCCAGAACGGTTTTTCAGCCGGTTTCACCTCAGTGTTTCCTTGGGTTCGCACGAGCACACCGAGTTCTTCGGTTGCGAAAACGTGCGGATCCGCAGGCAGAGAGCTGCCTGCGTCGTATTGCCCGGCGTCAGGAATGTTGATGACTTCTTCCTCGATTTCTTCCTCGTTCGTTTGGGCAGGACTTCCGGCGTCTTTCGATGCCGAATCATTCTGCGGTGTGTCATTTACAGGCAGACCGAGATCATCAGCCATACCGCGATTGTCCTGCTGCCAGTTGTCAGCGCCAGCGCTGTTGTCGGTTTCCGCGCTGCGATCCCTTTCCGCAACGCGATTCGTGCCCGCAGCGCTGTCGGTTTGTCCGACTCGCTCATCCTGTTGGCCGTTCGTCTGCACAGAGTCGTTCGCCGGACGATCCGGCGGATTCTTGTCCGTCGTTGCCTCCGGCGTCTGCTCGACCGGTTTGCTGTGAGTTACCGTTGCCTTTGACGAGCACGCACTCATGAACACCGTGAGCACGAGCATAATGATGTAAATAAAAGTTTTCATGGGTTGTCTCCTTTTTGTTAACGACCGCCTTGGATTTCCGCTTGCAGCTTGCACTTATTTTTAAGCACGCGCGAAAAAATCTTCGGTGGCGATTCCTATATCACACCTACATGAAATTTTTCTAAACTTTTTATGACAACTTAAATCCGCCGTAGCGGATTTAAGCCTTCTATAAAACAAAAAACCCCATATTTAAATTTAAGAAAAATTTTAATGCGGCGTTACAAAAATTTCATTGACTCGATGATCATAATTTGCTATTCTTTTTTTGTATCACGACGAAAAGGCCCCCTCGAGGTTTTGTCCTTCAGGGGTACTTTTTATATTCTAATTTTCCTTTTAAATCATTCATAAAGGCAAGGAAGCTTTGAGCAGATTTTTTGAGTAATCCTGAATATTTCCATCTATTGGGTACCAGCAGTATCCGGAGTTTGTTCTTCTCGCGAAGATATTTAATCAGACAATAGAAATCGCCATCGCCAGTAACAATAAGAGCTTGTTGATAGTTTGGGTAATCTATCATAGCTTGCAGCACTAGTTCGGCGTCGCAGTTTCCTTTAATCAAACCATCTTTGTTTTTGAATGTAGGTTTAAAAATAAGTATGTAGCCGTTTAATTGAAGAGAAGCGTAGAGATCGTTATTCCCATCGACATAGCCAATGAAATAATAGGCCTTTTGGATGGAATATTTTTCTTTGAGATAAATCCTGAATTTTCTGAAATCTAATTTCCAGCCTAATTCTCGAATCGCTAAATTGAGATTCTGTCCATCGATGAAAGCGTAGTTGCCGTCCATTTTTCAACGACTATCATACTCACATGAAATCTTTCTAAACTTTTTATTACACAAAAATCCACCGCCGTAGATTTTTGCGCTTCTTTTAAACAAAAAAACCTTATTGCAATTCGACAACAAATTTCAATTATGCTTCAAATAACCCTCTTGCGCCGGATTTTCCAGAAATGATATGATATATAAGGTACAAGAATTTATTTTCTAACTCATTTCAATTATGAAATCCTTCGACAAGCTCAGGATGACAGTCCGTGCGGTTCTCGGACGCGAAAAAGGTTTCACGCTCGTTGAACTACTAATCGTGATCGCAATCATTGCGATTTTGACAGTGGCATTTTTACCAGGCGCTTTAAAAGCTCCGGCAAAGGCTCGAGATGCCCAGAGACAAAAGGCCGTGAGAGACATTCAGGCAGCTGTGGAATCCTATATTGCCGAGCATAGCGGAACCATCCCTCTTCATGGTGCTAATATGTGTTTTAGGAGTGATAATATCGTGGCAGGTAATTTTAGCCCGCTTCCTGTAGATCCGCGTAAGGATCATAGTACCGTACAGGTTGATGGATCTTGTAATATAGCAGCTCAAGATGATAAATATTTCTACAGAGGCGAAGCAGCTTTTTATGTAGTTGGAGCTTTAATGGAAGTTAGAGGCTCTGGGAATACATGCGCGACCTATGCAGTCGCTGGTAGTCTTGCGGCAAACTGTCAGCTGAACGGAGCCGGAGCCGGAGCAGGGTTGTCCGATAGCGCTTTAGCAGTTATAGATAATTCTGATGAATCAGTTGATATTCCCGATGCAGAAACTCCTTATTTTATCGCTGTTGGTCCGCAGAATATTTAGAAAGACAGTAATACATTGATCCAAAGCCCCGAGCGCTCCTCGGGGTTTTTTGTAAATTTCCAGCGCTATATCGGGCTCGGCCGCGATATTTGCCAAGCGGATTTTAACCAAAAGGTATGTTAAAATTTAAACTAAAGGCTAGAATTATTCTAGTCTTTAGATAATGAAATACGCTAAAAAGCCAATCTCGGACATCTTGCGCTCAAGCAATACGGTTTTTACCTTTAAGGATATATCGATTATCTGGGGCGTCACCGACAAAAAAGCCGCCATCGCCAGCGTGAACTATTACGTAAAAACCGGCGGACTCCATCGGATCCGCCGCGGTATTTATGCGAAAGATAGGAACTATGATCGCTTTGAGTTAGCGACCAAAATCTACACTCCCTCCTACATCAGTTTTGAGACGGTTTTAACAAAAGCCGGAATCATTTTTCAATATTACGGCCAGATTTTTGTCGCTTCATATCTCACGAGAGAAATAACGGCCGACCGCGAGACGTATATTTATAAAAAGATTAAGGACGCCATTCTTACAAACGGGGTTGGCATCGAGCATAAAGGAAATTATTCCATAGCTTCTCCGGAGCGGGCTTTTTTGGATACGATTTATTTATATAAAGATTATCACTTCGATAATTATAAAAGTCTCAATCGGGAAAAAGTTTTTGAGATGCTCCCAATCTATGGCGGTAATACGCGCATGGAGAAAACCGTAAAGAATTTTTATGGCGCTTAACTTGGCTTTCCACAGAAATATCCTTCTTCAGATTTTGAAGGAAATTTACACCGATACCACCCTCGGCCCAATTTTAGGTTTTAAAGGAGGGACGGCCGCTCATTTCTTTTATGATCTGAGCCGTTTTTCGGTTGATCTCGATTTTGATCTTTTGGATGCGGCAAAAGAGAATTATGTTTTTGAAAAAATAGAAAATATATTGAAAAATTTCGGAATCCTCAAAGAAAAATACAAAAAGAAACACACGCTTTTTTTCATTCTTTCATACGATAAAGCGGCGCAGAACATTAAAATAGAAATCAATCGGAGGAGTTTCGCTTCCCGCTATGAATTGAAAAATTATCTTGGCATTTCTATGTTGCTTATGGTGAAAGAAGATATGTTTGCACATAAATTAATCGCCATGCTCGAGCGCATCAAAACAGCAAATCGGGATATTTTCGATGTCTGGTTTTTTTTCAAAAACAACTGGCAGATTAATAAAGAGATTCTTGAAAAGCGATCAGGCATGAGTTTCCAAGAATATATTGCCAAATGCATTGAGTTTGTTGAATCGCGCTCCAATCGCGATATTCTTGCCGGTATGGGCGAACTTTTGAATCAAAAACAGAAAACATGGGCAAAGGCTTCCTTAAAGAGCGATACTGTTTTTTTACTCAAAGCAAGATTGGAAAGTGAACATCGATAATAAGTTTTCTACAATGTTTCTCTCCCGACTTCAAAAATTCATTCTCATTCCGGTTTTGATTATTGTGCTTCTTGGGCCGATTTTGGCGCCGTTTGCAGAGAGTTTTAATTTTCCGGACAGATACGATCTTGTTGCGATTTTAGTTGAGCAGGGGCTTTATGCGGATGCGGCCGATTATGAAGGTTTGCTTAAGCCCGCAGATCAAAATAACGTCGGTGAAGTTCCGTTCGGCGCGCCGATTCAAGCCACGAATTTGAAAGCGCGCATTGACCGCTATGCCACGGATCTTCAAAACGCGCTTCCTGGAACTCGGGCCCTAATTATTCAAGTAGACCGATTTGAGCAGCCGGTTAATATCATGGGCGTGCTTGAACGGCTTTATTATGAAGGGGATCCAAAAGAGCCGAACCGCACTGCCTATTTGAAAGGCGTGGTGGTTGTCGGCGAAACGCCGCTGCCGGTGGTGAATAAAAAAGGCAATCGGTTTATTTCACTGTTTCCATACACGGATTTTGAGGACCGCGCGTATGTGTGGAATCCAGCCACGCAGGATTTTGAAATCCGCGACGATAATCCCAGTCCGCAGCCGGAAATTTGGCATGGCGTGATTCGGCCGCCGGTTTCCACGCAGACCGTGCAAGGCAAGGAGCTGCTTGCCGCATACTTCGACAAAAATCATCTTTATCATCTCGGCGATCCGGCTTATGCAACTTTCAACAGACGCGTTTTCTTTCAGGATTTTTTTGAGGAGCAGAAAAACTTGAATGCAATCGCGTACAAAAATTATCTCAAATTTTTAGAGCACCAGGGCGACATAGCGTACATGCGCTACACGCGCGAACTTTACAAAGATTTAGTCGGCCCCATGGAAGAGGAAATTGCGCAGGATGAAGCCGAGGCAAAAAATTTGACTGATCAACTTGCCGGCTTTGGCATTCCGAGCGATTCAAGCGTGCCGCCGGCGGATATTCCGGATGATGCGCCGGATGAAGTGAAGAATGCAGTCGCCGGAAATGGTCCGCCTGTCGACAAAGATGCCATTCCGGACATCATGACAAAAATCGGCAAGATGAGCGATCCTTTGATGGGGCGCTTTAACGCTCTTTTTCCGAAATACCCGGCGCTCATAAACGATTTTATAAAATACACCGGCCGTTATCTCACGCCTGTCGGCGACGATTACCGGCTTGAAGTGGATTCGGCGGTGAATCTCATTACTGCGAAAGACGCGTACACGCAAGGATATTTGAAAGCTGTGAATGCGATGGTTGAGGACAAAATTGATGAAATTGTGAATGGGCTAGAGGAGCCTGTGCCGCTTGTTGAAGCGAAAATTAAAGTGACAAGCGTGACGCGGAGAAGCAACGGAGCGGTTTTGGTTGAAGGCGCGCCTGATACTTTGAGTGAAGAATTTACTTTTGTGAATTTTACACCGGAGTTTGTCAATGCCGACGGCAATCCTTTTCCTGATCGGCTATACGGACTTTCAAAAGCAGCTGTCAGCAGTGCGGCGCGATGCACGCCGTATCGCGGTTCAAAAGGTACCGGCCCGTATTCAAAACTTGTGGAAATCAACCGTGGATACAACGAGCAAAGCGGATCGGATTTTTACAAAAACGATGATGATCCAGGATGGATTACCGGCCGGACAGCCGCTGAAAAAGAGCGTAATTATCAATGTCATTTTGCAGGCGCTACGGAAAGATGCGAAGGCTATGAGCATTTTGCCGGCTGTTTCTATGACAATAAGGCACATCTTTTTGACGATCCGCCGGCTATTCCACAGCCGCAAGTATGTTTTCCAGAACATGCGACTGATCCGGTGCTTGAACAGTGGTTTTATCCGCCCGATCCGGATCCGCCTTTCCTTGGCGCAGGCGGCACAAAGATGGTTGATGGAAATCCGCCGCAGAATTATGACAATTACAAAGCCTGTTTTGACTTTCATGAAAAAGAACAATTCATCGAATATTTGAAGAGCGTTGATGGCCGGCTTGAGGAATTGAGCGAGGATGATGATTACGATCGTAGCCGCGAGGATCGAATAAGAAATCTTACAGACCATCCGCTTGTATCCATAGGAATTTCCCCGAATGAAACTGTGCTATTTACGTTTTCCGGCCCCAGTCCTTTTACGGTAACTCTTACTGATGTGCTGCGCGGTTTGGGCTGGGATCCCGCCGCTGATTCGCTGGGTTGGAAAACGATTCTTGGCAAACTTATTATTCAGTCCATATCTGTGAATCCACAAACGGTTTCTACTCCTTCGCATCCGCAGATTTCAAATGCCAGCGTCCAAATAACGCGTGAAAATCAAACGCTCGTTTCAAGCGTGATGTATCACAAGGAGCCGACGAACGAAACTCTTTTTGCGCAGGCGCAAAATTTCATCACAAAAGATTTGCCGGTTGACAGCCCGCGCTACGTTACATTTCAAAATCTTCAGCATGAAGTCAGCAAAATCACATACCCCGATCTTTTCAGCGAACCGTCTTTTGATGCATATCTTGAAAAAGTCCGCGATGTGCAGGATGCGCTTAATAATCCGGCTTTGCAAGAAGCGGGCGCAGCGGTTTCGTGCAACAATTGCCTGATAAATTTAATCACCAACCAGCCGGAAATCATCGCGTATCCTCCGAAAAAAGATGCGGTCATTTCGCGCGCGAATTTTTTGAAAGTAATGGATTCGCTGAATTGGAAAAATATGGATATTGATTCCAAGCATCAATATATGAGTGAGTATTTCTTGGATCCGCGAAATACAAAACGGGCTTATGTCGGCGAGTCCCCAAACGGTTATGAGATCGCTTATTTTAACGGCGAGGGAGCTGCGGATCGCTACGATTTTGCTTTGAATAAAGCCGTTCCCGAAGAAGATGAAGAAGCGATCGGTAATCCGACAGTGGCAGAAAAAGATGAACCGTATGCAGATGATCCGCGAAATCCTTTTGATTTTCCGCCGCCCGGAGGAGGGGATGAAGGAGGATATGATTTGTTCAGCTGGTCGCCTCCGCCGGTTTCGCCGTGGTGGGAACGCATGAAAGAATGGCAAGCGGACCTCAAGCAGACCGTTAGTGAATTCAGTTTTGGGCTCGGAGAAGGGGAATTTTACAGCGGCCAAGAGGAGGAGAATAAAAAAGCGCTTGAGCAGATCAAAAAAGAATCGAGCGATGTGGAAGCGAATTTGTTGAATGCCGACAAGCTGGATTTTTCAAAAATCGTGTCGCTCACGCTCGAGACGGATTCCAATACTCTTGTTGCAAATAAAAAAGCGCAGGTGAAAGTTTTACTGAAAGACAAGGATGGCGTGTTTGTGAATGATGAGTTTGCGAAAGTAACGCTGCAGCTCCAAGGCGACGGCCGTTTAGCTGAAGATATTGTTGATGATGATGCGTTAATGCCGGGCGTGCAAATAGGAATGATGTCCGGAGTAAAAACCATCGGCGTGGTGGCGAATGAAAATCCGACTAGCTTGAAATTAACTGCGCAAATCGTTGATACCGATAAAAAGGCGGAGTTGAATCTTTCCGTAGTGGCAGAGGCGCGGTTGTTTTTGGAAAGCCCTATTTTGGCTGTTATTGCCGACGGCCAAAATGATCTTTCCGTGCAAGTTTCAGCGCGCGACGCAAACAATCAAATTATGGCAGGAGTGAACGGCATTGCGATGGTCGGAGTTTCCGATGAACTTATGGGACTGGTTTTGCAAAAAGAAGTAAGGCTTTCCGGCGGCGCCGGTAGTTTTATTTTTAAGGCTGGGAAAAAAGCCGGAAAGGTTTTGCTGAATGCGGCTTCAGGCGCGCTGGATCCGGGAACGCTTGAACTTCGATTGCTGCCCGGGCCGCCTGCAAAAATCGGTCTTACAACCGATTCGGATATTTTGCCGACCGTTGCCGGCAGCCAAGTGCAAATATCCGCGAATCTTTTTGACGTTTATGGAAATGCAGTTGATACGAATTCCGCGCAGGTGATAAATTTCCGCGTAAGCGAAAAGACCTCGGCTTTCGGCGTGCTCTCGAGCGCGGAAGAAATTGTTGAAAACGGCATCGCCACAGTCGCGCTTTCGCCGCGGGAAATGACCGGTCCGGTGAATGTCATTGCCGAGTCGCCGGGATTAACGAGCGCATCAATCACAATTAAAGCCGTGAAGCAGTTTGGCAAAGTGCAGGTGAAAGAAATGCAGCCGGAAACCCTTACTGCCTCGCTTCTAGGAATTCCAGGCGGAAATGTTGTTGGACCGGATTATCTCGGCGGCTGGTTTACCATGAATGGAAAAACGCAGGCCGCCAATTCGCTAACAGCACAACCAAAACAATATAAAAAACTTTTTGAAGTTTCTGACCGCGGAGGATTGACGCTGCCGGATCCAAGCCGCATCGCCACGCAATTCGTGCAGGCGAATAATTTTACAATGGTTCTTCAAGACAGCCAGTTTCAGCTCGATTTGGCGCAAATGACTTTAATTGCGCTGAAAGAAGGACAGTTTGAAACGACAGAGGAATCGGATCCGGAAAAACTTGCGGACGGGATCTATATACGGAAAACCGCTGACGGCGAGGCGTACAAAGTTGATCGCGTGAAAGGCTCGCTGCGGCTCGTGAAAGGAGATCAAGAGCGCGTGGAAGTTCAGACCAACGGTTTCACGAGAATTTTCGATAATGATTTTGTTTTAAAGCCGCGCGAAGGAAAATATCTCATCATTCAGATTTTGGATAAAGATACGCCTGTTGCGGAAATTTTCTTTGTGCAGCGGTTTGATCAGGATGTGAAAATTCAGGACGAAATTTCGGATGCGCCGGGTATTTACGTGAAGCCGCTGCGCCTCCCTCCGCAGTTTATTTTTGAAAGCGCGTTTTTGGGGAATTCAACCGCTGTACCGCGCGGTGCAGCCTTCTATGATAAAAATGAAGAAGTCGGCGGTCCTTCAGCTCCCGGATTTGCTTTTCAGTCGCTTGAGGATTCCTTAAAAAATTTCGGAGTCGGCTTTACGCAGGATAATAAATTCGCGCTTTTATTTTCATCCGGAGAAACATTCGGCGAGGCGAATCGTCCATATGCCTCCGACATCGGCATCGTGCTCGGCGATCCGACCGTGCGCATCGACAACGGCAAACCCGGAACTTTTTCATCCGACGTCGGCAAATTTGTGTACGCCGGCGCTTCCACCGTGCGCGGTCTCGTAACGCTTGATTACAATAACGACGGCAACGAGGACATGCTGATTTTGGAAGGCGAAAATAAAATCCGGCTGATTCAAAACAACGGCGGCTATGATCAACTCAAGGATCAAGGTTATCTTTTCGACATTAAAAACGGCATTCAAGATTTAACAAAGCTGGACTATAACAACGATGGCCAAATGGACCTTGTTATAGCGGGAAAAGTGAGCTGCAGAAAAGGCGACACATGCATTGACGTGTATGAAAATCGCGGCGGGGCTTTTGCGCGGCACAATCTACATTTTGACCAAAAAGAGCTGGTGACAACCGTGCGGGCTGAAGATATTAATCTGGATAATTTTACAGATTTGATTATCGGCGACACTGCCGGAGACATAAAAATTCTTTATAACAGGCGCGGCGTTTTTGACACGCAAGCGCAAGTCGTCGGCAATGTTGGTTTGCAAGTGGATCCGGCAAAAAATCTCATCGAGAGCGTGCTCATACGTTATCCCGGCATGACTACGAAAAATTCCGAGGATCCGGATTCAGTGCGGAAATATCAATCCTTGAGCGTAAAAGTTCCAAATCCTTCGGCTGCGGAAGCAGGATTCGGCGGAGTTTTTGGAGGAGCGGATGCGCCGCAAGTGACCATAGACGAAGGCGAGAAATATGAGGCGCAGGATTTTATGTATGTGGATTTTGATACGAGCGCTTTTGGAAATTCCACAAAATTCGGCGAGGATTTAAACGGCGGTGTAATAAAATCCGGAGACAGGATTCGCTATACAATTACACTTAAAAATGATTCGGGCGCATTGAAGCGCGATGTTGCAGTTAGCGATATTATCGGCGAACAGCTCCAAGTTGATCCGGCGTCAATTCACTGCACGGATTGCGCAGCCGGCGAGATGCAGATTGCGCCTTTGTTTGGCCATCCGACACGGCCGAGTCTTTTCAAAAATATCGATATTCCGGCGCACTCCGAGCGGCACATAACGTATGACGTAACTTTCAAGGGCGATACAGATTCAACGTCGAAAATCACATTTGCCTTTAATAACCGTTTTAGCGATGAAGACAACGCGCGCTTGAATGAAGCGCTCCATCAGGATGATTATTTGGATATTGCGGTTTCCAAAGAAGGCAATCCAACCGGCCAGGTGCGATACTATTACACGAGCGGCGCGGACAATAACGGGAATTTGTTCTGGGATAGCGAACTTTCCTCGCCGCCGAGGCCGGTCACGCCCGAATCGCTTGCGCAAAATCTCGGCGTGCCGATTCCAAAGGCGGAGGATTTTTCGAATATTGAAGAGACATGTATGCTTGGTGATCATCCAATGCCATACTTTTTCTGGCAGGGAAATCCTGATCTTTGTCGTGCGTTTAATGGAAAAATGAAGCCAAAAGCTCCGCCGGCGAGCGTAACAAGTCGGCTTACAGGCATGCAAAATAATGACAGCGACGGTGACGGAATTCAGGATTCCATTGATGATATTGGAGGAACTCTTGACGGTGTTGCAGAAGCTACCTCTGCAGCTGTTAGCAAATTGACGTGTGATGCCGGCTGTATCCCAACGCCCCTTAATGTAGCGTTTCTTTCGCCTGGATTTTTCAGTATTCTCGGCGCTCCGGATGGTTATGATATCGGTTTGCCGGTATTTGGATGGGGTGCGCCATCCCTTATTCCAACATGGCCGCCAATGCCGCCGCTTTCCACGCTCGGCGGACGCTTCTATATTTCTCCGGCCATTACCGGCGGAGTCGGATTTGCGCTTTGTTTAGGCCCGTTCGGCACACCGCGTAATTGTTATTCGTTCGGCATCAATGTACTTGATATGTTGCCGGGAAACATATGCGACAAAATCCAGGGAGGCATGAGTGGAGCTCTCGCCGTGGCAAATTCCGCCATCTCCAAAGCAAACGAAGGCGTGACGCTTTCCGTCGGTGGTGGCGGTGCGGCTCTCGGAACCGGCAACCGCGAAGCATCCGGCAGCGGGCTTGGAAATTATTCCCTCGGCAGTTATGAAGCGCCGACTGCGCAAAATCGTAATATACGAATTCCAGGGTTTCCGAGCGTAATTACCGATTGGGCTGCGCGGCAGTGGGAAGAAATTGAGGATAAGATACTTTCCATTCCTGACGTATACCTTATTTATCCTGCGCTTGATTCAATCGGCGGCTCTGTTATTCCGAAGGAAAAATTTTCCCGCACAGGCAATGTCATGACAAATGTGCTTTCGTGGATTAATTCCATTCCGCTCATCGACATAGAAACACAGGAAGTTTTATTTAAAGTTCCGCTCATCACACGTAAAGAAATTGAAAAATTCAAAGCAGACGCGCGGCAATGGATTAAAGATGAACGTCTTGAGCTTGATAAATGGCGCAACCTAATGGGGTGCGTTGGCGTGGCGCAGGCAATTGACGCTGTTGTTCCAGGAACAAGCAGTGATCTCGCGACGCCCGGCAATTTTGCAAATCTTGAACTCTGCCGTTTTGTTACCGCAGACATGAATAAATTCATTAATACTTTGGTGGCGAATATGGAAGCGCTCGATGCATGGATTATGTTCCCGCGGCAGGTTCTTCAATTTCGCGCTATCGAGGCTTATTACCTCGGTCAAATAATCGATTATCTCGACACCATTATTCAATTTACCGGCGGATGGATGAAAAAAAATACCGCGCGGCTCAAACAATGGCGCCGCGCGATCCGCGATATTAAACAAACTATTGAACAATATAAATTATTCGTGAAGCTCATGGTTGACTATAACGAGTCATGCGATAAGTGCAAGACAGAGCGATATAGTCTCAAGGATCTTATCCTCAAATTATTTATTGCCATTCCGGCGCCGCCGGTTATTCCTCTGCCTAAACTTCCGGATATTGTTTTGGATGTTTCAAAAATTCAGGCCGGACTCCGGATTCAGTGGCCGGACGTGAAGTTTAAACCGGTGCCGTTCACGCTTCCGCGCATTCCGCGAATCGCGCTCGGCGTGAACCTCACCATCCCGCAATTTAAAGTCATGGTGCCGCCGATTCCGGTGATTCCAAAGCCGCCGGCGCTGCCGCAGCTTCCGGGATTGCCGCCGCTTATGTTACCGAAATTGCCGGATCTTCCGCCGCCGCCGACCATGCCCGGTTTGCCGCCGCAGATCACAGCGCTAATCAGCATTTTGAAAAAGATTGTTAAGATTTTATGCATCATCCGTTTGGGTTTCATGCCGACGGATGAGGTTTTATTAAAGACGCGCATTGAGGAAATTACGGCGCGCGGACTGACTCCGATCCTGCCGATTGATTTATTGTTTACAATTCAATCGCCGACGATTTCAGTGGAGTATGTGGATCAATTGCGCGTCACAGGATTTACGAATTTGCAGCTCGATTTTTCAGCGATCCAGCAAAAAGTGGCCGAGGCTGCGGAGAAAGCAAATGAATTTTCAACGAGTCTTACAAAGGGCGTCAATCAATATACCGATGCTTTTTCCAAGCAGATCGAAAAATTTACGAGTCCGACGATTAATATAGGACCGCAGGGCGTTAAGATGAATTATAAAGAAAAGAGCTTAGGGTCGAAAGAGTTGACAAATGAATTATCGAGATTGCTTGGCATGGATGCGACCGAGCTGGTGAGCTACGGCATGCAGATTAACGCGATTTTCCAATCGCTCCAGCAAACTAGCAAGGTGTATGAGAATATTATTGCCAGCGCGCCGGATAAAATTACTTTGAAGGCTGAAAATATTGCATATGCGCCCGGCACCATTCGACAAACTAATAGTGACATTACTGATGAAGATTTGTCGCTGCCCTTTTTGAAGCGACTTAAAGCCTATCGCAATAATCTTGTTGCGTACACAGATAATACGCAGCGCATGATGGAGCGGGAAAATTTAACCGAAGATCTCGGCGACTTTAGCCGATTTATCGCGAGCCAAAGTTCGCCGTTTATAGACAAAAGTTTAAAGAAATATGTTGCAGCCAGCGATTTTGAAGCTGATTTATCGCCGCCGCCGAAAGAGCCGGTGAAAATAGGACAGCTTGATTTGGAAGGTGCGGAGTGGTTAGACGAAGACGATAATGATGTCAGCAATGACAACGATCGCCTTCTCGCATTTTCTATGCTAGCGCCGCCGCAGCTTCCCGGCGTTGCAAGTGCAGGCGGTTTTGCCGGTCCGCCCCCTGCTGCGCAGAATCGCGGAATATTTTTTGTCGATACAAACGGCGAAAGCAGGCGACTCGTGAATTACACGCTTGAAGCCGATGATCCGTCGCAGCTTGCTGACATCGATATCGATGACGATGATGATTTCGATAAACTTTATTCATACGGTAAAAATGTTTATTTGAAGAGGAATGACCGTAATGAAGAAGAAGATGACAGGCCGACTTTCCGTCCGGAAGACATTGAATTTTGGACGATTTTTGAGCTCAAGCCGCACGGGTTTTCGCCGAACTTCCCAACAGTGGCGAGCGAAACTTCGCGCGAGTCGAGCTTTACGTTTGAAAAATCAACGACAGCGGAAACTGCGTCAGACATCGCCGGCTACGAGGTGATTGCGAAAAATTCGCCGTTCTATTTTGAAAATCCGAATTCAACGCCGACCATTCGAGCGCATTTATTGCCTGAACAACAACCTGCCGCTCAAGCGGCAGGTGAACAAAGGTTTACGCTCAAAGACGCTGACGGAGAAGTGCTTGTGAATGATGCTGTGCCGCAAACATTGACTGCCGTAGCGGACGACTCCATTCAGACAAAAGAAAACAGCTCTGTGATCCTGGAAGGAATAGACGGTACGCGCATACGTGTTGGAGAAAGCGCCGTGTTTAAAATTCCAGCAGGCGGACCGTTTGAGCTCACTAAAGGCGAAATTGAAATTGAAATTCCGGCTTCCGGCAGCCTTTTCTTTCCGCCGCAGACAAACTTCACCGCGGAAGACGGCGAAATACGCATCCGGCTTTTTGACGGCAGCGATGTGCGGATAGAAGCTGGAACTTCTTTTACTTTACCGTCTGTGCAGCCGGTTCAGAGTGTTTTGAAAGGCGTCTATGGAGGTGCGATGTTTACAGGTTTAAAGCGCGATTATGTTTCATCGCAAGACGGAGCAGTGCGCGTGAAGGCCGGAGAAATTCTCCATCCGCTCGATGTTGTTCGTTTAAAGTGGGATAGCGGCGGAGGAAACGAACGGGCGCTTACTCTTTCGAAAGATATTATGATTCCCGTGCCAGACGCATTTTCAAACGGAATGCAAATTGAAATTGACGAAGGCGTGCTGGAAATTGTGCGAAGTGAAAAAATAACGCAGCCGGTCGCCGCAGGCATGGCGCTTCAATTTGGCGATGAAATAAACGTAAACACTGGGTCAATTGAAGTCCATTATGCGCGGGGAGGGAATACGGTCATTCGCGCGAACGAAAAATACAGTCTTAATATTTTGAGCGATTTGGAAAATCCGGCGGCAACATTGGCGCTTGATCCGGCTTTCTATTTCGGCAAGATTTACGCGTTTGATTCGCAAGGCAATCGCAGCAATGGTTCGCAGCAAGTTCTGCTCGCTCCGCAAGTATGCGGTGATGATGCGCCGCCTATTGCCAATTTCGGAAAAGCGCAATTCCAGGTGGCGGTCGGAAAAACTTTGCCGCTCGACGCATCCCGTTCGTTCGATAGCGCAAGCCGCGTCATTTCTTATTTTCTGGATATAGATGCGGCTGTGGATATAGACGGAGATGGCGTTGCGAACAATGATCGCGATTTATTCACTGACGTTGATGCGAATGTGGACCGGGATGAAGATGGCGATGCTTCAAATGATGGCGACGCGCCGCAATTTACCATCGGTCCATATCCGGAAGTCGGCCAAAAGCAGATGCGCCTCACGGTGCGCGATGAAGGGCTTAACGAAGGTTATCAAGATATCACCGTTGACGTCATCACGCCGCGCATAGTGCTTGATGCTCCTCCGCTGAAAAGCAATATCATTTCCGGTTTCGTTGAACCCGCAGAGGAAAATGTGCCGATCACGATCGCGCGTTTGCGGCCGGAGTCTGCTCAAGGATGGGAAATTTTCAAAACTCCTTCCGCGGACGACGGCGGTCAGTATTACACGAACGCTGACGGCAGATTTCAGATCAATGATGCGGATTTGCGCAATCGGCTTGTCATTAAGGACAGCACCGGGAAAAATATTGCCGAAGTTGATACGCAAACCGGCCGAATTACAATTTTGGATGATATCGCAGCCTCCATTGCTTCCGACCCGCGTTGGAGTTTTCCTGAAAACCGATCCGTCGCTCGAAAATCCGGTTACCTTCGTTTATTTTGTGCCGGATGTAAATATAGATGCGGTGATTGACGACGTTGCAGCGGAATATACGGCGCAGTCGTTTACTAAATTGAGCGGTGTTCACGTGAAGCCTCTTGCGCGCGCATACGAACTCGGATTTACTTTTGAAATTCTTCCGGGCTTTGATCCGCAGATTCCGGGCGCGGCGGTTGCCATGAAGGACGGGAAACGCATGGTTGTGCTAGATGTTAACGGAGATATTTTGTCTCCGGATGCGAGTTTGAGTTTCCGCGTCAAAGCCGTGGATGCGATGGCGGCTGGCGAACCGGTAGTTTTCGAAATGCTGTATCAAAATGAAGTAATTGCGGAAATTTTAATTGCCGCGCATTTAGGAACAGCCGGAAAAGTTCAAGCCGTGAATGCGCCGACTCCTCCGCCGCGGCCGATTCCGATTGCCGCTGTTGTTCGAGGAAAAAAAGAATTCACCGACGTTCGCCGCGGCGATCCGCTTATAAGCACGCTCGATAAACTTTCACAGCGCGGGATTGTTGCGGGTTATCCGAGCGATGTGAAAGGCGAGCTTCTCTTCAAGCCGGAAAATCTCATTAATCGCGCGGAATTTACGTTGATTACGGAAAAAATGCTCTGCATTTTGCCGCGCGAGGAAGCCAAGAAATTGCCAACGCCTTTCTATGACGTGCTCGATCCAAAACTTTGGTTTTATCCGATATTGAAAGAGGGGAATATCCGGGGATTCATCCGCGGATATCTCGGAGACGCAAAAACCGATCCTGTTTCCGGCGCAATTCAAACGCCGTTCAAACCCGCCCAAGATATCACGCGCGCCGAAGCTGCAACTGTTGTTATCGCGGCGCTCTATGAAGAAGACATCATAGATATAAGCAAGGTTGATTTAAGTTTGAAGCCCGGAAAGCAATGGTTTGATCCGCATATTGAAATCGCGCAGAATTTAAAACCGTATCTTAAAAATCCGGCTGATGAAGAGCGCGCATTTCTTATCACGCCGGAAGAAGCATTAAATCCGAATGAAAAAATCACCCGGCGCGATTTTGCAATCATGGCCGAACGGGTTTTGCTTATGTATGACTGTAATAATCCGGATAAAGATGCCGACGGTTTGCCGGACACGTGGGAGCTCGCGCAAAATAAGCAGCTTGAAGAAATTCAGCCGGACGATGATCCGGATAAAGACCGCTGCACGAACGCGCGCGAATATGAAATCGGCAGCGATCCTTTTAATGCGGATACGGATGAAGGAGGCGTGCAGGATTGTGTTGAATTTGAACGCGGCACGGATCCGGTGAAAAATCCGTATGATGACCGGCCGCTTGTTCCGCGCGATCTCAATCGCAACGAAGAAGGAATTTTTGTCATCCAGCCTTCATGCGGCGATGCATGCCCTTGCCGAGCTACAATGGGTCCGGGCTCGGATTTAATATCCGGCGATATTATTTTTGCCGCCATCACCGGCCACGGCGGATTGCCAATTTATGCGAAGTCCAATGAGGAGACGTATTAATAACTAATGACGAATTTCTAATTTCTAATCAAATCCCAACTGCAAATTTTCAATGACTAAAACAATAAAGATTATTAATGTATTTCTTATCCTCGCTGTTCTCGGCGTGCTCACGCTTGAGACGCGGCTTTTATTAACTCAAGCGCAAGACGCGCCTGCCGGAGACGGCGCCGCAGCCGATGAAGAAGCAGACGCCCCACCAACGCCTGAAAAAGATGCTGGCGGAGAATGCGCAGCGCAGATCGAAAATTACATGATTATTCGCAAAATTGAATTCGGCCAATTCATGAACGAGCATTTTCAATCCGTAAAACCAACGTCCGAACTCATTCCCGCAGCCATTGAAAAATACCGCGAATACCGCGCCGACGTCCTTAATAAAATCGAAAACTTTGTACCAAAGGGAGGAAAACTCGCCACGTCGGCGAATGCAGAGCGCGCAGGATGTAAAAAAGCGGTTAAGGAAGATTTTCGATTTATGAGCGATCTCATCCGGCAGCACATCATAGAAAATGCATACGCAAAAAAATCCACGCGGCTCATCGATAAATATAAAGTTATAAACGGCAAATTGGAAAAACTCAACTTTACCATCGCGCAAACCTACGGTTATTTTGCCGCGCTTGCGCAAAAATTACCATGTTACGCCAAACAGTGCACAGGTCACTAGCGCTGCCTCTATGACAAAAATCCCAACTTCCATCCTGCGAAATCTTCTCATCCTTGCGTTGAGCATAGGGCTCGTGTTTGCAACCCAGACGGTTCAAGAGCGTGTCCGTGCAAAAACCGCTTCTGGTCAGTCAAATCACTATGTCGATCTTTTGCTCGAAGGGACAGATTTTAAGACGGACTGCGAGAAAGCAGAGCAGCCGGCGCTCATTGATCCGCGCGACGAAGTGCAGAAAGTAATAAATAAATATCACGATACCGTGAATTGTTTGTTCAATACGCGAATTAAGATTTTAGTGGAGCAAATGCTTGAACCGGAGGCGGAAAAGAAAAAACCTCTGACAAAAGAGCAAACCGAGGCGATGCTCAAAAATCTTTCTCCGCCGGAATTCAATACTAATCCTGAAACCGGCGAGGTGACCGGCCGAAAAGATTGCGCTAGCCAAGACGGAGGGCTGAATCTTTCTACTTATTGTCTAGCAAATGCTGCCACGAAAGAATATTTCGCTTTCCGCAGCGCTCTTGTGGTGGCGCGAAAGAAAACGCAGCAAGAAGCAGGACAGCATCTCCCGCCGAGCTATCCGACTAAAGGCAGCACCGCAGAACAAAAAGATGCCGCTTTGAAATTAGGTATTCAGGAATACGGTGCCGTGATTGAGAAGATAAATCGCGAACTCGAGATTTCCAAAGAAACGCTCGATCAAGGCCTTGCGGCGTATCAAGAACTCCAAATGTCTCTGCCGCTCCACCGGAAATATAAAGAAGTTATAAAATCGCTTGAGGAATATCGTGGCAAGATTTCTTCGATCCGCAAAGAAGTCGAACTTTACCCAACGACCTTTTTAGACGTAACGACGACTCAATGCAACTGAAACGAAATTTAAATTTGTTGATTTATGCCGCTGTTTTCGCGCTGCCGATTGTCGTGTTTGCGGCGAGCGAATATAATTCAGATTCGAATATCGCCGCAGGCGTGATTGGAACGGTCTCTTCCGGCGCAACTTACGAATTAAGCCCGAGCAAACTTTTTTCATTCGATTCGAATTTCGGACAGGATTTATATGAATTGACGTATAACCGCGTGAAGAGCGAGGCGAGCGACAAAGCCGCCGAGCGCGTGCTTGCTGACAGGAAAATTTCAAAAGAAGAACTTTTTGCCGTTGTGCCCGGCGCCAATATCGGAAAACTTCTTACGCAGCCGGAGCCGACCAAAAAGCTTAATCCGGCGGAAGTTGAAAAGCGCCGTCTCGATTTACAGCGATTTTTGGCAGAAGAAAAAGAATTAGCCGATCTCGAGCTCCGTACGACTATAGAGGTGCAACCCACTGAATTTTTCTCAAACGGCGATGAAAGCGATTCCGGATTTGATCTCATTGTTGATTTGAACATTATTGAATACATTCTTTTTGGAAAAGTTGAAGCGACAATGTCTAATGCAGGCCCAGGCGCGCCCGCAGGATCAAATGTTGTTGGTGTTGGATTAGGCGGCGGCGGAGGCGCAGAAGAACCAGTCGGTGGTAGTGCAGGTGGCGGTGGCGCAGGCGCAGGTGCAGGCGCAGGAGGAGGTGGCGCCGTGGCCGGAGCAGGCGGTTCTTCACCTGTTGGTAGTCCCCCTAGACAAGGGTCGGAGTCAGCACCTCAAGTTAAGTGTCCTGTAGAAGAATCATTTAATAACGGCGTTGAGGCGGCGCGCGCACGCGAACAAATCGCCGCAGCAGAAAGCGGAGCAAGCGGAGGCGCTGGCAGCGGAGCCGGAGACGGATCGAGCGGCGGCGGTGGAGCAGGCGGTGCAGGCGGCGCAGGAGGAGGAGCTGGCGCAGACGGCGGAGCAGAAGAAGGCGAAAAATCATCCAGTCCAGTCGCTGAACCTCCGGCAAATTGGGCCAGGCCGCGCGCTTGTGACGGTATTTTTTGTCTTAAAATCGAAGCGGTATATAAAAAAGAAAGTTCGTTCCAGGCCACGGACAATTGCATCGCGTGCCATTTTGAAAAAACGAATGATGCTTTTAAGAAAGCCGTTTCTCATAATCTAGTTCCATCAAAAGCCACTGGAAATCTAATTGAAGCGCCGAAATGCAAACGTTCAATGTTTAATTTAAAACAGAATTTTATCCTTATTCCGCAGCCGATTTTAACGCCACCGAATGATGACCTTATTACAAAAGGAGATTTTATAAAAAACTGGATTGAATTTACGGAAAAATACTATGCGAATCCGGATCAATGCCGGAAATTGAAAAATGCCACAAAAGATGCCAGCCGCGATCTTTCTACAAAAATCGGTGAAGTTTTGAGTCTCGGGCAAATCTGTGATCCGAAACCGAATGTCAGCGCCGAGGCCGCAAAGCGGGAAGTTGAACAGGCAGGAGAAGACACGGAAGCCGGGAAGATTCTCACAAATATTGCAACGCAAGTTGAGGCGAAAAAACAAGAAGCTGCGGCGACGCTTAAACAATACAAGCTTCAGCGCGACGCGGGCAATCAAGCCACGCAATTTAACGTGCTGCTTCAGGAAATAGATACGATGAATTCATATTTTACGGCATTCAAAAATCTCTACGATCAGCTCATTGGCACGAGTCGCAATGAAGATTCGCCGTGCGCCGATTTATATAAAAAAGAAGCATGTTCATGAAAAAACTTTTTGTATTGATTCTCGCAGTCCTTCAAATGACGCTTTTGGCGCCAGCAGCCGCGCGTGCGCAGGAAAACATCCAATTCTTCGGTTCCGAACCGCTCGCAAGCGAACAAGATGAAGGTCGGAATCTACTTGCATGCCTCAAAGGCTGGAGGCAGTTTCTCTCTGCGTTCATCGGCTACGAAGGTTTCGTTGATTATTGGCGCGATATTTTTATTCTTTCGTGGAAATGGCCAATGTATTTTGCCGATATAAATAATACTGAATTGCAACTCAATAAATCCCGCTATGCCGTTATGTCCGCATTCTTGCGCTGCGATACGGATCGTCTCGGGTCTGTTACGCAAGCGTATTACAAGCTCGAAGCCGAACTTTATTTCCTGCGGCATTTTATTGATGTGAGCGGCGGATTTTTGAATTTTAAAACCGACAGCCGAGGCAATCGTGATCTATTCCGCGACGAGATGATTAAATATTTTAAGTTGCGCAAAGCGAGCGAAAATCCGGATCAAGACAAAGCGCTTTTTATCGGATATTTTAACGAATTTGAAGGGAAATACCGCGAGCGCGCGAATCAATATTCCGGCTACGGCGATGACCCGATTTATAACGATATTTCATCCAAATTCGATGGTCTTATGCAAACCTTTAAAGATTTTGGAAATGAATCCGCGGCGCTTGCAGGCGATGTTAAAGCGGCAAGCAAAGAAGCGCTAGCGGCTGGAAAGAGAGGTCTAAACGCACTCGCGCATCCTATAAATACGCTCGGCGATATTGCCGTTAATGTATATAGACGTTTTCAAGTTTGTCCTGCCACGGGTCATCCGGATGAATGCAAGACCATTGGTGAGGTTGCAAAAGATGCCCTTAAAGAAGGCATCGAAGGCGCAAAACTTTTTGGAAAATTGAGTTTGACTCTTGTCGGCGGCGTTGTCGCAACCCCTGTTACAATCGGAGTTGTCACTGTTGAAAAAGTCGCTGATCTTATTTCCGGTTCCGGCATTAAAGCGACGCCGGATGAAGTTCAGCAAATTTTAGCAGAAGTAAAAGAAGTTTCAGAATCGCAAGCCGAATTAGCCGACATGACGGCGCGTTACGAACTTTTGTACGGCCAAGTTGCCGGTGACGGCGTGATAGAACTCACCAATCGTATGGATAAGTTGTTGGAAATTTTAGGACCAAAAGATCCACTAGGCAGCCTTAAGCCGCTCGAAAAAATCGCCAAATGCGCAGACTTTGTGCAAAACGCGGTTTGCGGCAGTATGTTTTAACTCCTATCGCACTTTTGTTTTCAACAAAAATGAGAGCAACGTTCCGGGATACTTTTCCTTTTGGGGGCAAACTGCGTTTTCCCCCACTTACGCTCACCACTCCTTCCCCTCGACAAGCTCGGGGTCAGTCGGGATTCGCGCCCCCTTTCCTTTGTTCGCTCCGTAGCGGGAACCCACGAGACCCGCTGCTGCGCTTATTACCGCACTTTAGTTTTCAGCAAAAACGAGAGCAACGTTCCCGGATACTTTTCCTTTATGGCGGTTTGTTGCCGTTGTTTATTGAATTCTTGTGTAAAATTCGAGGTGTCGGTTTTGCAATAAACGCAAAGGTCTTTTTTGGAGGAAATGGTTCTGCCGCAGCTGAAGCAATTGAATAGCATTAAGTAGAATGGCGGTTTAAAAAATCTTCTATGGCATTTTCGCGAATTCGGTACACGCGTCCGATTTTGCTCGCCTTAAGCTTTCCGCTTTTTATAAATTTCAACACCGTAAACGGGTGCAAATGGAGGAGTTTTGCGGCCTGTTCTACAGTGAGTATTTGATACATTTTATTAAATTGTATCAAATCGTACTAAATTTTTCAAATATCTAAACCAATTTACTTCTAAATACCAAATCTAAACTAACTTTGCAAGGTTTTTTATAAAAGAAAATAACTTTACATAAAAATAGACATTTATACCAAATTTAATTAAATTCTATTATATTTTATAAAGCCACAATGGGCTGTTTGCCGAAGCTACGCTCCCCGGAAGAGGGCCGGAGGATCATGTATCCGATGGCCCGACGGGGAAGCGAGCGCAGGCAAATGTCCATTGTGGCTTTAAGCTTGCCCGTCGATTTCCTCCTGATCTGCGTATGCGCCCGGTGGTTCTACTGGAACAGTCGCAGCAGCTAGAGTAGGAATTTGCGCCCCGCCGTTTGCGCCGCCAGCCGCAGCCGCCTTAGCCACATTGCCATTAGCGACATCTCCACCATTCGTTGAGATACCGACTGCCGTTTTTGCCGCATCTTCCTGAATCGCTTTAGAAAGCTTGGCTTCTTTCATCTCTTCTATGCGTTTTTTTGTAATTTCATTCATTTGTTTCACATATTCGGCAGTATCCTGCTCATTTTCCAAATGAGTGATATTGTATGGCACCACGATGCCGGCAGTTTGAAATTCATTCCACATTTTGTGCATCATTTCGCTTTTGATTTTGAACCAGCCGTCGCGCGAACCAACCCAAAACCGCGCAGAAAGATCAATGGTTGAATCGCCGTAGTTGCTAACAATAATCGATGGCGGCGGTTTTTTCATAATCTTCGGATGTTTTTTGAGCACGGAAAGCGCGATTTTAGTCGCATAACTGATGTCGGTGTCATAAGAAATGTAAAGCGGAATAGTTACGCGCCGCATGGGGTTCGTTGTAAAACTGACGACTTGGCTCGTAAAAATTTCCGAATTCGGCACAATCACTTTCGTGCCGTCCACAGCCTTTAAAATAGTCGCGCGAGTCTGAATTTCCATCACTTTTCCAACGGTTGCGCCAACTTTAATAAAATCGCCGATAGTGAATTGCCGACTCACCAAAATCATAACTCCTGAAATAAAATTCATAATGAGGTCTTGGAGCGCAAAACCTATTCCAAAAGCCACGGCCGCCAAAATCGTCGTCAAATCAATGCCGGCAATTTTCAGCGCGATCGTTATGCCAAGAATGAGCGTTCCGAAATACGTCACGCGTCCCGCGAGCACAAGGACTTCTTGGTGTTCCTCGTCAACCTGATCGGAGATGCGCGATTCCACAGCAGCCTTTGCCATCTTTGCAATGAAAATCGTTGCGACAAAAACTAGGAATCCGGCAATCCAACTCGGCACCCGGCCGATTAAATAGTCAAAAAACCCCGCAATCTTATCAGCAAGACTTTCTTTTATTTCTTCGCCGGCCGCATTTAGCCTTGTCGCCGCGAGCGCAACTTGCGTAAACATATCTGGTAATTATACCAGATTCCGCCGCATTTTCCAATAGGCGTAGATGAAATCAACCGCCGGAAAGCGCATTTGGCCGGCCATGCCTTCAGGATGAAGGTAGCTTATTCCAAATCGCGGATCGCGGCGCCATTCAAATTCGTCATTAAAAGCATAATCCGAATGCGTGCGTCCTTGAAAATCAAATTTTTGTCCGGGCATCGGTTTTGGCGCGATAGCTTTAACTACTCTATCGGCAGTCATATGCTGCAATATATAGAGAGTTTCTCTTGGCTCATGATGCGTACGAAATGGAAGCATTCTCTTGTAGCGCATAATCGCATCAGCTTCGCTTTCGATAGCGCGAAGAATTCCTTCTAATTCAGGATCGTGTTCATATTGAGCGAGGCCTTCGAGCGCCAGCATTTCGAGATGGTCGGAATTATGAAAACTGCGAGTGAACGCATCTTGTAATTTCCGCCGATTACCGTGGAATATGCCGACGCATTTTCCAAGCCATCCTTTTTCTTTTGCAAAATGATCATATGTTTTTTTAAAACGTTCTTCGCCAGTGATATGATGCGCCCGTTTTAAAATTCCAAGCACACGCAATTTATTTCCTGCAAAAAGCAAGCCTAGTTCCGAATGAGTGCCGTACTGCGTCGGCTGTCCGTCCAAATCATGTATTTCAAAATTATTTTTGAGATATTCGCCGATTACGCGTGAAACCGCATCGCGAATTTCTCCTTTTTCGTTTTCGTCGGCCAGCAAGTCATAATATTCGCATAAACCAAACAGCCAGCCTTCAAGTTGTCCCTTGCTCGGATCTGTGAGGAATCGAATATCATTTGCAAAATCAGCGTGCCATTCTGATTTTGGTTTTCCGTCAGGCCCGCGGCCGCTTCGCCCTCGCCAGAAATACGCTTCATCCCATGTTTCATTTAGTTGGCGCTTGAATCCGCGCGCAATAAGACCTGGTTTTCGAGGAATTTCTTCCAGTTGCAAAAGCGTCCGCATGGAACGCTGGGCATTTACGCGCGCAGCCAAATCGCCGTTAACTTTATATCGGTAGCATTCAGCGGCAGTGTAATAAGCCGTCCAAATGCAGTTATTTTCAAAATTGCCGGTATCAAGGTCGTCATTATCGCTTTCTCGGCGCGATGCTACAACCGACATCACTTGGCCGTTGCGCCGCACTGTTTTTTCTTCTGCCAGCGCCGCTTTTTCAGTCCACTCGGATTCTGCTAAGCTTTCTATAGACATATCAGAAGATAAACTATAGAATAAATTTTATTATGTCAAGAAAAGCGAAAAGGGCAGCCGTTAATGCAAAGCCTGCAAAAAAGCTAATTAAAAAAGTCTATTGCGTGATCGGATACCCGATAAAACACTCGCTTTCGCCGAAATTGCACAATGCGGCGTTTCGAAAATTAAAAATTCCAGCGCGGTATGAGGCGGTTGAAGTAAAGCCGCGCGATTTGGCGAAATTTATGCGAGATTATCGTGCGCGCTATGCAGGCGGAAATGTAACCATCCCGCATAAACAGACGATAATGAAATATTTAGACCGCGTAAGTCCCGAGGCAAAAAAAATCGGTGCGGTGAATACGATTGTGAATCGAGAAGGGAAGTTGATTGGATACAATACTGATGTATTTGGTGCGATGTTTTCTCTACAAAAAATCGGGCGTGTTGCTTTGCGGAATAAGAAAGTGATGGTGCTCGGAGCCGGCGGTGCGGCGCGAGCCGTTGTTCACGGCCTTAAAAAGGCCGGCGCCAGTGTGACGATTTTAAATCGTACACTCGCACACGCGAAAAAACTCGCGTCAGATTTTCGATGCGCATACGCCGCGCTCAAAGATTTTCAAAAATGCACCTCTCGAGGCCTCGATATTCTTATCAACACGACATCCGTCGGCATGTGGCCAAACATGGACATCATCTACCGTCCGCGCATAACGCAACTTCTCCGCGATGCCAAGGCCGCAGGCTGTAAAATCATAACGGGTGATCACATGTTTCTCGCGCAAGCCGCAAAGTCTTTTGAACTATGGACCGGCGCGCGCCCGAAATTCCCTAAATTGTAAATCGACAGTATGTGCAATAATATGGTGCTCTCTGCAGAGCGGCGCGAGAAATTTCGGATCGTGCGTTTGCGCAAGTGAAAATCGTTGATTGTGATGGATTTCTTCAGAAGGTTTATTGCATGAAGTTATAGAGCATTTTTCGCCATACTCTTTTTGTAACAATTTGCGCGTAGCAGCCGGAATATAGCGTGATTCCGTTGTTTTTGCCTCCACAGAAAGTTTTTCTTTTTCCTGCGCGATTTCAAGCTCCCGTTTTTCCAAAAATTCAAGAAGCATAGCATTGATATCAATGCCTTTTTGTTGCAGCTCGAGGAGTTTTTGCTTCACTTCTGCGGAAATATTAACCTCTTGCGGCATTGTTAATTTACTGTTTGCGTGATGCCCGGGCAGAAATTTTTCATCCCTTACTAACGTTTCGAGGGCGGTCTTAGGCAATAATTTTGCCTGCGTTGCCCAAAATGCTTCATTATCTGTTGTCACCACTGATGCAATTCTCGCCAATTTGTTAATGCTCACCTCTCCATGCTCCAGCATATTTTTTAAAATTGGCTTAGTTTCAAATTTTTTCCCCAAATTCAGAACAACATACACTTGCCTCTCACTCATGCCGGCCAACTTCGCCGCAAACTCAAAAATCGATTCGTAGCCTTTCTTTTTATAAAGCCGCCTCCTATATACCTCCGGCAAAAGTCCGGCAAATTTCCAGCGATATTTCAAGGAAATTTCTCCATAATGTTTGCATCTGGAGTAAAGTTCGCCATCAGATATTTTGAGAAATTGATCCAGCATAAAAGTATGAGTATATGCTCATATAATGATAGTAAACATAAGAAAGATCCAGCATTTTTACTGGCGCAGTTTCGCGAATTATTCTACGAAACACTCTTGCTCACCATATTTTTAAAAACTTGTACCCGCTGCTACTCTTCTGTTAACCAAACTTCATGACCAAAAGGTGACTTTTCGTCTAATGCTTTTGGCTTGAAACCCTCGACATATATCCATTCTCTATTTTTATCAAATAGAGATTCGGGAAAATATAGATTTCCTAAAGAATTTGTTTTTCCATCAAATTTGTAATTTGAACATTGAGGCGGGCGACATTGAGATTCATTGATAAACCAAACCTGGCTATCGGAGATATTTTTATGACTATTGTTTGCAACTAATTTTAATCTATACATTCCTTGATTTAACATATAGATAGGATCTAATTCGAGTTTTTTGTCAAAGATGTGTTCAAATGTCAAGTCATCACCTTCCCATGTATCATTTTGACGTATTACACGTATAGTAGGCATATTAAATTTTTTCACTTCTGGAGAGTGCCGCATGTAGCCTTTATCATCGGATTCTCCAATCCATTTTCCTGCAATTGGACACGATACTTTGCTACTAAGACTAAAACATCGAGCATCTCTCGGAGCCTCTATATAAACTATGGCATTCCCTATTGGATTACCGGAAGATCCATCGAGTAATTGAGTTTTTCTGATCACCGATTTGGATAGGATGAAATAAGCCAAAATAAAAACCACCAAGAGGATAATTAGGAAAGAATATTTGATATTTAGTTTTTTTCTGATTAATGGCTGTGGTGTATTTTGAAAAGTATACATTTTACTTCTTCAAAAATTCACTTCCGCTCACATCCGGCGGCGGCAATGCTTCCTCGGGTTCAGGCTCGCCGTAGTCCTTTCCATATTCTGTTTTGCTCATCAAAAAATCCGTTCCGTAAAGCGTGTAGAGCCAGCGGTAAAACATCTCCACAATCACCGTCATAAAGCCGAGCGTGGTCCACATTACCGGAAGCGCCGCAAAGAGCACTACAGTCGTATTCCGCTGCGAAAATTCATAAATCACCATGGAAACGCCGGTTGAAATCAGCAGCGAAAAAACCATGCCGTATACGCCAACGACCGCATACCGCAAATTGCCGATAATTTCCAAAATCATGAAACTTGCAACAGCGGTAAGTAAAACATGAAAACCCGCCAAAAAGCCGATCATATCCAAAAGCCCCCGCGAATCCAAAAGAAGATAAATCGGCGCCATAATTACAAACGCCACCAAGTTCACAAAGAAAATTTGATACATTGCAGTCGAAGTGCGTGAGTATTTTTCATGTTCTACAAAAGTGAAAAACAGAGAACCGAGAATGTTTGCACCCAAAGACGTCAAAAATATCATCGCCATAAAGACAAATATAAAAAGGGGATTTTTTCCGGATTCCTCAAGACCCAAATCCGGATTCAGCGCAGACTGCAAAATTGTCGAAGCTCCCAAAAAAATGAGAAGCAAAATGAGCATACCTGCGATTCCGCCTCCAAGTCCTGCAAAGGTTTTTAAGACAAGCGTGAGGAATGAAGGCGATGGCGGGCCAGCTTGCTGTGATGCTTGAGATTCTTCGGCCATAGTTTTTCAGGAATTCTTTAGTTTTATTTTACCATAAAATATGATTAATAGGAAGGCGCCGATCGTGAGATATGCATCGGCCAAATTAAAACTTGGCCAAAAAGAGAAATCCAGAAAATCGATTACCGCGCCGGTCCAAATTCGATTTATGAAATTTCCGATCCCGCCGGCCACAATAAGCGCAACCGAGATTTTGCTTATCGTATGGCGCATATTGCATGCATGCCGGATTCCATACAAAAGCGCTACAAGCAAAAACGGCGTTGCAATAATCATGGCTAAATTCGGGACAGGAATACTGAATGCAATGCCCGGATTGTAACTTAATTTCAACTGCAAAAATCCAGGCCAAAGTTCTAGAGGCGCGGTCAAATATTTCTGCGCCAGCCATTTTGCCGTCAAATCAAGGATAGTAAGGAATAATGCTAAAATGGCGATGGATCTGTATTTGTAATTCATAACATGCATTCTGAAACGCGTCCCGGCCGCATCGATATGGTACTACTCCTCACTGTTTTTGTCCTGCTTGTGTTTTCTATTATTATGATTACAAGCATCGGCGTGCCAAAAAGCATTTCGCTTACAAAACCGGCAGGACTACTTTTTCCGAGCTGCGGCGAAGACGGCGTGGATTGTTTTTTCTTGCTCCGGAGACATATTTTTCGCATCGGACTCGGACTTGCGGCGCTTGCACTCGGCCTCAAAATCCCGCTCCGTTTTTGGAAAAAAATGGCCATACCGTTTTTCATTTTAATTTTTCTGACCCTTGTAGGAGTGCTGATCATCGGTTCTTCCGCTAACACGACCGCCCGCGCGTGGCTCATTTTTTCAAACACTTCCGTTCAGCCAGCAGAGATCGCAAAAGTCATTCTTATTTTTTATCTCGCCGCGTGGATGGAGCGCAGAGGCCGCGACATCACGGATTTTAAAAACGGATTTTTGTCTTTTTGCGCAGTTACAGCGTTCATTATTTTTCCGGTTATTCTCCAGCCGGATTTCGGCTCCACGCTTGTGTTCACGACCATCGCAACCGCAATTTATTTTGCAGCAGGCGCGCGCATCCGGCATTTGGCGCTCGGAATACTTGTCGTTTTTCTCTTTATGCTTCTTGTTATACCGAATATCGGTTATCTGCGGCATCGTTTTACCGCGTTTTTAAATCCAACAATTGAAAATTGCCAGCCTGCACCAAAAGAGGGGGAAATTCGGCGCAATTATTGCTGGCAGACCGAGCAGGCGCAGATTGCCGTGGGGTCCGGCGGGGCGTTTGGAAAAGGCCTTACGCAGGGAATTCAAAAATCATATTGGCTTCCTCAAGCCACGGATGATTTTATTTTTGCGGCTTCCGCGGAAGAGCTTGGATTTTTCCGCATATTTCTGGTAATCATCGCATATATTATTATTGCGTATCGCGGTTTTATCATCGCGCACTACGCATCGGACAAATTTGCCATGCTGACCGCCACGGGCATCACAATGTGGCTCACCATTCAGGCATTCGTGAATATCGGCGTGAATATCGGACTTTTGCCTGTGACCGGCATTACACTTCCATTTATAAGTTATGGAGGAACTTCTATGATTGCCACGCTTGGCAGCGTAGGCGTGCTGTTACAAATTTCTCGCACAACCACTCCTTTTTATGCGCATAATTTTCACAGGCGGCGGGACAGGGGGTCACATTTTCCCCAACATGGCCGTTATAGACGAGCTTAAGAAAATTACTAATGATGAATTACTAATGACGAATGGGGTTTTTTATATTGGAGAAAAGGGCGGGCCGGAAGAAAAAATCGCAGAGGCGCGCGGTATTATTTTTTATGGAATTCATACTGGAAAACTTCGGCGGTATTTTGATTGGAGGAACTTTGTAGATGTATTGAAAGTTCCGATTGGATTTTTTGAATCTTTGCGGATTTTGAAGAAACTCAATCCTGATTTGGTTTTTGCAAAAGGAGGATACGTGAGCGTGCCGGTTGTTTTGGCCGCGCGGTTTTTGCGTATTCCGGTATGGCTTCATGAATCGGATGTGAGTCCGGGTCTCGCGAATAAAATCTGCAGCCGTTTTGCGCAGAAAATTTGGCTTTCATTTGAAGAGAGCCGGAAATTTTTCAAAAATCAAAATGCGGAAGTGGTTGGTAATCCTATCCGCCGTGAAATTTTAAAAGGCGATAAAGCGCATGGATATAAACTCACCGGTTTTTCTCAAAAACACCCAATTATTTTGATTATGGGAGGATCCACGGGCGCGAAGTCGCTGAATAAACTTGTGGAAGCAATTTTGCCGCAACTTACAAAAAAAGCCCAAATTATCCATGTAACCGGTACGCACGAGCTAAGCGAGTGCGCTTCGTCCTATCGTCCCCGAAGGGCACAACCTTTGCTAAGCAAATATCGTTTTGCGTCAACTCACTATAAAACTTTCGAATTTCTCAATGAAGAACTCGCGCACATTTATTCTATCGCCGATCTCATCGTAAGCCGCGCCGGTTCCGGCGGAATTTTCGAAGCCCTTGCGTGGCATAAACCTATGATTCTTATTCCGCTTCCAAAAACTGCAAGCCGCGGAGATCAAATTGAAAATGCAGCCGTTTTTGAAAAACACGGATGGGCCATGGCGCTTGATCAGAACACGCTCACGCCCTCGAAGTTTTTAAATTCTATTCAAGCGTTTTTGCAAAATGAGCATCTTCAAGCGGCTATGACAGAGCGCCAGAAAAAAGCAAAATTCATGCATGCCGCTTCCCGGATTGCGGAGGCGATAAGAAAATTCCGGCAAAAGCCATAAGCAAAAGAATAGTTGTGATTTCCTCAAAAGAATGCGTAAATAAGCCTGCCACGGAAATTGCCAGCAGGCTTAAAAATAAACCGCGCCGCGACCAGTTGCGATGTGCGAGAAAAAGTTTGCGCAGCAAACCGATTAAAAAAAACACAAACAGTAAACCGCCGACTATTCCCATTTCAACTGAAATTTGAAGATACCAATTTTCCGTAAGGAATTTTGAGAACCGCACTGAAGCCGGTCCGGTCGCGCCGAGGCCTATTCCAAGCGGTTTTTCAAGGCTCGTTTCCCATGCGTCTTTCATTAAGAGCCAGTGTTCGTTTGTTGAGCTTTCGCGCACAAAAATAGTTTTTAAAATAGGCGGCGGAAATTCGTGAGGCTTGCCATCCCAAATGCCGAGCAGTTTCCATCCGAAAATTCCCAAAAGAAATAGAACGATACCCGCGAGGAAGATTTTCCATTTTACTTTTCTGGGAATAAAAGCAAAAAATCCAACTAATGCTGCAACGCCCGTGCCTATCCAAATCGATCTGGAGTAGGTGAGTACGATAGAAACTAGCGTCAGCGCAAAGAGAACCGTCGCAGCAACCAGTCCGCGCGTTTTATGAACCAAAAACGGCAGAAGCAAACCGGCGAGGAGAAGCAGATATGTTCCATACCGCGTCGGACCGCCGAAAGTAGAAATAGCGCGGCAGAATCTCTCTGTATGTTCCAAATACTGACAAGCGGAAAGTGCAATATCCGGCTGAAACTGGCCTTGATATGTGGAATAGCCGAAATTAGTTAAGAAGTTTTGCGGAAGCACAAGCGCATGCAAAAGTCCTAAAATCACCACAACAGCTCCGCTTATCAATGCGGCGATAATAAGGCGTCCTCGTTTTTCCCAATGAACATGCCGCACGAAGACATAAAAAAGAAACGGCATAATATTAAAGCGCATGCCCCAAAGCCACTGCATTTTATTTTCCTGAAAAAAGAAAAAAACCATCCCAAGGAGCGCGTAGGCTATGATGAGCCAATCGAGCCAATCGAGGCGGAGTTTGTAATATAAAAGAATTTCCAAGGCGACAATAATACTTATAAGTACCACAAAAATTTCCCGCCAAGCGGAAATAGCCGTTATAAGTCCGGTTTCGGGAACCGCATCCTTAAGCCAAGTAATTAAAAAAGCGTGAAACGGCGCAGCTATAATCAGAATAAAAAGCAGCCACCATCTTGTTTTACTAAGCGTTCCTCCTAAATGAGCTACGAGATGAGTCATACTTTGGCGGCAGGCTCTGACAACAGAAAGCATGCAAAATTCCTTGTTTATATTAAAGAATTTCTTTATTATAAGCCATACTTTAGATGTATTTATGACTTCACTCTGGATTGCCCTCGGCGTCCTGCACGTGACGTCGATCGGGTTCGCGCTCATCGTTCTAATGCGCTTGTATCACTATATTAAGCGCTACCGTTTTGATGAATCCAAATATACTCTCCTTTTTGGATTCATTCATCTCCATTGGATTGCAGGCGCCTATGTCATGCTTGTTCTCGGATGGGTCGCCGTAAGTCTCTTAATTTTTACCCGCATATAGCGGGTCTTTTTATGTCCTCGCTTGATGAAAATTTCGTAACGCCGGTGCGATCGCTTGATGAGATTGAGCCAGCGCCGTCGCAGCAAGCGCCACAGCCGCCCCAATCTGCGCAGTCACAAAATGGAGGGCTGTCTCCAACCCCGCGTTCTCCGGAATTTCATGTGCTGCCGGAAATCGACAATACAAACCGGAATTTTAAAGGACAGCAGAGAAATGAAGTCGTGCACAGTTTTTGCCGAAAACACTGGATTGTTCTTGTTCCATATTTTATCGGAGCAATTTTCTTCATAGGTTTGCCGCTAGTTTTTCTCCTATTTGTACCGCGCGATACAATTCTGTCCCTCGTAAGTCCTTTAACATACCGCATCATCGCCGGACTCATTTTTATAGGCATGACTTATTATTTTCATCGTCTTTTTCTCCGTTTTTTCAACTATTATCTTCAAGTCCTTATTATTACCAATTTTCGCGTTGTCCAGCTTGATCAGACGCTTTTTTTCAACCGCAACCGCGATTCAATCGATATTCCGGAAATTCAGGATATGGTCATTCAGCAAAGCGGCATTTTCAAAACGATTCTAAATTATGGAGAACTGACCATCACACTTTCATCGGCGCACGCCAGCAAATCCCTCACATGCGTGCCGAATCCAGAGTATTTTTTCCGCAAAATCAATAAGACAAAACGTGAATATATAACTTCGCGAAGGATGGCGAAGGGGATAGAAGAAAAATTACCAATGACAAAATTCCAATGACCATTCAAATGCCAAACCATAATTCTAAAATTGTTTGGTCATTGAAACATTGGAATTTGATTGGTAATTGGTAATTAGAATTTGGTAATTTATATCTATGCTTCTTCCTTGGGCCATTCTCATTCTTGCCGCATTAGGCCTTCTTATCTTATTTTCTATTCTGCGTTTTCAAGCGCTTCAGATTGAGCGTCGCGCAGATATATTAAAAGACGCGCTTTGGGCAAGACGAAACCGCATTCCTTTGCTGCTAGAAGTTATACAGCGCGCAGGCAGCAGTTATGCAAAAAGAACGGAAGTAATTCAGATTAGAGAAAAAGTTTTATCAGAGGCTTACGGCCTTGAAGAACAGATTCAATTTGAAAGACAGCTTTCGCAGCACATAGCGGAAATTTTTCGCGCAGGACTTAAATCCGATTCGCTCTATCTTTCGCTCCAAAAAGAGATGAATGAGCTTTTAAAGTCCATTCAAATTGCGATAAATGATTACAATAGAGTCTTAACTAATACAATATACAGCCGTCGCCGCAACCTCTTAGCACTTGACAAAATATGACTATATGAAGCTTGCTACTCATCTTAACAGTCGTAAATTTCCATCTGTTACGCAAATTTATACTAAAATACAACTTTTCTACTAAAAGTCAAATATACCAACTTGCAATCCTTGCCAGAGAGCCTAAACTTTGCCTGATCTTCATAAAAACACCTCACAGGCGCAGAACCCGAGTGTTCGCTATGAGATCACGTAATATGACACAAGACAACTTCGAACCAAATTGGCAGGCCCAGAATATGAGGCATAAGCGGGTTTTTCTAAAGCCGCTGTTTTTCTCCAGACGGTTGTTCCGTCTCATATTGGATTTAAAAAGTTTCCTCCGCCATCCTTATATTCCTTTCTTCAGAAAACCGGCGCTTCACAATATCCATATTGATGCGCCTGTTATAGTAAAGGATCCATTTAAGAAGATTTTGAGGCAAACAGTTGTTTTGGCTGTTGCGCTTATTGTCGTTACTTCTATTGCTCCGCGCAGTATCCTTGAAACAGGTTTCACCGCTGAATATTTCGGAGACGACAGTGATTTTGTCCAGGAGGAAGAAGAATTGACTCTTCCGCCCTTCTTGATGAATGAGGAAGGATTCGTATTAAAGACATCGCCGGCCACTGAAGATGTCAGCAGAATCGGTTTTACAGATTCAGTTCAGCACACGGTTCAATCTGGAGAAACGCTTTCCGGCATAGCTGCTCTATATAAAATCAGCGTAAAAACGCTTTTGTGGGAAAATAATCTTTATGAAAATTCGACTTTAAGAATCGGACAAACGCTGATTATTCCTCCTGTTGACGGCGTTACACATACTATAGCCGGTAAAAACGAGACGCTTGCTTCAATTTCAAAACAGTATGGAGTTGATGTCAAACTTATAAAGGAGCATAACAATTTGGAGAGCGATACGATTGCAAAAGGTCAGAAACTCTTTATTCCAGGAGGGAAAAAGAAAGAAGCAGTTATTATTGCGCGGTCAGGCGCAAGATCTGGAGGCGGGCGAGGCGCGTCTTCAGTGAATACTTTTGATTCAAAACTTGTGATGTCAAGCGGAGCTACTCCGGAAGCAGGAAAGGAGTTGATTTTTCCTACAACCGGAAAGTTATCGCAAGGATTTAGAGCCGGCCATTATGCTCTCGATGTTGCGAATTCCGCAAAACCGGACGTATGGGCTGCAGCGCCAGGAACAGTTACGTCAGCCAAAGGCGGATGCGTTCCGCGGGAAGTGCGGATTGATCGCGGCTGCAATGGAGGTTACGGCAATGTCGTTATCGTTGACCACGGCGGAGGCTTGCAGACTTTATATGCCCATTTGGAGACGGTTTATGTTTCGGATGGACAGAAGCTTGAGCGCGGACAGGCAGTTGGAAAAATGGGTTCAAGCGGAAGAACATACGGAAAGACAGGCATCCATGTGCATTTTGAGGTTTACGATAACGGGGTAAAGAAAAATCCGGCGAATTACTTTTAATCTGGGGGCAACTACGTTTCCCCCACTTACGCTCGCCTCGGCTTCGACAAGCTCAGCCTTCGGACTCGCGCCCCCTTCCTTAGCTCGCCTCGGAGCGGGAACCCACGAGACCCGCCCCTCGGCTCTTTTGGTAAACTTTTTCATTTTAGAAAATCCCGCAGGCACGGTTCCCGAAGCGGGACATGAGCGACCGGCTGCATGCGTTCAAGTTTTTTGCTGATCAGCCGGTCGCGACTAAGGCGAGGTGAGCATGGTGATAGGTTATAAGGTGGCACTGCCGAGACGGTCCCGCGTAGGGAATCTGCCTGCGGGATTAAATGTTGGAGCTTGTAGAACCATGGCTTTTTCAGTAAACTTGCGAAGGTTTGTTTTGGATGTTTTATGAGGTATTTACTTCGTGCTTTCCGCGCGCCTTTCCTATGGTTGATTCGCCTATATCAAAAGACGCTGTCGCCAGACCATGGTTTTTTAAAAGCGCTTTTTCCGCACGGATATTGCAAATATTCGCCGAGCTGTTCGGAGTACACGCGCCTTGCCATCGAAAAGCACGGCGTCTTTTTTGGTTCAACAAAAGGTTTTTGGCGGATTTTGCGGTGCAATCCGTGCAGTCGCGGCGGAACTGATAATCCTTAAATTAAGCCTTTATTATGATTCAACGCGCGCTCATTTCAGTCAGCGATAAAACCGGCATCATAGAATTTGCCCGTCGTTTGGCAGCCAAAAAAATCGAAATTCTTTCTACTGGCGGTACGGCAAAAGCTTTACGCGATGCAAAAATTCCTGTCACCGACGTTTCGAAGTACACCGGTTTTCCGGAAATTATGGATGGCCGAGTTAAGACGCTTCATCCGAGAATCCACGGCGGCGTTCTTGCGCGGCGCGATAATAAAGAAGACATGGCGCAGGCAAAAAAGCAGGGGATTTTGATGATCGATTTAATCGTTGTGAATCTCTATCCATTTGAAAAAGAGCAGATGCTTGAACAAATTGATATCGGCGGGCCGTCGCTTCTTCGTGCTGCTGCAAAAAATCATCAATTCGTTACGGTTGTCACTGATTCTGCTGACTATGATTCGGTTGCAAATGAAATAGAAAAAAATGGCGATACAACTCTTGAGATGCGCAAAAATCTTGCATGGAAAGCATTTGAGAAAACCGCGGTTTATGACCGTGCGATTGCCAATTGGTTTCGAGATAGACTCGGCAAGCCGGAGCTCCTTGAGCTTCATTATGAAAAAGTGCGTTCGCTCCGCTACGGCGAAAATCCGCATCAGAAAGCTGCTTTTTTCAAGAATCCGGAAAATCGTGATGCAAATGTGACGAATGCCAAGGTCCTCCACGGCAAGGAACTTTCTTTCAATAATATCGTGGATGCGAATTCAGCGCTCGAGCTTGTTAAGGAATTTGATCAGCCGACCGTTGCGTTTATCAAACACAATAATCCTTGCGGCGTTGCGAGCGCCGATAGCATAGAAGAGGCGTTTGATTTAAGTTTTAATGTTGATACGAAATCGGCGTTCGGTTCGGTTATTGCGCTTAATCATCCGGCGACCAAAGCGGTTGCGCAGTATATTCGCGATCACAAAATTTTTGTCGAGCTCATTATTGCGCCTTCATTCAATCCGGATGCCTTAAAAATCCTTATGGAGAAGCCAAATATACGGCTTCTTGAAGCTGGACCGCTAACGCTTAATGAAGAAAAACGCGACATTAAAAAAGTTGCCGGCGGAATTTTGGTGCAGACCGCGAATACTTATACCGTGAGCGAAAAAGATTTGAAAGTGGTGACGAAAAAAAAGCCGACCGCGCTCGAAATCCGCGCCATGCTTTTTGCAAATAAAGTCTGCAAGCATGTGATGAGCAATTCGGTGGTGTTTGCAAAATCGGAAAATGGCCGCGATATGACTACCGGAATCGGTGCGGGCCAAATGTCGCGCGTGGATTCTGTTTGGATTGCGGCGCGCAAAGGCGGAGATGGCGTGAAAGGTTCTGTTATGGCTTCGGATGCATTTTTTCCATTTTCCGATGCTGTGGAAGAAGCTGCTCAAGCCGGAGCAACAGCGATTATTTCTCCGGGCGGCTCTGTGCGCGATGCAGAAGTTATTGCAGCAGCCGACAGATTGGGAATCGCCATGGTGTTTACGGGTGTAAGGTTGTTTCGACATTAGATTTGTAAGATTTTACAAAAATTATTCATTTTATTCTTAAGAGTGAATAGTGTAAATTATCGTTATATGAATAGATTTTTTTTAACCTTTCTCTTATTATTTTTTTTCTTTATTCCGATCGTCCAATCATATGAGCATTCGGAAAAATCTTCATTAACCACGAAGGTGTTACCTATGACGTTAGGCGGCTTGCGTCTTAAAAAATTAGACGAAAATGAAATACGAGGCAGCTATAAATATGATGAAGCATCGTCACTTATTAACTTTTACGTATCGAGTAATCCAAAAACCTCCGTTGCAACGGCAAAATTTTGGCAATTTAAAAAAGGAAAAAAGATCAACTTGCTTACTGTTGTTGTTAAACCAAATTTAGACAGTAACTCAAATGATATGGGCAAAGCCTATCTCATTTGGAAAAAAATAAAGTTAGATGGTTTTGGGAGCTTAACGTCCAAGCAAGAAAAAGCTCTCTTAAATATTGCTGCGGGAGAATATTCATTTGCATTGCCATTAATTTCTTTGGAGCTTGGATGTTTCGATTTTCTCGATAATGCTATAGATGATCAGACGTACATAACCTTGGCTGCAATGAGAGCGGCGGTCCTTTTTCCTTGGCAAATGTTCATAAAATATAATCCAGTTTATTCAAATGATTTACGCGCTGAATATCTAGAAGCTTATTCAGAATGTAAATACATGACCGCTGATAGGTATTCTTCACCTAGACCGCAGGGCAACGCATTGTCATTAAGCAATGAAGACCCTTTCCCTAATATTTTTGGTATTTTTCCATTAGATGCAATTGGTGGTTTTGAAGTGAAAAAGGAATAACAATTTCTTCGCGGTACTGTGCGTTAAATCGTCTCGCGCCTCTTCAAATTAGACATAATAGATATATTAATTATTGTTTACCCCCGGGGGTGAATTGTAACCTGTTAAATTTGCATGCATACATTGAAGTTGCAAGAAATGTAAAACTTGCTATAATTTTGGCCTATGTATTTTCCAGACAGAGCAGAATGTGTGGTTTTAGAAATGAGAGACAAAGTAGTTGCCGCACCGGGGGGGGCTCTGTTGAGCTATGCCATACGATCTGTCGCTGACTGGCTGCGAAGACGATTTGAAGCACTTAATTTAAATGATGCAGATAGAATTGAACTCATTCTTAATCCATGGAATGAGACTCATGGTCTTGGTTTACAAAGTGTCACCGTGAGGGTGGCCAATAAGTTGCTTCCAGGCGAATGGAGACATCCAACAATAGGCATTGTCGCTAACGATTTGGTTGGAGGAGAAGATCGCAAAATTGGTTTGGCTGCTTTTTCTGTTGATGAAGGTAAAAGCGAACGGATTACCGCTTTAAGCAACGGGCTTATTATGGGCGCAACTCCATCCAGTAGAGTGAGCAGGAATACGGTTATTCCGCGTAGATTATCAGATGGAGAGGTTATTCAAGTTGACGGTCCGAACGCGGTTTTGACCCTTCTGCAATTGCAAAATCCGACTCCGGAGCAAATCCGCGAAGCTGTAAACAGCGGCGTGTACGCGTGTGAATTTTTGAGCAAATAAAGGTATACAAAGGTTGTTCTAGCATTAAGAAAGCGCTATAATCATTTTCCTTATTTACATTAACCATTTTTATATATGTCAGAAAGTCTACAACCTATCGGTCATCATATTAACGGTCAGAATGTGTTAGAAGGAAATGTACTCGATCGTCACAATCCAGCTGATTACGATGATGTCGTAGCACAATTTCATGACGGTACTCCTGCGATAATGGATGCAGCTGTTGATTCAGCCAACAGGGCATTCGAAAAATGGGCCGATACCACGCCTTCCGTCCGCGGCGATGTGCTTTTTGAAGCTGCAGAGCTTCTTAGAACGCCGGAGTGGCGCGCACGATTCGTTGCAGCAATGGTTCGGGAAATCGGTAAAACCACGGCCGGCGCCAACGGTGAAGTTACAAAAACTTTCAATATTTTGCGCTACATTGGCGGTTTGCCGAAACATTCGAGAGGCGAAGTATATAACGCGGATCAGCCAAAGGTTCATATGTACAGCGGAAGCGAACCTGTTGGAGTTGCCGGTCTTGTTGGTCCTTTCAATTTTCCTCTTGCGGTTGCCGTGTGGAAAGCCGCTGCGGCGCTTGCTGCCGGCTGCACAGTCGTTTTAAAGCCGTCGCCGCACGCGCCCATGACATCGGCGTTGATTGCGGAACTTTTCGAAAAAGCCGGTATCGGTCCGGGAGTCATAAACGTGGTGCATGGAGGGCCTGAAGTGGTATCGGCGTTAGTAAGAAATAAATTAGTGCAGGCTATTTCCTTTACCGGTTCTACAAAAGTAGGAAACGACATTGTGTTGCAGGCGATTACGCGCACGCCAAAAATTGATACACAAAATATCGTCTGTGAGATGGGCGGCGACAATGCCATTCTTGTTTTAGCAGATGCTGATTTGAAAATGGCGGCTTCCGCAGCAGTAACAAGTTCGTGTATTGGCGAAGGTCAACGCTGTACAGCCACAAAACGCATTCTTGTGGACGAGGATGTTGCGAAAGAATTTTTGGAATTATATCTGGAAGAGGTAAGAGGATTGCAAATCGGCCCGGGCGCGGATCCGAAAAATGATGTTGGTCCGCTTGTTACTCCCGCGGCGCTTGATGACGTGATGCACGCCGTTGAAGAATCTGTAGCGAATGGAATGCATCCTTTGATAGGCGGGCAGCGATTAACCGACGGAAGTTTTGAACGTGGCAATTTTATGGCGCCGACGTTGCTCAAGGGCGATCCTAGAAATGCAGGCCACCGCGCGCTCCGGGAAGAAATTTTTGGTCCCGTAGCAGGATTTGCAGAAATACACGGTTTTGAAGAAGGCCTTGCGGCCGTGAACGATAACGATCATCGGCATGTGGCGGGAATTTTCACAAGAGATTTATTGCTCGCGCATGAATTCCTTCGAAGGGCGAAAGCCGGTATGCGCCATGTGAATAATTCGACTCTAGGCGGCGACGTGCAGGCGCCATTCGGCGGTATGGGCGGCGCAACAAGTTTCGGCATTCAGGAAATGGGCCCCAGGGCAATGGAGCCATTTTTAAGGCATTATACTGCCGGTTTGAATTATGGCGATAAGGTCCTTGGAGGCAGAGCGCGTTAGGACTGTTTTTTCATCCCAAATTTGCGCTGGACAATAGCCATTTTTCGCTTTAAAATAGCTTAAACTATAAACAGCTTAAAATATGAAGAAAGGCGATTTTAAAAAATATAAGATTGCGACGATTGGCAGCCATAGCGCGCTCCAAATTTTAAAAGGCGCAAAAGACGAAGGTTTCCAGACTATTTGTGTGTGCCAAAAAGGCCAGACAAAACCGTACACAAGTTACCGCGTTGCCGACGAAATTATTGAGATCGATAATTTTCAGCATTTCTTCAAAATCGAAAAAGAACTTATGGCGAAAAATGCGATCGTGATTCCGCATGGATCGTTTGTAAGTTACCTCGGCTGGGAGCGCGTGCAGCAACTTAAGTGCATGCACTACGGCACAAAGGCGATTTTGGAATGGGAATCCGATCGGACAAAAGAGCGGTTGTGGCTCCTTGATGCCGGCTTGAATTTGCCTGCGATTTTTAAGCACCCCGAAGATATCGATCGCCCCGTGATTGTAAAATTTCACGGCGCCAAAGGCGGACTTGGCTATTTTATCGCCAAAACGCCCGGAGAATTTTACGACCGCATAAAGGAATATCCGCATGAAAAAGATTACGCGATGCAGGAATACATCGTCGGCGTGCCGATTTATGTGCATTACTTTTATTCGCGCCTCACAGATGAACTCGAAATTATGAGTTTTGATAAACGATACGAATCCAATGCCGATTCCATCGGACGCATTGCCGCAAAAGATCAGCTCGTCGTCGATATTAAGACGAGTTACACGATCACCGGAAATATGACACTTGTAATTCGTGAATCGCTCCTGCCGAAATTGTTTGAAATGGGGGAGAATGTTGTGAAGTCTTCGCGGAAGTTTGTGAAGGGCTGGCTTTTCGGGCCGTTTTGCCTCGAAATGATTATTGATAAAGATTTGAATTTCTACGTTTTTGAAATTTCCGCGCGCATTGTGGCCGGGACGAATTTATATATTGAGGGGTCGCCGTACACGGCGCTGCGCTATAAAGAGCCGATGTCCACCGGCCGCCGCATCGCACGCGACATAAAACAGGCGGTTGAAGCTGGACAAATAGAGAAGGTTTTGGGATAACAAATTTGTCTATGATAAGCCAAAAAGACATTCAGCACATTTTGAAAAATTATGATACTGAAAAACTTACGGTCGGTGTGCTTGGCGGCCACAGCGCTTTGGATGTATGCGCGGGCGCAAAAAAACTTGGCTTGCGCACGGTTGCCGTGTGCCAAAAAGGACGCGATGCGCCATACTCAAAATATTTTAAAACACGGGACGCCACAGACCGCGCCGGAATTACGATCGGCTGTATTGATGACGTAATTCTCGTTGATAAATTTGGCGATATTGTGAAACCGGAAGTGCAGGAAAGGTTGCGTAAACTCAACACTATTTTTATCCACAATCGCTATTTTTGGGTCTACTGCGATTTTCATAAAATTGAAACCGAATTTAAGGTGCCGATTTTTGGGACGCGCAGTTTACTGAAGTTAGAAGAACGCGATCAGCCTAAAAATCAGTATTATTTATTGGAAAAAGCAGGAATTCGCATCCCAAAGATTTTCAAGAAGCCGCAGGAAATTGATCGGCTTGTTTTAGTAAAAGTAAATGAAGCTGCGCGCGGATATGAACGGGCATTTTTCACGGCTGCGAGCGTTGAAGAATACCGGGAGAAATCGGATGCATTGCTTGCCAAAAAATCCATTACCAAAGAATCGCTTGAAAAAGCCGTTATCGAAGAGTTTATTATCGGCGCTCCGGTGAATTTTAATTTCTTTTATTCGCCGTTTGCAGGCGAAGTGGAATTGCTCGGCACAGACACGCGGCGACAGACGAATCTGGACGGATTGCTGCGCCTTCCGGCGTGGTCTCAAATGGAGCTTGCTGAAAAGTTCGATCCAAAAATCATTGAAACCGGGCACTACGCCGTTACCGTGAAGGAATCGCTCCTCGGAAAAATTCTTGAACTCGGCGAACGATTTGTGAAGGCGACGCAAAAAGAGCATGCGCCGGGCATTATCGGGCCGTTTGCATTGCAGGGCGCCGTTGTAGCAGAGGAAGGAAAAGAAGATATCGTGATTTTTGATGTCAGCCTGCGGATTCCAGGTTCGCCAGGAACGCGCTTCACGCCGTATAGCGGTTATCTTTACGGCCAGGATGTGAGCGTGGGAGAGCGCGTCGCGATGGAGATTGCCGAAGGGGTGAAACAAGGCAGGTTGGCTGAGATATTGACATAATTCGTGCGCGCGCACAGATTAAAACATATAAATTGGAAAAAGGCGATTTTTTAGGTTAAAACTTGACAAGAATCTATAAGAAAATAACTTTTTGGTCAAACTCCAGATATAGATTCACTCTTGAGAGTGAATAGGAACATATATATCTATTGTAATGCAATTCTGAAGTATACTACTTCGTGAGCCAAAGAATGAATAGGAAAATTCCGTAAATGACGAAAACGCTTGGCAAATAAAATATGAGAATTCTATTTGAAAATTTTACCCACTTATCTTTCGTCCACTTATTAAAATAATATAGTACACGTATTGTCGCTGCCCATATTAATGGATAAATGAGAATTGCTATTATTGTTTCAATTGCTAATAATGCACAACCAAAATTGCCCTCATTACCTCTGATAGGTTCCATGCACTCCCCTATAATATCGCCGCCAAGTACAAATGTTGTGATGAGGTGTACTCCAAGAAATTCGATGACAGCAATTATGAATGAAAAAAATAACATATTTTTATCAATTATACAGTAATTGCTTAGAAAGATGAATTTTATGAAAAAAGTCTGATATAATAGATACCATGAAAGTCGTTCTTTTGGCTGCAGGAAGGAGTTTTCGGATGGCGCCGATTGTGGATAAAAACTTTCTAAAATTTCTCGGCAAGCCTTTGATCGAGCATCAAATTGGAGCGCTCAAAAAGGCCGGCTTTCGAGAAATTTTGGTAGTTGGCGGCAAACATAATTTGAAGGATTTAAAAAAGCTTGGATGTCCGGTACGCGAGCAGAAGAATTTGGATCTTGGTATGTCCGGTGCGGTTTTAACAGCAGCGAGCTGGATAAAAAACGATCCTTTCCTTCTCGTGAGCGCCAATGATGTGGTGGATGAATCGGCATATGCGCTGCTCGGAAAACATGCGAAAAAGAATGAAGGATTGATGCTGGCTGCAAAAGTCTCAAAATATTTTCCAGGCGGTTACCTCAAAATTTCTCCGCGCGGCTTAATCACAAAAATTGTGGAAAAGCCGAAGCCGGGCCGCGAGCCGAGCAAACTTGTGAATATTGTGATGCATTATCATCCGCAGCCGAAAGCGCTTTTTGAAGCGCTCAAGAAAATTTCAAGTGATAAAGATGATCGTTACGAACAGGCGCTGCAAGTTTTGTTTGATAGCGGAGTGGCATATCGTGCTCTGCCTTTTAGCGGTTTTTGGCAGCCATTGAAGTATCCATGGCATGCATTGGATTTGATGAATTATTATTTGAGAAATCTTGCGAAAAATTTCCCTCACGCAGCCGAAGTCGCTAAATCCGCAAAAATTACCGGCAATGTATTTTTGGACGATGGTGTGAAGGTGTTTGATAATGCCGTTATCATCGGCCCGGCGTATATCGGGAAAAATACCGTCATCGCCACGAATGCACTTGTGCGGCAGTCGCACATCGGCGCCAATTGCGTTATTGGTTTCGGCAGCGAAGTTGCGCGAAGCTATGTTGGAGACGGCGTTTGGACGCATACAAATTATATTGGAGACAGCATAATTGGAGACGATGTTTCTTTCGGCGCCGGAACCGTGACCGGCAATTTTCGGCTTGATGAAAAGGAAATCGCAGTTTCCATTTCTAAAAAATGGAACGGTAAAGTTACAGAAGAAAAAATTGAAACCGGACTAACAAAACTTGGTCTTATTACCGGTAGTCATATTCGCGTCGGAATTAATACAAGTTTTATGCCCGGCGTGAAAATTGGTTCGAATTCCTTCGTAGGCGCCGGAATTACGCTTGGCGAAGATGTGCCAAAAGGAAGTTTTGCAAGAGGGGATTGGAAGTTGAAAATAAGTCTCAATAATGAGAAAATAAGCCCTCGAGTTAAAGGCAAAAACTCTTAATTGATAAAAGGCTCGCCCGCAGGGCGGGCTCGCCTAATGAAGATCTCTTGTATCATTGTTAACTGGAATCTTAAATATCTTCCTCGTCTCTGCATCGAGGCTTTGAAGCGCAGTCAGTGCGATTTTCCGTTTGAGATTATTGTCGTGGATAATGATTCGCACGATGAAAGTCTTGAGTATCTTGAGCAGATGCATAAAAAAGGCGAGATCACGCTCGTGCATTCAGGCAGCAATTTGGGTTACGGCCGCGCCAACAATTTGGGCGTCAAATACGCAAAAGGGAAGTATGTGCTCATTTTAAATCCAGACGTTTCTGTGGAAACCGATACCATTCAAAAAATGGTGGATTATATGGAGGAGCATCCAGACACAGGCGTGCTCGGTCCGCAGCTCTATTTTTTCAACGGCCAAATTCAGGATTCTTGCCGCCGTTTTATGCGACCGGCGGATCTTATTATTAAAAGAACTCCGCTCCAGCGCTTCAAATTCCTCAAAAAACGCGTGGATGAATACGTGATGACGGATTACGATCACAAAAATACGCAGGATGTTGATTTGGTTACAGGCGCTTGTTTTATGGCTTCAAGGGCGGCTTTTGAGAAAGTCGGTGGTTTTGATGACCGCTATTTTCTATTTATGGAAGATGCGGATTTATGCCGAAAGATGTGGGAAGCTGGAATGCGCGTTGTGTATTTTCCTTTAGCGCGCGCATTGCATTATCATAAACGGCTTTCCGGCGGCAGCATTTTCTGGCTTTTAAAACAGCGCGTGTTTTGGATTCACATGCACTCGGCGCTCAAATATTTTTGGAAGTGGAGAGGGAAAGCGGCGCCCGCCAGCAGGAGCGAAAGATAAGGCAGGCCGTGGCGCTAGACCTTTCTGTGCTCACAAATTCCTGCCATACACCGGGTAGCCGATTTTTTCCGTGCAATATTTTGCGAGATCATCGTGCTGTTTACCAAGTAAAGTGATTTCAAGTGCATTCGTCTCGGTTCTTTTCATAAAAGTATCAATATGACTGTACATTTTTGTAAAGTAATCATCAAATTTTTCATCAAGATTATGCACGGCTTTTTCCAGGGCTTCGACCCTTGCGTTGAGACCAATAAAACGTCTGTCATTCATTTCGAGACGAGTTTCCACAACGTCAAACCTTCTGTCGATCTGTTCAAACCGTTTGTCGTGTTTTATCAGTTTATCTAAAATTGGTTTTAAGGCTTTATTTAAATCTAATTTTGTGGCTGGTTTATGTCCATTAGCACTTTTTTTATTAGCCATATGTTTAAAAATTAAGAAGTAGGGCTTTCGAGAATAGCTTACTCAAAAATCTTTTCAAGAATTCCGACTTGAAAATTTATGAACGCGGTAGCGCAGTCGGTTCAAAACTTTTTTTGAGTTCGTATATTACTGCGCGGTACCTAGAGCAGCCGTTTCAACTTTTGCTTTTGCTTCTTCTTCTCCAAGATTTGCATTGCTGCCAAGGGCAATCCAGTTGAAGGAGAGGTCTTGCGACGGCGTTTTGCTAACATTGACCGTAAAGCCTTTTTCGTTGACATCCGACACCCAGAAGTATGCGCCAGGATTGCCAAGCGGCGTGACAGTGATAACAGGCGGTTTTTTATATGCCGTGCTGAATTCTACGCGCGCCGTCTTCGCGCCGGCTTTTACAATTACAGCGCCCGCAGTATCTTTGCCCACAATAATTTGTCCGTCAAACCGCGCATTGCCTTTTACTATGAGGCGGCCTTGAATCACTGCATTTTTCTGCACAACCAGTTTTTCCACTTTTTCAAGCGAAACATTTGCAGCGGCTTGAAGTTGAGAGCTTGCAGCCGAAGTTTGATCTTCTCCTACAATAGGAGTCCACCAAGTATTGAGCACCTGAACCATCACTTTCCCTTTTTTGCCAGAGAAACTACTTAAAGCCATACCGATAACGCGGCCAGCTTTGGTAGCTTTCATGGCATGTCCTGGCGTTGAGGAAGTCGTGACGAAATCTCCTATAGAAATTTGACCGCCTTCGTCAGTAACCTTTACCGGAACGCGTCCAACTAGAGCAACCGGTTTTGGATTATCTTTTTTATTAATGTTATTTCCCGCTGAACTGAAATCACCCCAGTTGTCGGAAACGATGCCGGCAATCGGTTCTTGATAAGCAGCGCTCGATTTTACAAGTTCAGCAATGGCATGCGATTCTAATGTGTTAAAACCGGAACCATCAGCATTCGGGAGTTGCACCGGATCGGTATAAACAACGCGCGTTCCAGGTACAACGACATCTCCATACTCCACATCTTTAGCCACAGGGTATCTTTCAGCGTAGTCAGCTGCAGGAGTGGCATCGCAGTCGACAATAGCTACGTCATCCACTGCAGTATTTGCTCCACCATGACATACACCACTGTTTGTTGTTGAACCGGCAATATCCAAAGTTGTAGAGCCGTTTGCGCCACTAGTTCCAGCGCTAAAATTACCAGTGGTTGAGCTACTGCCGGTCGTGGTAATCGTGAGGGTATTGGCGCCGTTTACACTAAAGCGTTCCGTACCATTAATACCTATCTTGACGGAAGTATCAGCAACGGAGTAAATACCGGTGTTAGTATCGCTCGAGAAATTGAGAGAAGGTATAGTAAGGGAACCCTGTGGAATAGTAAGTTTGCTTTCAGCGCCTGATATAGTGGTTGAGCCTGCTATAGTGACGAGCGGAGCAGAACCTGTAGTTGTTGAACCAGCCGTGATAATAGAACCTCCACCGACAACAAGATCAAGAGTGTCGGTAGTTGATGAGAAAAGTCCGGTGTTGGTATCACCGGAGAAGGCTAGAGCAGGCGTAGTTACGGAACCCAAGGAAGAAAGAGTGGTTGTGCCGAGCGTCACAACAGCTGCGGATCCTGTACCGACCGTGATTTGATTTAATCCTCCTGCAACGAGCTGCATTGTGTTAATAGTACTGCGAAAGATTCCCGTATCGGTATCAGCGGCGAAAGTCATGGATGGCGCGCCTACCAAGCCATCCCCGAACTGGGCATTGCCGGTAGTTGTGCTTGATCCATTAATCTGTACAGCATTGAGGATATCAGAACTTGTGCCGATCTGAAATGGCGCATAGCCGCCCGCTACAAGTTTTAAAATATCAGCTGCGGTTGCACCGAGAATGCCAGTATTTGTATCATCCGAAAAAGCAATAGACGGCGCTGAAACTGTGCCATCAGCAATTAGTATTGTTCCTGACACCGATGTTGAACCTGTGATTGTTACGCCCGTGAGCGTAGATGTTGAGGAACCGATAGCAAGCGGTGCGTTACCACCTGCAACAAGTTGGAGAGTGTTGGCTGCGCTTCTGAAAATTCCGGTATCTGGATCAGCATCAAAGCTAAAAGCAGGATTACCAACGAGGCCATTGCCGGCACGAAGATTACCGGAAATGGTAGTAGTGCCTGCCAGAGCTACAGTGCTTAATGTGTCGGAGGAGGAGCCGATAGAAATAGGTGCATATCCGCCTGCAATAAATTGCAAATTATTAGTAACTGCGCCTGCCGCAAGACCTGTATCGGTATCGCCTGTAAGCGTAATTGAAGGCGCTGAAACAGAACCGGCAGCAAAGACCGCAACACCAGAGACAGAGGTGGAACCGGTGACGGCGATATTTTTTGTAGAAGGTATAATATTCAGATGCGCCATACCACCCTGAAGCGTTACTTCAGAAGTCGCGCTTGTAGCGCCTATTGTTATAGTGGAAGTTCCTGAACCATTACCAATACCGATGGTGGTGGCGGAATTAGCAGCGCCAGCACCACCGACATTAATAGTTTGAGTTGATCCTGCGGCCGTGACGCCATTTCCAATATTGATTGTATTTGATGCTGTAGATTGACCTACAGTAATTGTTCCGGTTTGAGCAGCGCCTCCAAGAGTAATAGTTCCGCTCGTCACGCTTCCGCCAATACTATATGTTGAAGCTGCAGCTCCATTAAGAGTTATGCTTCCGCCTACAGTCAGCGTGCCATCCGTACTTATATTTCCGCCAGTGGAGATGTTTGTGCCAATCGTAGTTGCTTCCAATACCGATGGGGCTATGAGTAATAAAAGAAGCGCAACAAGCGCCGCGATTGTATAAATGGCCACGAAGCGTTGCGTTTTCATAAAATAAATTAGCTAAATAAGGAAATTACTTTTTAAATATAATTCTTAATCTAAAATTAGCAAAACAACCATCTTGAAACAACATTGAATTATTTTGTAAATTGCGAGATTTTTTTGTTATTCATCAGCCGAACATCCTTTTTTATCCACAAGCCCCGCAGTCCATACTACTGCAATTCCTTTTCCGGAATGCGAGTAAAGCACGCGGAATTGTTTTCCAATGGATTTTATGACCGCGATTTTATTCGGCGCAAGCGTGTATTCTTCAAGTCCTTTTTTTGAGAATTTTTCGCTCGGCGAAGTTTGAAATACGACATTATTATCGCCGTCCTTTTCTTTGTCATTTACTTTCTTGAGGCGAATGTAAACTTTTTTTGAAGGATCGCTCGAGCTCGGATAATCAGTCACAACTTTTTGTTTTTTGGTATTTTTATTGAATATAAGAATATCAAAAGGAGTCCCCGGACATTTGTCTGCGTTGCCATCAATGCCATCCAAATCAGCATCCGGATCCTCGATGCCAAAGCCGGAGTAAACATTGCGAAGCGGTTCATTTGCCGCAAGCGTGAAGGATACGTTTGCAACAGTTACGAGTATGGCAACGGCAATGAGTAATTTTTTGGAATCCATAATTTTGTTTTTGTTAGGTAATAATTTAAATCGGTTAATTAAATATTACCATAATTTTGACTAAAGCGCAATATTTTATTTTAATTTGATTTTACCTTAGGATTGGGACACGCAGCTGATTTTATTCTTGGCCCTGGAGTAAGTTTGCAAGATCTTTATATCCTAACTTATCTGGCAAGACGATAACTCCTGCAGGAACTATTTTATGAACTTCAGATCCGTTTGTGGTGTTGAGATATACTTTTTTTACGCCTCGGCGTAGAGCTTCCGTCACCATGGTAATACCATTACGATCAACAACGCCTCCAGATTCTTCAGGAAAGTTTAAATCTGAAATAACCATATCCCAAGTACCACGATCAAGAACTTCCAGTGCCTCACGAAGCGTAGTTACAATTACAACATTAATTTGTTGGTCATCGACAGCTCGTTCTGTTTCTGTTAGTCCATATCTATATGAAATTTTCTTACTTGCCAGTCCGACTTCATATAGCCTTAGATCCATTCGATCATCCTCAACTAAAAGTACTTTCATGATCTTATGAAAGCATAGAGATTGATTTATGTCAATAAGTATACATAGGTAAATTGCCTATGTTGCCTTACCTTCCACAAACATTTGAATTACCTTTGGATACCACTCTTTTTCGAGATTTTGTACGCGTTCCTTGAGAGTTTCAGGTGTATCTTCAGGCAACACCGGACACGTTTTCTGAAGAATAATCGGGCCGGTATCAACGCCTTCTTCTACAAAATGAATGGTCATGCCGGTTTCTTTATCGCCGGATTTCAAAACCGCTTCGTGCACGCTGTTTCCAAAAAAATCTTTCCCGCAATATTTTGGAATGAGCGCCGGATGCACATTTATAATGCGCCTATGAAATTTTCCAACGAAATATGGAGTGAGGATGCGCATGTAGCCAACAAGCACCACGAGGTCGATTTTTTCACTCGCTAAAATTTTTACCATTTCACGATCGAATTCCACGCGAGATTTTTCTTTTGGATCGATGAAATGCGTTTTGATGCCATGCGAGTGAGCACGCTCGAGCGCGTAACAATTTTTTATATTACTTACCACGCACACAAGCTCGGCTTTCAATTGGCCGGTTTTGATTGCGTCAATAATCGCTTGAAGATCAGTGCCGCGAGTGGAGGCGAGAACTGCGATGCGCATATAGAGCTTTATTATACACTCCGTTAAAAATGCACTCATCCGGGTTCACAAAAATTTCGTTACTTCGTTGCGGGCGATAGGTGAATTTTACCGGTGCGTTGCGAATAATGGCAAATGGAGTTTTCTCGCCGGCTTCGCCCATGACAAGCAAAGCGCTTGAAGCAAGATTATCCGCAACGGCCTTGCGCGTGAGCTGCAATTTTTTCCCGAAAATATCTTTTTGGCCGCGCGCATCTTCAACGCCGTTTAATCCAGCCCATGCGAGCGCAAGTCCGGTGGTTCCCCAGCGTAAAGGTTGACAATGCGAGTCGCAAATCACAAGTCCGAGTTTTTTTATGTGAAACGCACTGCGCATTTTTTTCCATAAATTTTGCGCTGTTTTCCACGGATTCTTCGGCCACAAAATGGCAAAACCGTCCGGTATATTGCTTCGATCAATGCCTGCAGCCGGGATAAGCATGCCGTTTTTCAGGGTTGTGAGCATTTTTCCAGGGAAAACTTTATCTGCTTCGCGGAGAATTAATTCTATAAAGCGTGGATCTTCGCTGCCGGTAGCATAGGGGATTTTTTGAAGCTTAAGAGCGCGCCGGCTCGGGCGTATTGTTTTTAATTCAATTACGCGTCCCTGCGAGAGAGCAACGATTTTTGAACTGATGATAAGAACATCGCGTTCAGAAATTTTTTCCTTATTTTTTCTCAAGGCTTTGAGAATTTCTTCAATGAGGTTAAATCCTTTTCGCAATACATCTGTTTTAAGCCCCAAAATTTCCATACAAAACTATTATATGTCTATATAAATAATTTGCCTAAATTCTTTGTAGAGATAAAATAATATGAATTTTTGATATTTCACGCGAGCGCATAGCAGGAAGCGAATCTATCAATAAAGACATACAGCATAGAAGCGAGGCTTTCTATAGATTAAAAGTAAAGTCTTCATTCTGCTCTGTATTCTACCTCCCAAATAAAAAAACACACACCGTTTTCTATTGGTTCTGCAAAAAGAATACAAAAAGCAAAAAATTAAATACATTGCAGAAAAAGGGCTCTCCAAAACAGAGAGCCTTTTTTGAATGTGAATTCGTAAAGCGAAAATGGTCGTTTGCCGAAGTTACGCTCCCCGGAAGAGGGCCGGAGGATCATGCATCCGATGGCCCGACTCCGAGCGAACGAAGGCAAATGCCGTTTTCGTCTTTGCGAATTCAGTCTTCCACAAACGCTTGATGGAAAACAAATGTCAGCGCGTATTCCACTTGCGAATAATCCAGTCCGCTGCGCTCTTTTTCAAAAATCTTTTTTTCTTTTTCGTCGAACACTTCAGCATGCAAATGATAGCTCATTCCGGAAGGCTCGCGCGTAACCGCAAAAATTGCCGAGTAATTTTTTCCTTCCCGCTCAAAATCCACTTTTATTTTTGATGTTGGTTTTAGTGTTTTCATAAAGGATTACTCGGAGAGTGGCGTTATGCCTTTTACATCTACTACTCGCCCAAAAGTTCTTCCTAAATCATCAATCCGCGGCCCATCAAAATAATGACGCGGAGTAAGATGTTCAGTTCCAGACTCTGAACCCTCCGGTTTTCTGTGCGATTCGGGACCCCTTAAAAATCTATCGAGAAACATGATTATTAGTTTGTAGTTTGTAGTGTGTGTTTGGATAATTATAGAACATCGGAAGTCTTTTGTAAAGAGTTTAAAGTATTTGGAGCATTGGAATTTGTGATTTAGAATTTGTCCGTGAAATATCTTATTAAAACCTACGGCTGCCAGTTTAATTATTCTGATTCCGAACGGACTTCTGCAGTACTGGAAACAGCCGGTTTTGAGCCCACCCAACAGGAAGAAAACGCTGATTTCATCATTTTTAATACATGTTCCATTCGCCAAAAAGCCGAGGACCGCGTGTATGGATTGATGCCGCTGATTTCGGAGCTGAAGCTTAAAAATAAAAGTCTAAAAGTGGCGATCACGGGTTGCATGGTTAGAAAATCGTCTACGCGAAAAACGACCGAGCCGGATCCGCTCATAAAAAATCTCGATACACTGGATATGACTTTTCGCATTGAGGACGTTGCGAATTTGCCGAATTTATTGAAAGAAATCGATCCGGAAATATCCCTCAATAAAGCGCCGGATGAATTCGACGCCGGCACGCTCAAAAATTATTTTTCGATCAATCCAAAATATGCTTCGAAATTTCAGGCGTTCGTGCCGATCGCGCGCGGATGCGATAAATTCTGCGCTTTTTGCATCGTGCCGTTTACTCGAGGCAGAGAAAAAAGCCGCGATATGGATGAAATTTTGGCCGAGTGCGAACGGTTGGTGCAAAACGGATGCAAAGAAATTACGCTTCTAGGACAAAATGTGGATTCATACGGACTTTCTTATTTAGACCGGGAAGAAAAACGCTTCGCTCCGCTACGCGCGGGCGAGAAAATTTATTTTACGCGGCTTTTGGAAGAGTTGAATTTGCTTAAATTGCAAGGGCTTAAACGCGTGCGCTGGATCTCACCGCATCCAAAAGACATGACAGATGATCTTATTGAAGCTGCGGCGCGTTTGGAAACGCAGATGCCATATATTCATTTGCCGGTGCAGGCCGGGAGCAATGCAGTTTTGAAGCGTATGAATCGGCCGTACACCGTTTCGCGCTACCTCGAACGCATTAAGAAAATTCGATCTGCCATTCCAGACTGCGCAATTTCTACAGATATTATTGTTGGATTTTGCGGTGAAACAAAAGAGCAGTTCGAAGAAACCTGTGCGCTTTTTGAAGAGGTGCGCTGGGACATGGCTTATTTGGCGCAGTATTCTATGCGAAAATTTACAGCTGCATATCGTACAATGAAAGATGATATTACGAGATCTGAAAAAGAGCGGCGATGGCATCGCTTAAACGATATTTTAACGCGCGTATCGCTTGAAAAACACCGTACATTTGTCGGAAAAACAGTTGAGGTATTGGTGGAGCGGTGCGAAAATGGCATGTGCGAAGGCCGCAGCGAGCATTTCAAACGCACGCAATTTAAAGGAACGCCGGAATTGATCGGGCGTATAGTGTCCGTGAAAGTGACGGAAGCATTTGAGTGGTATATGAAAGGTAAACAGTCAGAAAAACAATGGAACGAAGCGCATTAATTTCTACGCGACGCGAGATCGACGGGATCGATGCATTCCGCGGCCTCGCTGCGATGTTTGTATTTCTCTTTCATTTTTGGGGTTTTGTTTTGAATGGCAGAGAAGTTTTGGTTGGCGGCGCAAATTTCTCGCCGTTTTTTCAGGCCGGGTATCGCGGCGTTGATATTTTTTTCGTGCTAAGCGGTTTTTTGCTTTTTACAAGCCTTTGGTACAGCAAGGCTACGCTGAAGGAATTTTACATTCGCCGCATTAAACGCATCATTCCCATCTATTATTTTTCGCTGTTTATTTTGTTGATTTTAAATTCACCGGCTTTTTTTACTACCCGCGAGGGGTTTTTTGATATCGGAAAACATCTTTTGTTTCTACATGCTTTTTGGCCTGACAGTTTTCAGTCCATCAATCCGGTTGCTTGGACTCTCTCGCATGAAATGCTTTTTTATGCGATTTTGCCGCTCCTTTTTTGGCTCGGCAGCCGCAGATGGTGGAGAATTTTTCTTGTTGGTTTAGGAATGATTGGCGCAAGCTGGGCGTATCGAAATTATCTCTTTAATAATTTTTATTCCGGCTGGAGCGATCAGCAGCGGTTTTTCTTTACCGAACAGCTGTTTGGTAAACTGGATCAATTCGCCATCGGCATTATTGGAAGTTTTTGTTTTATTAAGATGGCTGAAATAAGAAATTTCCACTGGGTCGGGCGTTTGCTTTCATTTGTAATTTTCGCCGGCGCATCGGCGTTTTTTTATTTTCTTTTGGGAATGAGCGCCGAAATAGGAGCCGGTATGCGGGATATAGAGTGGATGCAAACTGGATTCGGCACTCTTACGGCTTTTGCCTTCGGCATCGGACTTTTGGCTTTTCTTCATACGTTTCGTTGGATTCGTGCGTTAATTTCCAACCGTGTTTTTGGCTTTATAGGTATTATAAGTTATTCTATTTATCTTTGGCATTACACGGTTTTAGAAAAAATCGCGCCACTTCAACTAACTGCGGTTCCGAAATTTTTCCTCGGTTTGTCTTTGACAATCTTCTTCTCCGCCGCAACCTACTTTTTAATTGAGCTTCCATTTCTCAAAAAAGTGAATCGCAAGGGGCCGTTTGCCGAAGGAAGCGTTCCAGAAGGAGGAACGGAACGGGCCGACTCCAGCGAACTGAGGCAAATGCCCATTGCGGTTCACTTGCCCCACACGCTCGAAAAAGAAAGATCTTTTAGAAGCGGCATTTCAAAACTCAAAACTCCGTCCAAATCAAAATTGCCGGTTTCAGGAAAGTATTTGTAATTGAGCACGCGGCTGTCTGGAAAAATGCGTTTTTGCAGAGCAATATTTTCTTGGCCGGCCTGTTTTTGCACTATTAGACTGTATTTATCAACCGGATCCAAATTGAGCTTAAACGGTAGGCGATAGCGTACGGTTATTGTTTTTGAGCCATTGAGCGGCACGTTCATGCGCACAGAAAAATACGTTTTTCCGGTTTCTTCATCGAACTTTTGTTCGAGGAGAGGATCGGAACTGTCTTCGAGCACGGCGCCCGCCGGCACATAAATACGCATCGCATGCATATTTTCCGCCCGTCCCAAAATCGCCAGGATTTTCTGCGGAAGTTCGGTAAATCCAAAACCGGCAATGAGCGTTTTTAGACGTTTTGTGGTTTCGTCCGTCCAAATATGCGTGCGGGTCAGCGTTAGTTCATCTACAACGCCGCCGTCCGATTTTAGATACGTGTCATGGATAATGGTTTCCGCAATAAACGCATCGCTTTTATTTCCGCCGATCGAAGTATGAACGATATTTAGGAAATCTTCTTTCGGCTCGAGCGGTTTCATTTCTCCTGCTATGCCATGCCTCCTCCAAAAATCTTCCAAATCCGCATCTTTTGAGTATGCAAAAAGATGTTTTGACTGCGCGGCATTTTTGAGGAGCGGTACTAGCGCAGCCGGATCAGTATATTGAAATAAAGCTTTTTCAAAAGCCGGCATAAAACTTTTCAAAATGGCTTTTGGATCTTCCCGGCCTGAAAGTTTCGATTCAACTACATATGAAATCACAGTTGAAAAATTTTCGCTTGAAAGCGGCAAAGCAAGTTCCGGAATTTTTATCGGCCCGGTGATTTTCAAAAGTTCTTCAATAAAAGTTTGGTCAATGGCGATAACGCTGTCCACGCCCGGCCCTTTTTCTTTTTCCAGAAACCACGCGGCTTTAGCGGCGGAAAGAGGAAAGTGGCCGGAATAATTGGAATCGCGCATAAACCATCTAGGATTTGCAGGCTGGATTTCCGGCGGCGAAGGAATTGCTTCTGCGAGTTGGTGGTCGGCGCTGTAAATGTCAAAAACCTGCGTTTTGGTTATATAACCGTCATTCGTTTCAACAATCATGTAATTTCCGATAAAACCTCCGCTCGGACGGAGCTCGGCGTTATTTTGCAGAAGAACGAGATATGTGTGCGGCTCATCATCGCCAAGAAGCTTTAGAATCGCCGGAATATCGGCCTTAAGCGAGCCGATAATATCCGTGATGAGCGCGAGGGAATCTTTTGCAAAACGGAATTTTTCCCGCAATTTTAGCGGAACGAAAGAGTCCGGAATTTTCTGAATTTCTGAATTTGCTTTTTGGAGATTTTCTTTAGCGAGCAAAAGCGCCGGAAGTTCCTTTTTTAATTTTTCCGTGAGAGAGGGGAGAGGCTGCGAATACGCAATGGAGCGATTATTGGCTTCGAAAATATTTTTCGGAAGAAATTGGAGCCGGCTTGCCGCATCGCTGAATATGGCGCCTGCCGCGGAGAGATAATTTCCGGCCGCGATGAGCGAACGGCCGGCATTCAAAAGCGGATCTTCCAGAGTCAGTGCCGGCGTTTTCGGCGCAAACAGCCACGCGGTTTGATTTTGAATGTTTTGAAACGCGCCGGACGCTTGCTGAAAAAGATTTTTTGCGTTTTCAAAACGCGAGTCTTTAAGCGCAACCGCGCCGTTCACGATTTTTTCAAAACCCGCGGATGCGGCCTCCGCGATGCCGCGCGAAAGGCGAAGCCCCTTGTTTTTAAGCTGGAAAAAAGTGAATATGCCGAGAATGGCGCACGCAAAAAGGAGCACGAAAGAAATTTCCCGAAAACGTTTGAGTTGTTTCGGATTCGTTTTTTCTTGAATGACAATGGATACGGTTTTGTCTGCCGTTTTCTTATGGCTTTGCGGCGGCAGAATATCGCGTATCAGCACTATATAAAGAGTAGCTTGTAACCAGTATTGCGTAAAGCCGCAGCAAGATTATGTGTCACGGCTTAATCACTTTCCTGCATGTAATCTACTACGATAGAAATAATGCCTTTTACGGTATTATTACAAGATTTGAATTGAATTTTGTCTAATACCTCATTTCCATATTTTCTAATCAGGTCGCTGATAAGAGCGTGTATAAATGATTGTGTGGCCCCATCAATTTTTTCGAAATCCAATATAATATTTTGATTTTTCTCTAAGGCCGGAATAAGTTTGTTTAATCTGATATTTGCCGCAATATCTTTATTTTCAGCAAACGCGCCAACCAGTTTGAATAATTTTATATGAATCATATAAATTGAGGTTTTTTATAACGAGCTTTTTTTCTTTCTTTTATGGCTTTATTTAAAGTTTCATTAAGTAACTTTAAAAGTAGAGAAAACTCTTGCGTTGTATCTAATGAAAGATCAATGCCGACGACAGTTCCTTCCCAACTCGGCAAATTATCTTTTTTAGAATGTCTATCTTCAAAAGGATCAGCATGCAATTTTATTTTTTTGCCTTTTCTTTTTAAGAGCTTATACATTGCTTTACCGCTATAAATAACAAAAAAATCACTGTTTACAGAGGCTATGGATTTTATAAAAAATAGGCCCGCTCCCGCATTCTGCTCTGTGCCACCTTCGCGTTTTGTTGTTCCGGTAATACCAGGCGTTAGCGCTAAGTGAATTGCTTCCAGATCGTTTTTAGGATTATAAGATTGATTTATCGATTTCCATATGCCAATGCCAGTATCAGCGACACCGATACGTACGGTGTTGCTTTTTTTATAATATTGAGCAGATACAATAGCGCCGTATTTCGACATGGAATGTTCAAGCACATTCCTTATCAACTCACTCATTATGTAGCGTATTGGTTCAGCATGTTCCGGTTTTAGGTGCAGCAATGGTGTTACTTCCGTAATAAATCTTGTTAACATTGTTCCATCTTTTATTTGCGTCAATGGTACAAATCTGCCCGCCGGTTCATGCTTTTTCATCGTAATGCCAGACGCTACATGCAAAAAATTAAACAGCCCCATCCTTTCTAAATAATGCTTTGATTTTGCTTCAAGTTTTTCACACTCGATTTTTGATGGATCTGTTTTAATGCCAAGAGCAGCGATCATAGATAAAACCATTGGATGTATTGACATCCATTTTTTGTTGAATGTTATATTTAATTGATTTTGATCTGTCGGAGAAAATCCTTTTAAAAAAGGATCAATATTTCCTAGCCATACGCTGTTTGGAATATGTATTTTCATATTAGGCGGCTCGAATGGCTGCTTATTGATAAGTATACCGGGAATTCATATAAAATGTCAAATAGCCGGGAATCCCGGCAAGAAACCTCTGAAAAACTATGTTGCGTAGCGAAAATTGCAAATTTCGAGCGAAAACTTTGAAGGCCGACGAAGCTGTATCAAGTAGCGATACAGCGAGGAGGCTTGAAAAGTTTGCAGCCGAAATTTGCAATTTGCAGTAGTAAGATAGTTTTTCAGAGGTTTCTCAATATTCAATTTTTTTGAATCCACATAAAATTCGTTTCCATGTGATCCGGCATTGTGCGTTTGGAAAAACCGAAAGTGCCATGCGGCAATACAGCGAGTCCCAGGAGTTCTGGATTTTTGAGAATCGGCTGGAGCGTTTCTTTATATAGAGGGCTTTCCCGGAAGCTGTTATTCGGTTCTTTGGCTGACTGAAGCGCTTTTTTGATCATTTCGAAATCATTTGATATGAACCAAGTTCCATTTGAAAAAGCGTCATACACCGCGCCGTTTTTGCCTAATAAAAATCCTCGAACAGTCACGCCGCCAAACATTTCTTCGAAGGTTTTTACTTTTGATGGATCCGCCACAAATTCTTTAGCTTTGGTTCCATCCGGCAAAAGAACATCACGCGTTTTCGGCGTCAGCCGGCCGTTTGTTTTTTGAAAGGTTTTACGCAGCGATTCGATTTTTTCCTGCGCATTTTGATCCGGCTCTTCGGCAAGCAGCAAAAATCGATCCGAATCCATGGCGAAAGCGAATTCTTTTTCAAAAAGCGGCGTGAGATTTTTTTCAGCATCAACATCAGGCAGATATTCGTTGATGAGACGCTGAATCATCATTGATAATTTTGGAAATGAAGCATGCGCGCCGAGAATCTCGTCGATTTTTTTTATTTGTCCAAAAAGATTTTGTCCGGAAAGCATGAAATCGATTTTCGAAGGCAAGACGGTGAGGAATTTAGCCCGATATGCCTGCGGAGTTTCAGGCGGTAGATTTTTTTCAAGCAGCGCGTAACTCATGCCTCGCCAAACGGCATCCATTTTTTCCGCCGCAATGCCAATGGCAGGAAAAGATTTTGTGGAAATCGGCATGTATGGAATGTTTGAAGAGATGGCGGAAAAGATTTGTGCAGGCATTTCTTTTGGCTTGAAATAAGCAAAAAACGGCCCGGACACATTCGCGTGGATTTGAATGAAATCCGAGTCGCTGCTCAAATGCTGCGTTGACGAAGATTGGTACGCAAGGAGTTCGGCAAGACTTTTTGCAGTCGGTGCAATTACAAGCACGTCCGACAGAAACGCAAAAGAAAGCTGCGGAGTTAAGAAAGCTGTCACGCCGGAAAATTTCACTTCTCTGATTTCTTTTTGAGGATTTTTGAAGTTTTTGAGAAAGGAAAATGCTTGAGTCGCGGAGCGCGTTTGAATAAAGAAAAACGGCGAGATTTGTTCCGGTTCAGCGCCGTAATTTTTCAGCAATGCAAGCGCCGCTTTTTCCGAAGCCCACGGAGCAATATCGCGATTCCAGTCAACGCCAAGCGTCTCGCTGATTTTCCGTGCAAGATTTTCGTCGAGCGCAGCCGGAAATTCCACAAAACCGATCGTTTCTTTTACAGGAAGAAATTCCGGAAATCCCGGCACGCGAATGACATTGAAATAGAGAAAAAGGAAGATAAAAGCGAACAGAAAGCCGCCGAGAGTAATCAGGATGATGCCCGCTTGTTTTTGTTTCAGGACAAGAGTTTTTAGCATAGCGGGTCTAGTATATAATAATGAAGCTATGGTTCCTACCGCACCGCAAATACGACGCCAATACATCGACTTTTTTGTGAATAAGTACGGACATAAAGAGATTCCGTCAGCCTCGCTCATTCCAGAAAATGATCCGACCGTGCTTTTCACAACAGCCGGAATGCACCCACTCGTGCCGTATTTGATGGGCGAGCCGCATCCTCAAGGAAAACGCCTTGTTGATGCGCAAAAATCGCTCCGCACCGACGACATTGATGAAGTCGGCGATGCCACGCACCTCACGTTTTTTGAAATGCTCGGCAATTGGTCGCTCGGCGATTATTTTAAAGCAGAAGCGATTAAAATGAGTTTTGAGCTCCTCACATTGCCTTGGGAGAATGGCGGGTTTGGTTTGCCGGCGGATCGGTTGTTTGTTTCATGTTTTGAAGGCGATAGCGATGCGCCGCGCGATATCGAATCAGCAGAAATTTGGCAAAAAATCGGCATTCCAAAAGAGCGGATTTATTTCTTTCCGAAAAAGAAAAATTGGTGGGGTCCTGCCGGTAAAACAGGTCCGTGCGGTCCGGATACGGAAATGTTTTATGATGTTTTGAATGATTCCGATAAAGGAAGCCATAAAAAAGGCGGGCGCGTTTCGCAATCTCAATGCAATCCCGCATGCGATTGCGGACGTTATGTCGAGATTTGGAATGACGTTTTTATGCAGTACAACAAAAAGCCCGATGGAACATATGAACCGCTTAAGCAAAAAAATGTCGATACGGGCCTTGGTTTTGAGCGCCTTGTTACAATTCTTCACGAAAAAGATTCGCCGTTCGACACCGAACTTTTTGCGCCGGTCATGGAATTTTTAAAAAACCACGCAGTCAGTTTTACATCGCATATCGCTTCATGCCGCATCATCGCAGATCATCTCCGCGCCGCCACATTTATTTTAGGCGATCCAATGGGCGTTTCTCCGTCTAATGTGGATCAAGGTTATATTGTGCGCCGCCTCATCCGGCGCGCAATTCGCCATGGAAAGCAAATCGGCATAAGCAAATTTTTCACTGCGGAAATCGCAAAACTTTTCATTCCGCTTTACGAAAATGTTTATCCGGAGCTCTCAAAAAATAAGGACCGTATTTTGGATGAATTGAATCGCGAAGAAGAACGGTTTGTTAAAACGCTCGGAAGGGGACTCAAAGAACTTGAACGTATTATTGGCCAGCAAGGCGGCACCGTTTTGAGCGGCGCAGAAGCATTTTATATTTTTGAAACTTATGGTTTTCCGCTGGAAATGATTGAGGAAGAATTGGCAAAAGAGGGATTTACGGTAAATCGAGAACAATTTCAAAAAGCGTTTGACGAGGCTTTTAAAAAACACCAGGAAGTTTCCCGCGCCGGCGCTAGCCAAAAATTCGCCGGCGGCCTCGCTGACCATACGGAGCCCACAAAAATGCATCATACCGCCACACACCTCGTGCATCAGGCCCTGCGAGATGTGCTCGGTCCGCACGTGTTTCAGCGCGGATCAAACGTGACGGGGGAGCGCCTTCGGTTCGATTTTTCGCATCATACAAAAATGACGCCGGAGCAAATAAAAAAAGTGGAGGAAATCGTCAACACGCAAATTCAGCGCGACATGCCTGTGCATTTTGAAATTTTGGATTTTGAGGAAGCAAAAAAGCGCGGCGCCATCGGTTTATTTGACGATAAATACGCCCAGCTTGGCAACAAAGTGAAAGTTTATTTTATGGGAGATTACAGCAAAGAAGTTTGCGGCGGTCCGCATGTGGAGCACACCGGCGTGCTCAAGCATTTCAAGATTTTAAAAGAAGAAGCCTGTTCTGCCGGAATCAGGAGAATTAAGGCTGTTGTTGAAGGTATTAAAGATGTAATGTAACGAGGTCTAGACAAAGTGCAATTCGTTGCTATACTTCAGGAGAAATATGTTTTTAGATAGACGGTTTTTTGAGGATGTTCCAAAGGCGCAGCTTCATATACACATGGATGGAGCTTTGCCGGTTGAAGATATTTGGGCAATTTCGCAAAAACACGGTATTAATTTACCAAAATTGCCGGAACAAACTCGCGAGGCTCTTGAAGCATACTATCGCGTTGATCCAGACGAGCGTTTTGACACCGTGGAAAGATTTGTTGGAGTATTCCTAGCAAAATTCGGTCCTACAATTGCTCTTACAAAAACTCCTGCCGGAATGCGCGAAGCTGCAACAGCGCATGTGCGTGATCTTGCACGACAAAAACACGTTTATGCGGAAACGCGTTTTGCTCCACAGTATAGCGTCAAAAAAGGATTTTCTCTACAGGATGTTATTCAAGAAGCACTCTTGGGACTCAATGCAGGCTATTTAGAAACCGGAACGCTTGTAAAACTTATTATTTCTATAGGACGCGAGTGCGATCAGGAAACATCGCTTGCAGTGGCAAAAGCAGCAACTGAATTTCAGCATAACGGCGTTGTGGCACTTGATCTTGCGTGCAGTGAAGAAGAATTTCCGCCGGAACTTCATATAGGCGCTTATCGTATAGCAACAGAGGCAAGATTAAAGAGAACAGTTCATGCCGGTGAGTTTCCCTGCGATCGAGACATTCGCGTGAAGAATATGCGCACGGCACTAACCGACCTCCGGGCCAACGGCCTAGGACATGCCATACCTCTTGCTGGCGAAGATGAAATTCTCGCTCGCGTAGTCAGGGATGGAATCCGCATTGAATCCTGCCCTCTTTCGAATTTAAAAACCGGAACCATTAAGGATATTCGAGAACTTGGGTTAGATAAATTGCTGCGAGCGGGCGTGCGAGTTTCCTTGAGCACCGACGATCCGCTTATGTTCGGAACTTCTATGGCAGATGTTATGCAGGCGACTTGTGATGCGTATGGATTTGGCCTTGAAGACGTACGAACTTTGACGCGTAACGCTGTTCAAAGTGCGTTTTGTAATGATGAAGAAAGGACGCGGCTGTATTATGAATTTATGAGGCGCGGATTCCCGTTGTTCGCCTGATTAAAGTTGACTGAATTGACTACTTCTTGTATAATATTATACAAGAATAAAGAAATAAAAATCTTATGAATAAAAAAGTCATAGTTGGTTTTTTGGGAGTGTTGGGTTTGGTAATGGCTGTCTTTTGGATTTCGGATGCGAATTTATTTTCAGGCGCGTTAAAGAAAATATCTCTCAAAAAATCAGCGCCGCAACAAAAAGCAATAAACGCAAAAAAGAAATCAGCTGAAGAACAAAAAAATCTGCCTGCTCCAAAACTTCCGGTCATACCTCAACAAGTCGAAACGCCAAAAATACCCGCATTGACTGATCAATTGCTTTCCGCGCCAACAGTTTCTCCGCAAACTTCCACGCTTGAAAATTTCATTCAATTCCAGAAACAAGCCATTGACGATGCATCAGCGCAGCGCAAACAAATGATCGATTTGCTAAATCAAATTCTCGCGGTGCTAAATAATGCTAATAATTCTCCCTCGACAATTATCTATCAGACAGTTCCTTCGCCGCCCGCACCTCCTCCTGCATCTCCCGGGGCATCCCCATCACCTGCACCTGCACCTGCACCGTCTCCCACTCCACCATCACCGGCACCAACCCCAATAGAACCCGGTTTAATCGGTTACTGGAGTTTCGATAATATGGAGGCAAACATTGTAAAAGATTCGTCCGGCGTGCAACACGAAGCAGAAACCAAAGGCAATCCAAAACTCGTTGCCGGGAAAGTCGGCCAGGCTTTGGAATTCGACGGGATTGATGACTATATAACACTCCCTGCGCTCCCTGAAGTTGCGAGCGGGAAAAACGTGAGTCTTGAAGCGTGGATAAACACGAGCGAATCAAATCGAAGAGCTCCGGTGATTTATATTGGACAATGGCCAAGCAATGGTTTTGGTCTTGAACAAAGCAATAGTGCTTGTAATGTTGGTTCGGTGCTGGCCGCCATTGCCCATAACGCGGCTTGTGATTTAATCGGCGCAGATTTTGTTCTCAAAACCGATGAGTGGATCCATGCGGTTCTTACGAGGGGCGATAATAAATGGAAGCTTTATGTGAACGGCGAACTCAAAAAAGTAGGAAGTCAGATTGATCCCAAACTTGCTACAGAAAATATCACGATTGGCGCCGGTGCTGCTAATTTCGGTGGGGAGGCTTTTGCACCCTTTAAAGGTCTCATTGACGAGGTGAAAATTTATAATCGCGAATTACAACATAATGAGATAAAAGAAAAACATCAATCAGTCCAAAAAGATCTTGTGGGTTATTGGAATTTTGATAACCCAAAAAATCTATTGATCGACAGCGGCGGAAGCGGAAATCAAGCAGAATGGATAAGTGAACCAAAGCCTGTCGGCGGAATTTTCGGAAACGCCTTGGAATTTGACGGGAAGAGCGCTATTGCGCTTACGCTACCAAATATCAATACTTCTCCGGGAACCAAGATAACTGCCGCATTTTGGATGAAGTGGAGCGGCCAACTGGAACAAATGCCATTCGGTTTTCAGCAGTACGATCTTTATTTACAGGCAACCACTCCGCCTTCTTTTGGTTTTAACACCGGCATAGGAGACTCATTTGGAATCGGTACCGCAGACAGCTTAATAAATAAGTGGGTACATGTTGTTGCAGAATTTACCAATGGTGATTCGACACTGAATAAACTTTATTTAAACGGAATCGAACAATCACTTTCTATTAGATCAGGAATAATCGGAAATGGGAGCATTACAACGAATGCCTATATTGGAAGTTGGGGAGTAACGGAAACCTATAGATTCAAAGGCCAAATCGACGAAGTGAAAATATACAACCGAGCGTTAATGCCGGAAGAAGTAAAAGCGGAATTCGCGCTGTAGCTGCAGTTTACTCGCCCCAATTCAATTTTTGCCGCAGCATTCGATAATAATTATGTCCGCCCATGCGGATCATATTAAAATTCCGGCTTGATTTGCGCACCCGAATAACATCGCCGCGTTTTAAGTTTACTGTTTCTTGGCCGTCGATCGTCAGCACAATGGGTTTTTTTTCAGCGCGCCACTCGGTTTCGAGCCGGATGATGATTTGGCGATTATTTGGAATGATGATGGGACGCACTCCGAGTTTCACCGGACACAGCGGTGTTAATACAATGCCGTCGATTTTTGGATGAATAATGGGACCGCCGGCCGATAGGGAATGGCCGGTTGATCCAGTTGGACTTGAAATAATGAGTCCGTCGGCGCGAAAATTCGCAAGCCGGCGTTTATTAACTTCTACCCGCAGATTGATGAGGCGCGCAAAGCCGCCTTGATTTATGACCGCGTCATTGAGCGCAAGGGTCGTATATTTCTTTTTGTTGTTGCGGTAAATTGTGACGCGAAGCAGAAATCGTTCATCCGGGCAAAATTTTCCAGCAAAAATTTTTGGAAGGCTCGAAAGCAGGATTTGCGGCGTAAATGCCGTGAGAAAACCAAGATGCCCGAAATTCACACCGGCAATGAGCGGATGTTTTTTCACCATGCTGCGAGCGGTCTTGAGGAGAGTTCCGTCGCCGCCGAGCACAATTACGAGGTGGCAACGTGAAAGGATCTGCGATTTTTCATAGTGTGTTTTGGCTCCTATAATCTGGCCGGCATGTACATCAAAGAGAATTTCTCTGGCATATTTTTTAAGTTCATTGACGAGTTTTTTTAAATAGTCCCCGTGTTCGCGGATCGTGTGCTTGGTGATGATGCCGACTTTCTTTGGCGATAATGACACAAATATATTATAAAGAATTAAAAACTTTTAGGGTAGTTTCAGCGGTGTTTTGCCAGGAGAATTTTTTGGCTTGATCCAGGCCTTTTTGTATGAGTTCGGCGCGAAGCTTTTCATCGCTAAGCAGTTTTTTGAGAGCAGCTGCGATTTCTTCTGTTTTTTCAGGATTTACGAAGAGCGCCGCGTTGCCGCAAACTTCCGGGAGCGATGCGGCATTTGAGCAAATTACCGGACATCCGCTCGCCATAGCTTCGAGCGGCGGCAAACCGAAGCCTTCATAAAGCGAAGGAAACACAAATATTTTTGCAGCGCGGTAAAACGCCGGTAAATCTTCCTGGCTGCAATTTTCTATGTGAATAATGCGGTCACCACGCTGCGCGATTTTTTGTTGAAGTTTTTTTGACTGCCAACCGCGGCCGCCGACGATGACAAGTTTGAGATTGTTTAGGTTGCTTGCTAGAAAAGCCTCCGCAAGGCGCGCGATATTTTTTCGCGGTTCAAGTCCGCCGACCGTCAAAATAAATTCTTCAGGCAGATTATATTTTTTCAAAATACCGGATGTCTGTTTTTGTATACCAAATATTGATTCATCAACTCCCAGCGGTGCCACAGCAATTTTCTCTTCTTTATAATGAAAAAGTCGCATCAAATCCTTCTTCGTATTTTCCGACGGTACAAGAACCCGCGAAACTTTTTTCAGCGCACGGCCAAGAAAAAGCTGTTCCAAAATCATTGATTTTCTGTGATGCTGGAGCGGGTATCGAAAAGCAATGAGGTCATGTACGGCCATCGCCGACCGGATACTTTTTGGCAAAAACGCAGGAATTAAATAACTCGTCGGCGAAAAAAATAATTCTCCGCCTTCATGCTTAAAATCCTTTATAACGGCAAAGTGCCAAAGCAGCGGATGCTTTGCGATAACCTTTATATGTGCATTTTGAAAAGCCGCCGCATCGGCGGTAATAGCATTGGTATAAAGGATGTATTCGTTTTTTCGATCAAGCGCGAGCAGGTTTTTTACCAGATGAAATGTATACCAGCCTTTGCCGGTTTTTTGCGTGCAAGCGCTCCTTATATCAATCCCGATTTTCATGTGGCAATTGGCAATTTTAAACCCTTTCTGCTACTTTTGGGATAGATTTAACCCCTTCTCTATGAGCTTCGCACGCATTCAGGCAACTTTTCTTCGTCTCCCAAAACATATAAAAATGATCGGCATCGGCAGTCTCGTTCTGCTTATTTCAACCATTCTTCCGTGGTACGCGGATCTTGATTCATATCGAATTGGCGATCAGTTTCTCGGTATTACCGGGCCGGCTTCATTTGTCGGCATAGCCATTTTATTGCTTTCAGGACTTTCGCTTTGGATTTTTTCTTATCATCTTTTCGAACGCCATGTGCCACGATTGCCGGTGCGCGAAGCGATCCTACATCTTGCGGTATCAATCGAATCGCTTTTTCTTCTTGTGCTCGTAAATTCGATTTATTTCCATCCGAAATTCGGCGTGAATATCACTTTAAAAGAAACTCGTTTCGGAATGACGGTTGCATTTATCGGTGCGGTTGTTTTATTAATTGGCGGATATTTGCAGAACAAGGAGGAAATTGCGAAGACGGATGATGTTGGAAAACTCGAACCGCTAATTAAAATGGAACCGGCGCCGTCGCAACCACAGGCGTATGCGCCAACCGCCAGGCCGAGCGAAAGTTTAACTAAGCAAATAGCGCGGCCGCAACCTCGCAAGATTTTGCCGCAACATGCGCATGAACGCGGGTTTTTCTTTGGGGAAAGAGGGCAGCAAATTCTAAAAAAGGAGGAGCCCAGGCCGAGCCTCAGCGAGGCTAAGCCATTAGTGCGCCCGGAGGGCGCAACCTTAGAAAAAACAGAGGAGGCTGGTGGAGGGAGTTATAAAATTAGAATGGATTTGTAGATATAAACGATTATGATGAATTCATCTAATTTCATTCCAGCCGGCCTTTTTCTTCTTTTGATAGTTGGACTCATTGCGGTAAAAATAGCTGGGCCTATACAAGGCAAGGACTGGCAGCGGAAATTGAATATCGGTATTCCAATTGCGGCGACCCTTTTGGCATTGTTATTGTTAGGAGAAAGCAGCAATCTAACGGATTCGTCATCGGAGATTATTGGAGGAATAATCTTTATTGGAGGTTTTCTCCTTTTAGCACTAGCGGGTTTTGCCGCGCCGCGTTGTTTTTGGCTTACCACTCTTGGTATTACCGCGGGATTTATTGTAAGTAATATTTTTGCGGTGAAGCAGCTAGGGCAGCCGACCGATGCGTTTGATCATCCGATATTCATAATTGCTATAGGTCTGCTTCAGGGATTACCGGTTGTATTCGGGGTTGTTGGCGGCGGTGCATTGCTGCGTAAAATTGTGCAGCACTTCCGTGCACGACGAAAGCAAAATGTTCCTTCAAACACATAATATTAATTTATGGTAGAAATTTTGAAAGAAGATCAAAAGATAGAGGCGGTGCGGATTGTTTTTTATTGTAAAGATTGCGAGAAAATTGTGGATGGGGTGAAGGTCGGGCGAAAGTACGTGTATCGATGTCCTTTATGCCAGACAAAAAATGTGGCGTTTGGCACGGAAAAAAGTATAAAGAGTTTTTATCATGTTGGATAAAATAAATCTCAATATTTTCCAGGCGCGAACTCTTGCCAGAAATTTATTGTTTTGTATAATTCACTCTTAAGAGTGAATTGTGACCTGTTAAATTTACATATATACAATGCGGAATTTTTTATAATTGGCATGTAGGTTGCGCACGTGCACACTTTGTTGCGAGCGTACGGCGCGAGCTTATATATAGGTCGAACTCTCCCGCAGCTTGCGCGGCGGGAGAGTTCGGGTACAACTGCCCCAGGGAGATTCCCCGGTCTGTCCGGCGACGTTAGTCGGCGGATTTAGACGAGAAGACTCACCGAGTCATCTCCCTGGGGGTACTACTTGTGCGCTGTTGCCTCGACGTGTTGCGTCGGGGCTAGGCGCGCGGCTGCGCGGCGGCCGTCTTGGCCGTCGGCATGTTGGCGAACGCCACGTTGCCGGCCCGGTGCAGGGCCGCGCAGGTGTCGTCCCCGAGCGACTCGATCGCCGAGCCCTCGGCCTGGAGGCGGTCGGCGATCTCGCGGAGGTTGACTTCCGTGAGCGAGCCCGTCGCGGTCAGCGTGTAGGCGTTGCGGAGCGTCTTGCCCTCCGCGGTGCCCACGCCGGCCGCGATCGCCAGGATCGCCGCGCCGTACTGCTCGACGTCGCCGGCCGCGAACTGCATCTGGCCGAAGGCGTTGAGCACCTCCAGCAGATCGTTCGCGGTGGCGAGCGGCGTCTGCGGGTTCCAGACCTGGCGCTGCGTGGCGTCGGTGAAGCGGCTCGGGGCGAACAGGGCGGTGACGGAGTTGTTGAACGCCGCCATCACCTGCTCGTCCAGCGAGATCGCGTCCGCGACGATGCGCTCGCCGGCGACCCGCGCGACGTACTGCACGCCCGTGCGGATGCGCGTCGCGATGCTCTGGTCGTTCGGCTTGTAGGCCTCGTCCTGGTTGCCGACCACGGCCGCGATGAGCTGAACGAGCCCGATGTGGCGGTACCGCTTGCCGCCGTTGTCGTCCTCGAGCCAGCGCCGCGCCGCGTCCGCGATGCCGAAGCCCTTGCGCACCTTGCTGCCGTCCATCGTGATCAGATCGGTCTTCATGGCTGTTTCTCCTTACCCCTTTTGGGGGTGATCGTGCCGGGGGAACCCCGGGCCACGTCGAGCTAAAGATAAAATCGCAACATTATTTTTTATCTCCACTTCGACATGACCCAAAGGTAAATCCCTTTTTTGTAGTACTCCCTTATATGCGCCATCCAGAATTGACTTCTGGAAGCACATCCTAAAATAGGAAATGGGAGATGAATTTTTAAAGGTCAGAGGAGTGTTGTCATAAAATAGACACACCAAATTCAGACTTTTACATAAAAGACTCTTCAGGAGTCAAATGTAACTTATGAAATTATATTGCCATTTTGGTAAATTTATTGTGCTTTATCGAAGCTGCAATAAGCATAAATGAAATTTTTTCTACAATTTCAATAAAGCATTTTTGTTTACTAGAAGCGCAAAATCCGCTATGGCGGATTTTGCGTTGTAATAAAAAGTTTAGAAAAATTTCATGTGAGTGTGATAGGGTCCGCGCGCCGTAGGATACGTGGGTCCATAGATGGCTCTGATGTCAGGCTTATCATCTTGATGGTCGGGTTCGATTCCCGATGGATCCACCGCCACGGCATAAAAAAGAGCCTCTCAATATTTTGAGAGCGCTCTTGGGTCCACAGGACGAGTCCCGTAGAGATCCACCAGGCAATTTTCATTGCCAAGCCTATAATATCAGAATTTCTCAAATTCATCAACAAAATCCGCTTGACTATGAGTGCATACTCATATATGCTAAAATCAAATCGTCCATAATTCATCATTCATATTTTTTAATTCATAATTCTCTATTTTATGGCTCCACAAAATCCGCAAAACACAGAAAGGAAAAAAGCTCTCGAACTCGCCCTCGCGCAAATCGAAAAAAACTTCGGCAAGGGTTCAATTATGAAAATGGGTGAATCAAAGCAGGTTCCTATTGAAACAATTTCCACCGGTTCTATTTCTCTTGATCTTGCTCTCGGCGGAGGAATTCCACGCGGCCGCGTAGCCGAAATTTACGGTCCTGAATCTTCCGGAAAAACCACGCTTACTCTCCATATTATTGCTGAAGCGCAGAAGAGAGGAGGGCAGTGTGCTTTCGTCGATGCCGAGCATGCGCTCGATCCGGAATATGCAAAACGTATTGGTGTGGATATGACGAATTTGCTCGTATCCCAGCCGGATTCCGGTGAGCAGGCTCTTGAAATTACAGAAACGCTTGTGCGTTCCAATGCCATTGATGTCATTGTTATTGATTCTGTAGCAGCGCTTACGCCGAGAGCGGAAATCGAAGGCGAAATGGGCGATAGCCATATGGGGCTTCAGGCACGGCTTATGAGTCAGGCGCTTCGAAAACTAACTTCTTGCATCAGCAAATCAAAAACTGCGGTGATTTTTATAAATCAAATCCGCATGAAAATCGGGATTATGTTTGGGAATCCTGAAACTACGCCAGGAGGCAATGCGTTGAAATTTTATTCTTCCGTTCGTATGGACATCCGTTCCATTGGAAAAATTGACGAAGGAACCGGCGATCAAAAAAATATTGTTGGAATCCACGCGCGAGTGAAAGTGGTTAAGAATAAGGTCGCGCCGCCGTTTAAAACCGCGGAATTCGATATTATGTATAACAAAGGCATTTCCTACGTCGGAGATTTGCTCGATTTGGGCGTAAAATATGAACGGGTTCACAAGAGCGGTGCCTTCTATACATACGGTGATGTAAAACTTGGCCAGGGCAGAGAAGGAGCAAAGGGTTTTCTATTGGGGAATGCAAAGGTTACAAAAGCGCTTGAAGCCGATTTGCGAAAATTTCTCGCAAATCCGCCTGTGGTGGAAAAGGCATGATAATATTATCTCCGTGGAAAAAGATTCTTACAAACTTCTCCTGAATTATTCGTTTCATCTGCTTGGACGAAAGAATTACAGCGAAGCGGAAATTTCTAGGAAATTTTTCCAGCGCGGTAAGAAATTAAAATTAAGCGGTCTAGACATTGCTGTTAAAAAAGTTATAAAGCGGCTACAAGAGCTGCAGTACCTCGATGACAGCCGAATTTTGAGCGACTATTTCGAATATCGTTTAAAAAGCCGGCCGGTCGGAAAATTTCTTTTTCTGCATGAGATGCACAGGCGCGGCATTCCGTTCGAGCAAGCAAAGCAAGCGTGGGAAAAGCGCGATATTGATGAAGAGCCGCTTGCGCTTCAACTTTTAGAAAGCCGGAAACGGCAATGGAAAAAAGAAAAAATGCCGCCGGTGTTACGCAAGAAAAAGGCAATTCAACTCCTCACAAGCCGCGGCTTTTCTCCAGATACAATATGGGGACTTATTGATTCCTTGTCAGTTGAGGTTGACAAAATTTAGTTTATATCTCTATAATAGTAACCTTTAATTACTTATTGTTTTGTATTTATATGTCAGATCGCCTGCCAGATAGCTCAAGACACTCATCCGGAGGCTTTGAAACAACCTGGACACATCTTGATGCAGCAGCTGTTTACGACCGCATTGTTACTGAAAATCCTACTCATCAAGCTCTTTTTGAGCGTATGGCAACGGTAATCGCCGCGATAAATGCTACGCATATTGTTGATGTTGGCGGCGGTACTGCGCTTTTGGCACAGACCCTCCGAACGAGGGGTGTAGAAACGCCAGTGACAATTGTTGATCCATCAAAAGAAATGCTTCAAATAGCTCATAGTAGAAATGTCCGTGGAGTGCAACTCGTCCATAAAGGATTCGGCGATCATACTATTGATCGAGCATCGCCAGACAATCGTGTGCTTGTCGTGTCATCATATACGGCGCACAATTTTTCTCCAGATACTCGCCGTTGGCTTTTTACATGGCTTCAAAGAAATCTTAAGCCCGGTGAAGTATTTCTCAATGGCGATACAGTTGCCGATGAGCCAATCTCAGAAAGAAATAGACGTGTAATGCGCGCCGGGCATTTCTTGCGCGCTGTAGGAGCACAGCATTGGATGGGAAGAGAAGATATACCATTTCCTGAAAAAGCAAATATTTTAGCTCATACACTTATTGATGACCCTGCTAGCGCGCCTGACTTTGATGAATGTAGACATTTGGCGCGTGCCAATGGGTTTGCTATAGAGGAAACATGGAGAGATCCCGAGAGTTATCTTAGTCTTCTTCGGTATACAAAACAGGAGGAGGTAGCTATAGGAACATAGTATTTGTATAACGCACCAGGCATGTTATACTAGGGCCACTGGATGAAAAGCATCCTGTTTTATGCAATCACTTTTTCTTGCCGCAATCAATCAGCTCTGCGATGAAAAAAATCTTCCTCGCGATGTTGTGATGGATACCGTGAAAGCGGCTCTGCGCGCAGCATACCGAAAGGATTACGGGAATCGCGATCAAAATATCGATGTGGATCTTGATGAAAAATCAGGAAATATCACGGTGTATTTGTTGAAAGAAGTGATTAAGAAAGTTGAAAATAAAGAACAGCAGATGACGCCGGCAGAGGCTAAAAAATATAAAGAAGGCGCGAAAGTCGGCGATATTGTGAAGATTGATGTTACGCCGGTCGGGTACGGACGCATTGCGGCGCAATCCGCAAAACAGGTCATCATACAGCGTTTGCAGGAAGCGGAGCGTGAACTCATGTATCAGACATTTAAAGATCGCGAGAATGAACTTTTGAATGCGCTTGTGCATCGCGTTGAGCGCAACCAGGTTTTTGTGGATTTGGATAAAATTACCACGCTTCTTCCGCCGGATCAGCAAATTCCAGGCGAACGGTATTTTGGCGGACAGCGCATAAAAATTTATTTGGATAAAGTTATTAAGACGACGCGCGGTCCGCAGCTTCTCATTTCCCGAACTCATCCGAATCTTGTGAAAAAATTGCTCGAGCTCGAGATTCCTGAAATCAAAGCAGGTATGGTTGAAGTAAAAGCTATTGCGCGCAGCCCGGGCGTTCGCTGTAAAATCGCCGTTTCTTCAAATGATCCAAAGGTGGATCCTATTGGTTCGTGCGTTGGGCAAAAAGGCGTGCGTGTGCAAAATGTGACTGAAGAATTGAACGGCGAACGCATCGATGTCATTCAGTGGTATTCGGAATCAGGAAAATTTATTTCAGCAGCTCTTTCGCCGGCAAAGATTTTTTATATTAAAATTGATGAAGCGGCGAAGCGCGCATCGGTCTATGTGAATCAAGACCAGCGCCCTTTGGCTATAGGAAAACAAGGACAAAATGTACGGCTTGCTTCGCAATTAACCGGCCACGAAATCGATATTCTTGACGTGAAAGATATTCCGGAAGGCACGGTGACCGAAGCCGGAGTTGCTGCAGCTGCTCCACAGGCGCCGCAGGAAAAAGAATATGTTGCCAAGATTGAACAGCTTGAAGGCGTGGCGCCGGATACGGTCGCAAAACTTGCCGCCGTGAATCTTACCGATGTGCAGCAGCTCAAAGGTCTTTCTGTCAAAGATATTGCATCTATCGAAGGCGTGAGCGAAGAAGACGCGCAGAAGATTGTGGAGGCTGTTAAGAAGGTAAAATAAAATACTACTGGATATTTATCCATGCGAGCAACGGGTCTCGTGGGTTCCCGTTGCGCTAGCGGGCTTTCTTAAAAGCTCTTTTTGTGATAAAATAAAAAGAAAATTAAGCTTATGGCAGATCAAACAACGGATCAGGCTTTGACGCGCATCAATCGAGACCTTCAAGAGAGGGCTACCCAGCAGCGCGCCAAAGATTTAAATCTCCCCTATGTCGACGTGGCCGGGTTTCCAATAAATCCGGATATTTTGCATATTCTTCCGGAAGAAGCGGCAAAACACGCTTTACTCATGCCGTTTTTTAAATCAGGCAAAAAGTTGCGAATTGCCGTGGTTGATCCGGATAAAACTGAAACAAAAGAAACAATAAAAGAATTAGAAGGACGAGGTTTTACGCTGGAAGTTTATATTGCTTCCGAAGCGGCTTTTTATGAAGCTCTGAAACTTTATGCATCGGATCAATTTAAATTAAAAGTTGAAACAAAAAACGTGGTCGCTGAAGAGGAAATTCATTACGAAAAGGAATTGGAAAATTTGGCAAAGCTCAAGGATACCATCGCGACTTTGCCGGCCGAAGAAGCGCTAAATACACTTCATGTTTCCGCCATTAAAGCAGGCGCATCCGACATTCACTATCAGCCAGAAGAGTCGGAGTGCACCATTCGATTTCGTATCGATGGCGTTTTGCACGAAGCGTTTTCTGTTGGAAAAGAAGTTTATCATCATCTTGCTGGTCAGCTGAAATATAAGGCAAAAATGAAATTGAATGTGACAACGGTGCCGCAGGACGGCCGTTTTCGATTCATTGTTAATGAGAGAAAGATTGATGTGCGCGTTTCATCGCTGCCGACGGAATACGGAGAAGCATTCGTATGCCGCATTTTGGACAGCGGAAAACATTTTGCTTCTTTTGCAGAGCTTGGATTTTCAGGGAAATCGCTTGAGATTCTTAAAAATGCCGAGCAGCTTGCGCAGGGCATGGTGCTTGTAACCGGCCCGACAAGTTCTGGAAAAACCACGACTTTATATGTGTTGCTTACGCAATTTAATAAACCGGAAGCAAAAATTATAACTCTTGAGGATCCTATTGAATATCATTTAAAAGGCATTACTCAGAGCCAAGTGGAAGAAAAACAGGGTTATAATTTTGCGAACGGGCTGCGTTCTATTCTGCGTCAAGATCCGGATATCGTCATGATTGGTGAAGTGCGCGATTTGGAAACTGCGGAAGTTGCGGCGCAGGCTGCTCTCACAGGCCACGTTGTGCTTTCTACTTTGCATACCAACAGCGCCGTGGAAACCATTCCGCGTCTCACTACAATCGGTGTTCCGGCATTTATGATTGCACCGGCATTATCCGTGGTGGTGGCACAGCGGCTTGTGCGGCGGCTTTGTTCTGCGTGCAGTACCGAGCGGGCTGTTACATCTGAAGAAAAAACTTTTATTGAGAAAACGCTTGATGGAATCAAAAGCGTTGATGCCGCATGTACAGTGCAGCTTCCTCAAAAATTGAGGCAAGTAAAAGGATGCGATGCGTGCAATTTTACAGGCTTTAGAGGCCAAATGGTGATTTCAGAAGTTTTGCTTGTCGATGATGAAATTGAAGACGCGATTTTGAAAAATAAATCAGCGCCGGAAATTTTTGCATTGGCGCGCAAAAAAGGAATGTTGACGATGGCCGAAGACGGTTTACTCAAAGTCATCGCAGGCGAGACGACCATGGAAGAAGTTCATCGCGTTACGAATGCATGAGCGCCGATGATGGTTATAAAACTTTTTATTTCCAGGCGCGAGAGGATTTCTATAATGCGCGTGGTAGGAAGGTTTGTTTCGGCAATAAGTTGATCTATCGAGAGAGATGACTTTTTTAGGAGTTCATAAATGGTGTTTTCATCGCCGGAAAGACAATTTTTTACGAATTGAGATTTTTCCGCGGTTATTCCGAGATATTCAAATATATCTTCCGGACAGGTGACTGGAAACGCGTTGCCATCGCGAATCAGCCGATTTGTTCCGCGGCTCGTTTCTTGCGTGATATTTCCTGGAATAGCGAATACATCGTGGTTGTATTCAAGAGCTAAGCGGGCCGTGATTAAAGCGCCTGATTTTTCCGGCGCTTCAATAACGAGCGTGGCTTTGGACATGCCGGCAATAATCCGATTACGCCGCGGGAAAGTGCCTTTATGCGGAGGGTCGTTAGGTGCATATTCTGTAATAATCGTGCCGGTTTTTTGAATTTCTTTCGCGAGGGATCGGTTGCAATACGGAGTGATGTTATTCAGTCCGCTTCCGAGCACTGCAATGGTGCGTCCGCCGACATCAAGCGCGGCTTGATGGGCTGCTCCATCTATGCCATACGCAAGACCGCTTACAATCACGAAGCCTGCACGCGCAAGAACAGCGGAAAAAGCTTCTGCCATTTGAATTCCGTATGGTGTCGGGTGTCTAGTTCCGACAATGGCGAAATATTTATCGTGCGGATTTAGTTCTTGGCCTGCATAAAAAAGTCTCTGCGGCGGATCCGCAGTTTCTTTAAGGAGCGAAGGAAAAAGGGGATCGGTTCGATAGACTACAAGATGTTTTTCTTGTTTCTCCATAATAGCAATTCCATATCATACTCTCATGAAATTTTTCTAAACTTTTTATTACACAAAAATCC